>CALKCJ010000001.1 GCA_938082375.1 uncultured Thermomicrobiaceae bacterium
TGACCTGGCTGGACTTCGATGCCCTGCGCCGCGAGACCGATCTGGTCTTGATCCCGCTCGGCGCGGTCGAGGTCTACGGCCCGCACCTGCCGATGGGCGCCGACGGCATCGCCACGCTGGCGCTGGCCCAACGCGTGGCCGAGCAAGTACCTGCCTTCGTGGCACCTTTGATCCCGGTCGGCTTCTCGCAGTCACTGGCTGAGTTCCCCGGCACCCTTTCGGTCCGCCCCCAGTCGCTCCTCGCCTACACCCGTGACGTGGCCGAGAGCTTCATCCGCTGGGGCTGCCGCCGTCTCCTGTTCGTCAATGGTCACGCTGGTAACGTCCCCTACCTCAACGAGCTGGCACTCGAGCTCGAAGCTGCGTATCCGATACGCTGCGCGCAGATCGACTGGTGGCGCTTCATCCAGCCCCTGGTCGAGGATCTAGTCGAGAGCGATGTGCTGCCGCACGGGCATGCCGCCGAGTTCGGCACTAGCGTGATGCTTTACCTGGTGCCCGAGCACGTGCGGATGGAGCGAGCAGTGCGTACCGAGCCGGCTCTGCACCACGACTTCCCCGATTTCCTCCGTCCCCGGAGCTACCGTGCCCAGACCGAGACCGGCGTGCTCGGCGACGCCACCAAGGGTACAGCCGAAAAAGGGGCCGAGGTGATGCGCCGGGCAGTGGAGCGCGTGGTGACATTCATCCAGAGCGACGCCTTCCGCGCGCCCTGAAGGCTTTCGCTCCAGTACATTTCCACTGGATCCCGCAAGCAGATACCTATGGACTCTGGCTCGAAGTGGAGAACGGCGGCCAGATAGCAGCCTGGATCGTAGCGTTCACGGCGCACGTCCGCATTTCGATCGGGTCGAGCCAGCTCGACAAGGCATGAGGATCCCTGAACTCGCATTCCACACCTCCGATGTTATAATCGAGGCGCCCTGGCGATCGCCGCGAAGTGCGGCCTGATTGTGGGGACGAGCGATCATCGCAGGCGGAGGACACCCCATGTCTGACAACAAGTGGTTGCGCAACGGCTTTGTCTGGATGATTTTGATCATCGCCGTTGTCGCTGTGTGGTTCACCTTCGTCAACAGCGGGAGCAGCGGTCGCCGCATCAACATGGCCGACGTGGCCGCCGACATCAAGGCCGGCAAGGTCGAGCGGCTGGTAATGACCGAGAACTCCAACGAGGTGCAAGTGCACTACGTCGGTTCGCAAGAGATCCGCACGACGACGCTGCCACCGAATACGAACATCTACGACGTACTGAAGGAATTCGGCATCCAGGCGCAAGACTTCGAGCTTCAGGTGAACGAAGCCAGCCAGTGGGGTAGCTGGTTGAGCGCCCTCACGTTCATCTTGCCGACGCTCTTCCTCATTGGCATCTTCGTCTTCATGATGCGCCAGGCTCAAGGGACGAACAATCAGGCCATGTCCTTCGGCAAGAGCCGGGCACGCGTCTTCACCAGCAACCGGCCCACGGTGACGTTTGACGATGTCGCCGGGGTTGAGGAGGCCAAGGAAGAGCTGGCCGAGATCGTGGAGTTCCTGAAGTACCCCGAGAAGTTCGCCTCGCTCGGGGCCCGTATCCCAAGAGGGGTGCTGCTCGTCGGGCCGCCGGGCACCGGCAAGACGCTGCTTTCCCGCGCGGTCGCCGGGGAGGCGGGCGTGCCGTTCTTCAGCATCAGCGGCTCCGAGTTCGTCGAGATGTTCGTCGGCGTCGGTGCCAGCCGCGTGCGCGACCTGTTCGATCAGGCCAAGCGCAACGCACCCTGCATTGTCTTCATCGACGAGATCGACGCGGTCGGCCGGCAGCGGGGGGCCGGGCTCGGCGGCAGCCACGACGAGCGCGAGCAGACCTTAAACCAGATCCTAGTCGAGATGGATGGCTTCGATAGCACGACCAACGTGATTGTCATCGCTGCCACAAACCGTCCCGACGTGCTCGATCCCGCGCTGCTACGGCCGGGTCGCTTCGACCGGCAGGTGGTGCTTGATCGACCAGATTTGAACGGCCGCCTACAGATCCTGAAAGTCCATACGCGCGGCAAGCCACTGGAGAGCGATGTGAGCCTCGAGGAGTTGGCCCGCCAGACGCCCGGCTTTTCCGGTGCCGACCTGGAGAACCTGGTCAACGAGGCCGCCATCCTGGCAGCCCGGCGCAACAAGAAGACGATCGGCCGACGGGAGCTGTATGAGGCCATCGACCGTGTCGTGGCCGGGCCGGAGCGGAAAAGTCGAGTGATCAGCGAGCGCGAAAAGCTGATGACGGCCTACCATGAGGCCGGGCACGCGCTCGTCGCGCGGATGCTGCCGCACGCCGATCCGGTGCACAAAGTGTCGATCGTGGCACGCGGGATGATGGGTGGGTACACCCGGGTGCTCCCCGAAGAGGATCGGTTCTTCTGGACAAAGAAGCAGTTCGAAGCGCAGCTCGCTGTCTTCATGGGCGGGCATGTGGCTGAGGAACTGGTCTTCCAAGAAGTCTCGACTGGCGCAGCGAACGATATCGAGCGGGCGACGAATCTCGCCCGCAGGATGGTGACCGAGTACGGCATGAGTAAGCGGCTGGGGCCACTCGCCTTCGGTAAGAAGGAGGAACTCATCTTCCTAGGCCGGGAGATCAGCGAGCAGCGCAACTACAGTGACCAGATCGCTTACGAGATCGATCAGGAGGTGCGCCAGCTCATTGAGGAGGCATATGAGCGCGCAAAGGATATCCTGCTCCAGCACATGGACAAGCTGGAGAAGATCGCCCTGCTGCTCGTCGAACGAGAGACGATCGAAGGAAGTGAGATCGAGGCGCTGTTCGATGAACCGCGGCCTCGTCCAGAACTCGTCGGCCCACCGCTGACACGGCCGGCCGCAGTCATCGCCGTGGAGCAGCGACAGGTAGGCCGAGACACTCAGGTCGCACCGCCGCAGCCAGGTAATGCCGCTCCACCACCGCAGATCCGGCCACAGCCGGCTTCGTGAGTCATGCCTGTGGTGGAACACGCGGCAGCTGACAGATCACAGGTGGCCGCTCGTCGGCCCAGGGAACACTAGCGCCGGTGGACTTGCCCACCGGCGCTAGTGGAGGTCGCCTGTTACAGCTATTCTATCGCGCTCACGCCTCCGGTGTCAGCGCCCCGCTTTCCTCGGACAGCAATACAAAGCAATCGATTGCCGCGACTTCGTCGAAGCTGTACCACCCCGCATCGAGTATGGGGCGGTAATCGTACTGCTGCCTGATCGCTTGGGCATCGCGAGCCGTTATGCGAACGAGACGGGCGCCACAACCCGGGCGGATGTAATAACGCCCTTCCCGATCGCGAAAGAGGAGGCTCTGCGGATAGTCGCCCCGGCGTCCGATAAGCTGATAGCTGCGGCTATCCATGGGCTCCCTCCTCCCTCGGGGTTCCGCACAGGCGCAGGGAAACAACATACAGTACCTGCACCCTGTCCAGGGTAACCGCTTCGCGTAGCAGATCCCGGTGGAAACGGGGGCCAACGCTGGGTGGAGGCAGGGGGACTCGAACCCCCGACCTCTACAGTGCGATTGTAGCGCTCTCCCAACTGAGCTATGCCCCCACGCGTTTGGCCGTTAGAGAGTATACGCCAGGCACGGACGCTTCGTCAAGAACGCACGGTAGACCACGCCGACCACGGTTCAAGGACCCTTCCCTATTGCCGCTCTCGGCACCTGCAAGGTAGCCCGCGAGATCCCTGGCCACAAGCAGGCGGGTGTGGTCGGTGGCCTCGTCGTCAAGTGAGCCGGACTCGAACCTGTTGAGCGCCGCCACACCCGGCACTGGTACCGTGGACCGAGGGGTACACGATTCTAAGGCGCTAGGCACCTGATCCAAGCGGTCTCAGCGAAAGGCCGGGATGGCGAGCAGGGTCACGAGCGCGGCGAGGCTGAGCCAACAGGCCAGAACCAAACCAATACCTACCCACCCGATGCCTGGCCCATCCGTAGCCCGGGCTTCCGCGGCCGCCTGGCACTCCGCGAAAACCCCCGGCGGGATCAGCCGGATCGCCAGCACCACGAGTAGCGGTACCAGAACGAGATCATCCAGGTGCCCGAGCACCGGGATGAAGTCCGGGATCAGATCGATCGGGCTGAGGACATAGGCGGCGATGCCCAGCGCCAAGACCCGAGCATACCACGGTACCCTCGGATCCCGATACGCCAGGTAGAGTGCAGCGGCATGCACTCGCAGCCGACGCGCACACTGCCGCCAGCGCTCGAGCCTGCCCCGACGCAGACTTGTCCCTCCACCCAGTTCAAAGCGCGTTGTCGTAGCTGGTTGCCTCAGCCTCGTTAAATCCCGCCCTCCATGAGGCACACCTCGAAAGCCTGAGTTCACCACCTTGCGCCTCAGTCGTCCAGGGTGTCGCCTCGTGCCCGCGACCGTTCGCGTCCAGCCACCGCTGGCTCTGTCGGTGCCGGCCCAACCTCGACGGCCGCGCTGACGGCCGTAGCCGCCCGCTGCGTCCGCCGGAGCGGGATCTCCGGGAGAGCGGCGGTGGCGAGCCACGCCAGCAACATAAAGGCTGCTCCAACCGCAAATAGGCCAGTAATGGCCGAGCTCAGGCTCAGACGCAGCGCGATCATTACTTGGTCGAAGAGCTGTTGACCTGCTGAGCCGAACTGCTCGAAGGCCTGCTGCATCCGCGCCATCGCCTCGGGCGACACCAGCGCCTGCGGGTTGCGCAGCAGGCCAAGCTGCTCTGGAGCCACACGCTGGCGAATTGGCTCAGGCAAGTTCACCGTAAAGGCGCTGGTAAAGCGATTTGTCAAGACGGATCCGAGGATGGCGGCTCCCAGCGTCCCCCCAATGGAGCGAAAGAAGACGAGGCCCGAGGTCACCTCCCCCAGCACCTGAGCCGGGAACGCATTCTGCACCACGATGGTGAAGAGGCTCATGGTCGTACCGATCCCCAGCCCGGTCACGACCATGTTCCGCACCACCTCGCCACCCGTACTCTGTGGCGTCATGCGCGACAGTAACACCATGCCTAGGGCCGCAAGGGCCACGCTGCCCATCGCCAGCACCTTGTAGCGGCCCGTGCGGGCCATGAGCTGCCCGCCGACGACGCTGCTGGCGACGAAGCCGAGCATCATCGGCGTCAACACGGCACCGGAGTTCGTCGCTGTGCGTCCCAGCACCCCCTGGATAAAGAGCGGTAGGTAAAGGATCGTCCCGAACATGCCGACAGCGATAAAGAAGCCAGCCAGCACCGAGAGGGTGTAGATCCGGTTGCGGAACAAGCGCGGGTTCACAATTGGCTCTGGTGCTCGCAGTTCGACCAGGAAGAAGACGCTGAGCATCAGCGCGGCGAACGTGAGGAGCCCGACGATCTGCGGAGAACTCCACGCATACTCCGTACCCGCCCAAGACAGCGCGAGAAGCAGGGGCACGGTGCCGCCAAGCAGTAACGCGGCACCCAGGTAGTCGATGGTGTGTGCTCGGCGACTGAGTCGCCCTGGGATAGTAAGGCCGGCTGTCACCAGGGCCACGGCCCCGACTGGCATGTTCACGTAAAAGACCCAGCGCCATCCTAAGTGGTCAGTAATCCAGCCGCCGAGTGTCGGGCCGACGATCGCCGTCACCCCCCAGACCCCCGCAAAGACCCCCTGCCACTTCCCTCGCTCAGCCGGCGGAAGGAGGTCACCAACAAGCGCAAGGGAGATTGGGAAGAGGGCTCCGGCACCCAGCCCCTGTACCGCGCGGAACACGATGAGCTGCGTCATGGTCTGAGCGAGTCCGGACAGCGCCGAACCGAGTAAGAAGACCCCCATGCCGAGGAGGAAGAAGATGCGTCGGCCGTAGATGTCGGACAGCTTGCCGTAGATTGGCACCGTCACCGTCGATGCGAGCATGTAGGCGGTAAACACCCACGCGTAGTGCTCAAGACCCCGGAGCTCTGCGATAATCCGCGGCATCGCGGTACCGACGACCGTCTGGTCGAGTGCCGCCAGCAGCATCCCGAGCAGGACACCGGCCAGCACCAGCCAGACACGTCGCTGCGTCACTCCATCGTCCGCCTCCGGTTGGCCAGCGCGGCGAATCAAGTGCGTCGCGTGCGTCGTCATGTACCCTCTCCTCTTGCCTCCGCGCGGCGCTGCTCGACGGGTCCGGCACTCGCTGCCGCCTCGGCGGCCCGTGCCAGCGCCGCGAGACCCCGATCGAGCGCGTGAAGATCTTCACGGCCGAGCTGCTCGAGGAGCGGGATCAGGGCTTCACGGTTCCCTTGGCGCAGTCGGCGAGTCAGCGATTCGCCTTCGAGCGTCAATCGCACCAGGGTGCGCCGCCGATCGGCCGGATCCTCACTACGGACGACGAGCCCCGCCTGCACGAGCTTGTCCACCAGGTGGCTCGCGGTCGGCGCACTAATGCCCAACCACTCGGCCAGCTCACCGACGGTGACCGGCTGGATGAAGGAAAGCGCAAACAGCGTCCTGAGCTGCGCCATCGTCAGTTCCAGCTCCAGCCACCTCTGCATGCCCGCCATGTGGAGCGCCTGCATCACCACACGCAGGTTGTCCAGCAGCCGCTCGATGATCTCAGCCCGCGATTCCCCCATAACGGGACCTCCATGTCCGGCAGTCTAGCACAATCAATTCGATGTTGTCAAATTGCTACAAGGGTTCAACACAGACCCCAACGACCCATAGGTCGCCGTTGTCCCGCCTCAGCCAACGAGTTGCCTACCAGGCAAGCGAGCGGGTCGGCGCAAGTTGCCCACCCCATTCACTATCCAGAGGGAACCAAACCAGCTCCCGCAACGTATATGAGTATGGAGACGGTCAAGACCGACTCCGCCCAGTCCTCCAACCGGAGCGAGAACCGCTCCACCCCTCCCCTTCCCGCGCACGAGCCGGGTCATTGCGGCCCGGCTCTGCGTTATGTGTGCCACTGAGGCACGTCTTGCTGCATGCGTGTTTGCATGCTACGATCATGCCCACGGAAATGTACGTACACACGGACGAGTTGGCCAGGTGGCAGCGGAGGATCGGCGATGCAGGCCAAGCAGATCTGGCAGGTAGCGCTTAGCGATCTGGAAGCGCGCGTCTCCCGGGCCAACTACGAGACCTGGCTCCGCAACACTGAGCTGATCTCGTTCGAGGAAGACTGCGCGACGATCGGCGCGCCCAGCAGCTTCGCAGCGGAACAGTTGCGCAGCAAGTTCGCCGCACCCATTCAAGAGATCCTCTCGCTGATCACCGGCCGACCGGTCGCCGTCCAGTTCACGGTGCTCAACAGCGACCGCCAGGCGCTCCGACCCGCGGCCCACCGGCAGGCCAGGCGCAGCGCGATGCTCGAACTCGAGCGGCCCCCCACGCCAGCATCACTCCAGCTGGAGCTGGCCGCCACTCCCGAGCACGGCCTGAACCCCCGTTACACCTTCGAGAAGTTTGTCGTCGGCGCTAGCAACCGCCTCGCCCATGCCGCCGCCATGGCCGTCGCCGACCGGCCAGCCGACAAGTTCAACCCACTCTTCATCTACGGCGGGGTGGGGCTCGGCAAGACCCATCTGCTCCACGCCATTGGTCACCGGGCGCTGTCCCGGCGACCACAGCTCAAGGTGCGGTACGTCTCCTCCGAGACCTTTACTAACGACCTCATCCACGCCATCCGCCAGCAACGTACCGACGACTTCCGTAACCGCTACCGCACCATCGATATCCTGATGGTCGACGACATCCAGTTCATCGCCGGCAAGGAGAGCACCCAGGAAGAGTTCTTTCACACCTTCAACGCGCTCTACCAGGCCGGAAAACAAATCGTCATCTCTAGCGATCGGCCCCCCAAGGCCATCCATAACCTGGCCGATCGCCTGCGCTCACGCTTCGAGGGTGGGCTTCTCGCCGATATCCAGCCGCCTGACCTGGAGACGCGCCAGGCGATCCTGGCTGAGAAGGGCCGCGAACTGGGTGTCGAGGTTCCCGACGACGTCCTCGAATACGTCGCCCGCAAGATCGAGAGCAACATCCGCGAGTTAGAAGGCGCGCTCAACCGGATCGTGGCGCTGGCGCAGCTCTATCACCGCTCTATCACCCTCGACCTCGCCGTCCAGGCCCTGACCGACGCGCAGGCCGAATCGCGACGGCAGCGGTTGACACCCGACGCGGTGATCGACGCCGTCGGCCAGCACTTCCGGGTCTCGGTGCCAGAACTCGTCGGGCCAAGCCGGCGACGTGACGTCGTTGTCCCCCGCCAGGTGGCCATGTACTTGATGCGCGAGGAACTCGGGCTCTCGCTTATCGAAATTGGCCAGCGACTCGGGGGGCGGGATCACACGACGGTGCTGCACGGGATCGAGAAGATTGCACAACAGCTCCAGCACGACAGCCAGCTCCGTGGCGAGCTGCTGGCCGTCCGTGAGCTCCTGTACACCGCGTAACCGAGTTCAGCGCCGCCAGCTCAGAAAGTGGAGTATCAGCACTCCGGCCCAGGCAGTCAGGATCCCAGGCAGACCAGCTGTGAAGCCCCCGACTGCGGTCAAGGGGATTGCAAACACCAGCAGCAAGATCAATCGGGGCGTGGTAATGAGGGCCGCGCGACGGCGTCGCCGCTCGTACTCGGCCAGCCGAGCCTCCACGCGCGCGTCGATGGCCTGCTCCACCTGCCGGAGGAAGCGCTCGATCACGAGCTCCTCGTAGTCGTCACCCAGCTCGCGCCGCGCTCCTAGAGCCGCCCGTAGCTCGAGCGCCGTCTCCGGCCGAGCCAGGCAACTCGAGCCCTCTGCCCCATCTGCCCGTGCCAGTAGCGCCCGAATAATCTGTCGCGTCACCGACGATTTCGGCGGCATCGAGAGACGTGCCCACATGGCGTACCACCGATCTCAATCAGCCGCAGCCTCCACCTTCTCTCTCCGGTCGGACGTCACCGGGGCCAAGCGCGCGGCGAGTACTTCGACCAGGTGAAGCGGTCGTCGCCGCGTGAAGTGCGCGATCTGCTCCCGGCAAGAGACGCCCGCCACCGCGATGACGACGTCCGGCGGTTGGCCGTCGACCTTCGGGAACAGTCGCTCGGCACCGATCTTGCGAGAGATGTCGTAGTGCTCCACCTCGTATCCGAAGGAACCGGCCATACCGCAACAGCCAGCACCACTCTCTTCGACCGAGCAGCCCGACGCCTTCAGCACCGCGAGAGAGGGCGAGACACCGATCAACGCCTTCTGGTGGCAGTGCCCGTGGAACAGCACCTTCGGCCCCGGCTCTTCGCGCCAGGGGAGCGACAGCTCGCCCCGCTCGAGCGGCCTAGCCAAAAACTCGTCGATCATGAAGCTGTTCTCGGCCACGAATACCGCTTCCGGATGGCCCGGAAGAAGATCCAGGTACTCGTCGCGCAGGGTCAGGATGCAGCTCGGCTCGGTGCCCACGATGGGGATGCCGGCCCGGGCGTACGGTGCCAAAAGCTCCACATTAACCCGCGCCAGCCGGCGCGCCCGCTCGACCAGCCCCTTCGACAGTAGCGGCCGGCCGCAGCAGACACGTCGCTCGACGATGGTGACGTTGTAACCGGCGGCCTCGAGCACCGCCACCGCCGCGCGGCCGATTTCGGGATAGTTGTAGGTCGTGAATGTATCGTGGAAGTAGACGACCGGGCCACGCACCCCCTCTCCACGCTTGCTCGATCGAGTGCGGAACCAGCGGTCGAACGGCACCCGCGCGAAGCGCGGCAGATCGCGCTCGGGATGCACGCCGAGCACCCGCTTGCCAAGCCGTCCCAGCGGGCTACGGGCTGCCAAGTTGGCGAACGGAGCGACCCGCGAGCCGAGCTTGTTGATCAGATGGATATTGCCAAACGCCAGAGCACGCAGTGGCGTGCCGTGAGCATGATAGTAGTGTGCCAGGAACTCAGTCTTGATCTTCGCCATGTCGACACTGGACGGGCACTCAGTCTTGCAGGCCTTACAGGAAAGACAGAGATCGAGCACCGCATAGGTGCGGGGATCGGTGAAGTGCTCCGGCCGGAGAACCCGGCCAGCCAACGCCGCCCGCAGGGCATTCGCCCGCGCACGTGTCGTATCCCGCTCGTCCCGCGTGGCCATATAGGATGGGCACATGGTTCCGACGCCGAGCTTGCGACAGACGCCGGCCCCGTTGCACATCTCGATCGCCCGCGCAAAGCCACCGTCGCGCTCGAAGCTCAGGTGCGTCCGGATATCTCTGGTGCGATAGTCCGGCCCGTAGCGCAGGTTTTGATCCAGCGGCGGGCAATCGACGATCTTCCCCGGGTTCATCAGCCCGTCCGGGTCGAAAGCACCTTTGAGCTCCTTCATGCAGCGGTACAGCGTTGGGCCGAACAGTCGCTCGTTCAGCTCGCCACGCGCCAGCCCATCACCGTGCTCGCCGCTCATCACGCCGCCGAAACGGAGAGCCAGCTCCAGCGCTCCCTCAGTCAGCGCTCTCATGGTCCGCACACCGCCGGACGTCTTAAGGTTCACGAGTGGACGAACGTGCAGGCAGCCAGCACTCGCGTGCGCGTAGAACGCCGCGGTTGTGCCGTGCTCGCTCACCAGCCGTAGGATCTCACGCACGTACTCAGCCAGGTGTTCGACCGGCACCGAGACGTCTTCGATGCACGCGATCGGCTTGGCATCGCCGCGCATGCTCATCAAGAGCCCCTGGCCAGCCTTGCGCACCGACCAGACGTCTGCCTGGCGCGCCGGATCGAAGATCGGGATCGGATCCTGTACGACGCCTTGGCGCGCTAAGTGCTGCTGGAGCCGCTCGACCTTCCCCTTCAGCTCCGCCTCGGTCTCGCCGTAAAACTCGACCGTCAAGATGGCCTGAGGCTCACCCTGGATGAAGGCGATTTGAGACGCAAAAGCAGGCTGCTTCCGCGTCAGTGAGAGTAGCACTCCGTCCATCAGTTCCACGGCCGACGGTTCGCACTCGAGAATCGACGGCACGGCTTCCATCGACCGTACCAAGTCGTCGAACTGGAGCAGTACCAGCGCGGTGCGACTCGGGCGTGGCACGAGGTTCAACGTGTACTCGAGGCCGAAGGCGAGTGTACCCTCAGAGCTGGCCAGCAGCCGCGCGACGTTAAAGTCCTCTCGCAGCAGCTCCTTGAGGCCATAGCCGCTGGCCCGGCGCCAGTGACGCGGGTACTCACGCTCGATCGCCTCCGCATAGCGCTCACGCAGGGAGATGAGGTCACGGTAAAGCTGACCTTCACGGGTCGAGCGTTGTGCCCGGGCTGCCAGCTCGTCGGGCCTGAGCGACTGGAAGATGATCTCGGTTCCGTCCGAGAGGATCGTGTGCGCCGCGATGACATGGTCAGAGGCCATGCCGTACAGGATGGAGTGCGAGCCCGAGGCGTTGTTGCCGATCGCCCCGCCGATGGTGGCGCGGTCGGCACTGGCCGGATCCGGGCCGAACATGAGACCGTACTTGCGCAGCTTGGCATTGAGCTGGTTGACCACAATCCCCGGCTGGACGCGGGCGACCCGCGCGGCCGGGTCGACTTCGAGGAGCTGGTTCAGGTACTTGGAGGTGTCGATGACGAGGGCGCGCCCGACGGCCTGGCCGGCGAGGCTGCTGCCGCCGCCACGCGGCAGGATCGGGGTCTGGTACTTGGCCGCGAGCTCGATCGTCCAGCGGACGTCGTCGTAGGTCTTCGGGATAACCACACCGAGCGGCTCGATCTGATAGTTCGAGGCGTCGGTGCTGTACAGCATGCGGCTGTAGAGGTCGAACCGCACCTCACCCTCGAGACGCCAACGTAGTTCCCGCTCCAGCTCTCCAAGGGTTGCTTCAGGAACGGTTCCCGGCTCATGTCGTCTTCTATTCATTGCGCTGTCCTCGGAAGACCGCCCGCACCGTTCGACCCATGAGTTGCCACGCCACCACGGATCCAGCGATGTAACGCCGGTCCCGCGCTGGTACCCAGTCTACCATCCAGTTCGCTTATCAGACGGGGCGGCAACCTACTCAGCAAAAGCGTCGACATCAGGGTCATCCAGGCGCCAAAACTGGGTGGGCGGCTCAAACCCTCGCTCAACCAGAGCCTGAATCGTCTCGAGGATGACGGAATCCGGAGTCGATGCCCCAGCGCTAAGCCCGACCGTCTGCACCCCCTCGAACCACTCGGAACGCAACTCCTGGACCCGCTCAATCTGATAACTCGGCACGCCACACGCGCGACCGACTTCCACGAGCCGCGCAGTGTTCGAGCTCTTACGTCCGCCAATGACGAGAATAAGATCGACCTGATCTGCGAGTTTCCGCAGTGCCTCCTGTCGTTCCCACGTCGGCTGGCAGATGGTGTTTACCACCCGGAGTTCCCCACCGTGCGGCAGAACCATCCCGGCAAGACCCTCAGCGAAGGATAGAAATGCCTCCGTCTGCTTCGTTGTCTGTGATATCAAGGCTACCTTGCGCGGCGGACTTTGCCCCTCACCTCCTCTGGCGACCGTCCAAGGCAGATCGGCCGCCCGCTTCGCGACAACTGCGCGCGTAGTGTCAGCCCATTCGAGAATGCCGCGAACTTCCGGATGATCGCGGTCCCCGAAGAGCACCAAGAAGTAACCCTCACGAACTAACCGCTCCGCCAGTCTCTGCACTTTCATCACCAATGGGCAAGTGGTGTCTACCACCCCAAGCCCTAACGACATAGCCTGGCGCACTCTCGAGGGACCGGCGCCGTGCGCGGTGATCGCCACCCACTGGAAACCACCGGCATGGGCATCGTCGATCGAGTCGACCGGTTCAATGCCATACATCTGGAGTTCCTGGACAACGTGTGGGTTGTGGATAATATCGCCCAAGGCCGCAATCCGGCCACCCTGCCGCGATGCCTGTTGCACGATCTCCAGAGCACGGCGCACACCCCAGCAGAATCCCATCACCTCCGCGAGGACAATCCGACGTTGCCCTGATGACATTGCCCGCTCAGTAGCACCTGTTACCGCTGGGCTAACCACCGTTCCCCCTTACGTTGAGTTACTTCGATCGGCAGATGTCCTACCGACAATTCCACTGTTCTACGAGAGCGCGATATATCGTCCAAGACCAGTCGAGACGTGATTCGCGCCGAGAGGAGCACGCCAGGAATACCCGCACCCGGATGCGTTCCGGCACCAACCAGATACAGTCCTGGGACCGCTCCCCGATTATGTGGGCGAAAGTAAGCCGATTGCGCCAGCACCGGTTCGAGCGAGAAGGCCGCCCCCAACTGGGCACCGTGTTGCTCTAGAAAATCTCGCGGCGTCTTTTCAGCAATTACGTGGGCGGTGTCGATTCCCTCCAACCCATGCAGATGGCACAGAGTCGTTACCACTCGCTCGCGAAAACGCTCTGTCTCCTCAGGTGACCACCGGTCACCATGTCCTAAATGGGGAACCGGCGTCAGCGAGTAAAGACTATCGGCCCCCGGTGGCGCAAAAGAAGGATCTGTCCGCGCTGGTGCGTGAAGATAGAAAGCAAGCTCTGCGAGCGTGCCGTCTCCGTCAAAGAGTTCGTGAAGATGAGCTTCATAGTCTACAGGCATAAAAATTGTATGGTGTCGGAGCAGCGGATGACGGCTTGGTGCAGCCAGGTACAGCAGATAACAGCTCATGGAGTAGTAAGCTTGGCGAAGCCGCCACCGCCAAAGCCGGGCACCTGCGGCAGCTGGAAGCAGACGAAGGTAGGTGGTCGCGACGTCGGCGTTCGAGACCACAGCGTGAGCGCGCAGCTCCTCGCCCCCGGCCAGGTGTACGCCGCAGACG
Organism: uncultured Thermomicrobiaceae bacterium; assembly: GCA_938082375.1. Classification (GTDB taxonomy): domain Bacteria; phylum Chloroflexota; class Chloroflexia; order Thermomicrobiales; family Thermomicrobiaceae; genus Thermalbibacter. The sequence goes on from CALKCJ010000001.1 coordinate 13,699, forward strand.
CCCTCTCCGGACAGCACGAGCCGCTCGACCAGCGCCCCGTAGCGGATCTCACCGCCGAGCGCGCCGAACAGTCGCTCCAAGGCCTCAACGACACGCCCCATCCCACCGACGGCAAAATAGACCCCTTCCTGGCGCTCGAGATACGGGATCATACTGTAGATGGCACTAGCACGAAGCGGATTCCCACCAATAAAAAGTGGGTGAAACGAGAAGACCATTCGAAGGGATGGGTGCGTGAAGTAGCGCGAGACAAACCGATAGACACTCTCGTGCGCCCGTAATTGCAGGAGCCGGGGGACGATCTTTACGAAGTCTCGCAACTGTTCAAAGGGTTGTCCGGCCAGTTCCCGAAACGCGCGCTGGTAGATTTCGCGGGTAGCCGCAAGGAAGTCGCGATATCCCTGGACATCTCGCTCGGAGAAGCGAGCGATCTCTGCCTCGTCTCGCTCACTATCGCCCCAATAGTCAAACCATCGCCCATCGGCAAATACAATGCGGTAGTACGGTTCCAACCGCACGAGCGTCAGGTCATCCTCCAGTGCCCGGTTCGCACATGCCCACAGCTCGCGGAGGAGGCTCGGCGCCGTAATCAAGGTTGGCCCGGTATCGAAGCGGAATCCATCGTGCTCCAGCACCCCCGCCCGTCCCCCAGGCATTTGACTGCGCTCAACGATGCACACCTGCAAACCCGCAGTCTGCAGGCGAACGGCGCAGGCCAGCCCGCCGAGTCCCGCCCCAATGACGATCACATCGTACATCGACGACCTTACCCTCGGTAGGCACCGGGCATTGCGTAGTCCGCTGCCCCTACTGACCCTGAAAGGATCTGCACCTCGGATTCGAGGCTAGCCAAAGCCGCTCCCAAGTCGGTCGTTTCGGAAACCAGGAACGGCGTGCCCAACTGGACGAGAATCTGTTTCTGGCCGGAAGTATGGTAGGCAATCCCAACCGGGATCACCGAAATCGGACGGCCAGACCGATGAGCAGCCTGGTGACACAACCAAACGACCCCGCGCTGGAACCCATGCCCCAGGCGAGCCCGCACTCCAGGGGTATGGGGGTCAATCACCGGGAAACCTTCTGGGAAAACCACGACAACTTCCCCGTCCTCCAGAAGGCGCAGCGCCTCGCGCAGTCCCCGCACCAGGTATCGCGGGAGTTCGTTCTGACAGTAGACGGCTGGCGGATCCGCAAGACGAAAACGTTGCGGACGCAGAATGACCGGCCAGCCGGCCCACCTACACAGCTGCTCCATGACAAACCGTTGCGACGGCGTTCGTACCCAGTCGAGCGCAACAAGAAAGCGGAGCGGCCGCGGCGACAGGGCCATCAGAGCACAGGCGTCCAAGAGGTGGTGCTCATGACGCACCGCCAGCACCACCGGGCCGCTTCCCGGGAGCCGCTCGAGGTTTATGGGCCGGAGCGTCCAGCCACGCAGGAACGCACCTGCTCCGATGCGAAGCACGGCATCAACGACTCGGCCCCACCCGCGATGCCGTCTCACCCGGATGCTCGGACGCTGTCGCCTCCCCCGAAGCACCCACATGGCGGGCAAAACGCCGGCAACGAAGCCGAGCCCAATCGGCAACCACAACCCGACACTCACACAGACAGCCATCCCAAAGGCCAGATTCGCCAGATAGACCATCACTGGAAAGCCAGGCATTTCGTCCCGCGGCGGTTCCCCCCGCCAAAGCACGCGGCTTAAGCCCATGAAAGCGAGTGCAGTAACGGCCCACCCAGCGAAGTTCTGGATCGGCATTCCCTCATACGGCCCCGATTCGTGCCAAATCCAGAAGCGCGCCGAAAGGCTTTCGTGGGCCATCGCGGGGTCAAGCACCAAGTCCCAGACCACCAATAGCCAGACGCCAGCCGCAAGCCGAGCGGCAGTTCCTGCTCGCCCGTACACGCGCTGAAACAACGCGGCCCCAATGAGATAAGTCACCAAGCCCATATAGAACCAGGAAAGCGGGATCGTGAAGGGCACACGGTCAGCGATTTTCGCGCCGAGCCCGGAGGTATAGCTATAGTTCCCGAAGGGCCAGCCAGTTCCCGTGCCGATGAGTTCTGAGGCCAGCGAGATTGACGTAGCGCAGACGAAGAAGATCACTGTCCGCCTGGCCCCCAGCTTCGTGATCCCGTACGCTAACACCGCAACGGTTGCAAAAACAATCTGCAGCACACCCGCGTAGCGGGTGCCAAAGGCATAGACATTCACTGCCACTTGACTGTGCGCCCATAGGTCTGGACGCCGCATGGCAATCGTCAGTCCAGCCAAACCAAACACCATCATCACCAGATGCGCCGCAAATGCCCATCGCGCAAGCCGGTTCATCACCTGCCTCCCACCATGAGTGTCCTGCCGCGCCACAGATAACGACGTTGCCATGCGCATCTCCAGATTCGCAGGATGACCGGCAGGTCAACGAGCGGCGACAGCCAGTACCACCATCGGCGCCGCGGATAGGCACGACGGGTGCCGACGAGGACGCCAACCCGCACCGCTAGGAGCAGAAGGTTGATTCCGACAAGCCGGCGGGGCAGGTCACGCCGGGCCAACCCCAGCAGGCTGAGCGGTATGGGCAACGCTTGGGCGAACAGCAGCGACAAAAGCTGCCACACCGTGCGCGCTTGTGATTGCCCATCAGCGAGCGCCAGAGAGCGGGGCCAGCCGTTCCACACTTCGCGCCCATCTCGGTACATCTTGACCGTGACTGCACCATCCGCCTCAAAGAAGCCAAACAGTTGACCACTCTGGACTACCCGCCGAGCGAGCGCCACATCCTCCGCATTGGCTTCGGCAACCACGGCAAACCCACCGAGATGATCGAGCACCTGGTGGTGCAAAAGCATTACCTGGCCATTGGCCCATACGTCGCTCGGGCGACTAGCCAGAGAACCCGGGACACCAAATCGATACACAAGCGTGGTGAGCATCGACGGATGAAGCAGCCAACTCAGCCAATCCCCACCCAGTGACTGGAGAGGGGCAATGCTAAGCGCCCGGAGGTTGGCACGCCGCGCAGTCTCGAGCAGCATGCGGATAAGATCGGATGAAGGGCGGACATCGGCATCCATAGTCAGTACCCACACCGAAGCGCTCGAACGGGATCGCCAACCGATCTCTAGGCCCCAGGCTTTCCCATTCCAGCCGGGGGGGATTGGCGCTGCCGAGATAAGCCGCACCCTCCCGTCACGAGCCGTGTAAGCCTGGACGAGCTGAGCGGTGCGGTCAGTCGAGCCACCGTCCACCACCAGGATCTCAGCCACTTCTTCACCGCTGCGGATCAGTCCCTCCAGACAGGGCGCGAGCCGAGCCTGTTCGTTGAGCACGGGCACGATCACTGAGACCGCGCCAGCACTTGGTGCGAGCTGCCCCCTGGCGCAACTCTGCCGATTCACCGCGCTGCGTATAAGGCGCGAGACGACGGCAAGCAGGGCGACGCACTGACACCAAAGGAGCACCGACCACAGGTGCCGTATCACGCCAGTCCTCCCGCGATGAACTGACCAATGAGGCGAAAGGTCAGTTCTGCACTCGGGTGATCGGTTCGCACGAGCTGGTGGCCCCCGGGCACCTCCACGAGGGCGACGCGCCCGGCCAAGGTTGCGACCAGTTGCCGCGTGGTCCAGCGAGGTACTGTTTGGTCGTCACATCCTTGGATGACGAGCACTGGACACTGAACTCGACGGGCTGCCGCGTTGGCATACTTCCCCGTTTTGCGCAGCTCGTCGAGGACAGCAAGCGGTAAGCGCACGTTTCGCAGCGCCATTTGGACCGCAGGATCGTCGAGATCCAGCCCCGGATCGATCGCCTGCAGAATCTGGCGCGTCTGCGAATCCCGAAAGTCAGCATTTGCAAAGGGCCGAAACTCCTTGCGAAAGCGCCGGATCACAGGCAGGAGTGGCACTCGCCAATCGCCCGGCAGTAACCGAGTGAACGGCGCTACCAGCACGAGTTGATCCGGAGGCGACAGCGCCGCAACGTGCAAAGCGATCGCCGCCCCCATGGAAAAACCCAGTAAGACGACTGGGCCGCTTGAACTCGTACGCACTTCTCGCCAGCGTTCCAGGGCAAAAGCGAACCACTCATGTGCCCTGACCGACGGCAATCGCGCGAGTTCGCTCCCGAAACCGGGAAGCAGCGGTACCGACACTGCAGCACCCAGCCCAGCAAGATGCTTCGCAAGAGGGCGGAGCTCCGCTGGCGTGCCCATAAACCCGTGCAGCGCCATCACCACGGGCTTCGTCCCAGGTAAGGAAAAGGCATGGTGCTCCGCCCCGCTAAAGAGGCGCATGGCAAGGGTCGTCATGATCCCTCTCCACTGAGGGACGCAGCGACTGCCAGTGAGATCCACAGTGCGCGGCCGAAGTCGAACACCTTTTGGTCGATGGTCGTCTTGGCTCGGAGTCGCAGCGTATCGTAGTCGTTGCGCTCGACCTGTCGCAAGATACGACGATAGGCATGTGCGGCAGTACGGATCCCGATTTGCGTTTCAAGGGGAAGGAGGTCGATGCCGTCAGCCGCCCGCTCGTAGTACGTATCAGCACGGATGATCTCGAACTGCATGAGCATCCGGAAGCGCTGATCAGGTCCGCGGCCAGCCGCCAGCAAACTGTACAAATGCTCAGGCAAGCAATTGAAGCGGCGCAGATCTTCGAGCGGCAGGTAGAGCCGACCCCTTCGTAGGTCCTCGCCGACGTCGCGGATGATGTTCGTGAGCTGCATAGCGATGCCGAGATCACGAGCAGCCTGGAGTGCAGCCGAGGAGTTCACACCCAGCATGGGTGCCATCGCAAGCCCAACGGTCGACGCCACACAGTAGCAATAGCGTAGGAGCGCAGCGGAGTCAGTGATCGGCCGATGGTCGAGGTCGATGAAGAGTCCTTCCAGAAACTCAATAAAGTAGCGGGGATCCAGCCGATACGACGCGATCAGGGCGGCAAGGTCGCTGCCAAGAGGTTCTCGCGGCGCAGCACCAGGGCGCACAGATCCGAACCAGCGACGCCAGGCCAGGAGTTCGGCCCGAACCTCGCTGTGCTGCGCTGCTGGAGCTTCGTCGACAAGGTCGTCGAGCGTACGGAAGAAGGTGTAGAGGACGGCAATTTGGTAACGAAGTGAAGGAGGGAGGAACAGGCTGGCGAAGGAGAAGGTGCGGGCATGAGTGCGCATGACGCGAGCATACCAGCGTATGGCACTGTCCTGGGTAAACACTGAATCTCCCGCGGTGCCCCGGATCGACCGACGGCGCCAGCGCAGCGTTGGGAACCCGAACCTCGCAAGCTGACCAGTGCGGGACATCACTCCTGACCTAACATTTGGTAAGTGCAACCAGCACCCCAATGCCACTGTCTTAAGCTTGCAAGCTTCAGTCCTCCGTTGGTTCCCAGTATACCCGCACCTATTCTCCGAAGGCAAGACCGAGACGGGAATTCCCCGCTACGACTCAGCCCCGCCTACTCGACACGGAGGTGGAGGGGACATCGGTTTTACGCCCCTCCACCTTCAGCCTGCGTCCTAGCCAGACTGAGTGCTTTGGCCTGTTCGGTTGCGCGTGTTAGCCTTGCAGTCCGGACAACTGCAGCTTTAACGCCTCGTCGACCAGCTCACTCGGATCACGATTCATAAGCCGCGCGGTGGCAAGAACTCCCTCAGCCGTCGACAACACCAGCGCTGCGGCCAAACGTTCGTTTCCAATGCGCGCTTCGCTCCGCTCGCGTGCCGCCACGATCATCGACTCGATCGGCTGGATCAGCGACTCGACCGCAAGCTGGGTCAAGCGCCGGGCATGCTCCTCGGACACCGCCGGAAAATCGGCCAGGAGCATCCGACCGAGATCGATCGGCGGATGCGTGACCAACCAGCGGAGCACTGCCCGGAGCTGCGCCTCAAGGTGCGGGCCCGCGTCGCGGATCGCTTGATTTAGCCCTTCGGCATGCGCCCGCAGCCCTCGCTCCGTTACCGTGACGTAGAGCTCTTCCTTCCCACCGGGGAAGTGATAGTACAACGACGCCTGGCGAATCCCCAGTTCCTGGGCGATGTCGCGCAGCGTCACCGCCTTGTACCCGCGCTCGGCGAACAACCGCTCCGCCACCGCATTGACGCGCTCCCGCGCCGAACTCTGTGCGATTGCCACGGCTTCCTCCTACCCTACGCCCCCACCTATATCCCGATCATAGCGGAAAGTCCGGGTGTCGTCAACTGGCCGTTTGGTCACGTCATTTCCGGTCCTCATTGCCGGTTCCGGTTGTACGGTCACGTCACGTTGCCTCGAACGACAGTCGAGCGGTCCCTCTTCATACCGCACGTTCGCTCAACTGAGTGTTTGGTCTATCGTACCACAGTCGTGACAATACGGTTAGCGCCGTCGTCAACTCTCGTCGACTGCTCAACGCCCAGGTATCATAGGCGCAGAGCAGCCCTGCTGCCCATGACACAAGCTGAGGGTTACGTGCCCTCACGCCGACAGGGAGAGGCATTGAGTCGGAGACGGTTCGTGGCAGGGGAGACTCGTTCCGGGACGCTCATCCAGTCGCAAGTCGCAAGCGCCTGGACAAGCTGGATCGCCCGGCTGGTCGTGTTCGTTGCCTTCTTCGACCTCTTCGTCCAGTATCCGCTCGCCGCTCCATACGCCGAGTCGTTGGGTGCGAGCCCTGGCCTTGCTGGCCTGGTCGTCGCGAGCTACTCCATCGCGAACCTAGTCGGCAATATCGGCGCTGGCCCACTGCTCGACCGCTTTGGTCGCATCGGGCCGTTGCTGGCTAGCTTGATCGCGACCGTTGTCGCCCTCACGGCCTACACCGTGGTCACCAGCGCCTTGCAGTTACTCGCCATACGTGTCCTGCACGGGTTGGCGGTCGCGACGCTCGCACCTGGTGCCTTCGCGTTGATTGGCGACATCGCGCCGCCCGAGCAGCGCGCCCGAGCGATGGGTATCAACGGCACGCTGATCGCCGTCGCGGCGGTGGTGGCGCCCCCACTCGCAGGCATCGTCCAGGATCGCGCTGGCTACGCACCGGTCTTTCTCGCTGACGCCGCGCTGATGGCGCTGGCGGCCGTCGTCGTTGTCATGAGTCTCCGGCTCTTACCGAGCTGGAGACCGCCCCGGTCTCCTGACACCGAGTCCTTCTCCAGTAGACGATATCTTCGCTTAGCCCGTCGGCCGCGGCTGAGACTGGCCTATGTCGCGATTCTCGCTTTTGCTCTGAGTTTAGGGCTCCTGGTCACCCATCTGCCGCTAGCGCTGGTGGCAGACGGGAGGAGCGCCGCGCTGCGCGGCTTCGCCTTCAGTATCTACGCTGTCGTGGCTGCAGCGGTCATGGTGAGCCCGTTGAGCCGCGCCAGCGACCGGCACGGCCGCCTGACACCGATCGGAGGCGGGCTCCTATTTGTTGGTCTCGGCTTGATCATCCTCGCGCTGAGCCTTGCGCGCTCGCCATTAGCGCTGGGGATGGGGATCTTCGGGTTGGGCTTCGGCTTACTGTTCCCGTCGACGAGCGCCCTGGTGGTCGAGGCGAGCGCGCCTGAAGAGCGAGGCTCGGCCTTCGCTCTCTTCTACGCGCTCTACTCGGTTGGGGTCATCCTTGGCGCACTGCTGAGCGGGTTTCTGGCCGAGGCGGCCGGAACAAGCTCTGGCCTGCCTTTCCTGGTCAGCGGCCTGCTCGCTGTCACCGCGGGTGGCGCCGTCGCGCGGAACCAATTCCACCCTCCTCGACGTGAGGCCTAGCGACCGCGTTTCGGCCCGAGTTCCAGCCGCGGGCGGCCGACCAGTTGAGTCGAAAGCGCGCCCACGAGTAATCGGAGGCCACGCGCAACGTCAGCGCGCTCAGCCTCACTCAGACGCTCTAGGGCTCGAGAGAGGTGGGGCAAAAGAGTCATCTGACGGGTGATCAGCTCTTTCCCGCCTGCTGTTGCACGAACCACCGTGACCCGGCGATCTCGCTGGTCGCGCTCGCGAACCAGCATACCACGCGCCTCTAGTCGATCCAGGATGCCGGTCATTGTGGGGTTCGACACCCCGATCTGTCTGGCGAGATCGGACACTCGCATTGGCCCCGCGGCGACCAGCAACTGGAGCGTGACGTGCTGGCGTGGCGGCAGCTCTTCCCCTCCCTGGTGGGTGATAGCCGCAAGGAGTTGCAGTGAGATGCAAAGGGTGAAGACGTCCTGCACGAGGTCTGCTGACCCCGCCGGCTCCCCGGGATACTCGGCAAGCATCGCTCGGTCTACCCCCCGTGGTGATCGCGAGCGTGATCCTCATTGGCGCCAACTATAAGCGTGTGCACCAGGGCGACACCGTACCGCCAGCCCACTCAGCCTGGTAAATTCTTCCTATCCACTCAGTCGTGGTTTCGTGTGCCCCCCTTCCTCCCACCAGCGGCGCCGTCCGTCGCTATGCGACCCGTGCCTTGATCCGGCTTCACTCCCCATCCAGCGCACCTGTGTGCAGCGGAACCGGCTCGTGCTAGTCTTGCAGGATGGCAATCCGACTCGTCCTGGAGTCGGGCACTGGCGATAGCGTCGGAGAGCGCGGAATCGAGGACGAATGCGCGCGCCGTGCCGGCGAGAAGTCAATAAGTCGCGAAGGAGGAAACCATGTCGCAACATCCGACGCTGAAGGGAACGCGCCGCTCAGTCATCGGCAAGCAGGTCAAGCGCTTGCGGCGCGAGGGACTGACACCGGGGGTCATCTATGGCCCGGTCGTCGGTGCTCCGTTGCCGGTTAGTGTCGAGGCGCAAGAGTTCGAGCGAGTCTATCAGCGTGCTGGCTCGACGACACTGGTCGATCTGAAGGTGAACGGGCTCACGTACCCTGTCTTCATTCGAGAGGTCGAGCGACACCCGGTGAGCAACCAGCTCTTGAACGTCGAGTTCTATGCTCCGGATCTTCGGAGGCCGGTCACGGCCCTTGTACCGATCGTCACCATTGGTGAAGTGCCAGCCGGCATCGATGGGGTCGTAACCTACGCGAAGCCCGAGATTGAAGTGCGCACGCTGCCGGAACGGATTCCCCACCAGCTCGAGGTCGACCTCGGTCTCCTGAGCCCGGAACGACTTGCTGTCTATGCTGGTGACCTGCTCCTACCCGAGGGGGTGGAATTGGTTACGCCAGCGGAGGATGTGGTACTCGTCGTCGAGGCCACAATGGTTGCCGAGGAAGTGACGCCGCCTGAGCACGTGCTAGCGGAGGAGATCGGTGACCGGCCTGCTGCCGTGGAAGAGGGTGCGAGCCCTGTGGAAGAGGAATGACCGGACAGTCGATCCACCGTGCTTACTCGGCAAGGCGACGCAATGACGGGAGCCGGGCCCACTCCCAGCGAGTTAGGATTCGATACATGAGCAAGGCTCCCGCCACCCCCGCCAGGCCGAGGCCGATTTGGCGTGCTGCCGAACCGCGTGGTGACGCTTCCAACACGGGCATGCTCCAGGTGCTGGTCTGGTGAACAACGACACGGCGGGCGGGGGTGGCTACACGAACGTGCACTTCCGTGTAGGTGAATTCTGCCTCCGAGAACATAGCGTGCGCTTCGTGTTGCTGTCTCAGTCGACGTTTCGCATCCCAAGCGCGCCGCGCGAACCGGAGCAACTCAGGCGAGAACTCAGCGGCCGTCGCGGCTAGCGCCTGGACTGCGGGGTGAAGCCCTCGCTCTCGATAGATCCCCCGAGCTGCATCTCGGACTCGAGGAAAGGCAGGTCGGCTCGCGACGACAGGCAGGCGAGACTCAGCCATTCGTCCTCCTCGGTTTCTCACAGCCCAACCAGCGACCGCTCAGACCTTCCGCACCACTTCGGTTCCCGGGCCTTCTACTCCTTCACCTGAAGCATCGCCAACCGGTGTCTGGCGGCGTGCTTCCCACTCCCTCCGAGCAGCAGCGACCGCTTCCTGCCCGCCAAGGTACTTCTCGATCATCTCGTCGAAACCGAACACGACATCGACGCGCACATCATACGTCGCATACTTCAAGACCAGATCCTCGTAGCGCGCCCAGTACCACTCTTCCCCACCACCGGCTTTGATCTCCCATGCCGGACGCACCTGCACGACGAGCTTGCGTTCGGGATCGTAGTAGTCGAAGATCGTCTCGATCTCACGTGGCTTCTGACACAGGGGACACGCAGTCCGGTGCATCGTCTTCAGCAGAATTCCGAGTCGAGCATCCGGATGAGTCACCACATTGACGCGTCGTACCACCGGAGCACTCCACGACGCATTGCACGGTACGCACCGCATCTCGATCTCGGTGAATTCTGTTATGATCTCCGGCGTAGTCTCGCCCCTCGCGCCATCAGCCATACGGGCTCCTTCACATTGTCCAAGCTTCTCCCGGAACCACCCATTCCCTGCTTTCATCTGCCGGGATGAAGCACACCACGACTGATCGCTCGCTCTTCGCATATCATTGTAGCGTTTAGCGTCGTCCTGTCTCGGGTGGCTGTCCTGGTAGGAGAGCAGCAGCGCCACTAAAGCGGCGCAGCGAGGCCTTAGCGGCCTGTCGCGACCGTTCCGTGCTCTCCCGCTAGAGTGAAGCCAGATTCTCCTTTGAAGAGAAGAGAGCGAAGGGGACCACCGATGGACGGCACGCACAAAGCGATCATGCATGCGTTCCGCGTGCGAGGCTTTCGTCCCGCATACGAATCCTCAGCGATCGCCATTTTGGCGCACCCCGATTACCCGGGTACCGAGGTCAGAGTCGGTACGGTCTATGTGGTGCTCGAACGCGACGGACAGGAGATCTACCGCGCCCGTCACGACGAGTTCGACATCGCTGAGGCTCTACGGCGGCTGCCCGCCGCTATCTCCTCGGCCACCAAAGCATAATTGCTTCGGTACACGTGCGGTAGGGATTCGAGTATGTCACCCGAGCAGTGGGCAGAGTACGGTCGAGAGACCTGGTAGCCATCCACGTCCGGCTGGCTCTGGGTGACGAGAACACCTCGATGGCCACGTCGGTGCTGTCGGTAGGAGAGTGTGGCTGTGTCGCTCTTGGAGCGGTATGACGTCTATCCTATTGGGGTTGTCCACTCGCGGATCGCTGACCGGCGGATGATGCCGGCCCAGGGAGTTACGGCTGAGATCGAGGTCTTCCCAGAGTTCCAGGATGGCCTATTGAGGATGGAGGAGAACTCGCACATCTGGGTGATCGGCTGGTTGCACGAAGGCGATCGCCACCGGTTGCAGCTTGTCCGGCCGGAGTACGAGCCGACCCGGCGTCGGCGTGGCGTCTTCGGCTTACGCTCGGTCGCGCGGCCCAACCCGCTCTCGCTGAGCGCCTGCCGGCTTCTGGCCGTCGAGGGCAACCGCCTTGTCGTCGATCCACTGGAGCTGATCGATGGGACTCCAGTGCTCGACATCAAACGCTACTCCGTGAGCTGGGACTGCATCTTCTCGGCCCGCAGCTCGCGCGACCGCTACCTCATCGACTTGACCGCCCCTGAACGACTGGCCGAGTTCGAGCGCGAAGCCGCCAACTTTCACGGCGAGCGATGCGCGTGGGTGGTCGCTGGTGCGCGGTTGATCCAGCACCTCTACGAACTCTGGGGCGTGCGTCCGAAGGATGACGAGCTCGTCCTTACCGTTGGCCTCGATCCAGAGCTGTTTCACCTCGTCGACACGCTGCAAGCGCTCACCGGCGCGACGCTCGGTACGGGCCGCCTCTGGGCTCGCCCAGGCAAGTTCGTGGCCTTCGAGTATGGCGAGCGGCACCTGGCCTTAGCGCCGACTCGATTGCCCGCAGATCTGGACGAGATCAGAAAGCGACCGATCACCGAACTGTTCACGCCAGTCGAGGACTGACAGCCGCACGCGGTGTCGCTCGCCGAAGCGCGGGAGAGAAGCACTCGGGTGTTCATCCCCAACCGGCAGGCGACACCGGCCGGAAGAGGTAGGCAAACACGTCGCGCGCCGCTCGCTCCGGGTCGTCGCCTAGCTCGGGCGGCAAGGTGCCGGTAGCCCACAGCTCGGCGAACCCGTGAGCGAGCGACCAGGCAGCCACGCCAGCTCGCAGCGGGTCGAAGGCCGGACCATTGCGAGCGAGCCTCCGTAGCGGCCCGTAGAGTAGCTCGCGGGCCACCTGCCTCGCTTCCACCAGGGCGGGATCGTCGGCCTGGTACAGCTCGGGGCGGAACCTGATCGCCACGTACGCCCCGTGTTCGATCGCAAAGCGGACGTAGGCGACGCCGACGTCGAGGGAGCCCCCGATCCGTTCCCAGGCCTCGCTACGCGTCGCGGTCAGCAGCCGGTAACCCTCGGTCGCCAGCGCCCGTCAACAGCCCCGCTTTATCGCCGAAGTGGTGAGCTGGCGCGGCGGGTCGGCGTGTCGCACGCCGCGCCAGCTCGCGCAGGCTGAAGGCAGCTGGTCCATCCTCGGTGATCGACTCGAGCGCCGCGTCGAGCAGCGCGCGCCGGAGGTTGCCGTGATGGTAGGGGTGTGGCCGAATAGGCGCTGTCAACCGCTTTCTCATGCCCCAGCATAGCCGATCGATCTTGCCATTGACAAGATCGTCGCACCCTGGCGACTTGCCACTGTCAAGATCGACGGGCTCTCGCCGGTACCGCGGACGCGAGGGAGGTCACCTTGGGTGCATTTCTGCCACTGTCGGCGGATACGCGGACGACTGCCGGGCTGATCCTGTTGACGATCGTCACCATCGAGTCAGGCGGGTTGCTTCTACTGCGCGTCCTGCGCGGCCGCCATCCGATGACAGCTGTCCAACAAGCGTTTGCCCGGGCCGGACATGCCGACGCTGGCGTGCTCGTGACACTGGCACTGGTGTGTCAGATCCTGGCTGACGCTGCCAAGCAGAGCGGGCTGCTCGCCTCCTTCGCCCGCAAAACGGCATCTGGGCCGCCGCCATCCTGATGCCCGCCGGGTTTTCCTGTCGTCGGCCGGGCACCGCGTCACCGCGCCGAACCGGCTCCTCGCCCGAGTGTACGCTGGCGCGGTCTCGCGGGCCCTCGGCGTCGTCTCGCTCGGAATCGGCCTGCTCACCACCTGATGCAGCATCACGTTGACCACCGCTCGGCCGTTCACTCCCAGCGGAACGTGCGCGATGCCACCGCGAGGGCGGCAACGAACCAGAGTGCGAGAGCGAGGATCTGGGCCAGTGGAACCCCTGGCTGCTGACCGAGGCTCAACCTGAGGCCTTCAGCCAGCGCATTGGACGGCAGCAGCAGGCCCACGAGGGCCAGCGGGCCAGGAAGCCGCTCGACTGGCCACACGATGCCGCCCAGCAGGAGCAGCAAGAGATAGAGCGCGTTGGCAGCGGCCAGCGTCGTCTCAGCCCGTAGGGTTCCGGCCAGGAGCAGCCCGATGCTGGAGAACGCGGCCGTGCCGAGGGCAAGCGCCAGGAGCGCCCAGAGGAGGGAGCCGCCTGGTCTCCAACCGTAGCCGACGACCGCGATCCCAAATAGCAGGGCGATCTCGGCGGCCACGACGGCCACGACTGAGATGACCTTCGCCCCCAGCAGCCGTCCTCGGCCTAGTGGCGTGCTACCGAGCCGCTTGAGCACGCCGTAGCTCCGTTCATAGGCGGTTCGGATGCCCAAACTGACCAGCCCAGTAGACATCACCGCCAGCGCGAGCATCCCTGGCAGCAGGAAGTCGACCGGCCGCGCGTACTCTGGCGGTGCAATACCGAGCGAGGCGAAAAACACGAGCAGCACCGCTGGTACCACTAACGTAATCAGCACGCCCTCAGCGCGGCGCAACGTCAACAGCAGTTCCATTCGAGTTTGCGCGAGCAGCGCCCCCACTTCCCCTGCCTCTTCATACATACGCGCAACCGCCGCCACGCGAGCCGCGGCGTGCTCGCCTGGCAGTTCACTCCCGAAGCTCGTGGCCGGTCAGCCGGAGAAAGACCTCCTCCAGCGACTCGTGGCCAACGCGGATCGTCTGCAGCAGCACGCCAGCATCGCGCGCCCAGGCCGTCAGTTCCGCCAACAGGTCGGCCGGCCGCTTAGTGTGGATGACATACTGCCCGGGCTGGGTCTCCTGTGCATCGAGCACATAGGGAAGCGCGCGCAGCGCCACGAGATCCAGCCCCTCTGGAGCGGTCAGCTGCACCTCGTCGGTCTCCGCCTGTGTCAGCTCTCGTGGCGATGCGAGCGCCACGAGCCGGCCGTTGTCGACAATCGCCACGCGGTCGGCAAGCCGCTCTGCTTCTTCCATGAAGTGCGTGGTCAGCAGCACGGTGATGCCGCGCTCGCGCAACGACGAGATCAACGACCAGGTGAGCCGCCGCGCCTGCGGATCCATGCCGGTGGTCGGCTCATCGAGGAACAACAGCTCCGGCTTCCCCACCAGAGCAGCCGCCAGAGCCAGGCGTCGCTGCTGCCCACCCGAAAGCTGGCGGTAGCGAACCCGCGCGACCTCGTCCAATCCGACCAACCGAATCAACTGCTGCGGATCCTCGGAATCCTCGTAAAAGTGGCTCAGAAGATCGAGAAACTCGATCGGCGTCACGGTCGGGTAGATGCCCCCACTCTGAAGCATCACCCCGATGCGCTTCCTGAGCTCGGCGCCATCCCGCTGTGGATCCAGCCCCAGCACGCGTACCTCACCGCCGTCGGCCTTCCGATATCCTTCGAGGATCTCGATCGTCGTCGTCTTACCAGCACCGTTTGGCCCTAGGAGCGCGAAGATCTCCTTGTGCGGAATAGCGAAGCTGAGCCCGTCGACTGCCACACGCTCACCGTACCGTTTCACCAGATCGCGAACTACGACTGCCTCGCCGCTGGGCTCACGCTCCCCATCGCGGACAGCCCTGTACGTGGCAGCACTCGCTACTCGACCCACCGCTGGGCGGGGTTGGCGATCTTGTATGCCCATCACTTCTGTACCCTGTCTTCGGATCCCAACTCTGGTTCCGGCAACTCGAGCGACCTTACGAGATCGAGGTGCCAGCAGAGCCGCTCGACCGGTACCTGCGCACGGTATCCCCAGATGGGGACTCGGGCCTCGTGTAGCCCACCGTGCGACCGTAACCGCACCGGCGCGCTGATCGTCTCGATCGTGCCAGGCTCGGTGAACACCGTGTCCGCCGCGGCCAGAACGAACACATCGCCGATACGGTCAGCGGGGAGCCGGAAGCGCTCGACCGCCTCGGAGCGAGTATAGACCGCCTCGATCCCCGCTGTTTCGCGCAGCACGCTGGCGGCTTCGTCAACCCGCTCAGGCGCGAGGTAAAGGTATCCTGCGCCACCCATGTTGTGGTGATGGACGACATAGCGATCCTTGATCGGCGGGACGAAAGTCGCGCGCATCCCACGCGCGCTCAGAAGTGCCACCAGGTCCATCGCGACAGACTTCTCGCGCATCCCGTGGTCAGCGGTAATCAACATCTGATAGCCGTCACTGGCCTCGAGCACTTCGCCCAACAGGGCATCGAGACGCTCGACATGCGAAATCGCCTCAGGCGACTCTGGGCCGAACATGTGCATCACGTAGTCGGTCGTGCTGCAGTAGACGAGATCGGGATCGAAGGTACGGAGCAGCCAGCGCAAGGCACGGAGTTGCCAGTAGTCGATCTCGGCTGAATAGATGCTGGCGGGCTCACCCACTGCTCTGATCGCCTCGACGGGCGGCCGCTCCGCTGAGAGGGCAATGGCTGTACCGCGACCGAGAAAATGCAGCAATTTCTCCTTCGTCACGAGAAGCGCCGACCGCAGACCGGCTTTCGATGCGCGCTCGAGAACCGTCGGACAGCGCAAGTAGTCTGCTGTCTCGATAAAGCGTCCCTGGCCGGTGACGGGATCGTACCAGTAGTTGCTTGCGATACCGTGTGCTTGAGGGAACTCACCGGTCAGGATCGAGGCGTTGTTGACATTGGTCACCGAAGGCAGTACGGCCCGGCCAAGAGTGAAGAAGCCCGCGCGGGCGATCGCGTCCAAAGTAGGGGTACGGGCCGCTGCCACGTAGTCCGGATCCAGGCCATCGATGCACAGGAGAATGGTCTTTCGCCACACCCCTCTCGACTCCTCAGAGCGCGTACAGCATCACATAGATTACCCAGCCGCTCACCGCCACATAGAGCCACATCGGCAGCGTCACCCGAGCGATTCGGCGATGGCGTCCAAACTGCCGGGTCAGCGCTCGATAGAGCGTCACCAGCACCATCGGCCCGAGGATCGTCGCAAGGACGGTGTGCGAGATGAGCACGGCGAAATAGACCACACGTACAGCTCCCTCGCCGGTATAGAGCTTGCTGCCCAGGAGGACGTAGCGCGCGATGTAGACGACGAGGAATAGCGCCGCAAAGGCCGCGGCCGTCAGCATCGACCACTTGTGAGCCTCGACCTTACGCTGGCGAATACAGAGATAGCCAGTCGCAGCAGCGACGCCACTCACAGCGATCAGGCCGGTGTTGACGATCGGCAGCCAGGTCTCCACGGTCCACCGTGCTCCTCCTCGCTAACCTGGCGCAATCGCGCGCCAGAACGAGCGCTTTATGAGCATAGGACAACAGGACGGCCCATTCGGTCAGGAAATCCCTGACCTCAGCAAGCGATACATACCTCAGGTGCTGAAAGCTTCTGGCGGCACCACTCCATAGCGCGCAGCGGTGGCCAGGAGCTGGCTCCAAGTCGAGTCCTCGATCAGGATGCCGGTTCGGCGGCGTTGCTGCTCGGCCAGGTACTCTGGCTCTCCGGGGTACAGCACCTCGCTGAAGCCCTCGGCCGGCGGCGTCTCCTTGAGGTAGCGAACGAAGGCGGCGACCTCGGCCTTAAACTCGCCGAGCGGCCGGAAGGCGCTCGGGTCAATGACCAGCATGAAGGCGCCGTCGTTGTGCCGGCCCTGCAGATCGACACCGAAGCCCAGGCCCGGCAGCAGGGCAGCGAGGATCTCAACGGCGACTGAGAGCGCGTACCCCTTGTGCCCCTCCGAGCCGCCGAGCGGCAGCATAACGCCACCGGCGTAGAAGTCGTCGGGGTCGGTCGTGGGACGGCCGTCGCGGTCAAGGATCCAGTGCGGTGGGATGGCCTGGCCACGGGCGCGGGCCAGGTCGAGCTTGCCCAGTGCGACGGCGCTCGTCGCCATGTCGACCACCAGCGGGGCTTCCAGGTCGCTGGGGAAGGCGATCGAGATCGGGTTCGTGCCCAGCCGCGCCTCGCGGCCGCCGAAGGGCACAACCTGCTTGGGAGCCTGCCCGGAATCGCAGAGCATGATGCCGATTAAGCCGGCACGAGCTGCCATCAGCGGGTAGTCGGCCAGTCGGCCGACATGCCCCTGCTCGCGCACCGCCGCAGCCGCCAGTTTGGTCTGATGTGTCTTCGTGATGCAGCGTTCCATCGTCCACTCGGAGACCACCTGCCCGAAGCCCCAGTTGCCACGCACGAAGAGGGTAGCCCCAGTCTCGCCGATCACGGACGGCCGGGCCGCCGGGTCGAGGTGCCCGCGCTCGATCGCGGCGACGTAGCTGGGGAGCAGGCGCACCCCGTGCGAGTCGTGGCCGCCCAGGTTCGCGCTGACCTGATGGCGCGCGACGATCGCGGCGTGCTCCGGCGGCGCGCCGGCGGCCTGGTAGATCGCGGTGGCGAAAGCAAAGAGGTGCTCGTGACTCACAACCGGCATCGGCTTCCCTCCGCAGCGACAACGATTTCTCTCTGCCGGCCCAGTCACCCGGCACACCGGTAGCCCTTGCAGCTGCGCACGCCCTTCCGCGCTATCCAGCGCTCGCCAGCCGGCTGCCAGCAGCACGGTCGAGCAGCCACACCACGCGGCCCTGTGCGCATCGCAAAAGCTGGGCCGGTGTCTCCTCCACGTCTTTCGGGCCTTCGATCGCACGCGCGACGGCGTCGGCCTTGTCCGGCCCTGTCGCCAGCACGATGACCAGCGCAGCCGCTTGCACCAGGGGCGCCGTGAAAGTGATGCGGGTCGTGCCGATCTGTGGCACCTCGTTGGCCACCACCAGACGGTCGCGGACGGCCAACGCCGCAGTGTGAGGGAACAACGAGGCAGTGTGCCCGTCGGCCCCAATGCCGAGCAGAATGAGGTCGAAGACCGGAACTTCACCAGGGGTGACGCCGAAGACCTGTCGTAGCTCCGTCTCGTATTGCTCAGCGGCTGCGTCCGCACCACGTTCGCTGAGGATGCGATGCACGTTCGCGGGCGGGATGGGGAGGTGATCGAGCAGGGTCTCCTTCGCCATCCGGTAGTTGCTCTCCGGATGGTCGGGCGGCACCGCTCGCTCATCGCCCCAGAACAGGTGAACCCGGTGCCATTTGATCTCCTCGCACACGGGCGGCTGGGCCAGCCGGCGATAAAGCGCGCGTGGCGTCGAACCGCCGGAGAGCGCCACAGCGCTCCAGCCACGCTGGGCGATCGCGCTTCGCACAGCCTCGACAAAGAAACGGGTAGCGGCCTCGGTAAGTGCTGCCGCGTCAGGCAACATCACGATCTCAGGTTGTCTCATCTGCCTCTGTTCCTTCATCGGCAGCATCTCCGTCTTCCACCGGCGCGGCCCACTCATGCGAACCACTGCTCCACGAGGCTGGCGAGTCCTTCGGCCTCACGCAGAGCCGCCTCGTAGAGAGGATCGGCCGCAAGTGTCTGCAGCTCGCGTACGAGCAGCCGGCGGAGGTCGAAGAGTGCGTGGTGAAACGCGTATTCGAGGAGCACCTGCTGCTCGTTCTGCGCGCGCAGCTTCACTGTTCCACGCTCCAGCCCCCCTCGGGCGATCGTGAAGGTCGCCTGCTCGCCACCCTGGCGAGCCTGAAATCGCACCGAGAGCAGATGACCGTGCAGGCGTGCAGCATACGGCTCAAAGCAGATGTTCCATTCGATGCGCTGCCCAGCGGCATCCTTCATACACAGGCAGCAGCCTTCCGGGCGCGACATCGCGTCGTCAAACTCCCAGCCCAGCCGGCTAGCCATCCATCCCAGGTACAGCAACGCCTGCGAGGGATTCGCTGGCCAGTGCTCAAACCGACCACTGACCACCCAGACGTCGGTCAGCGCGTCCAGCGCCCAGCGGCTCTGCGGGACATCGAAGATACGGGCAGTCATCTCCTGCCAGGGTGTGATTCTGGCCCAGTTGAGATCGGAAAGGACGGTATCCTGTCCCCTGAGCTGGTTGTACAGCCGCCGGGTCAGCACCAGGTCGTGCACCGGCCGGGTAAAGTCGAGCGAGTCCACGATGACACGGTCGACAGCTCGCGCTACCCTGAGAAAGCGCCGGTCGTCGAGCGGCGGGGGACCCATCCACCAGAGGAAGGACGGCAGATCAGGTAAGGCGAGGGGGATCAGGAGACTGGGCAGGAGATCGAGCGCGTTGGCGGGCATGCCGATGGTAATCTGCTCATAACACGGCGCATAGCGCTCAGCCACACCCAGTTTGCACTGGATGCTGACCTCGGCACCAGGCTGCTCCGGGCCAGAAGCCTTCTGATCCATGGCAGTCAGCAACACGACCCGCGAGGGATGCTCGCTCGAGAGCTGGTCGATCAGCTCCTTCGCCTGCTCGGCGCGCGCCGAATCGATCGTGTAGACGAAGAGCGTGAGTACGCTGGTTCGGCTCAGGGCGACCTCGACGCCGCGTGCGTCGAAGCGGCCGGAGCTACGCCACAGGTCAGCCAGCTCCCGCTCGATCGCGTCGACGTCGATCGTGGTGCCCTCCACGCGCGGTAGCAGTCTCCTGGTCTGGAGCTCAGCCATAGTTGGCCTGCCTTTCTACCCTGCGCGGCAGTCAGTACTCCCCGATCGGACGGCCGGGAAACCGCTGCCTATGGTCGCCGCCACCGGCGCCCGTCACGGGCAATGAAGTCATCCGCCTCCGCTGGCCCCCAGGTACCGGCATCATAGTTCGGAAAGCGAGGCGGTGGTTGCTCGGCCCAACCCTGCAAGATCCTCGTAATCGGCAACCACGCCGCTTCTGTTTCGTCGCGGCGCGTGAACAGAGTCGAATCGCCCAACATGCAGTCGAGCAGCAACCGCTCGTACGCGTCGGGCGCCTGAACCAGGAAAGACGTACCGTAGAGAAAACCCATGCTCACCGTGCGCAGCCGAACGCGCGGCCCAGGCGCTTTGGCCGCGATGTTGAGCGAGACACCTTCGTCCGGCTGGATCCGGATTACCAGAGTGTTGGGCTCGAGCCCGGCAGCGGCGGGCCCGGTAAAGAGCCGGTGAGGTACCTGCTTGAACTGAAGGGCAATCTCGGTCACTCGCCGCGGAAGCCGCTTGCCCGTGCGCACATAGAACGGGACATCGGCCCAGCGCCAGTTGTCGATGAACAGCTTGAGCGCCACGTACGTCTCGGTCTGTGAGTTCGGATCGACTTTCGGCTCCTCCCGGTACCCTGGAACCGGCTGGCCTCCGATGAAGCCTGGCCCGTACTGCCCGCGAACCGCGATCGCATCGACCTCCTCCGGCCGGATCGGCCGGATGGCTCGTAGCGCCTTGACCTTCTCGTCGCGTACCGGGTCGGCTTCGAAGGCGATCGGGGGCTCCATGGCGATGACGCTCAGGAGTTGCAGCATATGGTTCTGTACCATATCCCGGAGTGCACCGGCTCGCTCATAGTAGCCCCCGCGCTCTTCGATCCCGATGCTCTCGGCCACGGTGATCTGCACATGGTCGATGTAGTTGCGGTTCCAAATCGGCTCGAAGATCGTATTGGCGAACCGGAGCGCCAGGATGTTCTGGACGGTCTCTTTCCCCAGGTAGTGGTCGATCCGGTAGATCTGCTCCTCCTGGAAGAAGCGGAGCAGGTGCTCGTTGAGCTCGATCGCACTCTGGAGATCACGTCCAAACGGCTTTTCGACGATCAGGCGAACCCAGGAATTCCGGTCAGAAGGGTGTGAGAGACCAGCCTCCCCGAGGCGTTCGACGATGAGTTCATAGGCATCAGGCGGCGTCGCGAGGTAGAAGATCCGGTTGCCCCCTGTCCCGCGCTCGCGGTCGATACGCTCGAGGAGCTCCCCCAGCCGATCGTACGCGCGCACCTCGCTGAAATCGGCTTCGAGGTAGAAAAGGCCGCGAGCGAACGTCTGCCAGACGTCCTCGTCGATCGGCTGGCGCCGGGAAAACCGCTCGACCGCTTTCCGCATGCTGGCCCGGAACTCGTCGTCGGCCATGGCACGACGCGCATAGCCGACGATCGAGAAGCCGGGTGGCAACAAGCCGTCGTAGGCGAGGTTGTAGAGCGCCGGTATCAGCTTACGCCGCGTAAGATCGCCTGAAGCACCGAAGATCACCATGACACAGGGGTCTGGTATCCGCTCGAGGCGCAGCCCCTCGCGCAGGGGGTTGAGCAGCGTCGTCGCGCGCGTCATGCGCACCTCCGCTCATGTGTCCTCTCCGTGTGGCGTCTCGACCGGCAGGACTGCGTGCCCGCCAAACTCGCGGCGAAGTGCGGCTGCGACCTTGGCGGCGAAAGAGTCCGCCTGGCGGGAGCGGAAGCGCATCTGCAGCGAGAGCGTGATGACCGGAGCCGGCACGTCCTCCTCGATAGCGGTCAACACTGTCCAGCGGCCCTCTCCCGAGTCTTCGACGTAGCCCCGAATGGACTCCAGTCGGGGATCTCGCCGGAACGCCCGCTCCGCCAACTCCAGCAGCCAAGAGCGGATCACACTGCCGTGGTTCCAGAGATTGGCCAGTCCAGCCAGGTCGTAGTTGAAGGGCGACGCCTGCAAGATCTCGAAGCCTTCGCCGTAGGCCTGCATCAGGCCGTACTCGATCCCGTTGTGCACCATCTTGGCAAAGTGGCCCGCACCGCTCGGGCCAACGTGACGGTAGCCGTCTTCGGGCGCCAGCGTGCGGAATGCAGGTTCTACTAGACGGAAGGCTGCTTCGTCGCCACCAACCATCAGGCAGTAGCCGACTTCTAGTCCCCAGATGCCGCCGCTCGTACCGACGTCGAGGAACGCCATGCCACGCTCGCGCAGGCGCTCGGCTCGCCGCACCGAGTCCTTCCAGTACGAGTTACCGCCGTCCACGAGAACGTCTCCGGGTGCCAACAGCTCAGCGAACTTCTCGACCATCTGCTCAGTCGGATCACCGGCCGGGACCATCAGCCAGACGACTCGAGGAGCGCTTAGCTGCTCCACGACCGCCTCCACGCTGTAGGCGCCGATCGCCCCGGCCGCCTCAGCCTCCCGTACCGGCTCTGGACTCCGGTTGTAGGCCACCACGCGATGGCCGCCCCGCAGCAGCCGCTTCACCATGTTGCTGCCCATGCGGCCAAGACCGACGATTGCCAGCTCCATTGCCTTCCCGCTCCCTGCTCGCGTCTCAGCGCCTAGCGTATCGCTAGGGTGACTATTTGCTGCATGAGCCACTCCAGTCCACGGACGGGATCCGCACGCATGCGGAGGAGGAGCACCGGTTTGCCTCGCTCGGCGAGCGCCTGGAAGTCGCCGAACGCCTGTGCCAGAAAGAGCGTACGGAATGTGTAGGCTTCTCCCGGAATTGGCAGATCGCTTCGCGGTTCGGCGACAAGCATGAGAAAGACTCCGCCCGCCGGCCCACCCTTGTAGAGCTGTCCGATGGAGTGCAGATACCGCGGCCCGTAGCCGAGCGTCGTCGCCACTCCGAGTCGTTCGAGCAGCAAGCGGCGAGCCTCTCGCAGCTGGCGATCCACTTCCTGCGTGGGGTCGGCAAACGCGAGGAGTGAGAGGTACCCACCGACTCTCACCTCCGAGAGCACGCCCTCGATCGCTTCCGGCACGCTGGCTGCGGCGACACCGCTGGCGAGCATGACCTCATTTGCGACCGTCACCGGCGGTGCCACCAGCTCACCGGTTGCCGCAAACCCCTCGAGCAGCCGGGCAGTTCGATCTTTGCTCTCCTGCACGTTCGGCTCGTCGAACGGGTTGACTCCAAGCAGCGCCCCGGCGATCGCCGTCGCCACCTCCCAGCGGAGGAACTCGGCACCGAGCTCCCAGGTATTCCACAGCCGCGAGCGCAACACCGGATGGCCGACCGCGGCCAGCGCGTCGAGCAGCGCCTCGGTCTGCGGGTGCGGCTGCAGCGCCAGGTCGATGCCGACGAAGAGACGGTCAGCTCCATACGCCTCCGGCGCGAGGCGTGGCTCACCGACGACCGGCACCAGCCCGGTTTCCTGTTTGCCGGTGCTCTCGGCTAGAAGCTGTTCTAGCCAGTCGCCCAGGCGAGCCAGCGCGGGCTCGGTGATGAAGGTGACCTTGTCACGGCCGGCCTCGGCGAGCCGAGCCAGCGCCGCTCCGAGCCAGAGGCCGGGGTTGTCGATGCGCTGGGCACGCAGGCGCTGCGCCATCCGTTCAGCGGGATCGAGGAGTGCTCGCACCGGCAGGCCGATGACTGCGGCCGGCACCAGGCCGAAGTAAGAAAGCGCCGAGTAGCGCCCGCCGATGTCTGTCGGGTTCAAGAACACCTGCCGAAACCCACGCTCCTGAGCTTCCTGGGCGAGCGGTGTACCAGGATCGGTAATGGCGATGAAACGGCTCGTGGCCTCGTGCCCGAGACGCTCGCTGAGCTTGGCCCACCAGTAGCGGTACAAGCACCGCGTCTCGATCGTGGTGCCGGACTTGGAGCTGACGATGAAGAGCGTCCGGTCGAGATCGAGTTCCCGTTCCAAGCGCGCAATGGTATCCGGGTTGGTCGTATCGAGGACGATCAGCTCGGGCGAGCTGGCCTCGTGGCCGAACACCCGTTGGAACACTTCGGGGGCCAGGCTGCTACCGCCCATACCGAGCAGCACGGCGTGCCGGTACCCCTCCTGGCGCACCTCCTCGGTCAGCGCTTCCAGCTCCCCTACCCGCTCGAGCATCACCTCGTGGATCGTTAGCCAGCCCAACCGGTCGGCGATCGCTCGCTGCACCGCCGGGTTCTGACTCCAAATGCTCGGGTCTCGGGCCCACAGCCGCTCGATGACCCGCTCCCGAACGAGCCGCTCGGCGGTAGCCCGGACATCGGGATCAAAAGGGCCGAGGTGGCTCGCCCTCCCTTCGATCATGACCGCGAGCTGCCGGCGCTTCTCGTCGATCCGGCGCAGCACGCTCCGATACGACTCGGCGAACAGCTCCACACCCTGCCGCTGCAGCAGCTCCGTCACCTCGTCGTAGCTAATACCGACCTCAGCGACGGCAGCCAGCGTCCGCTCGGCTTCCTCCAGGCCTTCCTCAACCGTGTTCGGTCGCGGCTGGCCGTGGTCGCGGTAGGCCTCCACCGTGACCGGCGCCATCGTCTGCACGGTGTAGGGGCCGATCAGGTGCTCGACGTACATGACGTCGCTGTAGACCGGGTTCTTGATGCTGGTGCTGGCCCAGAGCGGGCGCTGGATGCGGGCGCCGTACTGCCCATGCAGGCGCTTGAAGCGCTCGCCCTCGAGGAACACGCGCTTGAAGCGCTGGTAAGCGATCTTGGCGTTGGCGATCGCGACCTTCCCTTTGAGCCCCTCCAGCCGCGCCCGCTGCGCTGCGCTCTCGGCGCGAGCGACCAGCTCGTCGAGGCGATGGTCGACCTCGGTATCGACACGGCTAACGAAGAAGCTGGCGACCGAGGCGATCCGATCGATCGCCAGCCCGCGCGCGGCCCGCCGCTCGAGTCCACGGAGATACGCCTCCATCACCTGCTCGTAGTTCTGGATCGAGAAGAGCAGCGTGACGTTGACGTTGACGCCATCAGCGATGAGCTGCTCGATGGCCGGGATGCCCTCAGGGGTGCCGGGTACCTTGATCATCGCGTTGGGACGGTCGATCAGCGCGAAGAGGCGCCGGGCTTCGCGGATCGACCCCTCGGTGTCGTAGGCCAGCTCGGGTGGCAGTTCGAGCGAGACGAAGCCGTCCTGGCCGTCGGCAGCCTCGTAGACCAGCCGGAGCAGGTCGCAGGCCTTCTGCACGTCATGGACAGCAATGGTCTCGAAGATGGCTTCGCTCGAGAGGCCGCGGGCTGCCAGCTCCGCGATCTCCTCGTCGTATTCGTCGGTGCTGGCGATTGCCTTATCGAAGATCGTCGGGTTCGAGGTGACGCCGCACAGGCCATCCTCTTCGATGAGGCGATTCAGTTCGCCAGAAGTGATCATGGCCCGGCTCAAAAAGTCCAGCCAGAAGCTCTGGCCGTACGCGCCGAGCTGCCTGAGTGGATTCGTCATTGTCTCCCTCCAGTCGAGTCGCCTGACGGGTCGTGTTCACCGTGTGCGCACTTGCTGTCAACGGTTCAAGGCCAGTACGATGGAATCGGCCTTCAATGATACCCCAGTGACCATCTCAAGATTTGTGCCACGACGAAGCGCTCACACTGGGGTGTGGGGAACGATCTCGACTACGGGCAGCTCCTCAGCGTGGGCGACTGCAAGGGCGATCTCGGCGTCGTAGTCGAAGAGGCCCAGCGCCCGCAGCACGGGTCGCAGGGCGACCGGCGGCCCGCAGCGCCGCGAGTAGTCACGCATGCGAAGCATCAGCTCGCGCCGGCGCGCCGGATCCTCCACCACGTGGGCGGTCGCGCGCCAGCGCCGGCGGCCGATCCGGACGGTCACCTCCGGGTTAGTTAGGATATTCCGGTACCAGTTCGAGTGGATGCCAAAGCCGCTGAAGACGACCCAGCGATCCGCGAGCGGCATAAAGCTTACCGCGGTCGTCCGGGGCAGCCCGGTCTTGCGGCCGGTGGTGGTCAGAAGCATCACGCAGCGCCAGGCGAGCAGGCGCGCGAATGGGCCAAGGTAGAGTTTCGGTGGGACGGCCAGGAAGAGCCGCAGCAGGCCGCGCGGGCGCTCGCGGACGAAGGTCGGCGGTCGGGCGGTCATCCGGCAGTCCTCCAATCTCTCCACCCCGGCGCTGCTGCCAGTATAGCGAGGGACTGGTCAGTTTCGCGAGCGCGTTCCTGGCACTCCACGCCAGCCGAGGACGGCGACGCGCGGCCACCTCCAAAGCTGCGATGCGCGAGATACGGTGAGCCCTACCACGCCACGAGATGCAGGGAAGCCACTGAGCGGCCGGCGGCGCTGGGACACAGCCGGTCTACGTGCCACCTTCGCAGCCCGGCAACGGCGGCAGCGCGGCAACCGGTACGAGGCGCACCAGGTCGGGCGGCGGGAAGGGGTGGTTGTAGATCGGATCCTGCTCCGGCGGCCCCTGCCGACTCGGGATAAGGACGAGGAGCAGGTCGCCGAAGCCCTCGCTGTGCCCAGGCATCTCGGCCACGCTGCCACTCCGCGTGTCGGCGACCATCGGAGGGCGGGCGGGCGGCTGCCAGGCGACCAGTGGCCCGGCGATCGTCAGGAACTGGATGGCATCGTCATCGGTCCTGCCCCGCTTTCGAAAGATCGCCTTGGCCTCAGGTTGGCCTGGCCGCCAGACCCACAGCGTTCGGTAGTCACTCCAGGCGAGCAGATCCGGACTCGTCGCCAGCCAGACGATGTGTCGCTGGTGCGCAGCGAGCGGTGCCGGCAACGGCACGGGTGTGCCGGTTTGGATATCCGCCATGGCGAGCTGCCCTCGCTGACCAGGAGCCTCCAGTTTGGACCAGATCAGGTACGGCCACCAGAAGACGACCGGGTAGGTCGGGAGGTCCGTGGAGAGGATGCGGTCGGTGCGCCGGGCCAGGTCGTAGACGTGAAGTTCAGAGTGCACACGAGGTGGCGCCTCGGGCGTGGCCGGAGGCTCCAGCCCACCCTGAACCCAGGCGAGCAGGCCGTGGGAGAGCGCGGGCCAGATCTGCCAGCCGAGGAACCCCTCGCCAGGGTTCGGGCGGCTGATCTCGAAGGTCTCACCGGTCTGGCTGTCCCAGGCAAAGAGGCGCCACTCCGCCCACCAAGCATTGGGAGCCCATATGAAGGCGAGCCAGCGTTCGTCGGCAACGAGCGGTGTCACCTGTTCGACCGGCGCATTGCTGATCTGGGACACCCGCTGGTAGTCTCGCTCGCCGACTAGCCCGGTGACGATCCCCGACCACTCGGTCGCGGTCAGGACGCCGAACCACCGCTTGCCATCGGAGCTCAGGATGGAGAACCGGAAATGGTGGCCGGGGCCATCCTGGGTCAGCTCCTCAGGGAGCGCGATGCTATTACGCGCGAGCGCCTCGTTCCAGCTCACCGGACGCTCGACGAGACAGCCGAGCTCGCCGGCCACCGCGCTGGGGGTTGGCATTGCGGTCGGCCTGGCCGGAGACACCGCAGGGCTTGGACTGGAGAGGGGCATGGTCGCCGTCACCTGCTGGGGCGTCGTCTGGGGTGAGAACGGCGCGGGCGACGGAGTCGTCGCCCGCGCGCAGCCAGTCGCCAGGATGCCAAGCGTAAGGAGCCCTATCAGCACAGCCTTGCGACCAGACATAGCCGCGTCCCCCGAGGATGATAACCAGGGTCGGTGTGTCAATTGAATTATAGGGCTGGACACTTGACCACACTGTCGTCGCCGAGTCCATGTAGTTCGTGAGGTTACCATTGTCACAGTAGCCGTAAATGGTGAACCAGTGAAAGATCTGCTGAGTACAGGGGGTGTCCAGGCAAGTGGGGATACTGGCAGCCGGCAAGCTCCCAGGCATCGCCGATCACTGGGTAGCCATAGCCGATATCGAAGGTCATGCGGTTGATGAATGTGGCCACATCTGATGAGGATGGCCGGTCAGACAATGTTTGCGGGACATACCACCCATATCCGAGCTTATAATTAAGCACGTCTGGAACTGGATACCCTGTGGGATTGGGCACGTTTGCGTAAACGCCTGACCACGCTGTGCCATCGGTTGTCGTGCGGAGCAATGATGCTGCAGCGCTCTGGCTCAGGCTGATACCTTTGATTGCCAATGCCTCGGAGACGGCTGCCGGACCGCACCAATACGCTGTCTGCTGACCCTGTTGCGTCGCGGCCAAATTAAAGCATGAGGCGGCGTGAATCGACGATGAAGCGTGATCGGCTCCCACGCGCTCACGTGTGCGGAGATATTCATCGACCATTCGCTGCTTTTCGGCAATGAGAGCCTGCACCTCAGGCGGGAGTGGCACATGTGGGTCTCGGTCGCTTTGTGCCTTTTGCGCAGCCATTTGGTCCAGTACCTCGTCGGGTATTCCGTCAATGTGGACTGGCACGTCCGGCTCTGCGGCGGAGACCCCGAGGGGCCACAGGAGGAGTGACACCCAGGCCAACCATGCGATCCATGATCGCCAACTTCGATAGCCTCGATACTTCATCATCAATGTCGCCCTTTCATGTCAAAAGGCGGAATGCCGCTGCACAAGATAATCTCCCTGCATCACATTGGGCTGCCGGAACTCAGCCTAGCGAGTCCGGAGTGACGAAGCAACTGAAGTTCAGGGGGAATTTTGTCAACGAGCAGAGGGGAATCCCTGTCACCTTGAGCGGTGACGCGGGATGTCACCCGACGATCTCGATCACTGGGAGAGCGGCCGGCTCACGAGTGGAGGGAGACGTTGGCATGTCTACTTCACTCATGAGGGGTACCCTCTTCCGCCATGAGGACAAGGCCACGCTGGATGGCAGCCTCGAGAATGGCGTCGCGGCGACGTGCAACCCGAGCTTGTCAGCGATGCGCGTCGCATGCGTCTTCACCGTCTCCCGGCTGACTGGTGGGTCGAGCCGGGAGCCAATCCGTTCATATGTGAGATCCTTCCTCGCGAGTAACTGCAGAACCTGATACTCGCGCGGGGAGAGCGAGTACGGCGAGTAGAAAGTTATCGGACTGTGTTCTATCCTAGCTTTTCGACATATATTACCGAAGTAGTTACAGAGTATACTGAAGGTTAGTCCGGTCATGCCTATAAGTAGACTACCCCCGATGACGGTGCGCAACAACTCTTCAGAGGCCGTTCTGGAGATGAGCCATGTTCGATAAGCGGTGTAGAGCCACAGGGAAATCATGGCACAGGGGGCAGTCACAACCGCACAAGCGCGAGCCCGCAGACTCGTCACGGCGACATTGTAGGCGAGGATAGCCGCAGCAAGGACCATTGAGGCACGGACAAGCACAAGTAATGCGCCAGCCCCCAACCAGTCAGTCATCAAGGCAACGAACTGTGTGAGACGCCACCGTGCCCTAGAGACGTCTAAGCGGAGTAAGCGCGAGACGACGATGTTGCCAGTGGCCCACCAAAGGGCCAGTGCGACCGAATAGTGCCAGGCTACGCCAGGGGCCAATGGGATGAGCAGTAAACTCGCACGACCCAAGCCCAGCGTATTTTAATCCTCGCAACTTCTATCGTATCGTAAGTTGAGTTCGCATGAGCTACAACCAGCCTTGCGCGCAACATGCGGCCTCCCTATCGGAGATCCCATTTTCACCGGTGGCGTTGAGACCGACAGCGGCTCGGCAGCGGAGGGTAGCACAAAGAGAAGGTTTATGGCAACTGCGATGGGTGGCACTCCTGGGTATCGCTTGGCCATCCTCGCGGTTGTGAGCTTGCCCCGACCGGTATGTTCGAACCCGACACGTCCGGGCGACACCGCGTGTGGCCTGCTCCGCGTCGCTTGGGAGCCGAGGCGAAGTGGTCCCGACAAAAGCCACCGATTGTAGCCGCACGGCCGAGCGGGCAGCATGCGCCGCTCGTGGCGGCGCACAGGAAGCGCACGAGCGGAGTACGTCTGCAACGATTCCGTCCCGTCAGCGGCGGAGCCAGCGCTCGATCTGCTCGGCCAGCTCCGCGACGAGCCGATCGGCCCGGCTGGGGTCCGGGTCGGCGAGGAGCTGGTAGCCGATGCCCTTCATCTGGGCGACAATCGCTTCGGCTGCCTGGAAGGGCTCCACGTCGCTGCGAAAGATCCCTTCCCGGATCCCCCGCCCGATGATGCTCGCCAGGTAGCCCTGCCAGCCGGCATCGAGCCCGCTGAGCGCGGCGGCGATACCCGGGTCTCGCCGGGCCCGTGCGTGCAGCTCGGCCAGGACGGCAATCTGCTCCGGAGCGCTGCGAATGCGCTCCCGGAGATCGGCGAACTCCCAGCGCAGTTCCTCGAGTGCGGAGACCTCCTCGTCGGCGGGTGGCGTCACGGCCGGCACCTGAAACTGCTCCGCGAGATATCCGATCACCGCGTCGATCAGGTCTTCTTTCGTCGGGAAATAGTAGTGCAGCGTCGCGATGTTCACGCCGGCGGCGCGCGCAACGTCGCGCACGCGCAGGCCCTCGAACCCGCGCTCCGCGAGCTGGTGGTAGGCGATGCGAGTCAATTCCCGGCGCCGGTCGGTCCTCGTGCCGCGCGATCGCTGCCCTTCCATGGTTCTGCTGTTCGCCCCTCAGCTCCCAGTCGGTCACAGCTCTTCCCGTACGAGCGCCCCGGAGCCAGTGTCGATTTCGGCGGTTCAAAGGTGGCCGAAGCTCCGGTAGGCCACCCAGAAGACCAGGATGCCATAGGCCGTGATCAGCGCAACCCGGAGCCAGTGGGTGACGACCAGCAAATGGTACAGCTCGGTGTTGGCCAGCCCGAGACTACCGGGCGGGGCATCGCCCAGCGCGATCTGACCCTGCCAGCGACCCCAGAGGAGCGCGGTGAGGATCCAGAGGAAAAGCTGGATACCGAGCCCGAGCCAGAGCGCGGCTTTGGGAATCCCCGGCGGGCGCCGGCGCAGCAGCGCGAGCGCGCCGAGGGTAGCGAGGGCCGCCTGCGGGAACACGACGAGGAAGAGACGCACGAAGTGGTAGCTCTGCGCGTCGCCGAAGTCGGCGGTCGGGATGAATGCCCACGATGGATAGATCAGCACCTGCATGAGCCAGATGACCGCCACGTTATACCAACTCACCGCCAGCGTCGCGAGGAGAATCTGCTGAGCCCGCGTCACCGCTGACGTCCGTTCCACACAACACGATTATCAATCAAGCACTTGCTGAAGTATCGCACGAACTCGCCTCCTGTCAAGCCCCTCGGCTGGGCGAAGCCCTTCCAGCATGGACGACAGTTGACGTACGCCGTCCGTGATTGCTACACTATCTCCCCGGAGATTGGGCCGGTGTAGCTCAATGGCAGAGCAGGGGACTCATAAGCCCTTGGTTGGTGGTTCGAATCCGCCCACCGGCACCGGAGGAGCGCAGGACACGAGTGGCCGGCGTTGCCGGCCACAGATCATTTGTGGCAGAACGCATATCAGCGCATCGGGCCGCCTCCTAGGAGCAGTGCCATGACCGATCTCCCGCTTGCTGCCAGCCGGCTGCTTGAAGAGATCGCAGCCCGGCTGAGCGAGGCCGGCCTGGGTCCGGGCGACACGGTCGTGGCCGGCTTTTCCGGCGGGCCCGACTCGCTTGCACTCCTGTGGGCGCTGGCCACGCTGCAGCGGCAGGGTCGAGGGCCGCGCGTTATCGCCCTGCATGTCGATCACCAGTTACGGCCAGACTCAGCCCGCGACGCCGAGCGGGCCCTGGCGCTGGCGCAGGAGCTCGGGGTTCCGATCGAAGTCGAGCGAGTCGACGTGACTGCCTGGCCGGAGTACTCCAGCGAGGGGACGGAAGCTGCCGCGCGTGCGGCCCGCTATGCCGCGCTCGGCCGGCTGGCCCGGAGGCTGGGCACGTCCTGGATCGCGGTGGCTCACACCCGCGACGACCAGGCAGAGACGGTGCTGCTCCGCCTGCTGCGTGGCGCCAGCCTGGAGGGGCTGGCCGGCATGCGACCGCTCACCCGGCGCCGGGTACGGCTCGATCCCGTCGGCTCCGAGGAAGTTGAGGTCACCCTCTGGCGCCCGATCCTCAGACTAGGACGCGACTCGGTCAGCGTGTGCCTGGCGACGCTCGGCCTCAGGCCGATCGAAGACCCCTCGAATTGGGAACTCCAGTACCGGCGCAACCGGATACGCTATCAGGTCATGCCCCTGCTCGAAGCGATCGCACCCGGAGCCAGCGAGGTGATAGCGCGCGTCGCCGACTTGCTCCAGGACGACGCGGCATATCTCGAGACCGTAGCAGCGCGGCATGGAGCGGAGCTCGTTAGGCAGGAAAACAGTCTGGTACGCGTCGACCGAGCCAGGTTTGCCAGCCTCCCGGTCGCCCTCCAGCGACGAGTGCTGCTGGCGGGCGTGTTGCGGGCGAGCAATGACCGGCTCGTGCCGACCGCGGAGCGACTCGAGGCTCTGCGATCGACTGCACTCGAGGGTAAAGTCGGCACGCGGCTCGAGCTGGGCGGCGGATGGGAGGCCCTCGTCGAGTACAATGCCGTTGTGATTGGCCCGGCGGGCGAGACGGAAGCCGTCCTCCGCCGCTGGACGGGGTTACCACTGCTCGACCCGGGAGCTCGGATCGAGCTCGCTGGCGAGATGGAGATCGAGCTCGGTAATTGCTGGCGACTGCGCTGCCGGTCTGTCCCGCCAGGCCGCTGGGTGCTACGGACTCGGCGACCTGGTGACCGGTTGCGGCCGGCGCCGGATCGGCCGCTCGTTCGCCTGCAGGACTGGCTGGTGAACCGAAAGGTGCCGGCTTACGTACGTGATTGGCTGCCGCTCTTGGCCGATAACGGAACCGTCTGGTGGGTCGGCGGGCTTATGGGCACGTCGTTCTCGCATCCTGATGGTCTGCTCGAGGCCGAGCTGATGCGAGAACCGGCGACGGAAACAGTAACAGTAGAGGAGATAGGAACCACCGTGGCTGAGGAGCAGGTGCTCGCCGAGCAGCTTGGCCTCGAACGCGTGTTGATCGACGAGGAGACTTTGCAACGGCGCGTGGCGCAGCTCGGAGCCGAGATCTCGGCACACTACCAGGGGAAACGGCCGCTCCTCGTCGGCGTGTTGACGGGCGCGTTCGTCTTTATGGCCGATCTCGTCCGCCATATGCCGATCCCGCTCAACATCGACTTTATCGCTGTCTCCAGCTACGGCCAGGCGACTGTCACATCGGGTGTGGTGCGGATTCTCAAAGATCTCGACCGGCCCGTCGAGGGCGAGCATATTCTCCTCGTGGAAGATATCGTCGATAGCGGGCTGACGCTCAAGTACCTGAGCGATCTGTTGAAGCGACGCAACCCGGCGAGCCTGAAAGTCGTCACCCTCCTGCGCAAGCAGAAGGAGGGCGCGCTCCAAATGCCGCTCGACTGGGTCGGCTTCGAGATCCCTGACGAGTTCGTCGTCGGCTACGGCCTGGACGTCGGCGGCCGGTTCCGGAACCTGCCCTTCGTCGCGGTGTACCGCGGCCAGTAGCTCTGCTCCGCTTAACCGGCTGGCTTAGAGCCTGGCCGCTCTGAGCACCTAGGCTCGGTTCAAGATCTCACTACCGGCCGCCGACCCGCCGGAAGATCACCGCACCGGGCCCGTCGTAGACTACTTCATACCGTGGATCGCTGCGAAGCGACGCTTGGATGGCCGCTGTCCTGTCGATCAGCACCCCTTCGATGTTGGCCGGCCGCCTGGTCACGTACACGTAATTGAACGCGATGCCGTGCTCACTCGCCCAGTTCTCGAGACAGCCGCTGTTCTGCGTCGCACAGGCCTGAAGCTGCTCGTGCCTGGCGATCCGCTCCACGAATCCCCCGACCCATTCGTACCCCTGCACGACGTCCACGCTGACCCGCTGAGCCAGTGCCGGGAACCATTCCGAGGCTCGGTCCTGGCCGAACCAGGGCTCACCGGTAATGACGATGAACGAGCTGGCCGGGGGCGTGCTGCTGGCGGCCCAGTCCATCGCGGCCCGCTCATCGGCCGACAGACCAGTCAGGAGCGGGCTATAACCGTAGGCCGTCGACGCCGCGGACTGCACCGCCAGTACCAAAAGGAGGATCTGCAGAAGCCGGGGGCCACGTACGAGCTGGGTGACTCTCCTTACGGAGAAGCCGTCAGTAGACGACGGTGACAGCCATCCGACGTCGAGTATGCGTTCGACCAATGGGAGTACCACGCAGACCAGCCCGATACCTGCGAGCATCGCCAAAGGAATAACCGCTCGCTGATCAGCGGCTCGCGGCTGGAGCACGTGGATAACCACTACCCATACCGGGAGCAGGTACTCTCGCTGGGCCAAGCAGACGAATGCCCCAAGCAGCGCGAGACCGCCCAGCATCGTGAACGTTGGCTCCCGGCTGATGTCTAGGTGCAGAAGCTGAACGACGCCATAGTAAAACGGCCATCCCGGATCGTGCGCTGGCTTGAGGGCCGACATGCCATGCCGTTGCAGTACGGTCACCCACCACGGAGCGGTCAGCGCGAGGGCGCCACACCCAGAAAGAAGCGAGTGAAGGAGACCCCGCCGATCACGAGCGAGGAACAGGTAGAACAACGGCAGGCTGTAGGCAAGAAACCACGCCGCTTCTGGGTGGCTCATCATGGTCAACCCGACGAGTACGGCCAACGAGACCGCGTCTCGAAGGCCGCCACGAGTGTAGAGTCGGTAGGCCTGCCAGAGCGCCAGAATGGAGAAAAGCTGACCGAGCGCACGGGTGATCCCCCCGCCCATGATCTGCCAGACGAACGCCATCGGAAGCAGCGCGAACGCGAAGGTCGCCGGGACAATTGCGGCTCTTGGCCGAAGCATGGCCTGGCAGAGCAGCACGAAGGCGCCGAGCGCCAGAATCGTGACCGCGACCGGGAAAAAGCGCATTACCCCGGCCAGACTCCAGGGGCCGAGGTCGTCGATGATCCCGACGAGATAGAAGGCAAGCGGCGGATAAGCAAACGGGATCCCATCAAGGTTGTAGGACGTATAGGACGGCAGACGGTAGTTCGCGTTCTGGAGGTCCCGCACCATGCTGTAGAAAAGGCCACCATCGTTCAGCGGGAAATCGCTTCGGAGAACGAAGTACAGACGGAGTGTTGCGGCGAGCAGAAGAGCTTCTCCAGCCAGTAGCAAGCCACGGAGCGTGGGGCGCCCCGCGAGCCGGCGTCGCCCCGTCCCGACGGCACGTTCTCGGACTGCCACGGCTCCCCTCCTCAGTTCCGCCAATTCCCCCCTTTCTCACGGGGTCCGCTCCCCCGCTGCCTGGCGAGCGACGATCCTTCAAGCCATGCAAGACGAGAATCGCTGCGGAAACTACAGGACACGACCGCAACGCGGGCAGAAACCATCCTCCTCCCGCACGGGCGCATGACAGTACGGGCACATGCCGGCCGCCGGCGGCGGAGTGGCAGCCTGTTGCCTTCGCTGGCGGGCGACAACAGCAGTGTCGATCGCCGACAGGTCGGCTGGACGTCCTGGTGAACCTGCCAGCTGCGTCGACTCCGCCACCCGGATCGGTCTCGTCTGCTCCGTTTCCAGCCGCCGCGGCTCGGTCTTGTACGCGACGGGCGACTGTCCGGTGCTGGCCGGAGCACGCGGTGGATACCGTCGAGTCGGGGTCTCCTGGCGTTGAAACCCCTCGTCGAGCGACTCGTACTCGACAAGAGGCGCCTGTCCGAACAGCGCGAGATAGAGGATGATGGGAAGAAACGCGGCTACTCCGCCCAACAGCAGCCACCCCAAGCTCTCGCTCAGCAACCGCGCCACCACGGCGCGTTCGAAGAGGCCAAGCTCGTTTTGAAGCAGGAAAATCCGAATGTTGCGCAGCGAGAAACCGAGTAAGAGCGCGCCGTTCCCCGCGGCCACCACTGCCCCAACCAATCGCCCAGCGAGACCCGGGGCTGGGAGGATGAGCGCCGCGCCTAGTCCGTACCCAATCAGAAATGTGCTCCCGACCAGCAAGAGCATGGCAACGAGGAAGACACCGCCGTTTTCGCTCAGTCCGCTCCGCTCCGCCAGATCCCGCCCCCACGGCCCTGCCCAGAACTCACCGAGCACGACGCCCAGCAGCACCCCGAACGACACCAGTACCTCACGCTGGGCGCCTCGCCAGAAGCCGATCGGCACGAAGAGCGCAAGGAGGATCAACAGCAGCACATCGAGTAGGAGATAGGGATTCACGATGCTCCTCCCGGCTATCGGGCCTGACGCGGCACACACGACACCGGGCAAAGCGTACCACGCTCCTTAGCGCAGTAACCTCGCTCCGAGTATTATGTCGCGGAGTGTTCGGCCTGGCGGCAGCGCTGTGCGGAGCTGGCCGGCGATCTTTCCGTACTTACGCGCTTTCGGTGTCCCGTCTACCGTAAGATAGTCACGGAGTGCGCTCGCCAAGGCGTCGGGAACCTGCCCGAGCAGATAGGGCCGCCGATGCACGAATCGCGTTACGTTTCGAATGGTGTAGAGATCCTGGAGGACGAAACTGTCCTCCAGCAGTTCCTGGTAGCGGCTCAAACCAGTAGCGGAAAAGTCGCCGCTCTGTTTGGCTTCGATGATTGCCTGCGCAGCTAACTTGCCGGAGATCATGGCAAGGTTCGATCCCTCGCGGCTGATCGGATTCACGAACCCGGCAGCGTCCCCGACCACCAGCGCCCCGTCAATGAACAGTTTCGGTAACGCATACCAGCCACCTTCAGGGATGAGATGCGCCGAGTATTCAACCAGTTCACCGCCCTCCAAAAGGGGGGCAATCGCCGGGTGCCGCTTAAAACGCTCGAGCAGGTCGCTGACATTCATCCCACGCTCGATCAGGTCTGACAGAAGTGCGCCGGTTCCGACGGAGAGCGTCTCGCGATTCGTGTAAACGAAGCCGTAGCCGAGCAGGCCAGCGGTCGACTCGCCGAACACCTCCATCGCCACCCCGAGACCGGATGGCACGCCGAACCGCTCGTTGATCACGTCCTCGGACAGGCGGATCAACTCCTTGGCCACCAGCGCTTGCTCGCTCGGCTGCCATTCCCGATGCATGCCCGCCTTCTGCGCCAGTAGCGAGTTGGCCCCGTCGGCTAGCACCACCACGTCAGCGAACAGTTCATCGCCGTCGTCTCCTGCCCGCACCCCAGCGACCGCACCGTCGAGCCACACCACATCGTCGACGGTCATGCCGGTGGCAATGTACGCGCCGGCTGCCTCGGCCTGTGAGGCGAACCACTGATCCCACTCGGCTCGCATGACGCTGAAGGCGTTGTGCGGCTCCTGCGCGAACGCTTGTGTCCGGTAACTCACGCTGATCGCGCTATCCTCGGTGAGCAGCACGTAGCGCTGCTCGATGATCGCCCGCTCCAAGGGAGCTTCGCGCCAGAAGCCGGGAACCAATTCCTCCGTCGGCTGGCGATACAGAATCCCGCCCATGACGTTCTTAGCGCCGGGGTAACCACCACGCTCGAGGATCACGACCTCGAGGCCCGCTCGCGCCAGCGTCAAACCAGCGGCCACCCCGGCCGGCCCGGCGCCAACTACGATGACATCGACCTTCTCCTGGCTCATCCAACCTCCGTGCCAGGCAGCGCGCTTATGCTGTCCCGCGGAGTTCGCGCAGCCGCTTCGTCAGCCTTGGGACGATCTCGAACAGGTCACCAACGATCGCGAAGTCCGCCATCTTGACCAGCGGCGCGTTGGGATCGCGGTTGATCACCACGATCGTGTCGGAACCCCGCATCCCTACCGTATGCTGTACGGCGCCAGAGACCCCGACGCCGAGGTACAGCTTGGGCCGGACGTTCTTGCCGGTCTGGCCGATCTGCTCGTAGTGGGGCCGCCAGCCTAGATCGCTCACCGCCCGCGTGCAGCCGACAGCACCGTCGAGCGCCGC
Organism: uncultured Thermomicrobiaceae bacterium; assembly: GCA_938082375.1. Lineage (GTDB taxonomy): Bacteria > Chloroflexota > Chloroflexia > Thermomicrobiales > Thermomicrobiaceae > Thermalbibacter. The sequence continues at coordinate 51,111 of CALKCJ010000001.1, forward strand.
CGCCAATTCCTCCACCAGGCGGAAGTTCTCCGCCGACCCGAGCCCACGCCCACCGACGACGACGATCGGCGCATTCTCCAGGTTGGTCATTCCCCTGGGTTTCTCGACGAGCTGTGTGACGACTACTGCCCGGTCAGCATCGGTCAACGAGACGGCAAGCGACTGGATCGGAACCTGCCGACCCGGTTGCGCCTCAGGCACCGCGAACGCGCCTGAACGCACGGTGACGAACACCCTCTGGCTCCGAGGGGCGCGCACGGTGGTGAGCAGTTTGTCCTGGTAGACCGGGCGGGTGACTCTCACCGTCTCGTCATCCACCTCGATCCGGAGACAGTTGACCAAATGGGCGGCTCCATACCTCGCGGCCAGGAGCGGTGCGACGTCGCGCCCCAACGTGGTCGCGGGCAGGAGGATCAGGGCTGGATCGGACGCCGCGATCGCCGCCTCGACAGCCCGCGCGGCGCGCGCCGCAACCGGTTCGCCGAGTGCCGGGTCATCTGCGAGCAGCACTCGATCCGCACCGAGACGGCCCGCCAGCTCCGCGACTCCCTGGACTCCGCTCCCGATCACCAACCCGACGAGTTCGCCCCCCAGCCGATCGGCAAGCGGCCGGCCGGCACCGAACAGCTCGAGCGACGCTGGCCTCGCCTCACTGCCGACCGTCTCCACGACGACTAACACGCGTTCTTGCGCCACCGCGTCATCCTTTCGGTACTCCGGCGCGCTTAGATCAACCGGTGCTCTTGCAGGAACGCGACCAACTGCTCCACCGCCTGATCTGGATCGACGTCACGTAAGACGATCCCAGCCGCCTTCTCCTCTTCGAGAAAGAGTCCACCCCAGCTCACGACGGGCGCGAGATCCTCCTCCGTCAGGCCGAGGTCGGCCGGCGACAGACGCTCGCTCGGCTTGCGGCGGGCCTCCATAATCCCTCGTAGTGTCGGCAGCCGAGGCTCGTCCAGGGCCGACAGCGCGCAGAGAAGGGCCGGCGGCTGCACCTGCTGGAACTGGTGCCCGTCCTCGATCTCGCGTTCCAGCGTCAGGACGCCGTCCCGGTACTCCCAGCCGACGACGTTGCTCACGAGCGGGATGCCGAGCAACGCTGCGACCTGCGGGCCGACGTTGCCCGTACCGGCATCGCTCGTCTCCTGCCCGGCCCAGATCAGATCCGGAGCCTCGCGTTGTAGCCAGGCGGCGAGTACTCTGGCCGTCGCCAGGCTATCGCCCGGCAGGCCCGGCCCTTCGATAGCCACCGCCCGGTCGGCTCCTATCGCGAGGCAGCGGTTCAGGGTCTCCCGAGCGGTTCCGACGCTGGCCACGACGACTTCAGTTCCACCAAGCTGCTCCTTCATGCGCAGCGCAGCCTCGACGGCATACAGGTCGTACTCGTTGGTCGCCTGCGGCGTCCCGGGGACGAGGTCGCCAAGCCGCGGATCGAACCGGATCGCGTTGGGGTCAGGCACCTGCTTCACCAGCACCGCAATCTTCACCGTCTCGCTCCAGTTCTCTCAGTCCTTCTGCCGCTGGGGGTAGAAGACAGGCAAACCGAGAAGTGCCTCGCATCCACCGTCGAAGCTGGCCCACCCGGTCAAACCGCGTGCATCGTACCGCGAGAGGTCACAGACCGCGGAACACCGGAGCGCGCTTTTCGAGGAAGGCGCTCATCCCCTCCCGCTGATCGGCTGTACTGAACGCCAGGGCAAAGGCCTGGGCTTCCAGCGCCAGCCCGGCCTCCAGATCCACATCCAGACCTCGGCGGATCGCTTCCTTGGCGAGGCGAACCGCCACTGGCCCGTTGCGCGCGATGTCGGCCGCCAGCGCTCGAGCACGCTCAAGTAACTCGCTGGGTGGACAGACTGCGTTGACGAGCCCGATCCGCAAAGCTTCCTCCGCGCCCACCCGTCGGCCCGTGAAGATCAGTTCCCGCGCCAGCCCCGGGCCGACCAGGCGCGGCAATCGCTGGGTTCCTCCCCAGCCTGGTGGCACGCCAAGCGTCACCTCGGGCTGGCCCAGCACGGCCTGCTCGCTGGCCAGCCGGATATCGCAGGCCAGGGCAACCTCACAGCCACCTCCAAGCGCGTACCCATTAATTGCCGCGATCACTGGTTGAGGTGCCGACTCGATCGCCGAGCACACAGCCTGGCCTAAGCGCGCAAACGTGAGCGCCTCTGCTGGCCCTTTATCCTTCATCTCAGCGATGTCAGCGCCAGCGATGAAGGCGCGGTCGCCAGCTCCGGTGAGGACGATAGCCCGCACCGATGGATCCTGCGCCAGCTCGTCAAAGGTTCTCAGCAACGCTCGCAGCGTCTCGGTATCGAGAGCGTTCAGTCGCTCGGGGCGATCGACCGTGACGGTGGCGATGTGGCCTTCGCGAGTCACTCGGATCGGCATCGGTCTCCCTCCCACCCATGAGGTACGAGCGTACGCCGCACGCTCGGGCACATACCCCTACTCGCGCATACGACCAGCGCTCGCCATATGCCGCAAGGCTCGCGCGCCATCCGCGAGTCAGGCACGCGCGGCCTGCTCCTCGAATGCCTGAGCCGGGGGTTGCGGGCAACGCAGCGGCCGATCGATCCGATAACCAAGCGCGTACTCCGCTTGGAGGACTTGGTGGATCTCCCTGGTTCCCTCGTAGATGACCGCACCGCGAGAGTTCCGCAGGTAGCGCTCCACCGGATACTCGTTCGAGAAGCCGTACGCGCCGTGAATCTGGACGGCGTCGTTGGCCGCCTCGAAGGCCGCATCGCAGGCGACCCACTTGGCCAACGAGGTCTCGCGGGTGTTGCGGATGCCGCGGTTCTTAAGCTCCGCCGCCCGGAACACCAGCAGCCGCGAAGTCTCGTAGCCTTTCACCATTTTGGCGATCATTTGCTGTACGAGTTGGAACCGGCCAATCTCCTGACCGAACGCCTGCCGCTCGTGGCAGTACTTGATGCTAGCTTCCAGGCACGCCCGGATCAGTCCGCACGCCCCAGCAGCCACTGTAAAGCGCCCCTGGTCGATAGCGCTCATCGCGATCTTAAACCCCTCGCCCGGCTCACCGATCATGTGTTCCGCCGGAACCCGCACGCCCTGCATCGAGATCCAGCCCGTATCGCCTGCCCGGATACCCAGCTTGCCGTGGATCGAGCCGGTCGTCAGTCCGTCCATGCCCCGCTCGAGCATGAAGGCCGCCAGGCCACGGTGCTTTTGCGCCGGGTCGAGCGTCGCGAAGACGAGGAAGTGATCGGCCGTATTGGCGAGCGAGATCCACATTTTCTCGCCACTGAGGACGTAAGAATCGCCGTCTTTCACGGCTTGGGTCTGGATGCTTCCGGCATCCGAGCCAGCGCCTGGCTCAGTCAAGGCGAAGGTAGCGAGCTTCTCACCCCTCGCCTGTGGCACCAGCCACCGTTGCTTCTGCTCTTCGGTCGCCCATTGGTGTAGCGTGAGACTGTTGAGCCCGACATGGACGCTGATCACCACTCGGAGAAAGGTATCGACCGCTTCGAGCTCCTCGCAGGCGAGCGCCAGGCTTACGTAGTCGAAGCCGCCACCACCGTAACGCTCCGGTATGGGTAGGCCCAGGATGCCCAGCTCGCCCATCTTGCGGAAGACCTCAGGGTGGTATTCACCCTTAGCGTCCCAGTCACGGATGTACGGGGCCACCTCGCGCTGGGCGAACTCGCGCACCATGTCGCGCACCTGGATCTGCTCAGGAGTCAATTCGAAGTCCATCCCCGCCCTCCAGGAACTCGGACGGCACCAGCACGCGGTTCTCCACCCTGAACCGCGCCGCTGGCGGCAGTATAGGCTAGGCACGGAGACCGGGCAAGCCTCACCAGGACGCCGGCCTGCACCAGCCGACCACACCACGGGCGAACCGTTCGGATGCGGGACGAGAGACCGACCAATAGCCAGCACGAATCCGGACCAAACTCCCATGCACACGCCGATAGGAGCGACGACGATCCACTGAGGGAGTACCCATCTCCGCGTCGGCCTCTGCACGCTCGCGGAGCAACACGGCGCTGTGGAAGCGAACGCGATGCAGCACATGCTCTCACGCCTCATCCAGGAGGCGCGCGACGACACGCTGGGTTCCGCGCTCGGCGCGATCCGCCAGGGAGCGGCCGAGTTGAGCCAGCCACGACCCGACTCCACGCTTGTCGACGGTACCAGCCACGCGCTAGAGCAGATCATCGAGGCCTGTGGACTGACGGAGGCACTCCGGCTTGCAGAGCTTATCCGTCTTGTTGAGCACGCGCTCGGGCTGGTGCGGGAAAGTCAAGGTCGTGTGCTCCTGGCGCCGTACCTGCAGGCGATGGTGCTCGACTTGGAACGCGCCGTCCTGGCCTTCACCACCGGCTCATCCATTCAGCGCCTCCTCGAGCATGCTCGCGAATTGAGCCAGTCGATCGAGCGCTGGCAACCGGAACAGCTGATCCTCCTTGATGCCTACGAGCGTTTTAGTTCTGACGGAGGAGAAGCACCCGAATCTCGTGAAAGTCCGGTTTTAAAGCTGACGAATCGGCTCTCGCTGATCGCCACAGGCTCATCACACAGGGGTACAGGCTGGTTGGCCGGTGGCCTCCACCGCCACGATGCCCACCTCGATCAAGCGGAAGAGGGAAAGCCGCACCCGCGAGCGACTATTGGCGAAATCCTCTCCACGGCCGATATGCTCCTGACCGCGCTGAGTGCCATGCCAACTCGACTCGAACTGCTCGACGCTCTGTACGTTTGTGCCCATACCATCGTGGACATGGTGACCGGCCTGCCCGGGCCACTTCCCCAGCTAGCCGCCGCCGCAGCCGAGCTCCTTTCCTCCTGCCGGGCCCGGCTCGTCGCACCCGACGATCACCATCGCGAGTACTTGCGTACTCTCTGGTTGATGTCGAGCTTGCTTCTCGCAACGCCCGATCCACCACGAGCGCTGCTGAGCGCCGTCGACAACCTGCTCGCCGAACCGCCGCCACCGCCTCGCGCAGACAGCCGCGGGTGACGCCCGCTCCCGGCTGTCGACGCCATCAGTCTCTAGCCCACATCCTGTCAGACCACACGCCCCCGTCGGTAGTATGCTGGGAAGGCTGCTAGAATTGGCCGCCGGCTGAACCGTTTGGAGAGCAGCGGAAGGAATCAGAAGGGGATGAGCGAGGTCAGACTGGTGGCTCTCTCGATCGCCGTCCTGCTGCTTATCTCGAGCGCCCTCACTGCGTGCGCGCGCGGGAAAGAGGGTGAGGCCCGTCTGACCGCGCAACCGCAAGAGGCTCGAACGGAGCAAGCGCCTGCTTCGAGCGGCGCAGTCGAAACCGCACCTCAGCCGGCGCGCATTTCCACCGCCGAGCTGCAGATGATCGAGGAGTGGCAGCGTAGCCAGGTGCCTGCCTACCCTGGCGCGACGCGCGTGGATTTCGAGCCGTTCTCGACTCAGGTCGAAAACGGCGGGATGATGGTGTTCCGCACTGCCGACACGCCTGAACGCGTCATTGCCTTCTACCGAGGCGCACTGAGAGCCCTCGGCTGGCAGGAACTGCGAGCGGCCGCCAACAAGGTGGTGGCCGCACGAGGCGAGGCGGCCCTGACCGTCAACGTGAACCAGGAGGAAGGGGCGACGGCGATTCTTTTGATGTTAACTGACGCCCCGTAGAGCCACTCCGCTCTGTCACTCCAACTCGGGGAGCGAACTCTGTGCGCCGCGCCCATCCCACTGGCAGCTTCCTCACCTGCGCGAAACGAGCCGGTAGAGCGTGCTCAGGAAGAGCCCACACAGCAGACCAAGAAAGAGCCCCAGGCGCGAGACGTCTGCCGGCTGCGTGGGCAAAGCCAGCACGGCTCGGAACGCCTGTGCCAGAGGCCCTGGGAGGAATAGCCAGCCGACGACCGCCCCGGCGAATCCAGCGACGGCGATCAGGACGAGGCTCTCCAGCAGCGGATCGCTCGCCGGCAGGCTGCCTGGTTCCTGCTCCGGCGTACTCGCTGGGGAGATCGGCGGGGTCGTAAACAGACCCAGGGCGACATCGGAAAACGAGGGATCGCGCTCGGCATCCGGGCGAGGAACAGCCGCGCCACACGCCTGACAACGCTCGGCTCCTGCGCATAACGGCGCTCGGCACCATTGACAAGAGTCGCGTATCAAAGACCGCGGAACATCGCTTTCCATAAGCGACGCCTCCCGTGAAGCCATGGAGACGGCCGGTGAATTCGATCTCGCTCTACCACGAATGTATGCCCGTCATCGGTGCAAATCTAGTGGACTCCAGTACCGGAAATCCGATGTGACAACCCGGCCAGCGATCACCTCTCCTCGGCACCACCCAGCGGTGCTACTGGCCGCGTCGCCTGCCCGCCTGCGCATTCCCGCTGCTGCGCCTGGCCTCTCACGTCACCTGCTCGAACAGCCCCTCATCCCGCATTCGGCGCACGGAACGATCGAACGCCGCGATCGTCCGCTCGATGTCCTCGGGCGTATGAGCCACGCTCAGCAGCCCGCCACCGTGGAAGAGGTCGACGCCCTCGTTGATCATTGCCTGCTGGAGTGCGAGTCCAAGGCGAGGGTTCATGCCTGCCTTAAGCACTTCCGGAGCCACACCCTCCGGCACCCGGATATCTTCGCCGCGCTGGTTGGAACACGTATGCCCCAGAGCGATATGGAAGACCGAACTCTCGCCCCAAACAAATCCGGGCACGCCTTGCTGCACCAGTACCTGGTTGAATCCCTGCCGCAGACGTGCCGCCATCGCGTCGGCGTGCTGTTGGACGCCCGGGTCAGCGACGAGTTGGAGACACGCGCACCCAGCGGCTGCTGACAATGGGTTGGCATTGAACGTACCCGGGTGACCGACTCGGCGTCGAGCGTTCCAATCGGGATCGTCGCGGAACTCGAGGAGGCTCATGATGTCGGTTCGGCCGCCGAGGGCGCCGCCCGGTAGCCCGCCAGCCACGATCTTGGCCATGGTCGTCAGGTCGGGTGTGACACCGACGAGGCGCTGAACCCCACCTGGTGACCAGCGGAACCCGGTGATGACTTCGTCGAAGATCAACAGCGTGTCGTGTCGTCGCGTAATCTCGCGCAGGCGCTGCAGGAAGCCCTCCGGCAGCGGGATCGAGGCCCAGGAGGCGCCGCTCGGCTCGAGGATGACTGCGGCGACATCCCCCTCGGCCAGGCGCCGGTCGACGAACTCGAGGTCGTTGACCGGCGCCACGACGACGGTATCGAAGACTGCCTTCGGGATGCCGGGTGACTCCCGCTGGTCGAACGGCAGCCTCTCTCCTGGGACCGCGTAGTCATGCCAGCCGTGGAAGTGCCCAGCAAACTTAAGGATCTTCTCGCGACCGGTATAGGCCCGAGCGAGCCGCATGGCCATTAGCGTGGCTTCCGTGCCAGACGCAGTGAACTTCACCCGCTCGCAGGAGGGTTTGAGTTCCCGAATGCGCTCGGCCCATTCGAGTTCGAGGTCATGGCCGGCCCCGTAGTGCGTACCGCGACGAACTTGAGCCGTAACCGCCTCGATGACCTGCGGGTGAGCGTGACCCAGGAGCAGCGCACCATGTCCCATTGTGTAGTCGATCAACTCATGGCCGTCCAGATCCCATTTCTTCGATCCGGCGGCTCGCTCGATATAGATGGGAAATGGCTTCAGATAGCGTACATCGTGGGTAACACCGCTCGGAAAGTCCTTTAGGGCGCGCTCGTATCGCGCGCGCGACGACGGGTGCTTCTCAATATACTCCTGCTCGATCGTCATCGTATGCTGCCGGGCCATTCCGCGTCCCTCCTCGCACTCGCAACGATTGGCCTGCCGGCCGCTGCGCATTATCGGTCAGCGGAGCTCTGCCTGTCCAGCGCTGAAGATGGCACCTGCTCACCTGCAAGCCATGCGCTTGAGGATGAGAGAGGATGGCATCCAGCCAGACAGGTTGACAGCGGCTCCAGCGGGTGCTACCACAGGGCAACGCTATGTGGCTCAGACCGAGGAGAGGGATAATTATGCGTTTGCCTTCGCTACCACGCTGGCCGCTGGCCCACCTGCCGACGCCCTTGGAGGACGCCCGCAACCTGAGCGCGGCGCTCGACGGCCCGCGCATCCTCATCAAGCGCGACGACCTGACCGGTCTGGCACTCGGCGGAAACAAGACACGCAAGCTCGAGTACCTGATCGCCGACGCCTGGGAGCAGGATGCGACGGTCGTCATTACCACTGGGGCTGCCCAGTCGAACCACTGTCGCCAGACGGCCGCAGCTGCGCGCATTGCAGGCATGCGCTGTATCCTGGTGTTGAGCAGCACCGATCACGACCCCCCAGCGCAGGGTAACCTCCTCCTCGATTACCTGCTCGGCGCGGAGGTGCACTTCGTTCGTGACCGCAGCGAGCGCATGCCGGCTATGGAGCGGATCGCAGAAGAGCTGCGCCGGCAGGGTGAGCGGCCGTACCTCATTCCTACCGGCGGCTCAACTCCGCTCGGAGCATCCGCCTACGTGTCCGCCGCCTTCGAGCTGACCCAGCAGCTCATCGCAAACGGCTGGGGGGTCTCTCGCGTCTATGTCACCAGCAGTACCTCAGGCGGCACGCACGCCGGCCTGGCACTCGGCGCGCGGTTGTGCGGGAACCCGTTTCAGGTCGTCGGCATCGGGATCGAAGCAGATGTTGGAGCCATTCGAGACGTGGTGCTTCCGCTGGCCAACGCCACCGCGGAGTTCCTCGATGTCGACGTCCGGCTGGAGCCGGATGAGCTGCACATCGACGACCGGTATGTCGGCCCTGGCTACGGCGTGCCGACGGCAGAGTGTCTCGAAGCGATCCGGCTCGCCGCCCAGACCGAAGGCCTACTTCTCGACCCGGTGTACACCGGCAAGACGCTCGCCGGCCTGATCGACCATATCCGACGGGGAGAGATCGGGCGTGACGAGACGGTGGTCTTCATCCATACTGGCGGCGCTCCGGCACTCTTCGCTCAGGCGGAAACGATTGCGGCCTCGGTGCGACAGTAAGGTGTGACGGGGGAGCCGGCTCGTCTCGTTTCCGCCGCGGATCACCACTGTGTCGGCCAGGGTGCGCACGCCTGCACCAGCTCCGATATCGAGCCCCCAGCACTGAGTCGGCTCACCGTAGCGACGAGCCGCTCCACGCGCTCTGAGCCCAGGACTGGAACCAGCAGTGCGCGGAGCTTCTCCCGGAGCTCGTCGTCGCTCATCGGATTGCCCGCCATGCCGCGCGGTACGGTGACGGTCTCCTCTCTCACCTCGCGCCCCGAGAGCGTGACCCGGACGCGTGCTGGCCACAGGCGCGGGTAGACGGCGGTGAACTCCGGCACTGCCCGCACCGTGACCCGAGAGCGCAGCTCTACTACCTCGGGATCGACCAGGCGCGGAGGGCGGAACTGCTCGAGGCCGGCCACGCCGTCGAGCAGCGCGACGGCTACCGCGTGCTGCAGACTGAACTTCGCGGCCGTCTCCGTCCGCGGCATCGGCTTATCAGTGATCTCGAGCGCAACCTGATACGTTTCGACCTCGACTTGCTCGATAGCGCGCCCGGCGAGCCGCTGGCGCAGGGAAAGCGCGGCGTCGACAGCCGTGTGGGTATGGCCACAGCACGCGTGCCGCTTGTACCCGATTTCCTGGATCTTGAAGCGCTTCCCCAGGCCCTCGGTAACCCGCGATACATCGACCGCTTCGGCCGTAGCGGCAAAGAAGCCACGTCGGCCTTCCAGAATCGCGTGAGCGCCCGTCAATCCCGCCTTCGCCAGCTCAGCAGCCAGCAGACCGTCGTGGGCCGCTTTACCCGCGTGTAACGGCTTCGACATCGCTCCCTCGTCGAGGAACTGCCACAACCCGCCGGCCATCGTCCCCGCGCTCCCTAGCGCGTCGGCAAGCTCGTGGGAGGAGAGGCCGAGCACCGTTCCAGCTGCAGCAGCCGCCCCAAAGACACCACAGGTCGCGGTCGGGTGCCAGAAACGATAGTGCGAGGGATTGACCGCTTCCGCGAGCCGGATACCGACCTCGTATCCCGCGACGACCGCTCGCAAGAACGTCTCCCCGCTCGCACCAGCTCGCTCCGCGGCCGCCAGCGCGGCAGGGAGGATCGGTGCCGCGGGATGAAATGTCGAAGCCTGGTGGAGATCGTCCAGCTCGAGGACGTGCGAGGCGGCGCCGTTGGCGAAGGCCGCGCCCAGGGCCGAGAGCCGCTCTCCGCTCGCCAGCCCTGTCGCCTCATCTCCGGGCATCGTGCGGCGGGCCACCTCGAGGACGACTTGCGCCGGGAGAGCTTCACCACCCCGGATGGTCGAGGCGAGCCAGTCGAGCACCGCTCGCTTCGCTTCGCGTTCTACCTCCTCCGGGAGCGGTCGAGTTGCGATGCACACGACGAACTCGGCGAGCTGTTCCGTCAGTGTCACTGCTCCCGACCCCCGGTGAAGAAAGCGCAGCTGCCACTAGTCCCGCCGCACAGGGGCCGGTAGGGTACGAACATGGATACGCCCCCAAGCGAAAGCAGCGGTGCGCAACCTACGATGTCCAGACACCAGCCGCGTAGCGCGCGGTAACCGCGCCGCAGACTGAGCAGCGGGCCTCGATCCCGTGTGTCGTCCGTCTCAGTCGTACCCGGCTCGTATCAGGGTGGTCTTCACCGCACTGGGAACAGACGACCGGCTCCCAGGCAGCGCGAGCGTCGTCAATGCTCTCGTTTCGCGTGCGACTCCTCCGAGCGCGAATGGGCTCATGCTCTTCTTCGAACGCGACGTCGAGCCTGTATCCACGCTGACGCTTCATGCCCTTGCCTCGTCCTCCGCGTCAGTACACCTCGACCGGTCACCCTGTAGGGCGATGCCTGGCAGGTCTACCGCAGGTTGCTCTGTTTCGCGCTCCGTTCACCGGTTCCTGATGCTTGCTGTATAGCATCCGTCGAACGCTGGGTCAAGATGTCCAATCGAAATGCCTGGCACGAAGTGTCGGACGAGCTGTCGAAGCCCCGCTCTCCAGCGAGGTGCTGATCGCCCTCGGCCTGGTGGTCACCGAGCTCGCCCGCGCCGCCGGTATCCATCAGGCCGCCGGATTCGCTCCCACTCCTGACCCGACGTACTGCGGCTCCCAGCTTGGTGCTACGCAACGCCGTAGACAAGCAAAATGGTGAGAGAAGCGGCGATGGTTCTCGCCTTGGCCTCGCGGTACGTGGTCAATAGGGAGACGTACAATTCCAGTATGTGTCACGCCACGATCAGCCTGCTCGCCCAGCGCATCCATGCTGGTGACCCACTCGATCAGGATGAAATCACCGCGATCTCCGGCTGGCAAGCTGAGGTCAGATGGCAATTCATCGATATCTTGTTTTTGTCGCCCTTAGGCCGCCGCTGGCTCCGTGCCCGGTTGCTCAATGTCCTGCCCGCCCCAGAGCGCGCTGCCCTCGCTGAACGGCTACTCGACTGGATCGAGGACTTCGACCCGCTCCACCGCGACCGGTCGATCCGCGAACTGGTGTCGGCCCTGCCGGAGGAGACGTTCGACCGTGTGCTCGTCTGGCTCGCGGGCACCAATGCTGCTGGTGCTGTCTGGGAAAGGGTCGCCGGTACTAGCCGTGCCGCGCTTCGTGAAGCTGCTTTGCACGTGCTTCACCACGGCACACCTCTCGCACGCGAGACGATGATCTACTTACTCCTCCTCGACCCCGAGCATCCTGACCTGCTTTCGACCGAGGATCGCACCGCGCTGCTCGTCGAGATGCTCGTCGATCCCGATCCGGAAGTGCGCGGCCACGCAGCCGAACTGGCCGCAGAGTCGGATCCTGAGCTGCTGCTGACGGAGCTCGACACCTTCCTCTACGACGAGAGTGAGCGTGTACGCGCCGCCGCCTGGGCAACCGCTTTCGCTGCCGATCACGGAGCCGCCGCCGAGCGCGCGGCAAGACTTGTCGCCGATGAGGGTGCTCCCCTCTCCATACGGCGGAGCGCGCTCTGCGCGCTTGGTGAGCGGCTCTCGACCGAACAGATTGCGCCGCTCCTCGCGCTCCTGGTCACCAACCCCGAGCGAACGCTGGCCGAGGACGCTGCTGAGCTGCTGTGGCGTCAACACCGCCACCCGCTCCCAGCCCAATCCGCGGTCCAGAGTCCGCATCCTGCGGTGCGTGAGATCGGCGAGCGGTTGCTCCACCCCACGCACGGCTCACCGGCCGCCGGTGGTGACCGCCCCGGTGCGCCCTCGTCCGCGTTTTACCGCAACCTGCTGGGGGTTAGAAAGAAGCTAAAAAGGAGCAAAGATTGACAGCACGACCACCCCCACGAGGATGGCCGCAACCGCGAGGAGCATACCTCCGAAGGGCTCGACGTTCAGCCTCCGGTGTGATAGACGCTCCGCCGCAGCTCCGCTACCGCCTGTTGGCCCATCCCGTGCAACCGTAGGCCAGCGGCGCGCGCTGTGACCACCATCCGGCACAAGAACTCGAGCGTTTCCATCCGGCGAAAGGATGTCAAGGGCGAGTCGCCGACCGTCACTGCCCCGTGATTGGCCATGAGCACAACGTAGCGGTCATCTCCCAGCGCCTCGGCCACCGCTCGCGCCAGGTCCTCAGTTCCAGGCCTGATGTAGGGCACGCGAGCGATTTGTCCGAGATAGAGCGCTGTCTCTGGCACGAGATCTGTGGGCGGCTCCTGTTCGCTACAGGCGATCAGCGTGGTATAGAGCGGTGACAGGTGGATGACGCAGTGCACGTCAGGCCGGCGCTGGTAGATACGCCGGTGAAGCTGGACTTCGCTCGAGGCTTGCGCCGGCTGGCCGGGTTCACCGAGAAGTGGGCACAACACTAGGTTTTGCGGATCCAGTTGGTCGAGCCTGGTACCGCGTTCGGTTATGACAAAGTGCGCTTCGCTGTAGCGTACGCTGAGGTTGCCACCCGTGCCCCACAGCAGGCCGCGGCATCCTGCCAGACGCCCCAACGCGATCAGCTCTTCACCAGGTGCTGAATCGTTCGGCATGGTTCGGATACCCATCCGCTCGTCCGCCGCGCATCGCGATCCACGCTGTGTGTCGCTGGCTGCCGAGAACTCACCCGAGAGCCTTACGAATCAGCTCTGCCACCTGTGCCGGCCGCTCAGCCACGGGGACGCCCGCTGCCTCCAGTGCCGCGATCTTTTCGGCCGCTGTACCCTGGCCACCTGAGATGATGGCGCCAGCGTGGCCCATCCGCTTCCCCGGCGGAGCGGTACGTCCGGCGATAAACCCCACCACCGGCTTGGTGACATGCTCCTTGATGTACGCGGCTGCAGCCTCCTCGTCAGTGCCGCCGATCTCCCCGATCAGCACGATCGCCTCGGTTTCGAGATCGGCCTGGAACATCTCGAGGACGTCGATGAACGACGTCCCAATGATTGGATCTCCACCGATGCCGACAGCGGTCGACTGCCCGATGCCTGCCCGTGTTAACGCCCATACGACTTCGTACGTGAGCGTGCCGCTTCGCGAAACGATCCCGACCGGGCCAGGGCGGTGGATGTAGCCGGGCATGATGCCGACCTTCGCCTGCCCAGGCGTGATCAGCCCCGGGCAGTTGGGACCGATGAGCCGGCAACCACGCGACCGCACGTGTTCGTAGACCTTCACCATCTCCAGCGTCGGAATGCCCTCGGTGATGCAGACGACCAGCGGGATCCCAGCGTCGACTGCCTCGTAGATCGCGTCTGGCGCATACGGCGCAGGCACGTAGATGATCGACGCATTGGGCGAGGTCACCTCGACCGCGGCGGCCACCGTATTGAAGACAGGTACACCGTGCACGTCCCTGCCACCGGCACCTGGTGTTACACCGGCCACCACCTTGGTGCCGTACTCGATCATCTGAGCGGTATGGAACGAGCCTTCGCGCCCGGTAATCCCTTGCACCAACAGTCGCGTCTCCAGCCCGACCAGTACGCTCATGCCCGTACCTCCCGGCCCCGTGCTGCCGCGACCGCCCGTTGCGCTGCCTCTTCCATGGTATCCACGACAGTCAACCCCGCCTCGGCCAGCATCCGCCGCCCTTCCTCTTGCCTGGTGCCCACCAGCCGGATAACGACGGGCACGGGTACCTCGACGGTCTTCAGTGCCTCGAGTAGCCCCTCAGCCACGACGTCGCAGCGGGTAATGCCTCCAAAGATGTTGATCAGGACGGCCCGGACATTCGGATCGGACAAGACGAGCCGGAGTGCGGTCGCCACCTGCTGGCTACTCGCACCCCCGCCGACGTCAAGGAAGTTCGCTGGGGAGCCACCATACAGCTTGACCGCGTCCATCGTCGCCATGGAGAGGCCGGCACCATTGACGACACAGCCAATCGTGCCGTCCAGCCGGACGAAGCTGATGCCGGCCGCACGCGCCTCGCGCTCCAAGGGGTCTTCGGCCTCTAGGTCGCGCAGCGCCTCGTGCTCCGGATGCCGAAACAAGGCATTATCGTCGAGCACGACCTTGGAGTCGAGCGCTAGCCACGTCCCGCCAGACGTCAGCGCCAGAGGGTTGATCTCAGCGAGTGACGCGTCGACCGCCGTATACGCAGCGAAGAGTTGGCGCGCGATCGCCGCGAACGGCCGCACGAGCTCCGGCTCTAGTCCGAGCGCAAACCCTAGCCGACGCGCTTGGTAGTCGTGCAGGCCAAGCAGCGGGTCAGCATGTTCCTGGACGATCTTCTCCGGCGTCTCCCGCGCCACTTCCTCGATGTCGATACCGCCGGCCGCACTGGCCATCACGGCGATACGGCGCCTGGCACGGTCGAGCACAACGCCGAGATAGTACTCACGGGCGATGTCGACTGCCGGTGCGACTAGCACCTTGTGTACCGTGGCGCCGCGGATGCTCATGCCCAGGATCTGGCGAGCAGCTTCCGCCGCCTCGCCTGGGTTCGTGGCCAGCCGGATTCCGCCGGCCTTCCCTCTCCCCCCGACGTGCACCTGCGCCTTGATCACGACCGGCACCCCGAGCTCTTCTGCCACCGCACGCGCCATCTCAGCAGTCGTGCAGACCTTCCCCTCATTGACCGGGATACCGAAGCGGCTGAAGATCTCGGCTGCTTGATACTCGTGGATGTTCATCCGGCGTCCCTATCGCTCGACCACCGCAATCGAACACTGCGCCCGATCATAGCATAGCCGTCGCAGCGACCCTTTTTGCACCGCGGTCAACCGGTTTGGGACGGCACTTCCTACGATCCGTACGCTTGCTCGCCGGTGCTGAGAGACCACACGGCGGTGTTAAGCACCGCTCGGACGCCGGGCGAGCGTCACGCCGGCCGCCCTGACGACCGGCCACTAGCCGCTCTCTTTCGGCCAGATGGGCACCTTTATCCGGTGGGCTCGCGCGTGCAGTACCGCTCGCTCATAGCCAGCGTCGACGTGGCGCAGCACCCCGATGCCAGGGTCGTTTGTCAGCACCCGCTCCAAGCGGCCTGCGGCGCGAGGCGTGCCGTCGGCGACGATGACCATACCGGCGTGGATCGAGAGCCCGATGCCGACACCGCCACCATGATGCACGGCAACCCAGGTGGCCCCCGAGGCGGTGTTCAGCAGCGCGTTCAGGATCGGCCAGTCAGCGACTGCGTCGGAACCGTCGCGCATCCCCTCCGTCTCCCGGTAGGGCGAAGCCACCGACCCGGCGTCGAGATGGTCGCGTCCGATCACGATGGGAGCCTTGACCTTGCCGGCACGAACGAGCTCGTTGAAACGCAGGCCAGCCAGATGACGTTCACCGTGTCCCAGCCAGCAGATCCGGGCCGGCAGCCCCTGGAACTTGACACGTTCTTCGGCCATCGAGAGCCAGCGGCGCAGTGACTCATTCTCTGGGAACAGCTCCATCAGCGCCCGGTCGGTGACGAGGATATCTTCAGGATCGCCGGAGAGCGCGACCCAGCGGAAGGGGCCCTTCCCCTCGCAGAACAAGGGGCGGATGTATGCCGGAACGAACCCGGGGTAGGCGAAGGCGTCCTCGACCCCGGCGAGGTAGGCCTGCCCGCGCAGATTATTGCCGTAGTCGAACACCACGGCGCCAGCCCGCTGGAACGCGAGCATCGCGCGCACGTGCTCGGCCATTGCCCAGCGCGCACGCTTCACGTACGTCTCTGGATCCCGCTGGCGCAGCAGTCGGGCATCCTCCAGCGTCATCTCGGGCACGATGTAGCCGTCGAGCGGGTCGTGCGCCGCCGTCTGGTCGGTGACGACGTCTGGCTGGAAGTCCCGCTTGACCAGCTCGGGCAGCACCTCGGCCGCATTGCCCACGAGGCCGATCGAACGCGCCTCGCGGCGTTGCGCGTAGTCGCGCGCGCGTGCCAGCGCCTCGTCGAGTGAGGCTGTCGCCTCGTCGAGATAGCCGGTCTCGAGCCGCCGCTGGATACGCTCGGGATCGACCTCAACCACCAGGCAGACGCCACCGTTCATCGTGACGGCGAGAGGTTGGGCACCACCCATACCGCCCAAGCCGGCGGTGAGGACGATCTTCCCCGACAGGGAACCGCCAAAGTGCTGGCGGGCTACTTCCGCGAACGTCTCGTACGTCCCCTGGAGGATGCCTTGCGTGCCGATATAGATCCAGGAGCCGGCAGTCATCTGCCCGTACATCGTAAGGCCGAGTCCCTCGAGCCGCCAGAACTCTTCCCAGGTTGCCCACTTCGGCACGAGCAGCGCGTTCGCGATCAATACGCGCGGTGCATCGGGAAACGTGCGCACGACGCCCACCGGCTTCCCTGATTGCACGAGCAGCGTCTCGTCGTTCTCAAGCTCCCGTAGGCACCGGACGATCGCGTCGAACGCCTCCCAGTTGCGCGCCGCCTTGCCCGTCCCGCCGTAGACGATCAGCTCCTCAGGGCGCTCGGCTACCTCGGGGTCGAGGTTGTTCATCAGCATGCGGAGAGCTGCTTCCTGCCCCCACCCTTTGCAGGAGAGCCTCGAGCCGCGGGAGGCACGGATCAGTCGAGGTTGTGCGGTGCTCATCGCTGTCACTCCTTCCTCGCCGCGTGGTCGCGCTGCACGGCGAGAAGTCCTTTGTTCAACTCATTCCTCCAGTGTCTCCGCCACCAACCCACCCTCACGGAGTAGCGTCAGCAGGGCCGAGATGTCGTCGGCGACGACATGGTCATCCCGCTCGCGAAAGGGCACGCGTTCGCGGATACGCTCGTAGAGCGCCCGCAACGGGCTGCCGGAGGGCGGCACGCGCCCGGCGAGGTCGCAGGCCTGGGCGGCACAGAGTGCCTCGACGGCGACGATCGTCTCGACGTTCGCCACCACCTGGCGGAAGGCCCGTGCCGCTGTCGCCCCCATGCTGTTGTAGTCCTCGACGTTCGCCGAGGTCGGGATCGAGTCGACGCTGCTCGGATGAGCCAGCACGCGGTTCTCGGCAACCAGTGATGCAGCCAGGTAGTGCGCGACCATGGCGCCGCTGTTAAGGCCCGGCTCGGCGACCAAAAAGGGAGGCAAACCGTAGTCCTCAGCATCGACGAGCAGCGCGACTCGCCGCTCGATCATGGCCCCGAGCGAGGCGATCGCGATCTTCGTCGCGTCACAGCCAAGCGCCAACGGGTGTCCATGAAAGTTGCCACCTGACAGCACCACCGCATCACCAATCACAGCCGATGTGAAGACCAGGGGATTGTCGGTCGCGGAATTCACTTCAATCTCAAGCGTTGTACGGAGCGGCACGAGGGTATCGTGGACGGCCCCGTAGACCTGCGGGATGCAGCGGATCGAGTAGGGATCCTGCACGCGCCCACCCGTGCGTTCCGGCTCCGGCACCGGCTCGAGGAGCGTCCGGACGCGCTCGGCGACTCGACGCTGGCCAGGGTGCGGGCGAACCGCGTGCAGGCGCGGGTCGAAGGGCGAACGCCGGGCACCCAGGGCGCAGGCTGACAGTGCCGCCATGGCGATCGCGGAGTCGAGCAGGCGTTCGGCGTCGAGCAGCGCCAATGTGGCGAGCGCGGCCGTTATCTGGGTGCCGTTGATGAGCGCGACTGCCTCTTTGGGCTCGAGTTCGAGCGGCTGGATCCCTCGCACTTCGAGTGCCCGGACCGCCGGAACGATCGTCCCGTCCAGCTCGACCCGTCCAAGACCGACTAGCGGGAGCGCCAGATGGGCGAGCGGTGCGAGGTCTCCACTCGCACCCAGTGAACCCTGGCTTGGAACAACTGGATGGATGCGGGCGTTCAGCAGCGCAAGGAGCGCCTCGATCACAGCCGGGCGGACGCCGGAGTGGCCGGCGGCCAGGGCATTGGCCCGCAGCAACAGTGCCGCACGGACGACTTCAGCCGGCAGCGGCTCGCCAGCACCAGCTGCATGGCTGCGAAGCACGTTGAGCTGGAGCTCCCGTACCTGCTCAAGCGAAATCAGCCGATCAGACAGCGAGCCGACGCCCGTCGTCACCCCATAGACCGGCCGACCGGCCTGGGCCATGCGCGCGACCGCCGCGCTCGAGGTTTCGACACGGCCCCGTGCAGCGTCGCTCAGACGCACCGGCATCCCGTGCCTGGCAACGCGCACCACATCCTCCAGCCGCAGGTTCGCCCCGTCCACCAGGACAACCCCGGGCACCGCCGAAGCTGCGCTACCCGGCTTCGATTCTGCTTTCGGCATACTTCTGCGCTCCATCTCTCCTACCCGCGTTCTCGACCCTCGGCACGTTGTTCGCGAGATGAGGCTTCCACTTCTGCTACTATATCGTGTATACAGAAAAGCAACGGCCTCGCCGGATGATTCGACGACCCGATGCACGGGAACCAGAGGGAGGTCGAGGAAAGGGAGGGTCGCACCATGGGACGTCAGCTCCGGAGTTTCACTGCAGGGTTCGTCGGCGGAGCGCTGGTCGGTGCGGCGAGCGCCCTGCTCTTTGCCCCACGGCCAGGCCAACAAGTGCGCGAGCAGCTCCGTGAGCGCACGAGAACGCTCCAAGCGCAGGCCCAGACGGTGGTCGGGGAAATGCGCTCGCGCTCACAGGAACTCTTGACGCGGACCAAGGTTCTGGTGGAGAGCGCGGCCGAGACGGCGGGCCAGCGAGTACAGGAGATCGGTCAGCGTGTCCGGCCCCAGCAGCCGCCAGCCGCAGAGATGCCTTCTCCGGCGATGACCTTCCCACCAGCGGAGCAGCCCTCGGCATCCTCGCCGGGTAACTGATACCGCTGAGCCTGGCACAGGGCGCAGATGGAAGATGTGGGCACCGCTCGTGCCAACCTGTGATCGTCAAGCCTGAGGACGCTGAGCGTCATGCTGCTGGACGACGGGTGAGTGATGTCGAACGATCGGAGAGCGGTACGATATGCTGGGCCGTGTGCGCACCGCATTGAAGTTCCTGACCTGGGGACTGTTGCTCGGCTTGCTCTTTGCGCCGCGAAGCGGCGCCGAGACCAGGCGCCGGGTAGTCCAGTGGATGACCTACCGTGTCGAGAGAGCGGCAGGGCGAGTCCTCCGCATCGGAGGGACAGCTCAGCCGATTCAACGGTAGATCACGATCGATCGCCCGGGTCGCTCGGCTTGTTCGACGGGGACCGTGGCTGCGGAGTAACCGCCACCAGGTACGCGCGACGGGCGAGGAGTGGCCTGTCGCTTCCTAGGAGCCGTGAGATGCAGCGTACCAGCACCTGCGGCCCGGTGGTCGAGTAGACTGCGCTGGAAGGGGTGAGAGGGAGAGGGCAGATGTTCCCGATTGGGGACGACAACAGCGGCCGGCAATCATTCCCGTTCGTCAACGTCGCCTTGATCCTCGTCAACATTGCAGTCTTCCTGTATCAGCTCTCCCTCCTCGCCACCTCTCCGCAGGCGCTCGAGCACTTCGTCACAGCGTATGGCGCTATCCCAGCCGAGCTGACGACTGCTACCGACCTGCCCCCACGGATCGGCATGCCGGTCTATCTGACCGTCATCACCTCGATGTTTCTGCACGGCGGCTTCCTGCACATCGCGGGCAACATGTGGTACCTCTGGATCTTCGGTGACAACGTCGAAGACACGATGGGCCACCTGAGGTACCTGGTCTTCTACCTCCTGGGAGGCATCGCTGCCGCGGTCGCGCAGACGCTGGCCGCGCCCTCCAGCACCGTGCCGATGGTCGGCGCGAGCGGAGCGATATCAGCGGTCATGGGAGCGTACCTCGTGCTTTTCCCTGGAGGTCAGGTGCGCACGCTGGCCTTCATAGGCTGGATCCCGCTGGTTTTCTACTTGCCGGCGCTGATCCTCATCGGCTTGTGGTTCGTGATCCAGTTCTTCGCCGGTCTCGCTTCCTTCGGCATCGAGACCGCACCCACCGGCGGAGTCGCTTACTGGGCCCACATCGGCGGCTTCCTCACTGGCGTGTTGCTGGTCTGGCTCTTCCGGAACCCCGATCGGGTCGAGCGCCAGCGAGCCGCTCGCCGTGCCCACCGCGCGTTCCAGCGCGCCACCTCCCGCTGGTGAGTAATCGTGGTCGAGGCTCGACCACGCACGTCAGTGCAGGTGGCCGTGGTGTTCATGGGGCAGGTGCTCCGGCGCGGTGCGGACTGCCAGCCAGCACGCGAAGCCGGTGGTCAACGGAACCGCGCTGATCAGCCCTAGGCTGCCCACGAGCGTGCGCACGATTTCCTCGGTCACGACTTCACGATTCACAACCTGGAGCAGTGGCTGGTCGAGCTGGGTGAAGAGCAACAGAAGCGGCAGCGCAGCCCCAGCGTAGGCGAGCACAAGGGTGTTGACCGTGGCCGCGATGTGGTCACGCCCGACGCGCACGCCACTGGCGAACAGTTCCCAACCGGTCAATAGCGGATTGGCCCGCCGCAGCTCGAAGACCAGCGAGCTCTGGCTGACGGTGATGTCGTCGAGCACACCCAATGCGCCGATGATCATTCCGGCCAGCAGTAGCCCCTGCGGGTTGATCGCTTGCCCGCCAACGACCACCTGCAGGAACGAAGCCTCCTCCGACGCCAGCCCGGTCAGCGATGCCGCGCGGACGAAGAGCGCCGCCAGCAGCCCGGTCAGGATCAGGCTGACCGAGGTACCGGCGATAGCCGCCGTGGTCAGCTTGCCGATCCCGTGCGTCAGCAGCATGGTGACGGTGAAGATGGCAAACGAGGCGACAATCGCTGTTGCCACCGGGTTAGCACCCGCCAGGATGCGCGGCACCAAGATCCAGATGAGCACGACAAACGTGATCACCAGGCTGGCCAGCGCGCGCAGGCCTTTCCACCGCCCGAGGAGCAGGATCGCTACAACGAAGAGGAACGCCAGCACCAAGAGCGGCGTGCTGCGATCGCGGTCGATAACGAAGAAGACTTCTTGCCCGTGCGGACCGACGGTGCGTGAGAGGTAGACACGATCACCCGGCTCGTAGCGAACCCCGGCGGTATTGAGATCGCGCACGCCGACCGAGACCTCGACTTCAGAACCTGCGCGCTCGCCGCTCGTGACCCGCACCAGCAATCGCTGGAAAGGCTGCGTCACCGGCCCGACCGTCGTCATGCCCTCCTCAAGGATGGCGACCACCTCACCGGTCTCATAGCTGGCCGTCCCCTGAGCCGGCTGTCCCCCCTGAGCGAGAGACCGCGGCGTCGTGAGCGCCCAGGTCAGGGCGACCAGCGCAGCCGCCAGGATCACCTTCCTCATCCCTGCCTCGCGAATCACCGTGCACCCTCCGCACTGCCCGCCGCTTCGCGCCGTCTCCCACCATACCAGGACGTGACGACGGGCGTCGTCCGATATGCTAGAGTCCGAGCAAAGCAGATGCTTCACCGAGGCGTTGGGAGGGTATACGATGATCCATGCTCCCCAGTGTTGGCCGCCTGTCAGTACCTTCTCGATCGTCGCCCGCGACTCCGAGACCGGCGATCTCGGGATCGCAGTGCAATCGAAGTTCCTGGCGGTCGGCGCGGTCGTCCCCTGGGCGCGGGCCGGCGTCGGCGCGGTGGCCACCCAGGCGTGGGCCAACGTAACCTACGGCCCGCGCGGACTGGAGCTCCTCGCGGCCGGCTATTCAGCCGAGGAGGTCGTCGCGCTGCTCACCGGCGAGGATCCCGGGCGAGCCGAGCGCCAGCTCGGCATCGTTGACAGCCAGGGGCAAGCGGCCACCTTCAGTGGAGAGCAGTGCATCCCTTGGGCTGGCGGAATTGTCGGGGATGGGTTCTGCTGCCAAGGCAATATCCTTGTGGGGCCGGAAGTAGTCAACGCCATGGCCGATGCTTACCGGTCGACGACGGGCACCTTCGCGCTCCGGTTACTGACGGCTCTCGAAGCCGGGCAGGCCGCTGGCGGCGACTCGCGCGGCCAGCAGTCGGCCGCTATCCTGATCGTACGGGAAGGCGGCGGCTACGGCGGCGGTAACGACCGCTACATCGACCTGCGCGTCGACGACCACCCGACACCCATCGCCGAACTGCGCCGGCTAGTGATGCTGCACCGCGTCTACTTCCAGCTCGACGAGGCCGACTTGGTGCCGCTCGATCCACCGTTGGTGCGCTGGATCGGAAAGCAGCTCCACCAGCTGGGCTACCTGGCCGAGACGGAAGCAGACGCGCAGACCACGCTGGGAGCTCTGGAGCGCTTTGCTAGCGTGGAGAACCTGGAAGCCCGCTTCCGTACCGACGGCCAGGTCGACACCGTGCTGCTCGAGTTCCTGGAGGCCCGCAGCCAGGATCGCGCACCGGAGCTGAGCCCGTAGCCATTACTCATAGCGCAGCGCTTCGACGATCGAGACGCGTGATGCCTGCCGCGCCGGCACGTAGGCCATCAGCAGCGCGACCGCCAGTGCCAGCCCCGCGAAGAACGCGATCTGCCCCCAGGGTACGACCAGCGACTGGAACTGGAACGACTCGTTGAATTCCTCGCTGAAGAGCACCAGCCGCGACAGCAGCAGCCCGAGCACCAGGCCTGAAAGCACGCCGAGCGTGGTGACCATGGTCGACTCCAGCAGGAAGCAGGCCGCCACCATCGACTGCCGGTAGCCGATGGCTCGCAGCGTGCCGATCTGGTGCCGCCGCTCGACCACTACCCGGAACGAGACGACGCCGAGCGCCGCGATACCCACCACCAGCCCCAGCGCCATGAAGCCCTGGATCAGCCGGATGAAGCCTCGGGCGATGCCGGTCTGCTTGGCGATCTCATCAGCAATGACCGCGGACTGCACCCCATACTGAATCAGGCCAGCTTCGATCTGTCGGCTCAGCGCCCGGGCGTCGACACCTGGAGCCACGTCGATGTAGTAGGTGATGCTCGCCGGCTCGGGAAACAGCTCTTGAAACGCCTGCTCACCCACGTAGATGCCGAAAAGCATCGAGACCTGCGGGTCGATCACGCCGATGACCGTAAGCCGCCGTACTCGACCGTCGAGCGCGCTCCCCACCTCGATTGTGACTGGCTGCATCGTCGAGCCTTGCCGTTGAACCCCCTTGAGGTGGAACTGCACTGGCCCGCCGCTGAACCCGCCCGTTTGAAGCGTGTTCGCGTCGACGACCGCCAGCGTCGGATCCTTGCTCACAGCCTCCCAGACGGCTTGGTCGCTCTCGTAACCGGCCGCCCGGAGCTGGAGCGGCGCCTCGCTCGCCTGAGCGAACACGGCGTCGATGCCACTCACCGGGTAGTTCGACCACTCCACATCGCCCGGCTGGCGCGCCTGCGCCTGGAACGCTCCCACTTCCAGCACGCGACCGATCGCAGCCACATCGGTGATGTCGATCCCCGCATCAGCCAGCGCCTGCTGAAAGTCAGGGATCGGGTTCGTCGGGGGCTGGCTAGCGGTGATCTCCCAGCCGGCTCCGGCCCGCTCACTCGCGAAGAGCGCTATGAAATTGGCGTTGATGGTTGAGATCACCACCAGCGAGAAGATGATCAGGCTGAACATCGCGATGGTGAGGCCGGTGCGCCCCCGCTTAGCCTGCGGGTACGCCACCGCGATCTTCACCGCTGGCAGCCAGCGGCTGAAGGAGCGCCCAAAGATGCTGACCAGCGCGGTCAGCACGTCGACGTTCCAGACGATCAGCACCGTCGCGGCGGCCACCATCATGACGCCGGAAAGGAAGAACATCTCGATATCGCCCTGCATGCGGCCGAACAGGCGGTTATGGAGCCAGTCGGGCAACAGCCAGTAGGTAAGCACCAGCAAGGAGGCCACGCTGTAGAGTGGCCGGGCCGGCACGCCGAACCGGCGCAAGATAGCCGCTACGCTCAGCGGCAGCAGCGACATGCCGAAGGCGAACAGGAAGAGTCGATCGCTGGCCTTGCCACCCCAAAGCATCAGCCCGCTGAGCAGCAGGCCGAGGCTCCCGAAGACCAGCCAGCGCCGCCCGGCGCGCGGAAGCGTCGGCTCCGGCAGATCGCGCACCGCCGACACGATGTTCAGCCGGCTGACTCGCCAGGCCGCCACGGCGACGGTTAGGAACGTCACCACGACACCGAGGGTGTAGGCAACGATCAGATCGCGTGGGCGCCAGGCCGGCTCGATGACGAGGAACTCACCGATAAGTTGTGCCATCACGCCCGCGATAGCGAAGGCCACCAAGACGCCCAGCACCGCTCCGACCAAAGCTGCGCTCAGGTTGTAGCCCAACCCCTCCAGCAAGAAGACGGCGACCAGATGGCGACGTTTCATTCCCAGCGCCCGCAGCATGCCCATCTCCGGCTTACGCTCGGCCGCGAGCAAGGCGAAGATCAGGAAGATCAGGAGCAGGCCGGCCGCCACCGAGAAGAGGCCGAAGATGAGGAAGAAGCGGGCAAAGGTCTCGCCAGCCTGCTCCGCCTGCTCCACCGAGCGCTGCTTGACGGGGATAGCGCGGTACGGCGTGCCCTCGAGCGCCTGGTTGAGCCGCGCCGTCACCGCCTCGGAGTACTGGAGCCCCTCTCGTACGTCGCCGCGGTTGCTGACCGCGACGAAACTGATCTGGCCGGGACGCCCGAGTAGCTCCTGCGCCTGGGCCAGTGGCATCGCCATGCCACCCGCGCCGCCGGTGGAGAGGGTTCCGGTCAGCACCCAGTCCGGAGCGACCGCGGCCACGGTGACCACAGTCTGCCCATGCTGGAGGTAGAGCGCTAGTCGGTCGCCCACGCGGGCGTCAAGTTGCTCAGCCGTGCTCTGGCCGAGCACCACAGCGCCCTCGCTCAAAGAGGCCAGGTCGATCGGCCGGTTTTCGAGGTCGCGCAGGCCACCGATCAGCTCCACCGCGGCTGGTTCCAACCCGATCAGGTTGACGACCGGCTCGCTCAGGCCCGTGCGCTCGTTGAGGGCCGGGACCGGCTGCCAGAGCGTCGCCACCACGGCATCGATCGCTGGCTCGCTGGCCGCGACCTCGCGGATCGTCGCGGCGACTTCCTCGGGAAAGGTCACGCCCGGTGACGGGCCGGCGAATTCACTCTGTCCGACGGAAGGCACGACCAGCTCGTCCACCTCGCCGCTAAGGCGGAAGACCTCCGCCGTGATGCTGCGGTTCAACGTGGTGCCGGTCGTCAGCGCCGCCGCGAAGATCAGGGTGCTGAGCATGAGGCCGAGGACGACGAGGAGGGTCTGCACCGGCCGTCGCGGTAGGTTCCGAATGCCGATACGCCCCAGGACCGGACGTCGCAGCCAGATGCCTCCGGCCAACGCCAGACAGGCCACAAAGGCGGCGATAAGTGCGACCATGAGGTCGGACATCGGTATACCGAATATTTTGTTCATCGATTTCTCCCGGCTAGCCGCGCGCAAGCAAACCGTCGTCGATAATCAAACCGTCTTGCATCTGGACAATCCGGTCGCAAGCTGCGCCGATTCGCGGGTCGTGGGTGACGATCACGAAGGTCTGGCGGTTGCGGCGGTTGAGCTCGCGCATCAGCGCCAGCACCTCCTCGGCGTTTTGCGTGTCGAGGTTGCCGGTCGGCTCGTCGGCCCAGACGATCTCCGGCTGGTTGGCGAGCGCCCGCGCGATGGCGACGCGCTGCTGCTGGCCACCGGAGAGCTCGGCCGGCTTGTGCCCGGCCCAGGGTGCCAGGCCCACCTGCTCCAGCGCTTCCAACGCCCGGCGCCGCGCCTCAGCCGGCTTGACCCCGGCAATCAGCAAGGGCAGTTCGACGTTCTCCGCCGCCGTCAGAACTGGGATCAGGTTGAAGAGCTGGAACACGAAGCCCATGTGCCGCGAGCGGAACTCGCTGCGTTCGTTGTCCGAGAGCTTGGCCAGTTCACGCCCGGCGATCAGAATCGTCCCGGCATCGACCGTATCGAGGCCGGAGAGGCAGTTGAGCAGGGTCGTCTTGCCGCTGCCCGACGGCCCCATGATGGCCACCATCTCCCCGCGCCGAACCTGCAAATCCACGCCGCGGAGCGCGGGAACCCGGATCTTGCCGGTATCGTACGTCTTCTCGACTCCGCTCGCCTGGATGATCAGGTCAAGCGCCGTGTCGAGTGCGGATGCGCGGGAGGCTGGCTTGCGATCCGTCTCCATGTCGCCATGTCTGCTCCTCAACCTGCACAACGTTCGCCCCGGCACCTGCAAGAATCGTTGGTGCGCCATCCACTACCCTCCCCTGCCGAACATTGCGCCAGACACCTGTATTTCCGAGAACCGGCGGTGCGGCCGTGGCCTTCGAACGCATCGCCCAGTTACAAGGAACGCCACGGTCGTGGCCAGGGTTCCTTCTCACCTCGTGTGATTCTGCCCTCTTGACAGATCGGTGCCATGACAGAACGGTTGCCACCAGGCCAGGTGGCGGCCAGGGCATTCGGTCACATTTCACCGCTCTCCCTGCGGGCACACAACCTGTGCTCAGCCGGCGTTGTCCCGCAATCACTGGCGCCCGGTAGCGGGCAAGGCGGGCCGAACCTCAATTCCGTATCGCTCTCTGCGAGGGCACACAGCACCTCATCGACCCAGGCGATCGTCTCTCGCGCCTCGGCGATGCCCCGGCGCAAGACTAGTCGCCGGAACAGGGCTCGCTGGTCAGCACCGATCCTGACCTCGATGTCCAGGAACCGCGCCAGGTCAGCCTCGGCTCGCTGCCGCACCTCGCGGAGCCGCTCGAGCAAAATCTCTCTCGGTATCAGGTCGCCGAAGAAGAGAGCCAAGGTAGCCGGGCTTCGGATATCGTCCGGTGGAAGCGGCCGCCGAGCCAACCAAGCGCGCAGCGCCGCCTCGCCGGATGGCGTGACCCGATAGACCCGCTTGTCTGGCAAGCCAATCTGTTCCACCTCGCGGGCAGTCACGTAGCCGGCCCGTTCCAACTGGACGAGAGTGCGATAGACCTGGCTCCGCGACGGGCTCCAGTAGAAGTGACGTATGCTGTGATCGGCGATCTTCTTCAGCTCGTAGCCGCTGCGTTCGCCGAATACGGCCAGCAGCCCGAGGAGGGCGTAGGCGTTGTCCGAAAGAACCCGGCGTCGACCTTCGGGCATGGCTCCCGCCTAGAACTCTGGTAGGCGGTGGCCAATCGGGCGACCGAGTGTCCTGCCAGGTTTTGGGCGACCGCCACCGTACGCTGGAATAGCTCCGAGAGGACTATCTCCCTTGCACATAGGGGAGAGCATACCTGATGGCCGAGTCCGTGACAAGGTTATGGCGACGGGGAGCCGAGTAGTTTCAACCGACCCTTCCTCGTCGCCTGCGCCGTAGCTCTGGATAGGCCTGGTGATGGCAACACGTGCTGTGTCCACACTGCGTGACGTCGCGCGGGAGTGAAGCCAGCGGCGGCCTGAGCCGGACGGAGGTAAGGGAGAACGATGCGGCGTCGCGGCGTCCGCCAGTGCGGGCGCCGGAATAGCCGTCACCGACGAGGGTTGTCCTCAACCTAGCGCATCGTCGCCAGTACGGACACGAAGTGGTCGATCTGCTCGCGGGTGTTCTGCTCGGTGGCGCAAATGAGCATCAAGTGGCTCAGGCGCGAATCGACCTCGCCGAGCGGATAGCCGCCGATGATGCCCGCCGCGAGTAGCCGACGGTTGACCTCCTGGGGCGGCAACGGCGGCCGTACGGCGAACTCGTTAAAGAACGGGCCCTGGCCGACGATCTCCCAACCGTCGAGCTCTCCAATCCGCTCGGCCAGGTAGTGGGCCTTGTGGTAGCAGAGCTCGGCCACGCGCCGGAGACCCTGCTTCCCCAGCGAGGAGAGGTAGACGGTCGCAGCCAGCGCCATCAGTCCCTGGTTGGTGCAGATATTACTGGTCGCCTTCTCGCGGCGGATGTGCTGCTCGCGGGTCTGTAGCACCATCACGAAGCCGCGCTTGCCCTCGCTGTCCTGCGTCATCCCGATGAGACGTCCCGGCAGCTGGCGCACCAGCTCGCGCTTGGTCGCGAGCAAGCCGAGGACAGGCCCTCCAAACGACTGGGGTATCCCCAAGCTCTGCCCCTCGCCGGTCACGATATCAGCGCCCAGCTCCCCCGGAGCCCGAAGCAGCCCGAGAGCGATCGGGTATGCCGAGACAAGCAAGCGAGCCCCACTCTGGTGAGCCAGCTCTGCGAGCGCAGCGATGTCCTCGATGCGACCGAAAAAGTTCGGGTACTGCACCACCAGACAGGCAGTGTGCTCGTCCAGGTGCGGAGCCACCATGTCCGGGCCCGTCAGCAACGTGTCGTACGGCAGGGGGAGTTCGTCTACCGTCACCGCTAGTCCACGGGTATACGTGTTGAGGACCGAACGGTAATACGGATGGACTGTCCCCGCGACGACGATCTTCGTCCGTTGCCGAGGCACCGACACCGAAAGCAGCGTCCCCTCCGCCAGGGCCGTCGCCCCGTCATACAGCGACGCGTTGGATACTTCCATGCCGGTAAGGAGGCAAACCAGTGACTGGAACTCGTAGATCGCCTGGAGCGTGCCCTGGGCAACCTCTGGCTGATACGGGGTATAGGCAGTGTAGAACTCGCCCCGCCATAAGATCTGCTGGACGCTCGCTGGCACGTAGTGGTTGTAGGACCCTGCCCCCAGAAACGTGATCGCCGCACCTGCGTGCAGATTGCGTTCAGCCAAGCGGGTCAGCTCGCGGAACGCGTCAGCCTCCGATAGGCGCGGCGGAAGGTCGAGCGATGGGAACCGGTGCGCTGGCGGGACGACGTCGAACAGCTCCTCGACACGGTCAACACCGATCGCCTCCAGCATCGCCTTGCGATCCTCAGGGGTATGAGGATTGAACGTCATCGCTCGCTCTCCTGACCGAAACGCCACTAGACGGATCGGCAACCCCGCGGCACGGCAGCGCCAGTGCCTTGGCCACCGCTCTGTCAGCTCCCTCGCTGCAGCGCGCCACTCCCCGTACGGCTTGAGTTCGCCATCTGGGCCTTGGCCAAATTGCTCGCTCACGAGTGCGCCGCCGCCTCTTCGGCGAGGAACTGCTCGTACGCGGCGGCATCCATCAGCTTCTCAACTTCTGTCGGGTCGCTCAGCCGAATCCTGACGAGCCAGGCCTCGCCGTACGGCGACTGGTTCACCTTTTCCGGCGCGTCGACGACGGCCTGGTTGGCCTCGATCACCTCGCCGCTGACCGGCGAATAGATATCCGACGCTGCCTTAACCGACTCGATGACACCCATCGGCTCACCCCGCTTTACCTGGGTACCCGGTTGCGGCAGCTCGAGGTACGTAATGTCGCCGAGCTCGGACTGGGCGAAGTCGGTTACCCCGACCGTGGCGACATCCCCCTCTACCTTTACCCACTCATGCGTGCGCGTATACCTCAGCCCCTGCTCTACTTGAACCATGTCGACCACGACCTCCCCTTCTGTCGATTACCGCGTCCGCTTGTAGAAGGGCGTCTTCACCTGCGCCGCCCGCACCGGTCGGCCGCGGATCACTACGTCGAGTGGCCGACCGATCCCGGCATACTCTCGGCTGATCAGCGCGAGTCCGATGTTCTCGCGAAGCGTCGGAGAGGTGGTGCCACTGGTCACAAAACCGACCGTCTTGCCCTCCACCTGCACCTCACAGTGCGAGCGTGGCACACCACCTCGCTCGACCATCTTGAACCCGACCAGCTTACGGGGAACCCCCGTGGCCTTCTGCTCCAGGAGCGCCTCGCGGCCGATGAAGTCGCCTTTGTCGAACTTCACTACCCAGCTCAGTCCCGCCTCCAGCGGCGTAATCTCGGGAGAGAGCTCGTTACCGTAGAGGGGCAAGCAAGCCTCGAGGCGCAGGGTATCGCGTGCCCCGAGCCCGATCGGCAGCAGGCCGTGCGGCGTACCCGCTTCGAGCAGCCGATCCCACAGCGCAACGACGGACTCGATCGCACAGTAGAGTTCGAAGCCGTCTTCACCGGTGTAACCAGTCCGAGCCACCATGGCTGGTATGCTGGCGACCTCCGCCTCGATCGCGTGGAAGTACTCAACAGCCGCGAGCTCGCTGGGTGTCAGCCGCTGGAGAATCGCTTCAGCCATCGGGCCTTGGATGGCGAGCATGCCGGTGTGGCTCGATACGTCCGTGACTTCAACCTTCAAGTCGGAGCGCCGCTCGCGCTGTTCCCGGAGCCAATCAACATCCTTTTCGGTATTGGCAGCGTTCACCACGACGACGTAGCGGTCACCAGCCGGATGGTAATAGATGAGGATATCGTCGACGACACCGCCGCTCGGATAGAGGAGCATCGAATACTGGGCCTCACCTGCCCTCAGCCAGCTCACATCATTGGGAGTGACGTACTGCAAGAAGGCGAGAGCATCGGGCCCTCGGATCTCGAGCTGGCCCATGTGGCCGAGATCGAATAGCCCGGCGATGGTGCGTACGGTCTGGTGCTCGACGATGATCCCCTTGTATTGGACGGGCATGTACCATCCAGCAAACTCGACCATCTTGGCGCCGAGCTGCCGGTGCCGCTCCGCCAGGGGAGTCTGTTTCAGCCCACTCACCCCGAGCCCCCTTCCGGCCGCAGGCCGCGACCAGCCGATTCTAGTCATGCGGATTGCATGCGGTCAACAGGATCGACCACATCCAGCTACGCGAGACCGATCTGCTTCGCAGACTGCCGGTCACAGCACGTAGGAGGTGTAGGAGGCCATTGCGGCCACGGTGGCAAGCCAGAACGTCCGACGCCCGTACCGGCCGGACGCTAATGCCAGCCCGATCGGTACGAGAAAATACCAGGTATGAATACGCGGCCAGACCACCAGGAACGCAAGGAGAAGCTGGCTCCAGGCAACCAGGTGGTCGTGCACTGTCCAGCTCGGCAGCGATCTCAACTGACGCCGGAAGATCAGGAGCAGCCAGAGCAGGAAGAGCGCCACCGCCATCCCCACTGCGCCTGCCGGCCCGAGTGCGTCGATCCGGCCACCGGTCACTTCAGTGACAAACCAGCCCAGCCCGCGGATCAAGAGATTGTTGATCCCCCGCCCCGGCTCATTGAGCGTGCTGGTGAGCACCTCGATGCCGACCCAGAACGGGGCGAAGGCGAGAACGATCAACCCGAGCAGCACGCCGCCAAGGCGCAGCGCGAGGCCCAGCCGCCGTAACTGGGGGGCTTGGGACAGCACGGCTAACCCTGCCAGGCCGAGAATCGGCAGGGTCGAGTACTTGACGAGGGCAGAGGCGGTCAGGCCGAGCATGCCCAGCACTGGCTGTGCACTCCTCAGGAGCAGCCAAGCGCCGATGAGCAGCAAGGCGAGTACCACCGTGTCGTTGTGCCCCGCAATCAGCCCCTCGACCAAGACCAGTGGATTCCAGGTAAACGCGAGGTAGGCCCAGGTGGCATGCTCTGGCCAGCGCTCCTGTACCAGTCGGTAGACCAGCCAACCGCTCAGCACAGAGGCGCCGAGTGACAGGAGCTTGAAGCGAATTGCCAGTTCCAATGGCGTCGCGTCGCCACCGGCGGCCACGATCGTCGAGACGATCGTCCACAAGGGGCCGTAGGGGGACGAAATGTCGCGCCAGTACAGGTACGCAAGCAGCGCATCGCTTCGGGGGAGGTCCGCGGCAGTGGCGAGGTATGGGTTGAGGCCATACACCGCGGCAAGGCGCCCGAAGAGCGCATACGAGAAGATGTCGGTCGAGAAGACTGGTGGGATAGCAAGACCCAGGAGCGCGAAGCCGGCCGTCCAGGTGACGGTCGCGCGGAGATCGAGCGGGCGCCCGGTCAGTCCGAGACAGAGCAGGACATAGACAACCCAAAGGAAGGCGACACAGCTCCAGGCAATGACCGCGAACACCGGTGAGGGGAGGACCACGGCTGCCGGGAAAACTTCGTGAAAGAGCTGTGCGTTTCGCACCATTTCGCGCAACGACTTGAACGTCGACGTCGCGGCATCGCTGCGCGGTACGGTGACGAGAAGCACCGTCAGGATCGCGAGCATGGACATCGTCCCTGCGAGCACGATCGCCGACTCAGGAGCGGCTTCGGGCCACAGGCGGCGCCGTGCGGCCAGTGTGGCCGGACGGGAGCGACCCGTCGGATCGTCTTCGGGAGTCCTGATCGATATCGTCATGCCACGAACCTGTTGAGACTGGGAGAAAGCCCGCACAGCCATCGAGAGCTCACGCCATCGGCCCGTGCGCATAGCGCGCTCTCGCTTCCCCCAGGCGGTGGCACAAACCAGCCCCGCTTACCTGCTCGCAGTAGTGCAGGCGGCTTCGGGGACGGGGAGAGGGTATTGGCCAGTCAGACATGCAGTGCAGAAGCGGTCGCGCGGCAGCCCGATCGCTCGCAGAAGACCTTCGAGACTGAGGTAGCCGATTGAGTCCGCGCCAATAGCCCGACCAACCTCCTCGATCGACAGGCGCGCGGCAATCAACTCGTCTCGTGTCGCCATGTCGACACCCAGGTAACATGGCCACATGATTGGTGGCGCGTGCACGCGCATGTGCACTTCCCTGGCGCCGTTCTGGCGCAGCAGCTCGACGATCGGCCGGCTCGTAGTTCCGCGGACGATGGTGTCGTCTACCAAGACAACCCGTTTCCCTTCCAGTACCTCGGGTAGCGCGTTGAACTTCAGCTTCACGCCCTGTTCGCGCAGGCGCTGGTCAGGCTGGATAAAGGTTCGGCCGATGTACCGGTTCTTGATCAGCGCTTCGGCATACGGAATACCCGACGCCAGCGAGTAGCCGATCGCCGCAGGCACTGCCGAATCGGGCAGTGGTACGACCAGGTCAGCATCGGCCGGGTGCTCGCGCCAAAGCTCTCTGCCCATCCGTTGCCGGACGATGTGCAGTCTCCTATCCATGATCTGGCTATCCGGCCGGGCAAAGTAAATGAACTCGAAGATACAGGTGGCCTGCCGCTCGGCCAGTACAGGGGCCGGGTAACTGTGGAGACCGGCGGCGTCGATCACCACAACTTCACCGGGCTCGACCTCGCGCTCGTAGGTGGCCCCGATGGTCGCCAGCGCACAGCTCTCGGATGCGACCACCCAACCCGCCCCCAAGCGACCCAAGCAGAGCGGTCGGATACCGAGCGGGTCGCGCACGGCTGCCAGCGCCCTCGGCGTCAGGATCGCCAGGCTATAGGCGCCGAGAAAGCGTGTCATCGCCTCCCGGATGCGCGAGGCCAGGTCGGGCCCGGGCGTCAGCGCCAGGATCCAGGCGAGCGCCTCGGTGTCGGTCGTACCAGCAAGTTGCACGCCTTGTTCCAGCAGCTCCCGTCGGAGCTGCTCCGAATTGACGAGGTTCCCGTTGTGCGCGACTGCGACTGGCTCGACACCGCCACGGACGAGAAACGGCCCAGCGTTGACGACGACGCTGCTCCCGGTCGTGGAGTACCGCGTATGGCCGACCGCAATATAGCCGGGCAGGCGCTGCAGGTCGTCTTCCGTAAAAGCCATGCTCACCAGCCCCATGCGGGTGTGCAGGTAGAGCTCCCGGCCGTCGCTGGTCGCAATTCCTGCGCTCTCCTGCCCACGATGCTGCAGCGCGTAGAGGCCGAAGAACGTCAACCGAGCGACGTCCTCACCAGGAGCGTAAATGCCGAAGACGCCGCACTCTTCACGCGGGCATTCCCACTGCACCGTTTGCTCCTGACCGGTGTCTATTCCCAAGCACAGTGTAGCATACTGGGCCGAACGTACATCCGATATCCTTCACCGGGCGAGACTTAGCTCAGTCCACTCGTCCAGGCGGCGGCCAACTCGCGGAGCGAGACTCGCAGTAGATCCTCGATGATCAGCATGTCGCCCGCAGTCTCGCCCAAACGCAGGTAGGGCAACCTGTAGCCGCGAAGGAGCGCAACGAGCGTCGACTCACTCTCCGCCGCGACCTGGACAAGTACCCGCGAGCCCGCCTCGCCGAAGAGTGCCCGGTCGATCCGCCCCCCGTTGGCCTCCACCAGCGTCCCGACCTCGAAGCGCCCGCCGATCTCGCCAGCGATGCAGCTCTCAGCGAGCGCGACGGCCAAGCCCCCCTCGCTACAGTCGTGTGCCGCCAGCACGATCCCGCGAGCGATACCCTCGCGCACCGCTCGTTGGACTCGCTGCTCCAGCTCGAGATCTAGCGAGGGCGGTATACCGGCCGTCAGCCCATGTAATCGCGCGAGATACTCGCTGGCTCCCAGGGTCGCTTCAGCCGGGCCCACCAGGTAAACCGCGCCCTGCCCCGCGAACGCGAGCCCCACCCGCGTGCGCACGTCGTGAAGCAGGCCCACGATCCCGATCGTCGGCGTCGGCAGGACGGCCCGGCCGCCTGTCTCGTTGTACAGGCTGGCGTTACCGCTCACGATCGGGATCTCGAGCGCCTCGCAGGCTATCGCCATCCCCTCGATGGCACGCGAGAGCTGATAGTAAACCTCGGGGCGCTCTGGATTACCGAAGTTCAGGCAGTCCGTAATCGCTACTGGCTCAGCCCCGACGCACGACACGTTGCGCGCCGCCTCAGCCACTGCGTGTTGGGCTCCGAGGTACGGGTCGAGCAGGCAGTACCGCGGGTTGCAGTCGGTCTTGACAGCAAGTCCCAGTCGGGTGCCTTTGATACGGATTACCGCGGCGTCGCCCTCGCCTGGCGCAAGGACCGTATTCGTGAGGATCGTGTGGTCGTACGTCCGGTAGACTGGGCGGCGGCTGGCGATGTTTGGCGAGCGCAGCAGTGCCAGCAAGGCCTCCCCGGCACCGATCCCGTCGTCGACTGAGCGCGCGAGATCCGGGAGCGTCGCGAGGTCACGGTTGCGCAACGCGGCGATCTCGGGATCTTCAGTTCCATCGCGGATATACGTCGGCGCCTCCGTCAGCAGGTGCACCGGCACCTCGGCCACCGGCCGACCATTGTCGAGCACTCGCAGCATGCCGTCGTCGGTGACCCGGCCGATAACGGCGACGTGCAGCTCCCAGCGGCGGAAGATCGCCTCCACGACCTCCAGCTTCGACGGCTCGACGATCACCAGCATCCGCTCCTGGCTTTCGGAGAGCATCACCTCGTAGGGTGTCATGCCGACCTCGCGACGCGGCACCTTTGCTACGTCGATCTCGACACCAACGTTGCCGCGCGCTGCGGTCTCGGCTGTCGAGCTGGTTAAGCCGGCCGCGCCCAGATCCTGCATCGCCACTACACAGCCGCTCTCGAGGGCCTCGAGGCAGGCCTCGAGCAGAAGCTTCTCCAGAAACGGGTTTCCCACCTGCACGACGCCGCGATGCGACTTCTCCGGATCCTCGACCGAGGCGAAAGTCGCTCCATGGATACCGTCGCGGCCGGTATCAGCCCCGACGAGGAGCACGAGGTTCCCCGGCCCTGAGGCGCGCGCGCGTACCAGCGCGTCCCGGCGCGCCACGCCCACGCACATCGCGTTCACCAGCGGGTTCGCGCTGTAGCCAGGGTCGAAGAAGATGTCTCCCGCCACCGTCGGGATTCCCAGGCAGTTGCCGTACCAGCCGATGCCACCCACCACGCCGTGGAAGAGGTAGCGGTTGCGCGGTTCCTCCAAGGGCCCGAATCGGAGTGAGTCGAGGATCGCGACCGGTCGCGCTCCCATGGTGAAGATGTCACGCACAATGCCACCGACCCCAGTAGCCGCGCCCTGGAACGGCTCGACCGCGCTCGGGTGGTTGTGAGATTCGATCTTGAGCACCGCGACGAGACCGTCACCGATCTCCACCGCCCCAGCGTTCTCACCTGGACCCTGCACCACCCGCGGGCCGCTGGTCGGTAGCCGTTTGAGGAGCGGCCGCGAGTTCTTGTAGCCACAGTGCTCGCTCCACATTGCGCCGAACATGCCCAGCTCGACGGCGTTCGGCTCGCGACCCAGCCGCTCCACAATCAGCCGGTACTCGTCCTCAGTCAATGCGACTTCAGCCAGGATCTCCGGCGTGACCTGCATCTGCTCCTGCCTTCGCGGGAGGTTCGCTCGTCCCCTGCGTCACCGATCGCCATACCCATTCCCGATACCGCGCGGCGCGCTCGCCACCTCGACTCCCACCCGCAGCACGGCCGACAGCACGCGCAGGCCGTCGTCCCCACCCACTAGCCGGTCATAGGCACGCTCGGGGTGCGGCATCAAGCCAACCACGTTGCCGCACTCGTTGCACACCCCCGCGATATTGTTGAGCGAACCGTTTGGGTTCGCCTCCGGGGCGACCCGGCCATCGGCATCGACGTAGCGGAAGACGACTCGCCCCTCCCGCTCGAGCTGCGCGAGCGTGGCGGTATCGGCGTAGTAGCGCCCCTCCCCGTGGGCAATCGGCAGCCGCAGGAGCGTACCGGGCGCCAGTGTCTGCGTCCACGGCGTGCGGTCGTTCTCGACGCGAACGAACACCCAGGCGCACTCGAACGAGAGCGAGGCGTTGCGCAGCAGGGCGCCCGGCAGGAGTCCCGCCTCAGTCAGGATCTGAAACCCGTTACAGATGCCGAGGATGGGGCCACCCGCTTCGGCGAACGCGCGCACGGACTCCATGACCGGCGCGAAGCGGGCGATGGCGCCAGCGCGCAGGTAGTCCCCGTAGGAGAACCCACCGGGGATGATCAGGCAGTCGAACCGAGAGAGATCGGTCTCGGTATGCCAGACCAGCTCCACCGGCTGGCCCAGCCCCATCTCGACCGCCATCAGCGCGTCGTGGTCGCCGTTACTACCAGGGAACGTGATGACTCCGAAGCGCATATCCGGCTCCACTCACTCGGATCTCGGTGACCCGTGTCAATCCCGCGCCAGCTGAAATCGGTACTCCTCGATCACTGGGTTCGCCAGCAGCCGCTCGCACATTTCGCGGACGCGCGTGGCAGCGGTCGCCTCATCTGGTGCTTCCAGCCAGACCTGGATATAGCGCCCTACCCGCACTCGAGCTACCTCGTCGTACCCAAGCCGGTGCAACCCGTCTCGCACCGCGAGACCCTGTGGGTCATTCACACTCGGCTTCAGCGCGACGTAGACATCAGCTCGCCATCCCTGCTTGCTGCGCATCTCGCTCGCTTACTCCTCGTCCGGGAGCCGGAGTTCCTGTCCGGTCAGCCGTTCGTAGGCTTCAACATAGCGTCGCCTGGTGGCCTCCACCACATGCTCCGGCAAGGCCAGGCCTGGCGGCTCACGGTTCCAGCCAGACGCCAGCAGCCAATCGCGGACGAACTGCTTATCGAACGAGGGCTGTGCCCGGCCGGGTGTGTACCGCTCAGCGTCCCAGAAGCGCGAGCTATCGGGCGTCAGCAGCTCGTCGATCACCGCCAGCTCCCCGTCGATCCAGCCGAATTCGAGCTTCGTGTCGGCGATGATGACCCCGCGTTCGAGCGCGTAGCGCTCGGCCGCTTGGTAGATCGCCAGCGTCTGGTCTCGCAGCTCAGCGGCCAACTCCTCGCCCACCAGGTCGGCCAGCTCGGCGAACCGGATGTTCTGGTCGTGCCCACTCTCGGCCTTGATTGCCGGTGTGAAGATCGGCTCGGGTAAATGATCGCTCTCCGCCAGGCCTGCGGGCAGGCGCTCGCCTGCGACTGTACCGCTCTCACGGTACTCGGCCCAAGCTGAGCCGCTGAGGTACCCGCGGGCCACGCACTCGACATCGATCCGCTCGGCGCGCCGGACGACCATCGAGCGCCCCTCCAGCTCCGCGCGGTGCCGCTGTACAGCCGGAGGTAGCCCACTCAGGTCGGTGGTGACGTAGTGCGAGCGGATGCGCTGGCCGAACCACTCGAACCAGAAGCGCGACAGCTGGGTTAGGACGATCCCTTTGTCGGGAATGCCAGTCGGGAGCACAACGTCGAACGCGGAGATGCGATCGGTCGCGACCATCAGCAGGCGATCCCCCAGCTCAAAGGTCTCCCGAACCTTGCCACGCCGGTACAGCGGCAGTTCCGGGATCTCGATCTCCACGAGGGCTCGCCTGCTCATGCGCTCGTGGCCTCCGGCACGCTAACCGGCAGCCCCACACGGCGGAACGTCTCGTCGACATGCCGTAGGTGAGCCTCTAGATCGAAAATGCTGTCGATCTGCTGCGGAGAGAGATGCGCCCGCACGCGCTCGTCGGCCAGCAGCAGCTCTCGGAGATGGGTACCGGTCTCCCAGGCCTTTCGAGCCAACCGCTGGATAATGCGATACGCCTCCTGTCGATCGAGTCCGGCTTCGACCAGCCGGAGCATCGCCTGCTGCGAGAAAACGGCGCCCGCCGTCGCGTCCAGATTTCGTCGCATCCGCTCCGGGTAGACGACCCAACCCTCGACGATGTCCGTCATCTGGGCCAGAAGGTAGTCTAGCAGGATGCAGGCGTCTGGCAGCACGACGCGCTCGACCGAGCTATGACTGATGTCGCGCTCGTGCCAGAGGACGATGTCCTCCA
The DNA here is from genome assembly GCA_938082375.1 of uncultured Thermomicrobiaceae bacterium. Lineage (GTDB taxonomy): Bacteria > Chloroflexota > Chloroflexia > Thermomicrobiales > Thermomicrobiaceae > Thermalbibacter. Next base: position 89,660 of record CALKCJ010000001.1, read on the forward strand.
GCGCCGGCCCCACATAGCTTCTGAGGAGCCGGGCCAAGCCGCTCACCCGCTCGCTCTCGTGCGGGTTGCGCTTGTGCGGCATGGCCGAAGAGCCCATGTTGCTTGGGTCGAATGGCTCCTCGAGTTCACGCACCTCAGTCCGCTGCAAATGGCGGATCTCGGTCGCGAACCGGTCGAGCGTCGAGCCGAGGATCGCTAGCGTCGCTAGGAAGAAGGCGTGACGGTCGCGCGAGACGACCTGCGTCGAAGCCGGATCGGGGCGAAGCCCCAGCCACTGGCATACCTCCTCCTCGAGATCGGGAGGTACTGTGGCATGCGTACCGACCGCGCCGGAAATCTTGCCGACCCGAACCTCCTCGCGGGCCGCTTCCAGTCGCTCACGTGCTCGCTTGAGTTCCGCGTACCATCCAGCGAGCTTGAACCCCAAGGTGATCGGCTCGGCATGTACCCCGTGAGTGCGGCCAATCATGACCGTGTGCCGGTGCCGCACCGCCTGCCGGCCGACGGCCTCGATCAGGCGGTCGAGGTCCATCAGCAGCAGGTCGGCTGCTTCGACCATCTGGAGCGCCAGCGCGGTGTCGACCACGTCGGAGCTCGTCAGACCCAGGTGAATGAATCGAGCGGCTTCGCCGGCCGATTCTCCGGTCGCACGGAGGAAGGCGATCACGTCGTGATCGACCTCCTTCTCGATCTCACGCATCCGCTCGAGGTCACAGCTCGCCTGACGGATCCGCTCCATCGCCTCCGATGGGATCACGCCACGGGCCGCCCACGCCTCAGCCACCTCAATCTCAACCCGCAGCCAGAGCCGGATCTTATTTTCCTCACTCCAAATGCGGGCCATCTCGGGCCGGGTGTAGCGAGGAATCACCGCTCTGCCCCTCCGATTGCGCATACGGTGGATCGCTCAACACGCGTAAGCTGGTTTGTACCGTCTGCTTCGGCCGACCCAGCAGGCGAAATGCAGGAAGGCTCAGCCGTTCGCAGGGTATGAGCCAGCCACAACCTGCGATATCGCCTGAAGCGTGTTCGTTCTCGCATCCGCTCGCCGCTCGCACCCACCCCGTCTCTCCAAACCGATTATACGAGATCGCGAGATGGCGCATAAGAACGCGGGTAGGCTCACCTCTGGGAGGGATGTCCCCCGGCCTGCACTTGGGGCACAGGCCGTCCAAATAGTGGTTCTTACCCCCGGCAGCGAGTTGTCAGTATGCCATCCCACACGGTATAGTGTCCCTGGCCTGTGCAGCAACGCGGGAGAAAGGGAGGTCGAGCGAGCGGATTCGAGTAGCGCCCGGACTCGCCGGGGGAGGCGGCGAGTCGACGAGGAGGAGGCCGGTCGAAAGATTCGGCGGATGGCCTCCCGGCTGGCACGGTCGTCACGGCCAGAGCAAGGGCGTCGAGCGATCGGCGAGGCAAAGGCTGGCCGGCGTGCACGCTTAACCCTCCGAATCGGAGGGTTGAGCAGAGTCCCGATTCCCTGCACAGCACAGGCTTCGATATAGGCGTGAGTCACCAGTTGAGGCGGACAGCGTGGCTCCGGGGGGGTCAGGCTGCCGCTCAAGGGGGACGCTGTGCGATGTGCGGCATCTTCGGATACGTCACAATGCGTGAAGAGTGCGCCCGAACTGTCGTGGACTCGCTGCGCAAACTCGAGTACCGAGGATATGACTCCTGGGGAGTCGGCGTCGGGCTGAACGGCCACATCCGCGTCGTCAAGCGCGCCGGCCGGATTCCGCCGATCTCGCCCGATCTTCCCGCGACCGCGATCGCGTTCGGCCATACGCGATGGGCGACACACGGTGGCGTGACCGATGCCAACGCGCATCCTCACCTCGACTGCACCGGGCGGCTGGCGGTGATCCACAACGGCATTATCGAGAACTTTCGCACGCTTCGGGCGCAGCTGGAGGGAAACGGTCATCGGTTCGCGAGCGATACCGATAGCGAGGTCTTCGCCCACCTCGTCGAACAGGTGCTGCACGCGGGCGACGAGGCGGATCCGGATGCTGTGGTGGAAGCGGTGCGGTCAGCCTTCGCGTGTGTCGAAGGTCTCAACGCCTTCATCCTGCTCCACCACTGCACGCAGCAGTTGATCGCAGTCAAGTCGATCTCACCGCTGGTCATCGGCGCAGGCGCGGGCGGTACCTACGTCGCTTCCGATGCCGTCGCCCTGGTCGGCCTGGCCGATCGAGTGCATTACCTCGGAGACGATGAACTCGCTGCTATTCGGGCTGACGGTCTACACCTGTACGACCGCGCCGACGGGTCGGAGCGGCTGCCCCGCTGGGAACGGCTGACGCTCCAACCCACCGATACGTCGCTGGGAGGCTTTCCACACTACCTCATCAAGGAGATCCACGAGCAGCCACGCGTTTTGGAGCGGATCCTCCGTGAGCACCCTCCACAGGCCCGCGAGCTGGCGAACTTGATCACGCGCTCATATGGCACCTTCCTCGTCGGCTGCGGAACCGCGGGCTACGCGGCCCTCGCTGGCTCTTATCTCTTTTCCCGGATCACTCGCCGACACGTCAATTCAGTCGTCGCGTCAGAGTTCAAGTACCAGGAGCATTTCCTGACCGATCGGAGCCTCGTGATCGCCCTCTCACAAAGTGGCGAGACCGTCGATGTCATCGAGGCAGCGCTGGCTGCAAAGCGACGCGGGGCACGGGTCGCCGCGCTGGTGAACGTGACCGGTTCCACGCTCGACCGGCTGGCAGACTTCACGATCCCGTTGCTGGCAGGCCCTGAGCTGAGCGTGCTCTCGACAAAGGCCTACACCGCAAAGCTTGCGCTGTTGCTTCTCACCGCCCACGTCATCAACGGCAGCGAACATGTCGGCCTTGACCTGCTCTGGCGTGCGATCGACGGCATCGTGCGGGCGCTCACCCCGGACTTCCAGGATCGCGTCAAAGCCATCGCCGACCACATCGCTGACCACCAGCACTGCTTCGTTATTGGGCGGGGCCTCTCGTATCCGACGGCGCTGGAGGCAGCACTGAAGATCAAGGAGGTCAGCTACCTACACGCCGAGGGCTTTGCAGGTGGCGAGCTGAAGCACGGGGTCATCGCGCTCGTGGAACCCGGGGTACCGTGCATCGTCTTCTCCCCACTCGACGAGACCCGCGCTGACATCCTCTCCGGCGCCATGGAGCTGCGTAGTCGCGGCGGCTGGATCATCGGTGTTTCTCCCGAATACGAGGCGGTTTTCGATGTGCATCTGCCGGTGTCGGAGGTCGGCGACGCCGCTCCGTTGGTCAATGTCGTCCCTGCCCAGCTTTTAGGCTACTACCTCGCGGTGCGCAAGGGGTTCGATCCGGACAAGCCGCGGAACCTGGCCAAGAGCGTAACGGTGAAGTAAGGTGGACGAGTTGATCCTGGTTGACACCCACTGCCACCTCGACCTTGAGGCGTTCGACGCCGACCGACCCGCGGCTCTCGACCGTGCGCGCTCGGCCGGTGTCCGCGCCTTCGTCGTGATCGGCTTCGCCCCCGAGCGCTGGCGTACAGCCCTCGAGCTCGCGGAATCCACCCCAGGCATCTTCGCCACCGTCGGATTGCACCCGACCGAGGCAGCTCGCTACGACGACGAGCTGGAGTGCACGCTGCTCCAGGCGGCCCAGCACCCACGGGTGCGTGCCATCGGCGAGATCGGCCTCGACTACTACCGTGACGCCGCCCCGCGCTCGCTCCAGCGTGAGGTCTTCTGGCGGCAGATCCGGCTAGCCAAAGAGTTAGATCTGCCGTTCGTCGTCCATCAGCGCGACGCCGCCGAGGACGTGCTCGCCGTGCTGCGCGAGGCCGGGCCACCACACCAGGGCGTCATGCACTGCTTTACCGGCGATCTCGACTACGCCCGCGCCTGCCTGGAGCTCGGCATGCATCTCGGCGTCGGCGGGATCATCACCTACCCCAAGGCCAACTCCTTGCGCGAGGCGCTGCGCTGGGCGCCGCTTGACCGGTTGGTACTCGAGACAGATTCGCCCTATCTACCGCCGGTGCCATATCGCCGCCAGCGGAACGAGCCAGCGTACCTTCCAGCTATCGCCGCAAAGCTTGCCGAGGTCCGAGGTGTGCCGCTGCACGAGATCGCCCGGATTACCACCGAGAATGCGGTCCGCCTGTTCGGCTTGAGCCCGGATCGTATCGGTGCTGGAAGTGTCGAGGCACGACCTCGATCGCTCGAATTGAGAGGACTATGACGACCCGACGCGTCGTGCTCGCGAGCGCCAACCCCGGAAAACTGCGCGAGCTGCAGGCGTTGCTATCACCGGACCTAGGAGTGGTCCTCGCGGACGAAATGGGGGTAACCCTGCCACCTGAGACGGGCTCCACGTTTGCCGAGAACGCGTTGCTCAAAGCGCGTGCGGCTGCCCAGCAGACAGGATTGGTCGCCATCGCGGACGACTCTGGGCTCGAGGTCGACGCGCTCGGCGGCGAGCCGGGCGTGCACTCAGCCCGCTACGCGGGCCCAGAGGCGAGCGACGACGACAACATCGCTCTGCTGTTGAGGCGGCTCGCAGGCGTCCCTCCCGAGCGTCGCACGGCCCGCTTCCGCTCGGTCGTGGTCGTGGTGACGCCGGATGGGACAGAGTTCGTCGGCGAGGGTACGCTCGAGGGCCGGATTACCAGCGAGCCGAGGGGTGGTGGTGGGTTCGGCTACGACCCAGTCTTTCAGCCCCTCGGCGAAACCCGGACACTTGCCGAAATGACTCTCGAGGAGAAGAACCGTATGAGCCACCGTGCGCAGGCGTTACGCCAGGCAGTGGAAGCCCTGTACCGGTGGTTCCAGCGTACGGATGGAGACACTGGAGTCTCTCGGCAGTGTGGTAAACAATTTGGTCGAGAAGAGAGGCAAGAGACGTGACTGAGACAGGCGCTGTACCATCGACAGCCCTAGCGACCGGTACTGATCGCCCAGGTATGCCTCCCTCCGCACCGGTACCGGTTGTCGCAGTGGCCGGTACACGAGGCAAGTCGACGACCGCCTGGTTGCTGCACGATATCCTGAGCGACCGGGGCTGGCCGCTCGGGCTGTGGTGTTCGAGCGGCGTCTTCGTCAACGGTCGGCGACAGCTCGGCGAGCTCCAGCCGTGGGCTGAAGTGCTCTATGCGGTACAGCGTGGAGAGCTTGCACTTGCGATCCAGGAACTGGAAGCGCCGGTGGTTGCGAGCGTCGGGTTGCCGCCTCGGGCGTACAGTCTGGCCGCCATCACGACGATTTGTGGTAACAACGAGGCCTGCCTGATTAGCCCTGAAGCTCAGCATGCCGCCAGAGCGCAGCAGATTGTGGCTCGAGCCGTCCACCCGTCCGGCCGGCTCGTCCTCAACGCTGATGACCTTGATGTTCTCGAAGTAGCGAGGGAGACAGCGGCGGAAATCGTTCTGTTCGCGCTTCATCCCGAGAACCCAGCGTTGCGTCGGCACCTTGAATCGGGTGGGCGTGGCGTGTGGGTCGAGGAGGGGGTCGTCGTCGGCGGTACCGGTCGTGAACGAACACCTATCTTAAGTGTGCAGGACACCGCGTTCACGCTCGGGGGTGCCCTCGCCTTCCAGGTGCAGAACTTGCTCTGTGCCACCGCCCTCGCGCTCTGCCTCGGGGTACCGCCCAGCATGGTGCAACGCGCGGCACGGCGCTTCCTCCCTGAACCGCACGTCCTCCCTGGCTCGTGCAACTTGATCGAGGTCCGGGGTGTGACCATCGTCCTCGATAGTTCGTGCCAGCCGTGGACACTGCGCCAGCTCATCCGCGGCATTCGCCAGCAGCCTCACCGCCGGACGGTAATCGTCAGTCATGCCTTCGAGGATCTCGGCAGTCAGCAGACCATCGAAGTGGGTAAGCTGCTCGGGCGACTCGGAGGGGTCGTCATTCTTCACGGTCGCATATCCGATGCGCACCTGGACCTGTTGAAGACCGGCATGGTTCGGAATCTAAGACCCCCCTTGATCGTCACCCAGCCCGACGAGCCGGCTGCGATCATGCACGCGCTCCAGTTGCTGCGAGAGGGCGACCTCTGCTTAGTGATCACGCGCGCCGTCGAGCAGGCGCTGCAGACGCTGGGACGCAAGCAGATGTGAACACTGCCACCTGAGAACAGTACGTGGCCACGATCTCACCGGGGTAAGACGGCGCGCACTGTCTCTGGACGGCAGGGCACGCGGGGCCGCGGGCATGCTGCGAGCCTTGACAGGACGGCCGAAGATATGGCATCCTAGGCATCGTGACAATGGAGGCGTGGTGTAGAGGCCTAACACGCGGCCCTGTCAAGGCCGAGATCGCGGGTTCGAATCCCGTCGCTTCCGCCTAACAGTGATGATTTGCGGCGCCCGCGCGGCGTCGTTTTTCTTTGTCCGCGCACGCTGCTCCACCCAATCCGGCGTGAGAACCACTGTCTTCCCATGCCCTTCCTACTCTAGTCTCGTCAGTGGACTGACAACACGCGTCAGTTCTGAAGGCAGGACTCGCGACCATCCCATGAACGAGAGGAGTGCACCATGCCAGCAGGCTCGAAGCCAGAAGAATGGCCGCTCCCCTGCTTCGTCTCGCCCTTCGATTTACTCGTCCAGCGTGCCCTGATGGACGACCCGCCACGCAGGCACGCCGGTTCCGGCGCGCGAGTCGACGACCAGGTGCCGCCTGCTGGGCAGCCGCAGCCCGGAGAAGACGAACCGCGCTCGGTCTCGATCGAGGAGATCATGGCGGGATGGGTTCCGGTAATTACGCCGGAGGCCTTTCTCGAGGAACAGCTCATTCAGGCATTTCAGCGCACTGAGATTCACACCTTCTGGCTCGCCCTCGGGGCTGTCTCCCTCCAGCAGCAGGCGGCCTCAGTGCTGGTACCCGCCGAGGTCGTGAGCCGGGCTGCCCGGCTCGCGCGGGTGCCCGATGACGTGCTCGCCTCTATCGAGGCCCAGCCGCCGACGTCACTCCTGGGCTGCTTCGAGCGTGTGGGACGGCGGCTGACTCGAGTGGAGCCAGCCGCTGGCCTCCGGGGCATGGAGCTCACGATGTTCCTGCCAGCCCTGATCGGCGCCGCGCTCCACGCCGGGCTGGCCGACTCACTGGTCGTGCCGACCACGCTCGCCCTCGAGGTCGCGGAATGGCTCTCGCTTCCCCAGGGAACTGCAGGCTGGCTGCGTGGCCAATCACCGACGACGGTTCGTGGTTGGGTCGACCGCCTGCGCGCCCACTACGGCTTGCCGGACACGCAGTGAGCCGCGCTCTTGGGTGACCCTCGCTCGAGGTCTCGAGCCGCGAAGGATAGCAACCGGCGAAGGCACCCGCTGAAAGCGTCGTCGAGGCGGCGCGGCGACGGTTCCGCAGGTGCGCCCCCTGTGCTTGCCTCAACTACCCCGACCTGTACAGAATACGGTCGTCAGCACTTGCACTGTCGCCGAGAACCTCTTCTCACCGTGCTCTACGCCCGGGAGGCCGACCATGGCGAAGATGTATCCGCCACACCCCGCCTATTGCCGCTTCGAAAGCGATGCCGAGCGTGTGCTCTACCACGAGTTGAAGCAGCAGCTCCCCGATAGCTTCGTCGCAATGCACGGCGTCCCAATCCTGTTGCGCCCGGGCGAGCGCAAGGAGCTCAACTGCGAGATCGACTTCGTCGTCATCGACCCTGACCGTGGAGTCCTCGTCCTTGAGGTCAAAGGCGGCGGGGTCTCACGCGACTCGCGCACCGGCCAGTGGCACTCCATCGACGCCGACGGGAACAAGCACGAGATCGACGACCCGTTCCAACAAGCGCAGCGGAACCGGTATGCTCTCGTAGAAAAGCTGAAGGAAGCGCCGCGCACGACAACGTTCAAATACCGCATCCGGCATGCGGTCGCCTTTCGTGATATCACCGTCGGTAACCGGTACCTGGGGCCGGGCTCGGATCCCGATATCGTGATCGATGGCCCGGCGCTCCAGAACCTGCCCAGAGCCGTCGAGCGCGCCCTTGGCACGCCGGCAGCAGACGCCCGCATCGGGCCGCTGGCTCTCGATGCCCTTATTCAAGCCCTGAGCCCTGGCATCGACGTCCGCCGTCCCAGTCTCGGCTCCGCTCTGCGTCAGACCGAGAGCTTGATTGTCCAGTTGACGGAGACACAATACCGGATTTTGAGCCTGCTCGGCCGGCAGCGCCGGGCCAAGATCGCCGGATGCGCTGGCTCGGGCAAGACCATGCTCGCGATCGAGAAGGCTCGCCGGCTCACCGAGCAGGGCTTGAGCGTGCTGCTGACCTGCTTCAACGCGAACCTGGCAAACTGGATGCGGTATAACTTCTCACCCAGGGAAATCTACGGCTGGCCGTCCGACTCGACCGACTACCACCTCGTCGTGCTGCATTTCCACGAGCTGGCTCGGCGGCTCTGTACCCGTGCAAACATACCCTTTCCCGAACCATCTGAATGGGACTCGCAGGCAGCGGCAACGCGCTTCTACCGCGAGGAAGCGCCCGACCTGATGCTGGAGGCGCTCGATCGCGTTCCCGATCGTTTCGACGCAGTCATCGTGGACGAAGCACAGGACTTCGCGGACGAGTGGTGGGTAACCCTGCTCGCGCTGCTTGCCGATCCCGACCAGGGCATTCTCTACGCCTTCTACGATAACAACCAGCTCCTCTACCAGCAGGACGTCAGTATCCCAATCGAGGGCGAGCCTTACGTCCTCAGTGAGAATATCCGCAACACGCAGCAGATCTTTCAAGCGTTCAGCCCGTACTATCGAGGATCGGAGCCACCCGTCTGCCTCGGCCCAGACGGGCCAAAAGTCGAGCAGATTTCGCTCCGCGACACCGATCTACCCACCGCTCTCCGGAGGACGTTCGAGTACCTCTTTGAGGAAGAGCAGATCGCGCTCAGCGACGTCGTGGTCTTGACACCCGTGCGCAAGGAGAGTCGGCTCAACACGCTGGAGAGAGTCGGCAAGTGGCGACTCTCGTGGGATCGGAGCGGCAGTCAACCGGATCGTGTCCAGGTCTCGACCATCCACGCGTTCAAAGGGTTGGAGAAGCCTGTTGTCATTCTCACCGAGCTCGACCGGGCCTATCCCGGAAACGTCAAGCAACTCCTCTACGTCGGCCTGTCACGAGCCCGCTCGCACCTAATTTTGCTCGGCGACCTGCCTGTTTTGTAGAAGTGTTAGCGCAGAAAAGCGCTGCATCTCCTCGAGTGGGTACGTGCTGGCTGGTACAGCTCCGTCGCTAAGAGGAAACGCGATGGGTTTGACATTCAGGATAACGTGCCGGATCGTGAGGGGCGTGCTCGACGAGCGATCATGTTTCGCCTGGCCCGAGCCTGAGCCACCAATGGGAATGACTGCGATAGGTTAGAGCAAGAGACCGAGGTCACCGCGCTCCATATCGCTGTGAAGGAGGTGGCAGCGTGAAGATCACCGCGGTCAAGGGATTCCCGGTACGCTGCGGACACCGCAACATCTTTATTGTGAAAGTCGAGACCGACGCTGGCATCGCTGGCCTCGGTGAGGGCGGCATGTCCGGGCGCGAGCTGGCCATGCAGGGCGCTCTCGAGCACTACGCCCGCGTGCTGGTCGGCATGGATCCCCGCCGCATCGAGCACATCTGGCAGCGGCTGTACCGCAGCCAGTACTTCGAGGGCGGCAAGATCTTCGGTGCGGTCATCTCCGCCATCGACATCGCACTCTGGGACATCCTCGGCCAGGCGCTCGGCGTGCCGGTCTACCAGCTCCTCGGCGGCGCCTGCCGCAACCGCATCCAGTGCTTCGTCACGCCCGGCGCGCTCACCGGCCCAGAATGTGTCGAGCGAGCCACGGCGGCCGTCGCCCAGGGCTGGCGCTCGCTCCGGTTCACCACCGGCATGGCCGAGCCCGGCTGGAGCGGCGGCCACGGCTCGGTCTACGAGCCGCTCGAGTCGATCGAACTGGCGGCCCACTGGATTCGGGAAGTGCGCAAGGCCGTCGGGCCAGGGATCGCGCTCAGCATCGACTTCCACCACCGGCTCACGGTGGCCGAAGCCGCCCTCTTCTGCCAGAAGGTCGAGGACGTGGGCCTGCTGTTCCTCGAAGAGCCGATCCGTGCTCAGAACCCGAAGGCCTACCGGCAGCTCCGCGAGATGACTCGAATCCCCTTCGCCATCGGCGAAGAGTTTTCGAGCAAGTGGGAGTTCCTGCCTTTCATCGAGGACGGGCTGCTGAACTACGCCCGCATCGATGTCTGCAACGTGGGCGGCTTGACTGAAGCAAAGAAGATCGCTGGCTGGTGCGAGGCCCACTACATCGACGTGATGCCCCACAACCCGCTGGGCCCAGTCTCGACTGCCGCCTGCCTTCACCTGTGCGCGTCGATCAGCAACTTCGCCCAGCTCGAGTACTTGCGCCAGGTGGCCGAGCAGTACCCGCACGACCTGTTTCCGTCTTTCCCGACCATCTCAGGCGACAGCTTCCCGCTGCCGGACGTCCCAGGGCTCGGCGTGAGCTTCGACGAAGAGGCAGCAGCGCGCTATGCCTTCGAGTTCTGGGAGGCTCCCCACTGGTACCGACGCGACGGATCCGTCACCAACTGGTGACCTGCTTGCGCTACGGCCGTGACCCTAGGTCGGCATCGCGTGGTGCCAAATCGACTGGCAGGGGGCGCACTCGTTTCCGCCCAGATCACGGCCGGACGACGGTTCCGTCTAGGCGCCGGACAGGTGCCCAGCCGCCGTTCAGCGGGTGCTCGGGGAACGGGTACTTGGCCGCCAGCCCCTCATCGATGTCGATCCCCAGCCCGGGCTTGTCGTTGGCCCAGAGCATCCCGTCTCGGATCTCCGGGCATCCGGGGAAGACCTCGCGCGTCCGCTCGCCAAAGACATGCTGCTCCTGGATGCCGAAGTTGTAGCAGGCCAAATCCAGGTGCAGGTTGGCCGCATGACCGACTGGTGACACATCGCCCGGCCCGTGCCAAGCAGTGCGCACGCCGAAGAACTCGCAGAATGCCGCCAGCTTGCGCGCCATGCTCAGCCCACCGATGTCCGAGAGGTGCACCCGGATGAAGTCGATCAACCGATCCCGGATCAAGGGTACGTACTCAGCCGGGTTGACGAACAGCTCACCCATCGCGATCGGTGTCGATGTCTGCTGCCTGAGGATACGGAAATACTCGATGTCCTCTGGAGCGAAGGGGTCTTCAAGGAAGAAGAGGCGATACGGCTCGAGCTCCTTCGCGAGCTGGATCGCTTGGATTGGTGGGACTCGCTCGTGCACATCGTGCAGTAGCTCCACCTCCTCGCCCAGCCGGCTCCGCAGGTACTCGAAGAGCCGAGGCACCAGCCGGCAGTAGGTACTCGGTTCCCAGACCTCGCGCTCCCCGCCGTCACCGCGCACGCCGTAGGTGGCCTGGCCGGGAACGGCAACCTGGCAGCGGATGTACCGGTACCCCTGCTCCAGGTAGCGATGAACCTCTTCCTCGACTTCCTGGAAATCTCTCCCGCTCGCATGGGCATACAGTGCCGCTGCCTTTCGGCAACGGCCTCCGAAGAGCTGGTAGAGCGGCATGTTGGCGAGCTTTCCCTTGATGTCCCACAGCGCCATGTCGATGCCGGAGAGCGCATTGTTCAGCACCGGCCCGCTGCGCCAGTAAGAGCTGACGTACGCCCCTTGCCAGATGTCTTCGATGTCGTTGGGGTCACGGCCGACAACGAACGGCTTGAGATACTGCTCGATCGCAGCGACGACGGCCAGCGGCCGCTGAGTGAAGGTCGCACATCCGAGCCCGTAGAGCCCCGGCTCGCTGGTCTCGACCTTGACGACCACCAGCCGGATGCCGTCGGGAGCGGTGCAAATCGCCCTCACATTGGTGATCCTGATGCGCGGCATCCCTCGAGTCGGCTCCCACGGCGGGGCTGTCGGGGACATCGGCGCTCGACTCGGCGTCGCTTCCATCAGACTCCTCCCCTTCCTACACACGGCCTGGTCTAGGGAACCCACGTGTCATCGAGCGACGGTTGTACGGCGAGCGCTCCTGAGAACGGGTACACCGCTATCCCACCGTCGCCACTGCGGCCATGCCGACCGCATGCGGCAGTCGATCACTGGCAGTCAGTTTGTCTCGCCATCCAGCGCGGACTCCGTCGCTGCCGCCTGCTGACGATGGCCGTTCGCGAAGATCGTCACCAACTCCTCCGCTTGGAGGGCTGGCGCCTCCCGGTACAAGTAGCACGCCGTCACTCGGCGGCCACTGGTCTGGAACAATGGCGGCGCCTCTTGGACGCAGAGCGGCATCGCATAGGGGCAGCGTTGTTGGAATTTGCAGTACGACACGCTGGTCGGCGCCAACTCCGCCACAGGACGGCCCAGCACACGCTCTCCTTGCCACGCTCGGTCTGGGTTCGGGAGCGGGATCGACCCGACCAACAGGCGGGTGTAGGGATGCTGCGGATCGCGCACCACCTGCTCGACATCGCCCGCTTCAACCACCGAGCCACGGTAGAGGACGATGATGTCCTGGCTCACCTGGTAGGCCGTGGTGAGGTCATGGGTGATGTAGATCAGTGAGATCCCGAACTCCTCGTTGAGTTTGAGGAGGCTCCCTAAGATCGTCGCGCGCAGGGAGGCATCGACCATCGAAACCGGCTCGTCGGCGATAATCAGGCGGGGCCGGAGCAACAACGCGCGGGCAACCATGATGCGCTGGCGCTGTCCCCCGCTGAGCTGATGCGGGTAGCGCCCCAAAGTCTCCTCAGGACGCAGCCCGACAGCGTGCAACGCTTCTTCGACCATCGCCCGGCGCTCGCGGCGGCTCTGGGCGAGCCCGAAATTCTTGATGGGCAGCTCCAGAACGTGATCGACCTTGTAGAAGGGGTTGTACACCTCGAACGGATCCTGGAAGACCGCTTGCACATCGCGCAAGAAGGAGCGGCGCTCCTCGCCGGAGAGCTTTTGGAGATCCTTCCCTCGATAGAGGATCTCCCCCGTGGTCGGCGTCACCAGCCCAAGGAGGAGACGCGCCAGCGTGGTCTTGCCACTGCCACTCTCTCCCACGATCGCCGTGATGCGCGGCACCTCTCCGCTCACCTGGAAGGAAAAGTTCTCAAGAGCCACCGTCTGCGTCTTGCGGAGCAGGCCACCGCCGAAGACTTTAGTGACGTGCCGGGCTTCAAGCAGCGCACTCATACCACCACCCTAGTGCAAGTGACACGCTACCCAGTGTCCAGGCCGAATCTCCTGTAGCTTCGGCTCCTCGGTGCGGCATCGTTCCATTGCGAACGGGCAACGCGGATGGAATGGGCACCCAGGCGGAGGGTTCAATAACGAGGGTGGGAGGCCGGGGATGCCACGCAGGTCACCTTTCCCATCGAGCGACGGCAAGCTTGCGATCAGGAGCTGAGTATACGGATGCAATGGCTCCCGAAACAGTTCTCGAGTGGGGGCGATCTCGACCAGCTTGCCGGCGTACATCACGCCGATACGGTCGACGGTCTGAGCCATCAAGCCCATGTCATGCCCGATCAACAACACCGAGGCGCCGAGTTCTTCTTGAACCCGGCGCAGTGTGTCGATGACCTGCCACTGCACGACGACATCGAGCGCGCTCGTCGGCTCGTCCGCCACAATGACCTGCGGCTCCAAACTGATTGCAATGGCGATGCACACCCGCTGCTTCATCCCGCCGCTCAGTTCGTGGGGAAACATGTCGCCCACTTCGGGCCGCAGGCCGACTCGCTGGAGCAGCTCTGCCACGTAGCGGTCGAGCTCGCTCCGTGACATCTGCACGCCATGGTCGCGCAGAGCCAAGGAAATCTGCTCCCGGATCCGCTTCACCGGGTTGAGCGAGTTCATGGCCCCCTGCGCGACCAGCGCTATCCGTGCCAAGCGCAGGCGACGCATCTCTTCCTCATCGAGGGTCAGCAGGTTGAGTCCGTCGAGGAAGACCGCACCCCCTTCGATGCGACCAGGCGGTCGGATTAGTCGGAGTAACGCCAGCGCGATCGTCGATTTGCCACTACCCGACTCGCCAACCAGTCCGAAGCGCTCGCCGGGCTTGAGAGAAAACGTCACGCCGTTCACCGCCTTAACAGGGCCGGCCTCGGTGTGATAGTAAACTCGCAAGTCCTCGACCCGGAGCACATCAGTCATTCGCTGGCTCTCCTCCCTCGTGGTCGATGCCTCGACAGCGAAATGCGTGCTTGACAGCACGGAGAGCTCAAGGCTACACTAAAAGCGCGAGGTCACAAGATCATCATACAACACAATACTGCCCACAGTCGGAGGTGAGCGGCATACCTAGGTGATTGGGGCTATCGGGCGAGCCCTCGGGTCAGACCCAAGGGCGGTACGGTGAGGAGGAGGCAGTGACTGACAGGTTCTCTGCCAAGCTTACGCGGCGTGACCTCTTGCGGGCCAGCCTAATTATGGCCGGGGCTTCGGCTCTCCTGGCCGCCTGCCGCCGTGAGGCGGCTACTCCCTCACCAGGCGTAGCGACTCCCGCCCCGGGCGCAGCAACGCCCGGCGCCGTCGCGACGCCTACAGTAGTCGCCAGTCCCGCACCGGCCGGTCGGTTGAAGGAAGTGCCCCGCAACCGCACACTGATCCTTCGCTGGGGCGGGCAGGAAGGGCGTCACGTCGACTGGGAGCTCTGGAACGGCTACGCCATCGGCGCCAACCATCAGAATGGTCTGGGCATCCTGTATGAACCGCTGGCCTACTACTCCGCTTTCGCCGACAAGTGGTATCCCTGGCTGGCGGAAAGCTGGGAGTACAACCGGGACTTCACCGAGCTGACCATCAAGACCCGTGCCGGGATCACCTGGAGCGATGGGACACCGTTCTCCGCGCAAGACGTGGCGTTCACCCTCAACTCGCTGCGCGACCTCGGTCCAAAAGTGCGGTGGGGCGTCGATGTGCAGCAGTTTGTGGAGGAGGCAACCGCCGAAAACGACACGCTGGTGCGCGTGAAATTCAAAGTTCCGGCGCCGCGTTTCTTCTACTTCATGACCTATAAGTACGACATCGGCGTCTATATCGTTCCCAAGCACATCTTCGAGGGTCAGGACTGGACGACCTTCACCGCCTACGACCTGGATAAGGGCTGGCCGGTCACGACCGGGCCGTGGAAAGTCGTCTTCTCATCGCCCGAGCAGAAGGTGATCGATCTCCGCGAGGACGAATGGTGGGCCGTCAAGCAGGGACTCGTCCGCCAGAAGCCGCGGGTTGAGCGCGTCATCTATCTCCCGTTCACCCAGGAGACCCAGGTAGCCCAGCAGTTGATCGCCAACGAGATCGACTGCTCGCTCGACTTACGGCCGCTGACCATGGAGACGATTCTCGCCCAAAACCCAGCCATCATTACGCACACCTTCAAGGATCCCCCATATGGCTACGAGGACTGGTGGCCCACGTCCCTCTACGTGAATAACGAGCGGGAGCCGTACAACGACAAGGACGTCCGCTGGGCGCTGAGCTACTTCATCGACCGCAAGCAGCTCATCGAGGTGGCCCTCGGCGGTGCAGGCGAGCCAGCCGTCCTGCCGATGCCCACCTATCCAGGCCTGTTGCCCTTCTTCGACGCCGTCCAGGATCTTCTCCAACAATACCCGACGAACGAGTTCAACCCGGCGAAGGGTGCCGCGCTGCTCCAAGGCAAGGGCTGGCAGAAGAACGCCCAGGGGTTCTGGGAGAAGAACGGCAAAGTCCTCGACGTGCCGATCGAGAGCTTTACAGTGATGGCCGATATCGGCCCGGTGATCGCCGAGATGCTGCGGCGCCAGGGCGTCCAGTCGTCTTATGCCATGCCGCCTGACTTCTTCGACCGCTTCGGCAAGGGCGATTACAACGCATCGCTCTTCGGCCATGGCGGGAGCATCGGCGTCGATCCCTACTTCACGCTGCGTCTTTACCAGTCGGTGACGGAGGCGGTGCCTGGTGGCCACCAGGTCAACTTCTCGCGCTGGCACAACGACCAGTTCGACAAGATCGTCGACGAGATGGCCGTCACGCCGCCAGAGCAGACCGACAAGATCATGGATCAGTGGCGTCGGGCTATGGAGATCTGGCTCCCGGAGCTGCCGGACATCCCGATCCAGAAGTGGTTCCACCGGATCCCGATGAACACGACCTACTGGAAGAACTGGCCGACCCGCGACAACCCGTATGTCAATGGTGCCTTCTGGCACCTGACGTTCCAGCTCATTCTCAACGAACTAGAACCGACTCAGTAGCTGGGAGCGTGGACGAAATCGTTCGGAAGGAACGACTCACACGTCATCTTCTGCAGAGAGTGCGAGAACAACGGAGCGGCGGCGAGTGCTCACGGCCTCTGAGAGCCGGTGGGTTGGGTCGCCCCTGGGGTAGGGTAAGCGATGCGCCTCGATTACATCGTGAGACGGCTGGTTCTCTTCGTCATCGTCGTCTGGGCTGCGGCCACCCTGAACTTTTTCCTCCCCCGGCTCTCAGGCAAAGATCCGATCCGTGACAAGCTCATCCAGCAGGCGGCGGCCGGTGGCTACGTCCACACCGGCATTCAGCAGATGGTCGAGGAGTACGAGCAAAAGTTCGGTCTCGATAGGCCGCTCTGGGTGCAATACCTGACCTACCTCGGCGACGTCGCGCGCTTAGATTTCGGCTATTCCATCGCGAACTACCCCCGAACGGTGATGGGCATTATGGCCGACTCGATCCCGTGGACGGTCGGCCTGTTGCTCACGACGACCCTGCTCGCGTTCGTGATCGGCTCGATCCTCGGCGCGCTCCTCGCCTGGCCTCGCTCGCCGCGCTTCGTCCAGTACCTTTTCCCCCCGCTCCTCACCCTCTCGGCCATCCCGTACTTCCTGCTCGGGCTGTGCTTGATCTACCTCTTCGCGTTCCGGCTCAAGCTGTTCCCGCTCTTCGGGGGTTACACGCCGGGCACGTTCCCAGCGCTGACCCTGAACTTCGCCTTGGACGTGCTCAAACACTCGATCCTGCCTGCGCTCTCGATCCTGCTCGCCTCGCTCGGTTTCTGGGCACTGGGCATGCGCGGGATGATGGTGACCGTCGAGGGGGAGGACTACATGACCTTCGCCGAGGCGGCCGGCCTCAAGAGCAGCACCCTCTTCTTTACCTACGCGATCCGCAACGCGTTGCTCCCGCAGACCACCTCCCTCGGCCTGGCGCTTGGCCATGTGCTGTCGGGTGCGCTATTGGTCGAGGTGATCTTCTCCTATCCTGGGATTGGTACCACGCTCTACCACGCGATCCGGCAGTTCGACTATTTCCTAATCCAGGGGATCGTTTTCACCATCGTGCTCGGGGTGACCCTGGCCACACTGGTTTTGGATCTGATCTACCCACTACTCGATCCGCGCATCACCTACCAGCGCGCGTGAGACGGAGACTGAGCGATGCTACGCTACATGCGCCGTAACCGAAGCCTGGTCGTCGGGCTGTGCTTGCTGCTGCTCGTGTTGCTCTTCGCTGGCCTGGGCCGGCTGCTCTGGGACACCTCTCTCGCAGCACCGCTCTCCGCACCGCCGAACCGCCCGCCGTCCTGGGAACATCCGCTCGGTACCGACCGACAGGGGCGCGACCTGCTGGCAGTGATGATTGTGGGCACGCCGCTCACGCTCTACATCGGGTTGCTAGCCGGCTTCATCGGGGTTGCCATCGGCACAGTCTTAGCTCTTACCAGTGCCTACTACGGCGGCGTGGTGGATAGCGTCATCCGCGGACTCGTCGATGTTGGGCTGACAATCCCCACGCTTCTCGTGCTGATTCTCCTGGCTGTCTCCGTCCGCTCGAGCCTATCGGTCAGCCAGATGGCACTGGTAGTCGCCTCGCTCTCCTGGCTCTGGCCCACGCGTACGATCCGGTCCCAGGTTCTCTCTATCAAGGAGCGCGCCTATATTCAGGTCGCCCGCCTGTCCGGCGCGAGCAACCGGCAGATCATCTTCTTCGAAATCATGCCCAACCTCTTGCCCTACCTGGCGGCAACCTTCGTGGGGGCAGTGGGCGCCGCTATCCTTGCTTCGATCGGCCTAGAAGTCATCGGCTTGGGGCCAATCGAGGCCAATACGCTCGGCATGACGATCTACTGGGTCACCTACTACGCAGCACTGCTTCACGGCATGTGGTGGTGGTTCATGCCACCCGTCGTCATCATTATCATGGTCTTCGTCGGGCTGTTCGCCATCTCGGCCGGGCTGGACGAACTGGCTAACCCGAGGACGCGGCGGGGTGTTTAACCAGTGCGCGTCATAGGCACTGCTGGATCCGCCCAAGGCCAGCGCCCGCGTTACCGGTCGAGCAGGAGACTGGCAGAAGACGATCGCGTGCCGCATTCTGCGGTCACAGGCAGCAGGCGAACTGTGGTTCTCCTGCGTATGCTGGAGCAAGACGACAGCAGGAAGGGAGAGGTCGTTGCGCATTACAGACGTTCGCACCGCGGTGATCGCTGGCAATTTCGATTGGGTGCTCGTCCGCGTCTACACCGACGAAGGCTTAACCGGCCTCGGAGAAGCATACTGGGGCGCTGGTGTCGAGGAGCTGGTTCACGCCGCCAAGCGGCTGATCATCGGCGAGAACCCGTTCAACATCGCACGGCTGTACGAGAAGATGATCCGCGGACTCTCCGGCGCGGGCTCGCTGGCCGGCGCGACGGTGACCGCTATCAGTGGGATCGAGATCGCGCTCTGGGATCTGGTCGCCCGCGCGCTGGAGACCCCGATCTACAACCTCTTCGGTGGCCGGTTCCGAGACAAGATCCGCGTCTACGCCGACTGTCACGCCGGTGAGGAAGGGACACCGGAGTCCGACGCCGAGAAGGCGCGCCGGGTAGTCGCCGCTGGCTTCACCGCGCTGAAGTTCGACCTGGACATTCAGAACCCGTATACCCGCGATATCTCAGACGATCCCGATCCTCGCCGCTGGTGGTACGAGCCGTACAACCGGACGATCTCCACAGCGGAGCGCCGGTTCATGGAGGCCCGCGTGGCTGCTATCCGGGAGGCAGTCGGCCCCGACGTCATGCTGGCCATGGACTGCCATTGGAAGTACAACGTCAACGATGCGATCCTGCTGGCCCAAGCCCTGGAGCCGTATGACCTGCTCTGGCTCGAAGATCCCGTTCCGCCGGAGAACATCGACGCGCTGGCCAAGGTCACGGCCAGTACTCGCACGCCGATCTGCACTGGCGAGAACCTCTACCGAAAGCACGGTTACCGCGAGCTCATTCAAAAACAGGCCGCCGACATCGTCGCTCCCGACATCCCGAAGATGGGTGGCTTGCTCGAGGGCCGCAAGGTCGCCGACCAGGCCGACACGTACTACATCCCGGTCGCGCCACACAACGTCTCCAGCCCGATCGGCACCGTCGCTGCGGCCCACGTCTGCGCGGCGATCCCGAACTTCCTCGTCATCGAGTTTCACGCTCTCGATGTCCCCTGGTGGGACGACCTCGTGCTCGACGGGCCGGTAATCCGAGACGGCTTCATCCAGCTCAGCGACAAGCCCGGGCACGGACTGGAACTCAACGAGGACGTCGCACGCGCCCATCTCAAGCCGGGTTCGACATTCTTCGGCGAGGTCTCTTGAGGGAGGTCGACCAGCATGGAACTCGCGCTGATTCTCCCACCCTTTCCGCACGAGCGCTGGCGGCTGGCGCTCCAGCTCGGAGTCACCCATGCAGTGACGACGCTGCCGTTTCCCGTCTCCGGCGCACATCTGGCCTGGTCGCAGCCGGGTGCGCCGCAGCCGATTGTGCCACGCGACATCCCGCCACCCGAGCATCGCCCCTGGGACTTTTTGCCGCTCCTGCACATGCAGCAGCGCTTCGCCGACGCCGGGCTGACCATCAGCGTGATTGAGTCGTCGCCGCCGCTGCACCGGGCTCGGCTCGGCCTACCCGGCCGCGATGAGGAGATCGAATGGTTTCAGACGCAGATTCGCAACATGGGCCGGCTCGGCATCCCGGTGTTGTGCTGGAACTGGATGGCGGTGATCAACTGGGCGCGCACCTCAACGACCACCCCCACACGTGGCGGCGCGCTGGTCACGAGCTACGACCACGAGCTGATGCAACGGGCAGGATTAACCGAGGCTGGCGAAGTCAGCGCCGAGCGGCTCTGGGATACGCTCACCTACTTCCTGAAGGCGGTGGTGCCGGTAGCCGAGGAGGCCGGCGTCCGGCTTGCGCTCCATCCGGACGACCCACCAGTTCCCTCGCTGCGCGGCATCGCCCGGATCCTGGTCACGCCCGAAGCCATGCAGCGCGCCATTGAACTGGTCCCGAACCCGTGCAACGGCATGACCTTCTGCCAAGGCACGTTCTCGACGATGGGGGTCGATATCCCCACCTGGATCCGGCACTTCGGCCGGCGCGGCGCAATCCACTTTGTCCATTTCCGCGACGTCCGTGGCCGGCCGGAGAAGTTTGTCGAGACCTTCCACGATGACGGCCAGACCGATATGTTTGAGGCGATGCGTACCTACAACGAGGTGGGCTTCACCGGTGTGATGCGCCCCGACCACGTGCCGACCATGGAAGGCGAGCCGAACGACCAGCCTGGCTATCAGATGCTGGGTCGTCTCTACGCGATCGGCTACATGCGCGGCCTGCAGGAGGCAGTGCGGGCACTGGCCCGCGGCCAAGCGGCAGTTTAGTCTGCTCCCCGTGCTCTCTAGGCGGCGCGGCAAACATTTCGAGCAACGCTGTCGTCGATGCGCGAGAGCGCATGACGAGTGGCTTCCACGCGTCGTTCTTTCTTTCGTCTCGACCATAGGTGCGAGCGCGTAGATGCTTGCGCTGCTATGTGGATCCAGGACGTGAACCCCTCACTCCGGCGCGAAGTACCGCTCCGCGTCGTCCTCCGGGCGGTAGCCCAGCTTCTCCATGGTGTCAGTGATGTCCCAGTGGCGCTGCGAGTTAGCGGAGATAGCGTAAAAGATGCCGAAGCCCAGATCGGTCTCGATGGCACGCCAGATCACCTGGGCACAGTCGCGCGGGCTCAGCCACATCCACCGGCTAATCTCGTCCCTCGGCTCCGGTAAGAACCAGCCGATACGCAGGCAGATGACCGAGATCCCGTATCGATCGGCATAGTAGCGCCCGAGAGCCTCTCCGAATGCCTTGGAGACACCGTAGAGCGAGTCGGGCCGAACCGGCTGGTGAGAGTAGACCGGCCACTGCTGGTCGCGGTCGTACATGCCCATCACGTGGTTCGTCGAGGCGAAGACGATCTTGCGCACACCCGCCTGCCGTGCCGCCTCGAAGACGTTATAGGTCCCGATGATGTTCGCGTGCAGCACGCTCTCCCAGGGGGCGAACGTGCGGGGGTCAGCGGCCAGGTGGACGACAGCGTCCACCCCCTCGAACGCTGAAGCGATCGAGTCGTAGTCGGCAACATCGCCGACCACGTGCTCGAGGTGCCGTAAGTCGTCAGGGACGACGCGGTGAAAATGTAGGCGTAACTCGTAGCGGTCATGTAACCGAGAGGCCAGGTCCCGCCCGATCCGCCCAGCCGCGCCGGTGATCAGCACCCGCTTCTTCCGCTCCGCCATGGCTTCTACCCCGATGTCCGCTTCCAGGCGCCGACCTCTACTCGCTGCTGCCAGATCTGTTCCAGTTCTCGACGCGCCTCCGTTAGCGCTCGACCTGCCGCCTCGATCGCCGCCCGATCTTCAGGCGCTATCCTCACGCGGAACCGGTAGTGCTCCAGCCGGCGCTCGAGCTCGGCGAGCGTGGCAACCACGGGCCGCAACAAGGCCGCCGCATACTGCTGGTCTAGGTGGTACAGTTCGGCTTCGTGCATCGCTCCCTCCGCTTCGCTCCCTCCTCACCGCGCAGGTGCGCTACAACGCTGCCAGGGTGCGATAATAGCACAGCCGCTCCTGGGCATCGTCGCGCTCAAGCGAGGACTGAGAGAATGGAGGATTCCGCCGTGCAGGAGCTCGAACTGATCGCCGACTACGCGTGCGTCGTTGGCGAGGGGCCGATGTGGCACCCACTCGAGGGGCGTGTCTACTGGGTCGACATCCCGACCGGTCGGCTCTTCTGTTACGACCCTGTCTCCGGCCAGCACGAGCAGGTCTATGAAGCTGGGGAGGCGATCGGGGGTTTTACTGTCCAGGCCGACGGGGCTCTGCTCCTGTTCATGGCCCGCGGCGCGATCAAGACCTGGCAAAATGGCCGCCTGACCACACTCATCGACGAGATCTCCGAGGAGCGCCACACCCGCTTTAACGACGTCGTCGCAGATCCGCTCGGCCGCGTCTACGGCGGCACCATGGCGACACCTGACCGGCCAGGCCGCCTCTACCGCCTCGACCTCGACGGATCGCTGAGCGTCGTGCTCGATGCCGTCGGCATCCCCAACGGCATGGACTTCACTCCCGACCTCAGGCAGATGTACTTCACCGACTCGGTGCGCCGCAGCATCTACCTCTTCGACTACGACCAGGCCACGGGAGCATTGACGAACCAGCGAGTGTGGGTCGAGACGCCTCCTGACCGCGGTGTGCCCGATGGCCTGACCGTGGATAGCCAGGGGTATGTCTGGTCAGCACGCTGGGATGACGGCGCGCTCTACCGCTATACCCCCACTGGCGAGGTCGACCGGCGCATCGCGTTTCCCGCTCGGAAGGTCTCCAGCGCCATCTTCGGTGGGCCGGACTACTCCGATCTCTACGTCACCACCGCTGGCGGAGACAACAAGCCGGCCGAGGGGCCCGGCGCTGGCGCCCTCTTTCGGCTCCGCCCGGGCGTCCGTGGAAGAGCGCCTTTCCTCTCCAAGATAAGGCTGTAGAGGCATCCGCTGCCCCACCCTCTTCCGCCAAAGTTGCACGCTCGGGCGGAGAGCCTGCCCCGCAGCGAGCACCTCCGCAGCAGGCGCGGCGGTAAACTTCTCATTGTGTGCGGTCGGATGCGCGGCGCAAAGGTTTGCAGGAGTGGTGATGGACTCGCATCAGGGTGGCACGACGCGACGTCGCCGTATCGCGCTTTTGTCCTCCCCGACGAGCTACCGCACGCCAGCATTCCTCGCTGCGGCCGAACGGTTGGGGCTCGAGGTACTGCAGATCGTGGACACTCCAGAGGCTTTGGCGCGTGAATGGCGCTGGCCAGAAGCAGTCGACTTCAGCCAGCCACAAGCGGCTACGGCGCGCATCGTCGAATTGGTGCAGCAGCGACCCGTCGCTGCCGTGGTACCGGTCGACGACAGCGCCACGCTGTTGGCAGCGCTCGTCGCGTCGCGGCTGGGACTGGCTCACAACGACCCGGATGCTGCGCTGGCCGCCCGTGACAAGCTGTGCATGCGCGAACGACTCCACGCCTGTGATGTACCGGTACCGTCGTTCACGCCCTATCCGGCTGCGGCTGACCCCCGCCCTCTCGCCCATCAGATCGAGTACCCGTGCGTGGTGAAGCCGACGTTGCTCTCTGGCAGCCGAGGAGTGATCCGCGCCGACGACCCGGAGCAATTCATCGCGGCGTTCGAGCGCGTGCAGCGGATCATCGCGAGTGACGGCGCCGACCTGGAGAGGGCCGTGATCCTGGTCGAGTCCTATGTACCAGGTTTCGAAGTGGCACTCGAAGGATTGCTGACCGGGGGAGAGCTCCAGGTGTTAGCGCTCTTCGACAAGCCCGACCCGCTCGATGGTCCCTTCTTCGAGGAGACGATTTATGTTACCCCTTCCCGCCTGCCCGAGCAGACACAGCAAGCGATCGCCGAGTGCACGGCTCGTGCCGCTGAGGCGCTCGGCCTGCGCACCGGCCCTGTGCATGCGGAGCTGCGGATCAACCAGGTGGGACCCTGGCTGATCGAGGTCGCTGGTCGTTCGATCGGTGGGCTGTGCTCAACGATCCTCGAGTTCGGGACTGGCATGTCGCTCGAAGAGCTGATTTTGGCACACGCCATCGGCGAGCCGATCGATTCCTTCGAGCGGCGAGGCGAAGCTGTCGGGGTGATGATGATCCCGATCCCTGGCGCTGGCATCCTCCGCCGCGTCGAGGGAATCGAGGCGGCGCGTCGGGTACCCGGCGTGACAGGGATCGAGATCACGGCGAAGCTGAATCACCCGCTGGTACCTCTGCCGGAAGGTGCGAGCTACCTTGGCTTTATCTTCGCCCGCGGCCAGACGCCTGCCGACGTCGAAACGACGCTCCGTACCGCACACCGCTGCCTGTCGTTCCGGATCACGCCGGAAATCCGGCTGCATCCGGTCACGGCAGCGAGACGCTAGGGCGAGCTCGAAGCTTACTTTTTACGAGCAGGAGCCCCTTTGGTCGGTGCGCCGCCGCGGGCGCCTTCCGGCACCCAGCCCTCGGGCATCGCGGCGGCTTCACCAAAGAAGAACTCCTCCATCTCAGCGCGGAGCAGCTTCCGGTCGTCGGGATCGGCGGGATTCAACCCATAGTGGTTGATGATGATGGTCTGGTATTCGCGCCACATCTCCCACGCTTGCTGAGAGATCTCATTGTAGATCCGCTCACCCAGCGGTCCGGGAAATGGCGGCTTCTCCAGGCCGGGCAACAACCGACCGAGCTTGGCACACTGAACCATGCGGGGCATCGACGTCACCTCGCAAGCTCACATTCCGGCAACCACCGCAAGCCTAAAGGAGCGGTAATCAGGTGTCAAACAGCAATGCCCTGGCTCATCCGCCTCTACTACCGAGAGTCCTGTTCTTTGGCCGGAGCTGTCGCCTCAGCGCCCTGCCGCTCCGGGCTTTGCTGGCAGCGGGATTCCCGGTCGCCGCGATCGTCACACCTGCTCCACCACACCGCAGCGACCAGCCGTTGCCGATCCGTGCACGGGCACTGCTTCCCATCGTGACCGCGGTGGCCGAACCGACGCTCGAGCAACTTGCCAGCGCGTACCGCGTACCCGTCCTCGAGACCGGTACCGTGCGGCATCCGCAGGTACTCGAGGCCCTGGCCGACCTCGCCCCTGACATCCTCATCGTCTCCTGTTTTCCCTGGCGCATCCCAAAGGAGCTCGTCGCCCTGGCTTCTCTGGGCGGGCTCAACGTGCACCCTTCGGCACTGCCGGCGTACCGTGGCCCCGACCCGCTCTTCTGGGTATACCGACATGGACGCCTGCGCACCGGGGTCACCGTCCATCAGATCACGCCCGAACTGGACGCAGGCCCGATTCTGGAGCAGGCCCGCTTCGACGTACCACTCGGGCTTCCAGGTGACCACCTGGAATGGCAAGCTGCTGCCATCGGGGCAAGGCTGCTGGTGCGGGCGCTCGAGCGTATGGCTCGTGGACAGGCGCAGATGCTCCCGCAGGTTGCGGAAAGTGCGAGCTATTTCTCCTGGCCTCGCACACGCGACCTCGAGATCACGCCGGAATGGGTTGCCTGGCGCGCGGTGCATTTCCTCAGGGGTGTGATCCCCCTCGGCTACCGGCCGGTCTATGCTTCACCTGGCCAGCCGCGGGTCACCGTTCGCCGGCTGCTCCGCTGGTGTCGCGCTGCTACAGAGGCGCGTGCCCGTTCGCAGCCGCGGGCTGTCGGGCTTCCGGTGCGTGACGGCGTCTTGCTAGTAGAGGTCGAACCGTAGGTCGGGCGTGTTGGTGGCGGTCTGGGGCGGCGAGGCACTACGGGCGCTCGCTACCACTACGGCAGCGGCGTATCGTCTTCCTCCAGTAGTCGAGCGTGTCGGCGAGCGTTTGCTCTAGCGGTATCTCCGGCGCCCAACCAATCGCCTCTCGCAGCGCAGTCGCGTCGCCGCGCAGCACCGCGATGTCAGCCGGACGCAACCGCGCCGGATCCTGGCGGACTTCGATCGGCACCGCAGCCAACCCACGCAAGCGCTCAACGATCTCCCTCAGGCGCCAGGAGCGGCCGCTGGCGATGTTGAAGACGCGCCCCGCCAAGTCGGACCGCGCGACCATCTCATAGGCTCGCACCACGTCGCGCACGTCGAGCAAGTCACGCTCGACGTCCAGGTTGCCAACCAGCAAGACTGGTGGAGCCAAGCCCGCCTCGGCCTCAGCGATCTGGCGAGCGAAGCTCGCGATGGCGAAGCGGTCGCTCTGCTCCGGCCCAATGTGGCTGAACGGCCGCACGCGGACGATCGGCATCCTGTAGCTCAGGTGGTACTGCAGCCCGAGCATGTCCTGCGCCACCTTGCTGACACCGTACGGGCTGATCGGGCGGAACGGCTGCGCTTCGGTCACCGGCAGCTCTTCCGGATGAACCAGTCCGTAGACGTCGGATGAGCTCACGACGAGTACTGTCGGCATCGGGTCGAGCAGCCTGGCACCTTCCAGCAGGTTGATCTGCCCGACGGCGTTGTTCACCAACGTGCCCGCAGGATCAGCGAAGGAGCGCGGCACGTAGCTGGCGGCAGCGAGGTGGAAGATCACGTCAGGACGCCAGTGTGCGAGTGTCCGGCGGGTGAGGTCACTGTTGAGCAAGTCACAGGCGAGGTGGTGGTGGAGCTCGGGGCCAGGCGTGTGCGGGCGGGCCGAGAGGCCGATCACCTCCCAGGCACCGGACGATGCCAGCCGACGGGCAAGGTGCCGCCCGGCAAATCCCGAGGCGCCGGTGATCAGTGCGCGGCGCATGGCCTAGCCCTCCGCCCAGCGTCCGGAGTCACCACCTAGACACGGGTCTGTGCGAGGCCTGCCTCGTACCGCAACACCTCGACCTTGTCCAGTCGTTCCCACGGGAGATCCAAATCCGACCGGCCGAAATGGCCGTATGCGGCCACCTGGCGATAGATCGGGCGTAGGAGATTGAGGTTGTGAATGATCGCTGCCGGCCTGAAGTCGAAATGTCGCCGCACTAACTCGTCGATCCGCTCCTCCTCGATGTGAGCCGTGCCGAAGGTCTCGATGTGGATCGCCAGCGGGTGAGCGACACCGATCGCGTAGGAGACCTGGATCTCGAAGCGGTCAGCGAGACCAGCAGCCACCACGTTCTTGGCCACGTACCGCGCGGCATAGGCGCCAGAGCGGTCGACCTTCGTCGGATCCTTCCCTGAGAAAGCCCCGCCACCGTGGCGGGCCATCCCGCCATAGGTATCGACCATGATCTTCCGCCCAGTCATCCCAGCGTCGGCCATCGGCCCACCGACGACGAAGCTGCCACTGGGGTTGATCAGGATGCGGGTCTCACGGTCGAGTAGGTGAACCGGGATCACCTCGCGGATGACGACCTCCATGAGGTCGTCTTGGAGGCGCTTGGGCGGGATGTCCGGATCGTGCTGCGCGGAGAGGACGACGGTATCGACACGGGCAGGCACCCCGTGCCGATACTCGACGGTGACCTGGCTTTTCCCGTCCGGTCGCAAGTAGGGCAGTATCCCGAGCTTGCGCACCCGGGCCAGACGCCGCGTCAGCCCGTGCGCAAGAGCGATCGGCATCGGCATCAAATCCGGTGTCTCGGTGCATGCGAAGCCGATCATCATCCCCTGGTCGCCGGCTCCGATGCGATCGAACGGGTCAGTAGCGCGGCCAGCTCGCGTCTCGAGGGCCTGTGCGACTCCCCTTGCGATCTCGTGCGCCTGCTCTTTGATGGACGTGATCACTCCCATGGTACGGCCGTCGAGGCCGTACTCCGAATCGGTATAGCCTGCCTCCAAGACGACGCTGCGAGCGATCTGGGGGATATCGAGCGCTGCCGTGGTGGTAATCTCGCCGATCACGATCATCAGCCCGGTCGTCGTCGCCGTCTCGCAGGCCACGCGCCCATCGGGATCGGCGGCCAGAACCGCATCGAGGACGGCATCCGAGACCTGATCGCAGAGTTTGTCTGGATGTCCCTCGGTCACTGACTCTGACGTAAAGAAGGTTTTGGCAGCTCGCACCATGCTCGTCGTCACGGCCGTTCCCTCACTCTGGCACGCACGCTCACTGCTCATCCTTCGTGAGCGACCGCTGCGCCGCTTGTCACACCACTCACGTGCCCTGTTGCCACGAGCGCAAGTAGGCAATCTGCTCGTCGGTCAACTCATCGATCGTGATGCCCATACTCGCCAGCTTCAGGCGCGCGACCTCCCGGTCGATCTCCTCCGGAACAGGATAGACGGTCGCCTCGAGCTGGTGGTGGTGCTCGGCCAGATAGGCACAGGCCAGCGCCTGGTTCGCGAAGCTCATGTCCATGACGCTGGCGGGGTGCCCCTCCGCCGCCGCCAGGTTCACCAGCCGTCCCTCGGCAAGGACCACGATCCCCCGTCCACCAGCGAGCCGGTACTCCTCGACCAGCGGCCGGAGCTGGTGCCGGCCACCTATGGCCAGCTCCTCCAGCGCCTGCAGGTTGATCTCCACGTTGAAGTGACCCGCGTTGCAGACGATCGCCCCGTCCTTCATGAGCCGGAAATGCTCGCGGTCGATCACGTGGCGGTTACCGGTGGCGGTAATGAACAGGTCGCCGAGCGGCGCCGCCTGGCGCATGCTCATCACCTGGTACCCGTCCATCAGCGCTTCTAACGCGCGGATCGGGCTCACCTCAGTCACGATCACCCGCGCGCCCATCCCTCGTGCCCGCATCGCGATCCCGCGGCCGCACCAGCCGTAGCCGGCCACGACGACCGTCTTGCCTGCGAGCAACATGTTGGTCGCTCGTAGGATGGCGTCGATGGTGCTCTGGCCAGTACCGTAACGGTTGTCGAATAGGTGCTTGGTGTCAGCATCGTTCACCGCGATGACCGGAAAGGCGAGCACGTCGTCCCGAGCCATCGCTTTGAGCCTGATCACACCGGTGGTCGTCTCCTCGGTCGAGCCGAAGACGTCCTGGAGCAGCTCGCGCCGATCCCGATGGAGCGTGCTGACCACGTCGGCACCGTCATCGATCACGATATGGGGGCGATGATCCAGCGCCTGGTGGATGTGCCGGTAATAGGTCTGGTGATCCTCCCCCTTGATAGCGTAGACTGCGAAACCGTCTGCGACCAGCGCCGCAGCCACGTCGTCCTGCGTCGAAAGCGGGTTGCTCGCGCAGATGGCGACTTCCGCTCCACCTGCACGCAAGGTATAGCCCAGGTTCGCCGTCTCGGTGGTCACATGGACGCAGGCGACAATACGGAGACCGTCGAGCGGTCGCTCTCGCTGGAACCGTTCCTGGATCTGCCGTAACACCGGCATCTCACGAGCGGCCCAGGCGATCCGCTGGCGCCCAAGCTCGGCCAACGTGATGTCTCGGATGTCGTAGCGCGCCTCTGCCGTCCCCGTCATCGCCTTCCCTCCATCGGCACCCAGGCGCCAGTCTCGTTCCAGGCCGTGGGTGCCATCACATGCCCTACCGGCCGCACGAGGAATGCCGTCTCGGCACGAGTTCCTCGGCCAGCGCGGGCATCCGCTCACCCACCGGAGACGCCACGACGCCAGCCTCCGTGACGATTGCAGTGATCAGCGCCGCCGGGGTGACATCGAATGCCGGGTTGAAGACAGGGCTCCCCTCTGGGGCCACACGTTCCTTGCCGACGTAGAGCACTTCTCCGGCGTCGCGCTCTTCAATCTCGATCGACGCCCCGTTCGGCGTCGCGAGGTCGAACGTGCTGAGCGGCGCCGCGACGAAGAACGGAATACCATAGCGCCAAGCAGCCAGCGCCAGCGCCAGCGTCCCGATCTTATTGGCGACATCGCCGTTCGCCGCGATCCGGTCGGCTCCGACGACGACCGCGTCGACCATCCCCCGAGCAAGCAGGCTCGACGCCGCCGCGTCGACCAGCAGGCGGAACGGTACACCGGCCCGTAGCAGCTCCCACGCGGTCAGGCGGGCGCCCTGAAGCCGGGGCCGGCTCTCGTCGACGTAGACGATGGCGAGCTTCCCCAACTCGTGCGCCCGCCGGACGATCCCGAGCGCGGTACCGTAGCCCCCGGTCGCGAGAGCACCGGTGTTGCAGTGCGTCAGTACCCGAGCTCCTGCCGGTAGGAGCGCCGCTCCGTGCTCGGCGATCGCCAGGTCGCTCTCCAGCTGTTGGTCGAGTAGCGCAGCGACCAGCCCACTCAACCGCTCCGCGACCTCTCGGGCATCGGGAGTCACGCTGGCCACTTCCCAGGCCCGGTCGAGGGCCCAGAACAGGTTCACCGCCGTCGGTCGCGTCGCCCGGAGCGTTGCGCCGGCCCGCCGGAGCGCCTCGGCGAGATTGCGGCCTTCCCGCGCCGCCGCGGCCGCCGCCAGCGCCATGCCTGCCGCCGCTGCCAGCCCGATCGCCGGTGCCCCTCGCACCCGCATCTCGCGGATGGCGGCCGCAACCTCATCGACGGTGACGCAGCGCAGCCACCGCTCCTCGTGCGGCAACCGTGTCTGATCGAGCAGGAGGAGCGCCTCGCCGTCCCATCTTATCGGCCGGATCGCACCTGCCACGACTTGCCTCGCCACACAAAAATGGCTTCCCCGAGAGAAGCCGTAGAATCGCGGCTCCTACTCATCTCCCGACGGCGCCAGCGCGGCTCCTCGGCTCTACCCCGCGCCGTACGCGTCCTCCAGACGACCGCCGCCGGCGGACTTGGCACCGTGCAGCACCGCTGCCGGTTGCCGGGCTTCCTCGGGCCGTTCCCTCCACCACTCTGGATAAGAGGAGCCCTATTCGCTTTTCCGCGACTATACCATACCGTCTGTCCGTGGACAATCTACGCCGTCCGGCTGGCCCGCACGAGTTCAGCGAGCGCGCCGAGTACTTCCTCACGCGGGACATCGCGCGTGACGATCACCTCGCCCGGACGAACCGGCAGGATCCAGGTCAACTCTCCGTGTACCGCCTTCTTGTCGTAGGCCAGGCGCTCGAGCACCTCCTCCACGCTGCCCTCGAACGAATGCGGCAGACCCAGTCGATCTAACAGCCGATCTTGGCGCTCCACCAACCCCTGATCGGTATAGCCGAGCGCGGCCGCCATCCTCGCGGCCGCCCGCATCCCGAGCGCCACCGCTTCGCCGTGCCGGTACCGGTATCCAGCAGCTTCGATCGCGTGACCTAAAGTGTGTCCATAGTTGAGGATCCGGCGCAGGCCGGCCTCCCGCTCATCCGCCTGGACGACCGCCGCCTTGATCTCGATGTTCCGCCCGACCACACGCGCAAGCCAGCTCGGCTCGAACTCGACCTGCTCGAGGCACGCCCCTTCCAGCAACGAGAGTAAGACGCCCGGGCGTTGTCCGGTCGCGGTGACCTCGATCATCGCATGCTTGACGATTTCAGCCCACCCGGAGCGGAGCTCGGCGTCCGGCAGTGTGCGCAGCACCAGCGGATCGGCGACGACGAGGTGCGGCTGGTAGAAGGTGCCGATCAGGTTCTTCCCTCGCGGGTGGTTCACCGCAGTCTTGCCTCCCACACTGGCATCGACCATGGCCAGCAAGCTCGTCGGTACCTGCACCAGGCCAACCCCACGCAGAACCAGCGATGCCACCAGTCCGCCGAGGTCTCCGACGACCCCGCCGCCGACCACGACGACGATGTCTCCTCGGTCGATCCGGTGTTCGAGCAGCCAGTCCAGCAGCCGCTCCGCCTCCGCTAGCGATTTGCTTGCCTCGCCAGGCGGGACCGTCGTCGAGCGAACCTCGAACTCGTGCGTTTCCAAGGCCTGGCAGACCGCCGTTCCCCAGTGCTCCCAGACCGCCGCGTCGCCGACCACGAAGGCAGCCCGCGCAGCGGGCCAGCGCGATCGCGCCAGCCGGCCCAGTTCGGCCAAAAGGCCCGGCGCGACGTAGATATCAGATCGGCCAGTGGCGCCCCCGATCGAGGCGACTGGCACCGTCCCCATCCCTGCGCGCGACCGGACAGCCGCTTCGAGCTCGTGCACGATCGCTTCGAGCGACATTCCGTCCGTCTGTACCGCGAGGTCGGCTCGAGCGTAGAAGGCAGCGCGTTCCCGCCAGAGCGTAGCGATCCGCTGCGCCGGATTGTCGCCGCGAAGCAAAGGGCGCACCACGCGAGGGTCACTCTCCAATTGGCGTTGTAGCCGCTCAGCGATCGTCTGTGGACTCGCACGCAGGTGGACGATCACGCTCCCGGGCCGCATGGCTACCCAGTTCGCCTCGTCTAACACGATGCCACCTCCGGTGGCAACGACGACGTGATCTCGCGCGCATGCAGCCAGTAGCACCTGCCGCTCGGCAGCACGAAACACCGGTTCGCCGAAACGCTCGAAGATCTCCGGGATCGAGCACCCGAAGCGCGCCTCGACCATTGCGTCGGTATCGATCGACGCGAAACCGAGCCGCTCCGCAAGCAGAGGCGCAAGGCTCGACTTTCCCGTCCCGCTAAGGCCGATCAAGATGACACGGCGTGGGAGAGCCTCGATGGCTCGGCTCCTTTCCTAGCGGCGACCCGCAGCACCACCTGCTACTCTCAGGATTCTACCGGTCAGACCGGGGAAGTGTGAGAGTCCATTCACTCCGGTAGGGGGTATGCTATCATGCCCTGGGGTGCAGTGAGGAAGCCCGGAAGACGAGCGGAAGGGGTGGGCTGATGAGGCCCAAAGTGACCATTATCGGTGCTGGCATGGTCGGCTCGACGACGGCTCAGTACCTGGCTCAGCGCAACCTCGCCGACATCGTCCTGGTGGACATTGTCGAGAACCTGCCCCAAGGCAAAGCGCTCGACCTGCTAGAGGCGGGGCCGGTACTCGGGTACGACTGCACCGTGATCGGCGCGAACGACTATGACGCCACGGCCAACTCGGACGTGATCGTCATCACGTCCGGTTCACCGCGCAAGCCAGGGATGAGCCGTGATGACCTCCTCCGCGTCAACATGAACATCGTCAAGAGCGTGACCGAACAGGCAGCGCCTCGCTCGCCCAGCGCGGTCATCGTGGTGGTCACCAACCCGCTCGACGCGATGTGCCATGTTGCGCTGGAGGCTTCAGGCTTCCCCTCGCGGCGAGTCGTTGGGCAAGCGGGCGTGCTCGATTCGGCGCGCTTTCGCACCTTCATCGCGATGGAGCTCGGGGTCTCGCCGCGTGACGTGACCGCATTCGTGCTCGGTGGTCACGGAGACACGATGGTGCCACTCCCGCGCTACTCGACGGTCGCCGGTATCCCGATTACCCATCTCCTGCCCAAGGAGCGCATCGACGCCATCGTCGAGCGCACGCGTGACGGCGGCGGTGAGATCGTTCGCCTGCTCGGCACCAGCGCCTACTACGCGCCAGCAGCCTCGGTCGCCGAGATGGTCGAGGCGATCTTGCTGGACGAAAACCGTATCCTGCCGTGCAGCACCTATCTCCAGGGGCAGTACGGCATCGATGGCCTCTACGTCGGTGTCCCGATCAAGCTGGGTGCCGGCGGCGTCAAGGAGGTCATCGAGATCGAGCTCACGGAAGAGGAACGGGTCGCACTCCACCGCTCGGCCGCTGCGGTGCGCGAGCTCGTCGAGGCAATGAAGCATCTCTAGCTCGGAGACCGAGATGACCAGCCCCCGTGGCCCATCGTCACCGCATGCCCGAGCCGACCGCCTCTGGGAAAACGTGGAAACGCTCCTCTCCGTGGACGAGGCGCGGGAGCGCATCCTCGCTGCGGTCTCGCCGCTGCCTGCAGCGCGCGTCCCGCTCCTCGAGGCTCTGGGCCTCGTGCTCGCCCAACCGGTCGTCGCCGGCCACGACGTGCCCCCCTTTACGAACTCGGCTATGGACGGCTACGCCGTGCGGGCCGAGGATACAGCCGCTGCGAGCTATGAGCGACCAGTGAGCCTCAGCGTGGTTACCGAGGTGGCGGCCGGTTCCCGCCCGGCGGTCGCCGTCGGGCCAGGGCAGGCTGCCCGTATCATGACCGGCGCGGTTTTGCCCGAGGGCGCGGACGCCGTGGTTCGCTTCGAGGAGACCGACGAGTGGGATGCCGGGCCGCGCCCGGTGAGCGCCAGGCAACCGGCCGCAATCCGCATCTTCCGTCGTGTCAAAACGGGCGAGAACGTGCGGCTCGCGGGCGAGGATATCAGGGCTGGGCAGGAAGTACTGCCTCCCGGTACCGTCCTGCGACCCGCCTGTATCGGTTTGCTGGCCTCGCTGAACCTGAGATGGGTCACCGTGCATCGGCGGCCGCGGGTCGCCATCCTCGCCACCGGCAACGAAGTTGTCGACCTCGGCCCTGAGCTGCTCCCCGGCCAGATCCGCAACAGCAACAACTACACCTTGGCAGCGCTGGTCAGGCAGAGCGGCGGCGAGCCGGTCTTGCTCGGTGTGGTCCGCGATGAGCCAGACGAGATCCGGCTTCGCCTTCAGAGGGTACATGGTGTCGACTTGATACTGACGTCGGGCGGGGTCTCGATCGGCGACTACGACCTGGTCAAGCACGTGCTGCAAGCCGAAGGCCGCATCGACCTCTGGCAGGTCCGCATTAAGCCCGGGAAACCGATGGCCTTCGGCTGGATCGGCGAGGTGCCGCTGCTTGGCCTCCCGGGAAACCCGGTCGCCGCCTTCGTCGCATTCCTCCAGTTCGGCCGGCCGGCGATCCTCAAGATGCTCGGTTACCGCGATTGGGCACCGCCGATCGTGCGCGCCCGTTTGCTCGCCCCGTGCGAGAATCGCGGGCAGCGGCGCCACTTCGTCCGCGTGCTGCTCGAGCGTGCGGGTGAGGAGTACGTCGCTCGCCCAGTCGGCGAGCAGGGGTCAGGCATTCTCAGCTCGGTCGCCCTGGCGAACGGCCTGGCAGTCATCCCGGAGCAGTGGAACGAGGCGCCCGCTGGCGCGCTCGTCGACGTCCAGCTCCTCGATGCCTCCTGGCTACCGTAACACACTGATGACTCAGCGGAGCAGGACAACCAGTATGCCGGCCAGCATCACCGCGGCACCGATGAGCGCATTCATCGACGGCGCTTCACCCAGGACCAGCCAGGCGAGCAGGATAGCGCCGGTAACTTCTTGAGTAAAGAGGACGTTGGCGACCGCCGCATTCAACCGACGCACACTCGCGTTGTACAGTGTATGCCCGATCGCGTTCGGGATCAGCCCCAATGCCAGCAGCGAGAGGATGACCGGGAGCGAATAGCGCGAGCCGACCGTCATCCCCTCACCAAACGCCGACCAGGCCGCGAGAACTGCTGGCGGTGCCGTCCACAGCGCCGCCGTCGCGTACACACCGACCGCATAGCCGAACAGCGGCACCCGCTGCCGCTGCTGACGGCCCACCATCGAGTACAGCGCGAACGTCACCGCCGACAGGAGCGCAAACCCATCTCCCAGCAACACACGCTCGTTGAGCTGCGGCTCGAACCCGGCGAGAATGCCCGCGCCGAGGATGACGACAGCGATGCCGACGAGCTGTGCCCGCCGGAGTGGCTCCCGCAGCACGACCGCGGACAGGACGGCAATAAAAATGGTGGACGTGTAGACCAGTGGCAACACGTGCGCGACGGGTGCGTAGCGGAGGCCCAGGTTGTACGTGACGAAGTGAGCGGCAAGGATGGCCCCGTACAGGGCAAAGCGCTTGAGGCCCACGGCTCGAATCGATGGCCATGAGCGGGTGATCCAGACGAGAGGAGCCAGCACCGCTGAGGCAATCGCCAGGCGCCAGAACGCGATCTCGAAGGGACTGACCGGTCCCGCCAGTCTGATGAAGACAGCGCTGGTCGCAACGCTCAACACCGCCACCAGCGCCAGTACGACACCCACCGGACTGACTCGCGCGGGCGTCACTGTTCGAGTGACTGCGACCGTTTCCCCCTCGACCATCGGAACGACGACCTTCCGAGCTCTCGAAGCACGATCGGGTATCATCCTACCGCGCAGCCGCCTCGAAAGCGGGCTGAACCCGTCCATCTCCGTGCTACAATGCGTAGCTCGCCGTCGAACACCTGGCGGCGACATGAGAACGGGCCGGTGGGTGAGGTAGGCCGTGGTAGAGGTCAGCGTCAGCCGCTTCTGGCGCCGTCCGCCAGCACTCGACCTGCTTGTGCTCGGGATCGAGATCGGTGGCCATGGCCAGCGCGTTGTGGTTGCCGATGGAAGCGGGCACATACGGGGACAGGCACACGCCCCCGACGGAAGAGTGGACGCGCTGACGGCCGTGCTCACGGTACAGCATCTCGCTGAGCGGGCCTGCGAGCAGGCCGGCGTCCCGCTCTCGGCGATCGAAGCTGCCGGCATCGCCTTCGGCGGGCCGGTCGATCCCCAGCGAGGCCTGACCCTGCTGTCACACCGGGCGCCAGGCTTCGAGCAGTTTCCACTGGCCGCCCTCCTCGAAGAGCGGCTGGGTCTGTCGGCCACTCTCGACAACGATGCGCGTGCGGCGGCGCTCGGCGAGGCGGCCTTCGGAGCCGGTCGCGGTTGTCAGAACCTCGTCTATGTCCACCTCGCCACCGGCGTCGGCGGAGGGATCGTCGTCGACGGCCGCCTCCTGTACGGGGCCAGTAATACTGCGGGAGAGATCGGGCACATGGTTGTCTCGACCGGCGGCCCACTCTGCTCCTGTGGCAAGCCGGGCCACTTGGAAGCCTACGCCGCAGCCCCATCGATCCAGGCTCGGGTGCGTGAACGCCTCGCCGAGTCGCCCGCGGATCCCGCGCAAGCGACGCTCACCAGGCGGCAGCCCACCCTGCGCCAGATCTTTCAAGCCGCCTCCTTTAGCCCCGCCGTCGACCTGGTGGTACGCGAGACGGTGCAGACCCTCGGCCTGGCCGTAGCAAACCTCATCACCGTGTTGAATCCGGAAGCGGTCATCCTTGGCGGGCCGGTAGCGGAGGTCGGACCCCTGCTGATGGATCCCTTACAGGCCCGCGTGCGCCAGTACGCGTATCCAGCGTCGCTTCGGAGCGTCCGCCTCACCACCGCCGAGCTCGGCGGTGACGCCATCATCCTCGGCGCGGTCGCCCTCGCCCTCGCACACAGTGGCCGCGTTTAAGACGCTCACTCGCCTCGGGCAAGCCGAACTCGACTCA
>CALKCJ010000002.1 GCA_938082375.1 uncultured Thermomicrobiaceae bacterium
AAGCCTGCCCAGATCGTCGGCCATGCGCTGCACCGTCCTGGCCAAGACACTGACCTGGACGGTCAGCTCGTCGACCCGGGCGGTGAGCAGGGCAATCTGCTCCTCGACCCGCTCCATGCGCTCGGTCAGGCTGTCCACCCGCGCGGTCAGCTGCTCCATGCGCTCGGTCAGGCTGTCCACCCGCGCGGTTAACACCTCGAGCCGCTCCTCAGTGCGCCGCTGCGCCTCGGCCAACCCGGCCAGGGCTTCAGCCGTGCGACTCTGGGCCACCTCCAGGCGCTCCAGCCCTTGCTGTTCGAGCTGCGCCATCCGGCGGACGATGTCAGCAAGTTCTCGAGTGAGGTCAGGCAAGCTGAGGAGTTCCTCGGTCAGCACGAGGCGTCGCAGCTCGGCACGCCACTCCGGGTGCTGCTCCAGCAGGCGAATCAGCTCATGGAGATCGTCGATACTTAGCGTCATCGTCATCCCCTCAGGCCACACTGCCACTATTGTACTGAAAGCGTGGCACATGCCAGCCAGATGGCCTGGCCGGGTCTCGCTTGCCTCCTCTCGAGCGGCTACGATTGCTGGGGAGTCGCAGGCGCCTGTCGCTGCTTCTCACCGGTGAGACGGCCCGCACAGCTTCGGGATCGCGCGAGCGACCGAGCCGAGCGGTTGAAGGGGCGTATGAGCGCAGGGGCCGCTGGACCAGCAAGCACGCGTGTGAGGCAGGCTGTCATCCAGTGCCGCCAGCGGATGGTGGCTCCGCAGTGGAGAAGGGTGCGAGCGTGAACACTCGTCTGCTCTTCGGTGTGCGCCAGCACTCCGATGAGGTCGGTATGGCACGCCGACAACAGGTGTGGGGAAGCTTGGCTGTCCTGCTCTCGACGGTCGGCTTCGGCGCGCTGCCGACACTGACCAAGCTGGCGTATGCGTCCGGGCTGAACGTGCCCACCCTGCTCGCCCTGCGCTTCGGCCTGGCAGCCCTCGTCGTCTGGAGCACGTTGGCTGCCCGCCAGCGCCTGGGGTTGCCGGGCCGGCACGTTCTTTCCTTCCTCCTCCTGGGCACCTGCTTCGTTGGCAACACGGCGCTGTTCTTCTCCAGCCTGCGCTACGCGCCAGCCACCTCGGCCGCCGTGCTGTTCTACACCTACCCGGTTGTCGTCGCTCTCCTGGCGCTCTTTCTCCTCCAAGAACCGCTGACTGTTCAGCGAGCACTGGCACTGGCGCTGGCCGTGCTCGGTTGTGCCGTCGTCCTCGGGTTTACTCTCGGCGACGTGGATATGCGCGGCCTGCTCTTCGCGCTGGGGTCTGGTGTCATCTATGCCTTCTACGTTGTGTTGAGTACCCGGCTTCTCCGCGGGACAGCGGTTGCGGTCGCCAGTGCCTGGATCATGACGTTCATGGCGCTGGCCTTCGTCAGTTTCGGGATAGTGGCTGGTTCGCTGGACATCTCCTTCGCACCCACTGGCTGGCTCCTGCTCATCCTGATCGTCACCGTCTCGACCGTCATGCCGGTGCAGCTCTTCCTGGCCGGTACGTTACGGATCGGGCCGACGCTGGCTTCGATCCTGGGCACGATGGAGCCGGTCTTCGCCGTGCTGTTCGCAGCGCTGGTGCTCGGTGAGCGGCTGGGCTGGCCCCAGGCAGTCGGCGGTGGTTTGATCGTGCTGGCCGTGCTGCTCCTCAGGCTGCCGACTGGCGCACTGCTCGGGCTCGCGACGGGATACCGCCCAAAGCCGTCTGGGGATCGCGGGGTATACCAGGATCCGACCCCGAGGCGCGGTAGCATACCAGGTGAGGCTGGTCGATCGACGAGGAGGGACTGGCAGTCATGACGATCTCCTGGCAGCAGGTACGCGACGAAGTGACACGCCACCTGCAAGCGCTCATCCGCTTCAATACCGTGAACCCACCAGGGAACGAGACGCAAGCGGCGGCCTACCTCGCGTCGGTGCTCCAACACGAGGGGATCGAGGCCCAGGTCGTGGAGAGCGCGCCGGGGCGGGGTAACCTGGTGGCACGCATCCGGGGCGAAGGCCGGGCGCGGCCCTTGCTCCTGATGGCGCACAGCGATGTCGTGAGTGTCGAGCCGGAGAAGTGGACGCACGACCCCTTCGGGGGTGAGATCGTCGACGGAAAGGTTTGGGGACGCGGCGCCGTCGATACGAAGTGCCTGATCGCTTGCGAGCTGATGGTCATGCTGCTTGTCAAGCGCTTGGGGTTGACGCTCGACCGCGACCTGATCATGGCGATCTTCGCCGACGAGGAGGCGGGAGGCCGCTACGGCGCCGGCTGGATGTGGCAGAACCGGCGCGCGTTGATCGACGCCGAGTACGCGATCAACGAGGGGGGCGGCGCGGCACTGGAGGTAGCCGGCCACCGCTTCTATCTCTGCCAGACCGGAGAGAAGGGCGGTGCACGCATGCGACTGACCGCTCGTGGCGAGCCGGGGCATGCCTCGATGCCGCAGCCGGATACGGCTATGCGCCGCGCGGCCCAGGCGGTGGTGACGCTCACGGATTACACCTTCCCCACCGTGATGACGCGAACGGTCGAGCGAATGCTGCGCTCGATCGGGCTGAAGGTCGGTGGCGAACTGGAGCGACAGATCGAGGCGGTGCTGCAGGATCCCGCCTGGGAGAACCTGGCAACACTGCCACTCAAGGAGCCGGAGCGGCGGATGCTGTATGCGATGACCCGCAACACGGCGGTGCCGACAATGATCAAGGGCGGACACCGGATCAACGTGATCCCGTCCGAGGTCACGGTCGAGGTCGACGGCCGAATCCTGCCCGGCCAGAGCTCAGAAGCCTTCGCCGCCGACGTGCGAGCGCTCGTCGGTGACCTGGTCGAGGTCGACTTGACTGGCCAGAGCAGCGCGCTCGAAGCGGATCCTGCCTCGCCGCTGTTTGACACCATCCGGGCAGTCATGCAGGAGCTCGACCCGGGCAGTGAGGTCGTGCCGTACCTTGTGCCAGGCGGTACCGATGCCAAGAGCCTTCCGGGCATCAAGGTCTATGGCTTCATGCCGATGCGCGACCACCCCGAGGAGTTCGACCTGGCCCACGCCCATGACGAGCGGATCTCGATCTCGACGCTCGAGTTCGCCGTCCGGGTGTTGTTCGAGGTCGTGACCCGCTTCTGCCATGCCCGCAGCGCCGGTGGGGTGACGGCAGGATGATCCGCGGCCTGATCTTGTTCGATATCGACGGCACGCTGTTGCGTGCCGGCGACCGTGAGCACGCGCGCGCCTTCGTCGAGGCGATGAGCGAGGTCTTCGGGCGCTCTATCAGCCTAGACGGCGTCCCGTTGGCGGGGATGCTGGACAGCGAGATCGCTCGGCTGGCGCTTGAGCGCGAGGGGGTCTCGCCGCTCGAAGTCGAGCAGAAACTCCCGCTCGTGATGGAGCGGATGGGCGAGCGCTATGCGGCCCGCGTCCTGGCAGGCGACCGGACGGGCTGGGTGCTGGCAGGAGCTGTCGAGTCGACGCTGGCGCTCGGCGACGCCGGGTTTGCACTGGGGGTGCTGACCGGCAATGCCCGGCCGGTTGCACGCGCCAAGCTGGCAGCGGCTGGGCTCGACGAGCTGTTCCCCATCGGTGCCTACGGCGACCAGGCCCGCACGCGCAGCGAGCTGGTGCGGCTGGCGTGTGCCGAGGCCAAGCGCTACTACGGCGTGCATTTCCCGCCCCACCACGTCGTCCTCATCGGAGACACGCCACGCGATATCGCCGCCGCCCACGCGGCAGGGGCGAAGGTGCTGGCGGTGGCGACTGGCCGTTACAGCGTCCTCGATCTGGAGGAGGCGGGAGCAGACGCGGTACTGCCGGATCTCTCGGATCCCGTCGTCACGCTCACGACGGTGACGGCGCTCCTCAGCCGCCAGTCTGACGGCTGAAGGGCCGTACACCACCGTCGCCAGCCAGGGCCGCGTCCTTACTCGAGCGCGTACCTCAGGCCCGCGCCAGTTGGGCCAGCCCAACCGGCGTCCGCCACTCTGCGCGGCGAGCGTCTTTGCCCCGCAGCACGTCGTGGAAGAGTTGCTCGAGCTGCCGGGTGATCGGGCCGATCGTTCCGTCACCGACCTGGTAGTGGTCGATCTCGACGATCGGGGAAATCTCGGCTGCCGTGCCGCAGAGGAAGATCTCATCAGCGATGTAGAGCTCGGTGCGATCGACTACCCGCTCCTCTACGGCGAGGCCAAGTTCCTCTCTGGCAAGCCGGATGAGCGCGTCGCGGGTGATGCTCTCGAGAATGCTACTGGTGATGTCGGGCGTGATCAACTTCCCGTCACGCACGAGCATGAGGCAGGCGCCCGGCCCCTCAGCGACCTTGCCGTGCGTGTTGAGGAGGATGGCGACGTCGTACCCATCTAGTGCGGCCTCCATCGAGGCGAGCTGACTATTGCGGTAGTTCGAGATGTTCTTGACGCGCGGCGGCATCACGTCGTCAGAGATACGGCGCCAGGAACTCACCCGCGCCTTGGCCACCTTGCCGGTAAGCAGGTGTGACGGCATCGGGCGGGTGGAGATGAAGATCTGCGAGTCGGAGCTAAAGCCGCTGAAGCTCCGCGGCCCGGCGCCACGATAGACAACCGGCGCGATATAGGTGTCCTCCCGGCACTCGTTATCGCGCAGAAGCCGCAAGATCGCCTCGGTCAGCTCCTCGACCGAATGCTTCTGCTGAAGCCGTACCAGCTTCATCGAGCGAGAGAGCCGCTCGAGATGCTCGCGCAGCCGAAAGACGTAGGCTTCGCCAGCCTCCTCGTTCCAATAGGCCCGGATCCCCTCGAACACCGCACCGACTGTCGACCAACCCAGCTCAGTGACGTGGATCGTCGCCTCTTCCCAACGCACCTGCCGGCCGTTCCACCAGAGGTATGTGGGGTACCCGCTGCTCACGCGACCCTCCTCGATGCGCTACCGTCCGACCACGGCGCCATCGCCAGTCCCTCGCGCACCGCCCTGGTGCTGCTACCCCCTGATCGTATCACTGTCGTCGAGGCTTGAAAACGGTGGGGGTTCTGGTCGTCGGCCGCCCGCTCAGCCACGCTCGCGCTCCCCGAGCGCGACATACCACTTGAACCGGCTGAACAGCCGGTTCGGGCCGACCGGCTCCCCCTGACGATTGCGCGGCAGCGCCCGCACCCAGGGCTTGACGAGCAGAGAACTGACTGGGTACCCGATCGGTACGTAGACCCCCTGCTCCTGCAAGATGCGCTCGCACTGGCGATAGATCGCTAGCCGCCGCAATCGATCGGTCTCGCGGTCGCCCAGGCGGATGAGGGCATCGAAGTTCGAGTCTGCCCAGCCCAGCCCTCGGATGTGGCGGCGCCCGCTCGCAAACAGCGCCGCGTAGCCGGCGCTCGGGTCTGGGTAAGGAAAATCCCAGCGCAGCCAGAGCAGGTGGAAGTCACCTCGCTCAATCATGAAGTCCCACTCCCGGCTTCCCACCTCGCGCAGCGCCAGCGGCATCCCGAGATTCCCAGCAAGCTGGCCGAGGAGGTCGTCGACAAGCGCCCGCTCCTGCGGGCTCAGGCCCTCGTGGACATCTAGCGTCACTGGCGGCCAGACAGCCGGGTCACCATACGGCGTGGTCTCGAGCGACCGCCGGGCCAGGTCAGGATCGAACTGCTGGCCGCCCAGGAGCTCGTTGTCCTCGAGATGGCCTGCCAGACCAGGCGGGATCAAAGACGAGGCCGGTGCCAGTGCGCCGTAGCTGAGCTGCCACAGGCGCACCCGATCGATCGCTGGCCCGAGGGCACGGCGTACTGGAAGCTGGTCGAATGGCGGCCGCTGCGTGTTCGGCAAGAGCAACCAGATGGCAGGCTCGAGAGGACGCACGAGCTGCGGCCCCAGGACGGGATCGAGCACGATCGAGCTGAGCGACCTGCCGCTCACGGGGGCCAAGTCGAGGTCGCCTCGGAAGAAGGCGACCAGCTCCTGGTCGGCAGCGAGGATCGGTGTCACGCAGCGGTCCACCCGCAAGCCACCGTTCCAGTAGTGCGGGTTTCGGGTGAGGACGAAGGAGCGGCCGCGTTCCCAGGCCACGAGCTGGAAGGGGCCGTTCGAGACACAGCGGCCGGCCTCGGTCCAGCGATCACCCCACGCCTCGACCGAGGGGCGGTGCGCGGGCAGCAAGCCCGGCAAGCCAAGCAATACCGGGAAGTAGCTGCGCGGCTGCTCGAGCTCGACTTCGAGCGTCCAGTCGTCGAGCGCGCGGATGCCCAGCGATGCTGGATCAGCGCCGTGCTGGTTCACGGCCCGAGCGTTCACGACGTCGAAGAGGAGCGCTGCCTGCGGGGCTCCGGTCTCCGGTGCCAGCATCCGCCGCCATGACCAGACGAAGTCCTGCGCCCGCACGGGGTCACCGTTCGACCAGCCGGCGCGGTTGCGGCGCAAGGTAAACACCCAGCGGCGGCTGTCGCCACTCGGCTGCCACGACTCCGCCCAATCGGGGACAGGCTCGTAGTCAGGATCGAGGGCGACGAGGCCTCCGAAGAGTTCGGGGTCACCGCCACAGTCGGCATTCGCGTTGAAGTCGTGGCTCTGCGGGTCGACGAGGAAGCCACCTTGGGAGAAGACCACTGGTGGCGGCGGCGTTGGGATCGGCGAGGGAGGTACACCAGAGACAGCGCGCGTTCCTTCCGGTGTCGTGGCCTGAGGAGAGGGAGAGACGATCTGCTCACCGACGCGCGCTGGTGTCCTGCCTCGCTGTGTCCTCTCGAGGAAGAGAGCGCCGCTCGAGAGGGCAAGCGCAACCCCTGTCCAGCGAAGTAGCCGGCGACGGGTCAGCCTGCCGCTCCTCGTGGCGGGTGAGCGGTCGGATACCGGTGGTGACCTCACCCGCGCCCCCTTTCACGTCCCCGGCGCCCCGTGGCGGCCGCCTCGGGTCGCTCAGCCGAGCCGCACCCTACCGGCGAATGGCCCGCCCGAGGCCAGAAAGGCTCGCGCCGCCGCGCCGTAGACCCCGGCGTTGTCTCCGAGCGCCGATGGCAACACGCGTACAGTGCCCACGATGTAGGTGATGGCATAGTACCGAAGCCAACGCCGGAGTGGTTCTAGCAGCAGATCGCCGGCCCGGGCCACCCCTCCACCGATGACGATCATCTCCGGGTTGAAGACGTTGACCAGCCCCGCGAGGCCCACAGCCAGCGCCCGGCCGGCGCTTTCGAAGACGCTGCGCGCCGCCTCATCGCCGGCCTGCGCCGCTTCCGTGACCATCTCGGCCGTGACCGGCCCTCCACCAGCCGCCCGGCGGATCGCCTCCGAGCGGCCAGAGTGAGCCAGCGCCTCGCCATCCCGAGCCAGCGCCCAGCCACTGACATACGCTTCCAGGCAACCGACTCCCCCGCAGTGGCAGCGCGGGCCGTATGGGTCGACCGGTAGATGGCCGACTTCGGCTCCCAGGCCGCGGTAGCCCTCGATGAGCTGGCCGTGCGCGATGATACCGCTACCCAGTCCGGTGCCGATCATCAGATGGATCAGATGGCGGCAACCGCGGGCTGCTCCGAAGATCGCTTCGCCCAGGGCCGCTCCGTTGCCGTCGTTGCCGATCACGATCCGCCGGCCCAGCCGCTCGGCCAGGATCGCCCGTAGCGGCACGTTGCGCCAGCCTGGCAGGTTGGGCCCGAAATAGATCACCCCTTCATCCGGATCAAGCGGCCCAGGGGCAACCACGCCGACGGGGACCTCCGGGTCAGCTCCGGAGGCGCTAATCACCTGTTCCGCTAGGTTGACCATTCGGTCGATGACCGGCTGGACCCCCTCCTCCACTCTGGTCGGCGTGTTGACACGGTGAAGGATCGCGCCATCAGCCGTGACGAGGGCTGCTCGCAGGTTGGTACCGCCGAAGTCGATCGCGATCGCTGCCGGTCTGGCCATGCCGCCTCCCACCACTGGTCTCCCTGCCGACCGACCCCTTCAGTCCATCAAGCGACAGCGTAGCAAGGTGACCAGCACCGTTATCCCGTCGCGCCAGGTGATCTTCTTGCCTTCCCAGTACTCGCGACCATTGTAGGAGATCGGCACCTCGTAGATGCGGTAGCCACGCTTGAGGATCTGCGCGGTGATTTCGGGATCGAACCCCCAGCGGTCGCTCCGCAGGCGGAGCTGACGGGCAACCTCCGCCGTGAAGACCTTATAGCCGGTCTCCATGTCGGTCAGCGTCGTATCGTACAGCAGGTTGGTGACCAGCGTCAGGAAGCGGTTGCCGACCGCGTGCCAGAAGTACATCGCTTTGTGCTCGCCCAGGAAGCGCGAGCCGTAGACGACCTGGCTTC
Source organism: uncultured Thermomicrobiaceae bacterium (assembly GCA_938082375.1). Taxonomy (GTDB): domain Bacteria; phylum Chloroflexota; class Chloroflexia; order Thermomicrobiales; family Thermomicrobiaceae; genus Thermalbibacter. The sequence goes on from CALKCJ010000002.1 coordinate 8,263, forward strand.
GCCCCTCGACAATCGGCCGCAGCAAGGTCGGGTAGTCGCGGGGGTCGTATTCCAGGTCGGCGTCCTGGATAATGAGCACATCACCGGTGGCGGCCTCGAGTGCGGTGCGGATGGCTGCTCCCTTGCCCCGGTTGACGGGGTGGTAGATGAGCTTGAGGTCGCTCGCGCCCTTCGCCTCTCGGGCCAGCACCTCGCGCGTGCCATCAGTGGAGCCGTCGTCGACGATGACGATCTCGCGGCGGTAGGGCAGCTCAACCGCTCGTACCCGGCGAATCAGCTCGAGAATCGTCCGCTCCTCATTGTAGACCGGGATCAGCACCGAGATACGCTCGATCGACCTGCTCGGGCTTCCCACCCCAAACCTCCCTGTTGGTGGGCTGCCCCAGATGGGGCCGCTGCGAGCGGAGTTTACAGGATGAACTTGCTCAGATCCTCATCCGCCACGATGTCGCCCACGCGCGCCCGAACGTAGTCCGCGTCGATACGCACCGTCTGCCCAGCGAGGTCGGCCGCGTGGAAGGAGACGTCCTCCAGCACCCGCTCCATGATGGTCGAGAGGCGGCGAGCACCGATATCCTCCGTCCGGGCGTTCACGTTAGCCGCCAGCCGGGCGATCTCTCGCAGGCCGTCCTCGCTGAACTCGAGCTCCACGCCTTCCACGCGCAGCAGGTCCGCATACTGGCGCGTGAGCGCGTTCTCCGGCACGGTCAGGATCCGGTAGAGATCCTCTTCACTCAGCCGCTGGAGCTCAACCCGGATCGGGAAGCGCCCCTGCAGCTCCGGGATCAGGTCGGACGGGCTCGCGTTGTGGAAGGCGCCGGCCGCGATGAACAGCATGTGGTCCGTCCGGACCGGGCCGTAGCGCGTCATCACCACCGAGCCTTCGACGATCGGCAGCAGGTCACGCTGGACGCCCTCGCCGGAGACGTCGGGGCCGTAGTCGCCGTCGCGGCTGATCAGCTTGTCGATCTCGTCGATGAAGACGATGCCGCTCTCTTCGGCCCGCTTAATCGCCGCCTCCACGACCGCGTCGAAGTCGACCAGGCGCTGTGCCTCCTGCTGGGTCAGGATGCGGCGCGCCTCGCGGATAGAGACCCGGCGCGTCCGGCGACGCGAGTGGAAGCTGTCCAGAAACTCGGTGAAGGTATCCTGAAGCTCTTCGAGGCTCACCGCCCCGTTACCGTCCGCGGGCGTGAAGTAGACCTCGAATTCCCCCTCGATGTCCAACTCGATCGTCTCGTCCTCCAGCGCGTCGCGGCTCAAGAGATCGAGCAGGTGTTGGCGCTGGCGGTTCACCCGGCGCTTGAATGCGGCCCGGCGCTTGCGGCGCTCCGCCGCCCCCTCTTCCGAGACCTCGCCAGCTTCGTCCTCATCCGCATCGTGACGATCGTGACGGCGCTGGCGCTGCTCCACCAGGAGGTCGGCCAGTCGCTGCAGGGCCGCTCGGGCAGCCTCGTCGCGGACGGCCTCCAAGCGCTCGCCGTGCAACATGCTGATGCTGACCTCGACCAACTCGCGGATAATCGACTCGACATCGCGCCCCACGTACCCGACCTCGGTGAACTTGGTCGCTTCGACCTTGACAAAGGGCGCGTCGACCAGCTTGGCTACTCGGCGGGCGATCTCCGTCTTGCCGACGCCGGTTGGGCCGATCATCAGGATGTTCTTGGGGACGATATCGCGCCGGACGTCCTCCGGGAGCTGCTGCCAGCGCCAGCGGTTGCGGATCGCGACGGCGACAGCCCGCTTCGCCTGCTCCTGACCGACGATGTAGCGATCCAGCTCGGCCACGATCTGGGCTGGGGCTAAGAGGGCTCGATTGGTCGGGATACGGGTCACGTTGGTAGTCATCTCAGCGATCATCAGCCTCGTGCTCTTATCATTCCGGTGGCGCCGTAAGCAGCGTCACCTGGTCGTTGGTGTAGATACAGAGATCGGCGGCCACGTGCATAGCCGCTCGGGCGATCTCAGGAGCGCTCAAGTCGGTGTAGCGCAGGAGGGCTCGAGCCGCGGCGGCGGCATAGGGCCCTCCGGTACCGATAGCCGCCACCCCGTCGTCCGGCTCGATCACGTCTCCCTCCCCGGAGAGCAGCAGCAACTGCCCCGCATCAGCGACCAGGAGTTGTGCCTCCAGACGGCGGAGATAGCGATCCGTACGCCATTCCTTCGCGAGCTCCACCGCCGCCCGGCGCAAGTCACCATCCCACGCTTTGAGATGCTGTTCGAACTTGTCGAACAGCGTCAGCGCATCGGCCACCGCCCCGGCGAACCCGGCGACGACGCGCCCATCGTACAGCGAGCGAATCTTGCGCGCCCGGTGCTTGAGGACGACCTCACCAGCCGTGACTTGCCCGTCTCCCGCGATGGCGACCACGCCATCGCGGAGTACACCGAGGATCGTCGTCCCTCGCCAGGTCGCGGCTTCACCCATGCGCGCTACTACCTCTCCGAGCGGCTATCGTGACCGCAACCACATAATTTTACCCCGTTCAGCGCATGGGACGGCGGTGCCCCCTTTACATGCCCTCCGTGGTCTCCCCCTCGTCAGCTTCGCGCGCTATGGAGCCGGAAACAACGGCTTCAGCCACGCCAGCCTGATAGCCACAGGCCGGGCAGCGAATCATCGCCTGCCCGCGGCGGGAACTCGTGACCAGGTAGCTACCGCACGTCGGGCAGTGCTCCGCGATCGGCCGCTCCCAGCTCACGAAGTCGCACGCCGGATACCGACTGCACCCGTAGAAGGTGCGTCCCTTCCGACTGCGACGCTCGACCACCTCTCCCATGCCACAGGCCGGGCAACGAACGCCGACCTTCTCGAGGAGCGGCCTTGTGTTGCGACACTCGGGGAAGCCGCTGCATGCCAAGAAGCGCCCGAAGCGGCCGAACCTGACCACCATCGGCCGACCGCACGTCTCACAGACCTCGTCGCTCGGCTCATCGGCGATGCGAACTCGAGGCATCGCCTGCGCCGCCCGCTCCACAGTCTGGTGGAAGGGGGCATAGAACTCCTGCAACACCGGCACCCAGTCGCGCTCGCCGGAGGCGATCTCGTCTAGCTCCTCCTCCAGGCGCGACGTGAACTGGACATCGACAATGTCCGGGAAGTGTTCAACCAGGAGGTCGTTGACCGCACGCCCCAGCTCCGTTGGGATCAACTTGCGGTCGTCCACAGTCACGTAGTGGCGCTGCTTGAGCGTCTCGATGGTGGGCGCATAGGTGCTCGGCCGGCCGACGCCCAGATCCTCGAGTGCCTTGACGAGGCTCGCCTCGGTGTAGCGCGGCGGCGGCTGGGTGAAGTGCTGCTCCGGCCGGAGCTCGACCAGGCGCAGTGCCTCGCCCTTGGCCAGCAACGGCAGCGGTCGCTGGTCGAGCTCATCCTCGGCTTCCTCGTCGCGCCCTTCCCGGTAGACGACCAGGAAGCCGGGGAAGCGGACGACCGAGCCAGTGGCGCGCAGCAGGTACGGCGCGCCCTCCGCCCGAGCACCGGCCGCGATATCGACCGTGGTGGTGTCGTACACCGCATTGCGCATCTGGCTGGCGACGAAGCGCTCCCAGATCAGCCTGTAGAGCCGGTACTGGGGCTGGCTCAGGTACGGCTTCACCGACTCCGGGTCGCGCGCCGGGTCAGTGGGGCGGATCGCCTCGTGCGCCTCCTGCGCTCCCTTGGCTTTTCGCGTGTAGACGGGCGGTTTCTCCGGCAGGTACTCCTGGCCAAAGCGCGCCGCAATCACCTCACGCGCCCGCGCCTGCGCGGCGGCCGCCACGCTGGTCGAGTCGGTACGCATATAGGTGATCAGCCCCTGGCTGCCCTCGGGGCCGAGGTCGATCCCCTCGTAGAGCTCCTGGGCGATCTGCATCGTGCGCCGCACCGGCATACGGAGCTTGCGCGCGGCCTCTTGCTGCAGCGTGCTGGTGGTGAACGGCGGCGCTGGCCGCCGCTGCTTCTGCCGCTCGGTCACGCTCTGCACCCAGTAGCCGGCCGCCTGCAGCTCGGCGACCAGCGCGCGGGCCGACGCCTCGTCCTTCAACTCCGGCTTCTCACCCCGGATCCGGATCAGCGTGGCGGTGAACGTCGGCGGCCCGCCAGCGCCGTCGGCCAGCTTGGCCAGCTCGGCCTCGATCGTCCAGTACTCCTCAGGGACGAAGGTCTCGATCTCCCGCTCGCGCTCGACGACCAACCGGAGCGCCACCGACTGCACCCGCCCGGCCGAGAGGCCGCTCTTCACCTTGCGCCAGAGGAGCGGGCTGATCTTGTAGCCAACCAGCCGGTCGAGCACGCGGCGCGCCTGCTGGGCGTTGACCAGCCGCATGTCGAGCTCGCGCGGGGTCTCGAGCGCCGCCTTGACCGCCTCCGGCGTGATCTCGTGGAAGACGATGCGGCGCACCGGCTTGTCGTGGGCGTCGGTCGCCTCGACCAGGTGCCAGGCGATCGCCTCACCCTCGCGGTCGGGGTCCGTCGCCAGGATCAAGGTTTGCGCCTTGCGCACGCTCTCCTTGAGCTCCTTGACGACGTTTGCCTTCTCCCGCAGGATCAGGTATGTGGGGGCAAAGCCGTGCTCGATGTCGACGCCCAGCTTGCTCTTGGGCAAGTCGCGCACGTGCCCCATCGAGGCCTTGACGGTGTAGCCGGGGCCGAGGTAACGACTGATGGTGCGCGCCTTGGCCGGCGATTCGACGATTACGAGCGCCTTAGCGCTCTGGCCGCTCCCGCCGGTGACGGCCCGCACGCCCGCCTGCTTCGGGCTGGCCGCCGGCTGCCGAGCGGATCGCTTCCTCGTCTTCTGCGTCTCAGTTGTCTTTGTCGTTCGCTTCGCCATCCTACCCGTATGTTCTCTACCACAGAGTCATCGTCATCTTCGAATCAGATCTCAAGAGGAGGTGTACCCATTCACGCAGTCTGGGCGATTCGCACCAGAGCCCAGGCGGTACCCATCCCGCACGAACCGCTCACGCCGACGCGTGTCGGGCTACCGCTCTCCAGCCTACCATCTCTGCCGAGCCGCTGTGGCCGGTACCGGAGCACGGAGGATACCACAGCGCACGGTGACCGACCGGTCCCCGGTTTCAGGCTGCGGCATAGTGTTGCGCACCCAGGTGGCGCACCAGCCCCTTGAGCTGCATCTGCATGAGCAACGCGCTGACCTGGCTGATCGCCAGGCCAAGCTGCGCCGCCAGCTCGTCGATATGGCAGGGGCCGGGCTTGAGGTAAGCCAGGACGTCGCGCTCCTCGGGCGAAGCTGGCAAGACGGCCCGGACCTCGAGCGTGAGCTGGCGGGCCTCCAGCCGCAGATCCTGAAGGATGTCTTCCGCTGCGCTGATCGGCGTCGCGCCCTCGCGCAGGAGCTGGATCGTCCCCGCGCTCATCGGCGAGAAGATCGGGCCGGGCACGGCGTAGACCGCTCGGCCCTGGTCAGCGGCGAAGTTGGCAGTGATCAGTGCCCCGCTCTTGCGCGGCGCCTCGACGACCACCACACCCAGCGACAACCCGCTGATCAGCCGGTTGCGCACCGGAAAGTTCTTCGCCATCGGTTGCTCGCCGGGAGGGAACTCGGTGAGCAGCGCGCCCTGCCCGACGATCCGCTCGGCCAGTCGCGCGTGCTCTGGCGGGTAGATCACATCGATGCCGCTGCCGAGGACGGCGATCGTCCGACCTCCGGCGTCGAGCGCCGCCTCGTGCGCGACGCGGTCGATGCCCCGTGCTAGCCCGCTGACGACCGTCACCCCGCGCGAGGCCAGCTCGCCGCTGAGCTGGCGGGCGACGTCCTTGCCGTAGGCGGTGGGGCGGCGGGTGCCGACGAGGGCGACGGCCTGCTCATCCTCGGGCCGCAGCTCGCCTCGCACGAAGAGGACAAGCGGCGGGCTGGGGATCTCGCGGAGCAGGCGCGGGTAGGCCTCGTCAGCCAGCGGGACGAGCGCTGCGCCGCTGCGCCGCGCCCGCTCGAGTTCCCGCCCGAGGTCGAGCTGACGACGCTTCTCGACCAGAGCCTCCACGACCCGCCCCGGCAAGCCGGCCTGCCGGAGCGCAGCCGGGCTGGCCTGCCAGGCCGCCGCCAGGCTGCCGAACCGGGCCAGTAGCGTCTCGAGCCGCCCGGCGCTGACCCCTGGCACCAGGTGGAAGCCAAGCCAGTAGCCGATGTCTGGCGACGACATCTGTGCCCCTTCCCAAGCTGGCGGCAATCCTAGCAGCGGCCGGGAGGTGGGGCAATTGTGGCCGCGCCAGCGGAGAAAACCGGCATACCTGCACTGCGCTAGAATTACTTGCTAGACACGATAGCGGCGGGACGAGACGATGGCGACGGTTTTCCTGGTCGAAGACGACGAGAGCCTGAGCAACGCGGTGGCCTACAACCTCCGGCGGGCCGGCTACGACGTGGTCGCGCTCACCGACGGCGAGGCAGCGCTGCGGGCGCTCGCCGCCCAGCAGCCGGATCTGATCGTCTTGGACATCATGCTCCCCACCATCGACGGCTTCGAAGTCTGCCGCCAGGTGCGGCGCACCAGCTCCGTGCCCATCCTGGTGCTGACGGCTCGCGACGACGAGGTCGACCGGGTCGTCGGGCTCGAGCTAGGCGCTGACGATTACCTCACCAAGCCGTTCTCGATGCGGGAGCTGCTGGCTCGGGTCAAGGCACTGTTGCGCCGGCGCGCGCTGTTGATCGAAGAGCTCCAGCGCGATCAGGCGAGGAGCTCCGAGCGGTTGGTGGTCGGCCCGGTGACCATCGATCTCGCGGCGCGGCGGGTCTGGCGCTCGGGTCAGGAAGTGGCGCTCAAGCCGAAGGAATACGAGCTGCTCGTTTACCTGGCTCGCCACCAGGGCCGCGTCTGCACCTCGGATGGTCTCCTGCGCGCGGTCTGGGGCTACGAGGGCTACGGGGAGACCCGAACGCTGGCCGTCCACATCCACGGGCTGCGCGAGAAGCTGGAAGACGATCCCCGGCATCCCCGGCTGATCAAGACGGTGCGAGGGGTCGGGTATCGCCTCTCGCTGCAGGCGACCTCGTAACCGAGCCAAGGAGATTCGCGCTGCCCCCACCACCGCAGTCCCGTTCATGATCCAGTAATCTGGGAGGGCACTCGATTCTCTACGATTGTGCTGAGGTGAGGGCTGTCTATTCGAGGTGAACGAGTGCCGTTGTCGGTTCTGCTCTCCGTTCTAATCCTGCTGGCCACGTTCTGGCTAGCGGCCGGAGACCTCCTGGCCGTGCTGCTTGCCGCCGCGCTGGGCGCGGCGGTGGCAGCGCTGGTTCTGCGCTGGCGGTATCGACGCCAGCTTGTGGGCCGGGTGCAGACGCTTCAGCGCCAGCTCGCCGCGCATCACGCCGAGGCGTGGGCACTGCGGGAACCGGTCTCGCTGCCGGATCCGCTGGACGGGCTGCGCACACAGCTCGACGAGGCGCTCCGAGCGTCCAGCGAGCAGCGCCGGCTGGCCGAGGCGGAGCGGGAGCAGCTCCACCGGATCCTCGAGCACCTGAGCGACGGGATCGTGATCATCGATGCCCAAGGCAAGGTCAAGCTCCTCAACCGAGCTGCCCAAGAGCTGCTGAGCACCGGACGTGGCCGAGCGATCGGTCGCTCGTACCCTGAGGTGCTTCGCGACTACGAGCTGGATGAGCTGGTCCGCACATCTGCCGCAGGGGCAACCAGCCCGCCGAGCCGTTTCGTCGAGCTGGGGCACCCGCGGCGGACGGTGCAGGCTCTGGCCTCCTCGCTGCCCGGCCCGAGTGGCCCGATGGTCACGCTGATCCTGCGCGACATCACCGAGCTGCGCCGTACCGAGGCGATCCGGCGCGACTTCATCGCCAACGTCTCGCACGACCTGAGGACGCCGCTGGCCGGGCTGCAAGCCCTCGTCGAGACGCTACTCGACGGCGCGCTCGAAGACCCGACGGTGGCCCGCGACTTCCTCAACCGGATCGCGACCGAGGTCGACCACCTGACCCGGCTCGTCACGCAGCTTCTCGAGTTGACCCGCGCCGAAGCCGGCCAGCTCCACCTCCACCGGATGCCGACCGACCTGGCGGCGCTCATCGAACAGGTACTGGCCCGCTTCGAGCCTCGCGCCCGTGCCAAGGGGCTGGAGCTGGAGCCTAGGCTGCCTTCCGCGCTCCCGCCTATCGTCTGCGATCCGGAGCGGATCGGCCAGGTGCTGTCCAATCTCCTCGACAACGCCATCAAGTTCACTCCGCCGGGTGGGCATATTACGGTAAGTCTGGAGGCAACCGAGAACGCCGTGCGCGTCGCCGTCAGCGACACCGGGCCGGGGATCCCGTCCGACGACCTGGATCGTATCTTCGAGCGCTTCTACAAGGCCGACCGCTCGCGCTCCGCCAGCGGCAGCGGGCTTGGGCTGGCGATCGTGAAGCACCTGATACAGCTCCACGGCGGTACCGTCTGGGCCGAGAGCCCTCCGCGCTCGGGGGCGACCATCGGCTTCACGTTGCCGTTGAATTTCACATCCGCTTCACAGTAGCCATTCACCGGCAGGGTATGCTCCTGATCGAGGGCGATCCAGCAGCTCCCCTCCAACCCGAGGCTAGGCCGGCTATCACCGGCGCCTATTGCGAACCCCCCGCGGGTCTCCCACTTCTCCTCACGCCGGGCGGTGATGTCCCCCCACCATCACCGCCCTCCCCTGCTCTTTGCGCAGGCTCGAGCATCCCGCTGCAGGACATGAGCAGGATGTGCCCCACCTGTGAGTGGTCGGGTTCAGCCCCCAGTCGGGGCTCCCCTCACCCCGGCTTCGTCACCCCCCTCTCCCGCCGCGCTAGAGAGGGGCTGGGGATAGCGTCGTCACCCCTCTCCCGTAGGGCAGCAGAGGGGACGGGGGTAAGGGCAGGCGAAGTGATCAATCCGTGGAGTCTCCGTGGTTGACTTGGGATGCTCCCCATGAGGGGGCAGAGGCACGGGCGGCCGATGGGCCTGGGGCGTGCCGATGACGCAACAACGAACCAGCACGAGATGGATCGGGCCGGTCATCCTCGTCGAGCAGGAATGGCCGGCCCGTGCCTACCTCAAGGCGCAGCTCGAGGAGGAGGGGCTGTGGGTGGTCGCCCTGCCCGCGCCGAGCGACGCTATCGCGTATTTGGAGCGCTGGGAGATTGTTCCCACGCTCTTCATCCTCGATTTGACCGGACAGCCTGCTGAGGAGCAGTCACGCTTCCTGGAACTGCTCCGCCGCCGGCCGGACGTTCCGGTCATCGTGCTGAAAAGCCCGATGCTCGCCGGGCAGCCCGACGTCGAAGCCCGGGCTGCCCGCGTGCTGGTCCGTCCCTTCAGCGTCGATGATGTGGTGCGCACCGTCGCCGAGGCGCTGGGCGGATGTCGGTGAGCTGGCAGCCATCGGCAGGCGGCGCTCACCCTACGTTAATCGTGCGTTAACTCCCCGCTCGCGTGCCGTTAACCCTCCGACGGTACAGTGAGGAAGGACGGAAGGCGGGGCAAGCCCGGGCTTCGTCAAGGAGCAGGAATGGATGGTCGGGCAGCGTGAAGGCAGAGCTCCTAGGTCTGGTTCGAGCGTCGAGCGGCGTCGGGTGCTCATCGTCGAGGACGACGCGACCCTGGCAGAGTTGCTGCGCTACAACCTCGAGCGGCACGGCTACAGCGCCTGGATCGCTGCCGACGGCAAGCAGGCGATGATGCTGGCTCGCTCGGTGCGGCCCGACCTGGTGATCCTCGACCTGATGCTGCCCGGCATCGATGGCCGGGATGTCTGCCGGCTGATCCGCAAGTGGTCATCGGTGCCGATCCTGATCCTGACTGCCCGCGACAGCGAGGAGGATGTCGTCGCGGGGTTCGCTGTTGGGGCCGACGACTACCTGACCAAGCCGTTCCGCGTCCGCGAGCTAATGGCCCGGGTCGAGGCGCTGTTGCGGCGGGCCGCAGCCACAAGCGAGGAGCCGCGGGTCTTGACCGTTGGCAAGTTGGCGATCTTTCTCGACGAGCACCGGGTGCTCTTTCATGACCGCGAGGTCCACCTTCCGCCTAAAGAGTTCACGCTGCTGGCAGCGCTCGTCAAGCGAGCTGGCCAGGCCTGCACCCGTGCCGAGCTCCTCGACCTAGTGTGGGGCCGCGAGGTGATCGTGGATCCCCGAAATATCGATGTGCATATCCGGCGGATTCGCGCTGCGCTGGAAGGAGAGCCCGATGGGTCGCACCTAATCCAGACTGTGCACGGCGTTGGCTACCGGTTTGTACCGGACGTGAACGAGTGGTTGATGCCTGAGACGGGAGGAGGACAGTACGGTGGAGAAGTGGCGTGATCCTCAAGCCTTTCGCTTGTTAGCGGCCGAGCCTCTCAGCCGCCGAGCGTTACTCCGGCGCGCAGCGGTCACCGGGCTCTCGGTTCCGATGGTCGCGGCGCTGCTGGCAGCCTGCCGGCAGGCGGAGGCAACCCCCACACCGGCGGTGGGCGGCGCCGCACCCAGCCCGACCGCCCCAGCGGCGACGCCGACTACTGCGGCCGAGCAGCTTTCTGGCCTGATCACCATCGACGGATCGAGCACGGTCTTCCCGATCAGCGAGGCCGTGGCTGAGGAGTTCCAGAAGCAGTACCCGGGAGTGAAGGTCACGGTCGGCATCTCGGGAACCGGCGGTGGTTTCAAGAAGTTCTGTAACAAGGAGACCGATATCAGTGACGCCTCGCGGCCGATCAAGGATTCGGAGCTCCAGACCTGCCAGCAAAACGGTGTCGAGTTTATCGAGTTGCCGGTCGCGTTTGATGGGCTCGCGGTCGTCGTCAACCCGCAGAACGACTGGGTCGACCAGCTCACCGTCGAGGAGCTGAAGAAGATATGGGCGCCCGAGGCGCAGGGAGTCATTACCCGTTGGAACCAGATCCGGCCGGAGTGGCCAGACGCGCCGCTGAACCTCTACGGCGCGGGCACGGACTCCGGCACCTTCGACTACTTCACGGAGGCGATCGTGGGCAAGAGTGGGGCCAGTCGCGGGGACTACACCGCGTCCGAGGACGACAACGTCCTGGTTCAGGGCGTGGCCGGCGACGTGAACGCGCTCGGTTACTTCGGCCTGGCCTACGCCGTCGAGAACGAGGGCCGGGTCAAGCTTGTGCCGATCGTGAACCCAAAGACCGGTGAAGCGGTCATCCCCAGCCTAGAGACGGTGAACAAGGGGCAGTACGTCCCGCTCTCCCGGCCGATCTTCATCTATGTCGCGCTGACAGCGGCGGAACGGCCGGAGGTCGACGCCTTCGTGCGATTCTACCTCGAGCACGCGGCAGAGCTCTCCGCCGAGGTGGGCTACGTCCCGTTGCCGGACGAGGCGTACCGGCTTGGCGCGGAGCGGTTCGACCAGCGCAAGACCGGTTCGGTGTTCCAGGGAGTAGAAGTCGGTGTGTCGATCGAGGATATCCTGCGTCGCGAGCAGTAGCGCGGGGTGAGCCACCTCCAGCAGGTAGCTATGCGGCGCGCGTCTGGATGAGTAGAATCGGCCGTCAGGAGGGGTGCCGGCATTGGCGATGGACAGCGCTCCAGAAGCAGCGTACACATCCACAACCGCCCATCTGGCAGCGGTCGCCGAGCGACAAGAGCGCATCCGGCGCACGCTCGAGGGTGGGCTGGCGCAGGATCGCCGTCGCCGCGTCCGCGAGGGCGTCATTACCAGTAGCCTTTTCCTGGCGGCCGCAATCTCCGTCCTGACCACCGCCGGGATCATCTACACCCTGGGCATCGAGACGTTTCACTTCTTCCAGCGGGTCTCGATCGTCGACTTCTTGACTGATACCCAGTGGACACCGCTGTTCACCGAGAAGCATTTCGGGATTGCGCCACTCGCGGTCGCCACGCTCCTGGTCTCGTCGATCGCGATGCTCGTCTCGCTGCCCCTCGGGCTACTGGCAGCCATCGGCCTGGCCGAGTACCTGCCACTTCGCCTGGCGCGCGTGATCAAGCCGATCCTCGAGATCCTTGCCGGCGTGCCGACCGTCGTCTACGGCTATTTCGCGCTGCTCTTCGTGACGCCGCTCCTCCAGCGCTTCATCCCCAACCTGCAGGTCTTCAACGCGCTCTCGGCCGGCTTGGTGATGGGGATCATGATCCTGCCGCTGGTGGCCTCGCTCTCGCAGGACGCAATGCTGGCTGTGCCGCAGTCGCTGCGTGAAGCTGCCTACGCGCTGGGTGCGACCAAGCTCGAGGTTGTGTGGCGAGTAATCCTGCCAGCCTCGCTCTCGGGCATCGTCGCTTCGTTCATCCTGGCGGTCTCGCGGGCAGTGGGCGAGACGATGATCGTCGTGATCGCGATGGGCAACACCCCGCGCCTCTCGTTCAACCCGCTGGAGCAGATGCAGGCGATGACCGCCTACATCGTCCAGGTGAGCCTGGGTGACACGCCGCACGGCACGCTCGAGTATCAGACGATCTTCGCCGTCGGCGCGACACTGTTCCTGATCACGATGGTGCTGAACCTGCTGAGCTTCCGCCTGCTGCGGCGTTTCCGGGAGATCTACCAGTGACGGGTACGCAGCTCAGAACGACCGTGGGGACTGACACCGAATTCCAGCCCCGGCTGCCTCTCCGACGGAAGGTGGGTGCCGTCTTCGGGGCCTTGACGGTCGTGGCGATGGCGATCGGGCTGCTGACCCTTGCGGCGCTGATCGTCGACGTGGTGCGCGACGGCTGGACGGTGCTCTCCTGGGACTTCATCCGGAGCTTCCCCTCGCGGCGGCCGAGCGAAGCTGGCATTCGCTCGGCGCTGATCGGCACGGTCTATATCATGGTGCTGGTCGCGATCATCGCGTTTCCGCTGGGGGTGTCGGCCGCAGTCTACCTGGAAGAATTCGCCCCCAAGAACCGGCTGACGAGCTTCATCGAGCTGAACATCTCGAACTTGGCGGCGGTGCCGTCGATCGTCTACGGACTGCTCGGCCTCGGGATCTTCGTGCGCGCGTTGACGCTCGGGCCGAGCCTGATCGCCGGGGCCTTGACGCTGATCCTGCTGATCCTGCCGATCATCATTATCGCCGGTCGGGAGGCACTGCGGGCCGTGCCGCCCTCGATCCGCGAGGCCGGCTATGCGTTGGGCGCGTCGCGCTGGCAGACGGTGCGGATGTTTGTCTTGCCGGTCGCCATGCCCGGTATTCTGACTGGAACCATCTTGGCGCTTTCACGGGCGATCGGAGAGACCGCCCCGTTGATCACGATCGGCGCGCTCACCTACATTGCCTTCACCCCGAAGAGCCTGCTCGATCCCTTCACCGTGTTGCCGATCCAGATCTATAACTGGGTGTCGCGCCCTCAGCCAGCCTTCCACCAGCTCGCGGCCGGTGGCATCATCATCCTGCTCGCGATGCTGCTGACCTTCAACGGGCTGGCGATCGTGCTGCGGGCGCGCTTGCAGCGCCAGATCCGAGACTGAGAGGGGAAGAGCATGACCGCGCCGACTACCGAGCACCGCCACATCGTCGTTCCCCCGGGCTCAGTCGCGTTGCGCATCGAGAACCTCTCAGTCTGGTACGCCGCATATCAAGCCATCCGCGACATCTCGATGGTTATTCCAGAGCGGAGTATCACCGCCATCATCGGCCCCTCGGGCTGCGGCAAAAGCACGCTGCTGCGTGCGCTCAACCGGCTGCACGACACGACACCCGGTGCGCGGGTGGAGGGGCATGTCTGGCGGAACGGGGTCGACCTTTACGCACCGACGACCGACCCGGTCTGGGTCCGCCGACACATCGGAATGATCTTCCAGCGACCGAACCCGTTTCCCAAGTCGATCTTCGAGAACGTCGCCTTCGGCCTGCGGGTCAACGGCTACCGGGGCACCGTGGTCGAGCGGGTAGAGCAGGCGTTGCGGGCGGCTGCGCTGTGGGACGAGGTGAAGGACAAGCTGCACACCAGCGCGCTGGCCCTGTCCGGCGGCCAGCAGCAGCGCTTGTGCATCGCGCGGGCGCTGGCAGTCAAGCCGGAGATCCTACTCATGGACGAGCCATGCTCAGCGCTCGATCCAGTGGCGACCATGCGGATCGAAGACTTGATGCGCGAGCTGGCGAAGTCGTATACCATCGTCATCGTGACGCACAACATGCAGCAGGCCTCCCGAGTCTCGGACTACACAGCGTTTATGCTAGCCGGTGAGGATCGGATCGGTGAGCTTATCGAGTACGCGCCGACGCGGGAAATCTTCCTGCGCCCGCGTGACCGGCGGACTGAGGACTACATTACCGGGCGGATCGGATAGCAGCGAGCACGGCCGCGTGCCGCTGTCACCGGCCGAGTGGGTCTCGCTGGATGTCGCAGTGAGCCGCCGGAGCCTGATCCTTAGCCATGGCAAGGAGCACGGCTGATGAGTGAGCCCCTGGTCTCCGTGACCGTCCGCCAGCGGGAGCCAGCGCAGAGGCTCGCTGAGCGCGAGGCCGTGGCAGCGAGTATGACCGTTGAGCGCCTCAGCGCGTTCTACGGGAAATTCCAAGCGCTGGCAGATCTCACGTTCCCGATCCATCCCGCGGCGGTCACCGCGGTCATCGGGCCGTCAGGCTGCGGCAAGTCCACCTTTATCCGCTGCCTCAACCGCCTGCACGAGCTGACGCCCGGTGCCCGCGTCAGCGGCCGAGTCCTGCTCGACGGCGTGGATATCTACGATCCCGCCATCGACCCGGCCCGGGTACGCCAGTTGATCGGGATGGTCTTCCAGAAGCCGAACCCGTTCCCGCACCTCTCCGTCTACGACAACGTGCTCGCCGGCATCCGGCTGCACCGCTCGCGCATCCCCAAACCCCAGGCCGACGAAATCGTGGAGCGCAGCCTGCGGGCCGCAGTGCTGTGGGACGAGGTCAAAGACAAGCTAGGCGCTCCTGGCTCGTCACTCTCCGGCGGCCAGCAGCAGCGCCTGTGCATCGCGCGGGCGCTGGCCATCGAGCCGGAGGTGCTGCTGATGGACGAGCCGACCAGCGCGCTCGACCCTATCGCGACCTACCACATCGAGGAGCTGATCGCCGAGCTGAAGCAGCGCTACACCATCGTCATCGTCACGCACAACATGCAGCAGGCCGCCCGGGTCGCCGACTACGTCGCGTTCTTCCTGGGCGGCGAGGAGCGAACCGGGCGCCTGATCGAGTTCGACACGGCGGAGCAGATCTTCACCAATCCCAAGCGACGGGAGACCGAGGAGTACATCACCGGCAAGATTGGGTGAGCGGTGGCCGCCCATCAGCGTCGTATACCCCGACACGCCACACTCACTGGTGGTACAATGGGGCAAACCGCGCGGCCTCAGACGGATATGGCCAGCTCGCGGGGCGACGCGAGGCGGCCCGGCAAGTTTTCTGGCCGTGGTCACGCACCCTCGCGAGCGCCAGCGAATGCAGCAGGGCAGAGAGCCAATGCAGCCAGGATGAGCACGACTCTAGGCAAGGCAGGTGTGTGATGGGTACGGCAATCCGCACGCGAGCCGAGTTTGAGCGCGAGCTGCAGTCGCTGCGTGAGGAGGTGCTCAACCTCGGCAGCATGGTCGAGAAGGCAGTTCAACGAGCGGTCCAGGCGCTCAAGCACCGGGATGTCGAGCTGGCACGGCAGGTGATCGAGAGCGACCAGGAGATCGACGAGCGCACCTATGCGCTGGAGGAGAAGGCGCTCCTCCTCATCGCCACCCAGCAGCCGCTGGCCACCGACCTCCGGATCATCGCGGCAACGCTGTTCATTATCAGCGAGCTGGAGCGAATCGGCGACTACGCCGAGGGCATCGCCACGATCGCGCAGCGGCTCGCCGATCGGCCGCCGCTCAAGCCGCTGATCGATATCCCGCGGATGGCCGAGGTTTCGACCGAGATGTTGCGGGGCAGTCTCGACGCGTTCATCGACCGCGACCTGGAGGCGTGCCGCGCGATCTGGCGGCGCGACGACGAGGTGGACGCGCTCTACGACCAGGTGTACCGAGAGCTCCTGACCTACATGATCAGTGACCCCTCGACGATCGAGCGAGCCACGTTGCTTCTCTGGACAGCCCATAACCTGGAGCGGATCGCCGACCGGGTCACCAATATCTGCGAGCGGATCGCCTTCGTGATTACCGGCGACCCACGCGCGCTCCCGGGCGAAGTCGAACCCGACTACCCGAAGTAAGAGCGCGCCGCACTGCGGAGGTCTTCAGACTGCCCGCAGCGGCGGGAGAGGCACGCCCGGCATGCCACCACATGGTCAGACGCTGGTCCCTGCTCCCCCCGCAGCACTGAGACCTCCGGTCCTCGACCGCGCCGGGGCGGCGTCGTCGCTGCCGCTCTCGGTGACCGCGAGTCGCTGCCGGGCGCGCTGCACGATGCGGCGAACGGTGCGCGGGTGGCAGCCCAAGAGCGCCGCGATTTCCTTGAGGCGCAGTCCGGCGGTCACGTGCAGCTCGAGCACAAGGAGCTCGTGCTCGGCAAGCGGCGCCAGCGCTTCCACCAGCAGCAGCGCCGGACCAGAGGACTCCGGCGGGTCGAGCTCGTCGAGCGAGAGCGCTCCGCTTGGGTGGCCGCGCTCCAGCCGGGCGATGGCCTGCTCGAGCATGGCGGGAAACCAGGTAAACAGATAGCCAGCGAAACTTCCCATGCCCTTCCAGCGGCGAGTCATCTCGCAGAAGACGAGGAACGCTTCTTGCTGGACATCGGCGAACTCGCAGGTGCGGAGCATCGCTCGCCGAGCGCAGCGACGAGCGAAACGCTCGATCTTGAAGGCGAAGGTCTCGTAGAGCAGGTTGCGCGCAGCCGCCTCCTCCTTGGCGCGGTGTGCCAGGCGGTTGATGGCGGCGTCGAGCTCGGGTGTCAGGTCAAAGTCAGGAGAAACCGCGTGCCCCTCGATGATGACTGTCATGGTCTCGCCTCCATCTCTCCATGCCCGGGCGGCAGGCATGGACGCCTGGCGGCAGTGGCGTCCGCTGCTCGCCGGGCCGGCAAGGGAGGCGCTGTCGCGCTCTGAACCGCTGACGTACCCTCAACGGGCTTTAGTCCGAGGAGTGGCTCTTCGCCTCGCCGTTACCCCCTCCCATCGCGTTGCCGCGACGCGTCCAGGATCGACCCAAAGGATGGGAGACGGGTTATCGGCTACCGGTGCATGAAGGCTCATTCACCGCGATCTGGAACAGGTGGGTCCAGGGCTCGGAGTTGCAGGACGTGCCGGGTACCGCAGCGCGGGCAGATTGCCTCCAGCCATCCTTGAGCGACATAGCGCCGCTGACGCACCTTCACCTCGATCCTCCCCGTCTCGTCGTAGATCGCCAGTAGCACCGGCGGGTTGGCGCAGTCACAGACCCAGCGGAAGCGAAGAGGCGCCTGGTCGCTCGCTTCTATCGATCGACGGGTCATCGCTCGTCCTCCGTCAGCGCTCTACCGGCGTTCGAGGGCCGATACCAGGAGGCGGGTCGGGCCGACTGAATACCCTGGCCCGGCGCCCAGCCACCGCGAAGCCCCATCTTCAGGGCTAAGACGCGGAGAGAGCCGGTCGAGCGTCTGCAGGAGCCGCAGCGCGCGTAGCGGTCTGGGATCGAAGAGCGAGCGCTGTACCGCCAGCGGCGTCAGACCGCTTACGCGCACGCCCAGCAGCCGGACCGGACACCGCCACTCGCCCAGGAGCTCGAAGGCGAGGCCGCGCGCCACCTCGAAGATCTCGCGCCCATCGAACGCCGAGCGGGGCAATCGGCGCTGTCGGCCCAGCGTCGTGAAGTCGTCGAAACGCATCGTGACGCTCACCACCTGCCCCTGCAGACCCTGCCGACGCATCTCCCTGGCGGTCTTCTCCGCGAGCTCGCGCAGTGCGCGAGTGACCTCACTGCGGTCGCCGAGGTCGCGGTGGAAGGTGCGCTCGTGCCCGATCGACTTCGGCGCGCGCTTCTCGGGTACGACCGGGCGCGGGTCGATCCCCTGGGCCCGCTGGTGCACCTCCTCGGCGCGGCGGCCGAAGACCAGGCACAGCCAGTACGGTGGTACTTGCACGAGCTGGCCGAGCGTGCGCACACCGAGCTCGCGCAGCCGCTGGGCGGCGTGCGGGCCGATGCCGGGCAGGCAGCTGACCGGCTGGGGGGCGAGAAATGCTGCCCCCTGGCCGGGCGGAACGACCCGCAGACCGTCCGGCTTGGCGAGATCGGCCGCAACTTTAGCCACCGTCCAGTTGGTGGCGATCCCGACGGTGACGCTCAAGCCGAGCTCCGCGCGCACCTGGCGGTGCAGCCGCTGGCCGGCTGCCACTGGCTCGTCGGGCCAGCGCACTGTCGGCCCCAGCTCTAGGCACGCCTCATCGATGCTCAGGTGCTCGACGAGCGCGCTGAGCTCGCCCAGGATGGCGCGGAACTGTTCGGCCCGCCCGCGGTAGTAGGCGAAGTCCACCGGCAGAAAGACCGCCTGCGGGCACAGCCGCTCCGCCTGGGCGACCGGCATACCCGAGCGGATGCCATAGCGCCGGGCCTCGTAATTGGCCGAGGAGACTACTCCCCGCCCGCCGGGACGCCCGCCGACGATGAGTGGCTGGCCGCCCAGCTCTGGGCGCCGGCATACCTCGGCGGCGGCGAAGAAGGCGTCAAGGTCTGCATGCAGAACGGCTCGCTGCGCGTCCACCCCATCCCACGCCCTTCCCTAACACCGGATCAGAACATCTGTTCGTATTCTACGCCGCAAGCCGACTGGTGTCAAGGGTCATTCGTTGGCCCGGACAGGCTCAGGCAAGTCTCCTGGTGTGGAGAGGGGGTGAGGGGCACCCGCTTCAGCAGGCGCTCTCCTGGGCCCGGAGCATCGAGCCCCGGTTTAGCCCGCCGTGACGGCCTCATCCCCTCTGTTCGCACGTGCAGCACACGGCGCGAGAGAGGGGGCCGAAAGATGGCAGCAGGGGAAGCGCTTCGTCCTTATGGGGCGCGTCCCTGCGCGGGCGATAGATAGCGAGTGCACACGTGCACACACGGGCGACCCGGCCGGGTCGCCCCTTGAGACGTGCGCCTGTTGAAACGACGCGAGGCTCAGCGTACCAGCAGGAGCATCGGGTGCTCCAGCAGGTGCTTGACCTCGGACAGGAACTGGGCCGCGGCAACGCCGTCGGCTACCCGGTGGTCGGTCGAGAGCGTCAGCCGCATCCGCTGGACGGGTACGAGTTCGCCGCCGTCCCGATAGACCGGCTCCTTGACGATACTCCCGACCGCCAGGATCGCGGCCTGCGGCGGGTTGATGACGGCGGTGAAGTGCTCGATCAGCCCGTACATACCCAGGTTGCTGATCGTGAACGTCCCGCCCTGGTACTCTTCGGGGCGCAGCTCACCAGCGCGCGCCCGGTTGATCAGATCCTTGCTCAACCGGGCGATCTCGCCCAGCGGCTTGTGGTCGGCATCGACGATGTACGGCGTGATGAGCCCGTTCTCGAGCGCCACCGCGATCGCGATGTCGATCCGCTTGTAGACGCGGAGCTGCGTGCCGGCGAAGCTGGCGTTGAGCCCCCGGTGCTTGCGCAGGGCGAGCGCGCAGGCCTTCACGAGCATGTCGGTGATCGAGACCTTCTCCGCCTCGTCGTCGACCTGCTCGTTGATCTGCTTGCGCAGCGCCAGCGCGGCGTCCACCTCCACGACCGTGGTGACGTAGAAGTGCGGCGCCTGCTGGTGGCTCTCGGCCATGCGCCGGGCGATCGTCTGCCGCATCCGGCTGAGGTCGACCAGCTCGAACTCCGGCAACCCAGGGATGACCGGCGCTGGCGGCAGCTCGGGGCGTGGCGGCGCCGCTGGCGCGACCGGTGGGGCCGGAGCGGCCACCTCGACCGGCGGTGCCTCTGGTATGGCCACCGGTTGGCCGATCAGCGGCAAGAGATCTTCTTTAACGATCCGTCCGCCGGGGCCGCTGCCGCGAACCTGGCTCAGGTCGATCCCGTGCTCCGCGGCAAGCCGACGCACCAGTGGCGAGGCACGAACCCGTTCGCCCGGCGTGCGCTCGGCCACCGCCTCCGCCGCCTGAGCCACCGGCGCTCCGACCGGCTGTTCAGCCCGCTCCTCGCGTCGCGCCTTGCCGTCCGCCGCGGCTGCCGGCCCGACGGCGGCTTCGACCTGCTCACCTGGTTCGCCGACGATGGCGATCGGCTGGCCCACCGGAACGGTCTGCCCTTCCTGCGCGACGAGCTTGAGAAGGACGCCGCTCTCGAACGACTCGATCTCGATGTTCACCTTGTCGGTCTCGATTTCGGCGATCGGCTCCCCGCGCTCTACGCGGTCACCCTCCCGCTTGAGCCAGCGCAGGATAGTGCCTTCGGTCATGTCATACCCCATCTGGGGCATGACGATCGGCTTGGCCATCAGTCGCTCCTCCGCGCTCGTGACTGGCTGAACGCGCTCTCACTTCCGCTAGCCGATAGTCACCGGCTGCGTCTAGTAGAGCACCTGGCGCACCGCCGCGACGACCCGATCTTTGTTGGGCACCACCAGGCGCTCCAGGTTGCGCGCGTAGGGCATCGGCACCTCCAGGCTGCCAACCCTGGCGATGGGCGCATCGAGGTAATCGAAGGCGCGCTCCTGCACCGCGGCCGCGATCTCAGCGCCCATCGCCAGGGTGCGCCAGCCCTCTTCGACCACGACCAGCCGGTTCGTCTTCTGGACGGAGCGCACCACCGTGTCGATGTCGAGCGGGCGCAGCACCCGGAGATCGATCACTTCGCAGTCGATCCCCTCGCGGGCCAGTTCTTCGGCCGCCCCCAGCGCCAGGTAGTAGCCACGCGACCATGACACGATGGTCACATCAGTGCCCTCGCGGCGTACCTCGGCGCCCTCCAGCGGCAACAGGAAGTCCTCGTCGTCCGGCACCTCGCCCCGGTTGCGGTAGATCAGCGAGTGTTCGATAAAGATCACCGGATCGTTACCACGGATGGCTGACTTGAGGAACCCTTTCGCGTCCTTCGGCACAGCCGGCATGACTACCCGCAGGCCGGGCACGTGCGCGTACCACCCCTCGAACGTCTGGGAGTGCGTGGCGCCGAGCTGGCCGAAACCGGCTGCAGTTCGGATGACGACCGGCGCGGTGAACTGCCCGTTGAACATGTAGTGCAGCTTGGCCAGGTGGTTGACGATCTGATCCATCGCCAGCAACGAGAAGTTGATCGTCATGATCTCGACCACGGGCCGCAGACCGCCGATGGCCGCACCGATCCCGGCGCCTACGATGCCGAGCTCGGCGATGGGGGTATCGCGCACGCGCTTGGGCCCGAACTCCTCTAGGAAACCGCGCGTCACCGCATATGACCCGCCATAGTGGCCGATGTCTTCCCCCATCAGGAAGACGCGCTCGTCGCGCTCCATCTCCTCGCGCAGCGCCTCGCGCAGTGCGTCGCGATAGGTGATCTCCCGTGCCATTCGCCTCGCTCCTCCGCCCTCAGCTTACGCGAACTGGCTCGGCGTAGACGTGCTCCATCACCGTCGCCGGATCGGGTTCCGGGCTCTCTTCGGCGAACCGCACCGCCGCCGTGATGACCTCCTCGACCTCCTGGTCGATCTCATCGAACTCGGCTGCCTTGGCGATCCCCTCTTGAGTCAGCCGGGTGCGGAAGAGCGTGATCGGGTCACGCTGGCGGCGATACTCCTCGACCTCTTCCTTAGAACGATACATCTCCGGGTCGGCCATCGAGTGGCCACGGAAGCGATAGGTCAGGGCCTCGATGAAGAACGGCCCGTTGCCGGCGCGGCAGTGTTCGAGTGCCACCTTGGTGGCGTCGTAGACCGCGAGCACGTCTTGGCCGTCGACGCGCTCCGCTGGCATATCGTAAGCACAGGCCTTCTTTGCCATCTCCCGAACTGCCGACGCGTATTCGACGGCGGTGCCCATGCCGTATAAGTTGTTCTCGCAGAGAAACAGAACTGGCAGCTTCCAGAGCGCTGCCAGGTTCATCGACTCGTGGAATGGCCCGGCGTTGGTCGCGCCGTCGCCGAAGATGGCTACCGCTACGCGGCGCTCGTTCTGGTATTGGCTGGCCAGCCCCAACCCGACCGCGATCGGGAGGTGACCAGAGACGATCGCGTACCCACCCCAGAAGTTCTTGCTCGCGTCGGCGAAGTGCATCGAGCCACCGCGTCCGCCGACCAGCCCGGTCGACTTGCCGAACAGCTCGGCCATGCAGCGGCCGGGATCCAGTCCGAGTGCCAAAGCGTACCCGTGATCACGGTAGTGGGTCACCAGGTGGTCGCGTGGATCCATCGCGCGGATAGCGCCGACCGCCACCGCTTCCTCGCCGATATACAAGTGCAAGAATCCAGCGATCTTGCCGAGCGCGTACTGCTCGGCAGCCGCTTCCTCGAACCGGCGAATCAAGACCATCTGCCGGTACATCTCGAGCAGCTCGCTCTTCGGCAGTGCCAGCCCCGGCGAGCGCCCACCTACCGTACTGGTCATGCCAGCCTCCTACCTTCCGCCCCCGCATTGCAGAGGCGGCTCGCTCCACTACCTGGCACACGAGCGCCGCTGCTGTGTGCCCGCGCCGTGCGGCTCTCTCCATCCACTGGCTCGGCCCGCACACACTGCCTCCAGCGGGCTTTCCAGCCTCCTCACCTAGGATCGCCCGGCGAACGGAACCATCCGCGCCGAGCCACATACAAGTCTAGGTTATCATACCTGCCCGCCAAGCTTATAGCCGATCCGCCGCAGGAACTCCTGCCGCTTCGCTACATCGGCCTCGGCTTCGATACCGAGCGGCTTGAACCCGTCCACGACCCCCAGCACCGCTCGCCCTTCGCCGACATCAGCCAGGATCACCTCTACAGGGTTCGCGGTGGCGCAGAAGACCGTGCAGACCTCGGCCACGTTGCGGATCGCCGGCAAGACGTTGATCGGGTACGCGTTCCCTAGCATCACCAAGAAGCAATGCCCGGCCGCGATGTTCAGCACGTTGCGGCGCGCCAGCTCCGTCAACTCCGGATCGGTGCCGCTCCAGCGCACCAACCTCGGCCCCGAGGACTCGCTGAAGGCGAGGCCGAACCTGATCCCCGGCACCGACGTGACCAGCGCCTCGTGCAGGTCTTCGACCGTCTTGATGAAGTGCGACTGCCCGAAGATGATGTTGATCTCGTCCGGCTTCTCGATCCGCACGCTCACTAGCTCGATCGGCATCGCTCCGTCCTCCGCCACTCCTCAGGGCACCAGCACGGCGCGCCCCTTGACCTTCCCCTCGTGCAGGTCGCGGATCGCCTGGTTGATCTGCTCGAGGGGATAGTATGCCACTGCCAACCGCACCTTGCCCTCGCCGGCCAGGGTCATCAGCTCGAGCAAGTCGGCGTACGTCCCGACGAGGTTGCCGACGATGCTCTTCTCCTCAGCGATGAGGTCGATAGCCGGTACCTGTACTGTTCCGCCGTAGCCGATGACGAAGTAGGTCCCGGCCCGGCGCGTCATGGCCAGCCCCTGCTCGATGGCGCCGCCCTCACCGACGAAGTCGAGTACGGCCTCAGCTCCCTTGCCACCGGTCAGGCCGCGCACCTCGGCGACCGCGTCGGGCCCGGCCTGTACCACGTGCTCCGCCCCGAGCTCCCGCGCCAGGCCCAGCGCCAGCTCGGAGCGATCGACGACGATGATCCGAGCCGGACTCAAGTTCCGCAGCACCTGGAAGGCGATATGCCCGAGCCCGCCGAACCCGATCAGTACCGCCCAGGCCCCCGGTTCCAACACGCGCGCGGCGCGCTTGGCCGCGTGGTAGGCGGTGAGGCCGGCATCGGCATGCGGCGCTACCGCCCGTGGCTGGAGCCCATTTGGGAGCCGGACAAGGTTGCGCTCCTTCGTCAGGAGATACTCGGCAAAGCCGCCGTCGCAGTTGAGCCCGGGAAAGCGGCTGTGCTCACAGTGCATGTCGTTGCCACGTCGGCAGGCCGGGCACATGCCGTCGGTGATCAGCGGGTGGACGATGACCGGATCACCAGGCTGGAAGCCGCGCACGCCGGGGCCGATCTCCTCGACGAAGCCGGCGTTCTCGTGTCCCAGCGTGTACGGCAGCTCGACTGAGACCTTGCCCCGCCAGATCCCCTCGATGATGTGTAGATCGGTGCGACAGAGCCCGGCGCCGTCGATCCGGACAATGACGTCGTCCGCTTCTCGGATGGCTGGTGCAGGAACCTCGTCGAGGACGAGATAGTCCGGCCCCCGAAACTCCGGGTCGTACTGGTGGAGGCGTGCAGCGCGCATCGTTCCCTCCTTCGCTTAGCTCGTCGAGGCACTGCTTGCGCCGTCCATAGTAGCACCAGCGCACGGCGAGTTGGCAGTGGCCGGGCCAGTCCGCTATGCTGAGGCGTTCAGCCATCCGATGGCTCGACCCCAGCTCTATATCGAGCGCAACGGAGGCGAGAAGGGCATGCGCAAACAGACCGTGCGGCGAGCCAAGATCGTTGCCACCATCGGCCCGGCATCGTGGAACGACGCAGTCCTCGCTGAACTGCTGCGGGCCGGAACCAACATCGTGCGGGTCAACGCTGCGCACAATACCCCGGCGGAGCGCAAGGAGATCGTCACACGGATCCGCGAGGTCGCCGACCGAGAGGGGCGCTACGTCGGCATCTTGCAAGACCTCGCGGGTTGGAAACCGCGTACCGGGCCGTTAGCCGGTGATGAGCCGATCCGGCTCAGCCGGGGACAACAGGTCGAGATCGCGCCCGGAGTCCAGCCGTTGGCGCCCGGACGCATCTCGATCGAGGACGAGGCGCTCACCGAGCAGCTCGAGCCGGGCGACCGCGTCCTTATTGCCGATGGCCTGCTCGAGCTTGTAGTCGAGCGGCGGGAGGGCCGACTCCTCCAGGCGCGGGTGGCCCGCGGCGGACTGCTGCTCGGGCGCCAGGGCGTCGCCGTCCCGGGGCTCCGGGGTCGCCCCTTTACCCTGAGCGACCGCGACCGCGCCGATATCGCCTTTGCGGCTGAGCACGAGCTAGAGTACCTGGGAGTCAGCTTCGTGACCCGGGCCGAAGACCTCGAGACGGTGCGCAGCGAACTGCGGCGCTACGGCGGGCGAGCGCACCTGGTCGCCAAGATCGAGCGTCCGGAGGCGCTGGAGCGGATCGACGAGATCGTGCGCGTGGCAGACGCGATCATGGTCGCCCGCGGCGACCTCGGTGTCCAGCTCCAGCCTGAGGAAGTGCCGATCGCTCAGAAGCGGATCATCGCCGCCGCGCGGGCCTGTGGCCGGCCAGTGATCATCGCGACGCAGATGCTCGAGTCGATGGTCAACCAGCCGATCCCGACCCGCGCCGAGGTGACCGATGTCGCCAACGCCGTCATCGAAGGCGCCGATGCGCTGATGCTCAGTGCCGAGACCGCGACCGGCCAGTACCCGGTGGAAGCGGTCGTGATGATGGATCGGGTCATCGGCGCGACCGAGCGGCACTTCCCGCCGACTCCCGCACTGGCCAGCGAGGCACCGACCACCATCGCCTCGACCATCGCCCGGGCAGCCACCGACATCGCACGGCGCTGGGAAGCCGTCCAGCTCATCGGGGCGATCACGCGCACCGGCTTCACTGCTTGCGAGGTGGCACGCGAGCGACCGCAGACGCCGATCATCGCGCTGACGGTCGACCCGTACGTCGCGCGGCAGCTCGCGCTCGTCTGGGGTGTCTATCCAGTCGTCGCCCCCTTCGCCGAGACGACCGAGGAGCTGATCGACGGGATGGCGAGGACGATCGTCGAGGCAGGCTACGCGCAGCCCGGCGACCACGTCGTCTTCACCGGGAGCCTGCGCTACTCCCCGGAGCCCGGCCACACCGATACGCTACACCTGCGGCGGCTCTGAGGGAGTAAGGCGGCGCTCAGCCCTCGCAGCCAATCCCGTCCTGGTCACGGTCGAACCGCTGCGGGTCGGGCGGCAGGACACGGAAGCCTCGATAGGGGATATCGGCACAGCGCAGGTCGGGTGGCGGCGAGGGGAGACAGACGTCAGGGTAGGCCGGGTCGCACGGCCAGGTGGGGTCGGGCGGGGGCTGGTAGCCAGACGGGGGTGGCGCCGGCTGCTTGCTTAGGCGCTCGTAGCGCCAGGCGTAATAGTGGCGGCCGACGTTGCCGGCTTCGACCTTCCACCCTTCCGGGTTGTCCGGCGTATAGGTCAGCACGCGCCGCTCGAAGACCTGTACTAGCACCCAGCGCTGGACGCCACCGATACGGATGCGCATCCAGTACGGTTCGGTGAGCGGGAAGCCGGTGGCGTAGAATGGGTTTTCGAACAGCCGCGCCTCCTGGTATCCGCCGTCTTGGTACACCAGCCCGGCGCTGGTCATGAACGCCCAGAAGACCGAGGCCACCGTATGGTTCGTCTCCGGCACGAGATACGCAGCCGTGACGCCATAGGCAGCCAGCTCAAGGTTCTGACCGACCGTTCCGCCCCGGTCGACTGTCTGGGTGACGATCTGGCCGGTCGCGAGGGGAGGGGCGCCGAGCAGGCCGCTGAACGTAGCATAGGTGGGGCCGTCCGGGTCATCGGCGTCCCCGGCGATGTTGACGTCCGCTGGCGGGTGGGCCTCGAAGGTGTCCTGGCCGAGCTGGAGCTGGCCGGTGACGAGCTCTTTGGCCAGGAGGCCGGTGGTCACGTACCAGGGCGAGCGCGGGTCAGCGGCCGGGTCGGTCAGCTCCATGCGCGTCTTGTCGAAGTACTGGACGAGCCTGACCCCACCCGCAGCCTCCGCGTACGGTTCACCCAGCGGCCCGGTGAACGGCCCGGGACCCCACATCCAGGTTCGCCGAGCGGCGCCCTCGAGCACCGGCCGGTCGGTGCGCGCCCAGGTACCGGCGAACGCCCCGGTGGCGAGCGGCAGCGGCTCCGCCACCACGGCTGACGCCGCGAGGAGGGCAGTGAGCATCACCACGGGGCTCAGTCGACGTACTCTGCGCATCGGTCGCGTCCTCTCCAGTCAGCGAGGTTACCCGCATCCATCGACGCTCTCGCCGAGCGCCCGCCCGGGATCTACGCGGGCACTCAACCAGCCTCGTGCACCTTGGCGGCCGCGCCACCTTAGTCAAGGGCCGGGCGTGGGTGTTACCGCCCGAAGCGGGACGGGTCGAACGGTGCCAGGTCGACGGCCGGCGGGCGCCCCTCGATCAGGTCGGCGATCGCCTCGGCGGTGATTGGGCTCAGGAGCACCCCGTTGCGAGCATGCCCGGTCGCCACCAGCACGTTCGCCAGCCCCGATGCCCGGCCGATCAGCGGCAGGCCGTCCTCCGACAGCGGGCGCAGCCCGGCCCAGGCGTCCAGGAAGGTCGCCTGGCCCAGCGCTGGCACCGTCTCGACCGCAAAACGGCTGAGCAGGGCCACCCCGGCGCCGGTCGGCCGGCGGTCGAAGCTGACCAGCTCCTCGGTCGACCCCACCGCCACCGTGCCGTCCGCCTTGGCGCCGATGTACAGTTCGCCGCGGTAGAGGGAGCGGCGCACTGTCGGCCCCCAGGCCGCCAGCCGGACGATCTGCCCGCGCAGCGGCCCCACCGGCAGCGAGAGCCCGAACAGCCTGCCGAGGTGCCCGCTCCAGGCCCCGGCCGCCAGCACCACCTGCCCGACCGCCAGCCGGCCGTCGCTGGTGACGAGCGCCGTCACCCGCTCGCCCTCGCGCTCGACCCCGCGCACCTCGACCGTCTCACGGATGTGAACTCCACCCAGCGCGGCCGCGCGGGCGTAGGCCTGCACCAGCCGCGGGCTGAGCACCTGCCACTCCCAGGGCACGTAGAGCGCGCCGCGGAAGAGCGGCGAGACCTCCGGTTCCAGCGCGCGCAACTCCCCGGCCTCGAGCCAACGGCACTCGGGGTGGTGCTGCCGGAGCGTCTCAGGGGGGAGCCGCAGCGCCGCCTCCTCGTCTGCCGTCAGCGCCAGGTAGAGCGCCCCGGTGTGACGCAGCTCCGGGTCGACCCCAGTGCGCTGGTGAAGGTCAGCCGCCACCCCAGGGAAGCGCTCCAGGCTGGCCGAGGCCAGCGTGCTGAAAGGGTCGGCGTGATGGCCGGGGGCAGCGCCAGCGAGCAGCCCGGCGAAGGCGATCGCCGCCTGGCCGCCCACCCGGTCGCGCTCGAGTATCGTCACGCCCCGGTGGCCGCGCGCCGCGAGCTGGTAGGCGATCGCGCAGCCGATGATCCCACCCCCGACGATGGCGATCTCCGCGCTCTCCTGCATCGGGAACCCTGCTCCAGCCGGTGAACCCTGCCTTCTCACACAGCATACGCGATCCGCCGCTCCGGTGGAACGGACGTCCACTCGCGCGACGTGAGCGGCCCGGTAGGATTGAGGCCGGAGCGAAGCGGGAGGGTGGTTCGCATGCTGAGTGGGCAGGCTGCACTGACCGTGGCGCAATGGGAGATCATCGAGCAGCTCGCTGACGAGCTGTACCGTAACCAGCCGGTGCTGGCCTTCACCGGCGCTGGCATCTCGACCGAGTCCGGTATCCCGGACTACCGTGGGCCCGATGGGCTGTGGTCGAAGCAGAACCCGACGAAGTTTCGCGACTTCCTCACCGACAGCGAGGTGCGGCGCCGCTACTGGCAGCGCTGGCGCGAGCGCTACCCGCTGCTGGCGCGGTCACAGCCGAACGCCGGGCACCGGGCGCTGGCCCGGCTCCAGGCGGCCGGCTACCTGCGGGAGATCATCACCCAGAACATCGACGGCCTGCACCAGAAGGCCGGCTCCGACCCATCCCTCGTCATCGAGCTGCACGGCACCGCCCACCAGATCCGCTGTCTCGACTGCGGCGCCCGCTGGCCAGCCGAGGAGTTTGACCCCGGCCCCGAGGGCACGGTGCCTACCTGCCCGCTCTGCAGCGGGCTGGTCAAAGAGGCGACCGTCTCCTTCGGCCAGTCGCTCGACCGCGACGACCTCAAGCGGGCGCTGGAGCTGGCTGAGACGGCGGCGGTACTGCTGGTGATCGGCACCTCGCTGAGCGTCTACCCGGCGGCCTACGTACCGCGCCGGGCGCTCCAAGGCGGCGCGAGTGTCGCGGTGATCAACAACGAGCCGACGCCGATCGACAACCAGGCGCGCTACGTGCTCTACGCCCCGGCCGGCCCCGCGCTGGACGTGCTAGCCTCGCTCCTGACCGGCTAGCGGCACTGCCCGCGATCTGGTTGCCCCAGCAACCGCTCCAGGATCGCGGTAGCGCCGGAGAGCTCGGCCAGCGAAGCGCCCTCCAGCAGCCGACGCCGCCGCTCCTCGCTCCGCCGCTCGCGCGCCTCGACCTCGGGCCACAGCGCCGCCGCCTCCGACGGCCGGAGGAAGAGCACGCCGTTCTCGTTCGCCAACACGAGATCGCCCGGGTGCACGACTACACCGCCGCAGGACACCGGCAGGTTCAGCGCGCCGCTCGGCATTCCCAACAGCTTGGTGGTGAGGAGGCTGGTGCCCCGGGCGAACACTGGGAAGCCCAGCTCCTGCAGCTCGGCGCGGTCGGTGCAGACCCCGTCGACGACGATTCCGAGCGCGCCGCGCTGGCGGGCTGCCAGCGCCACCATCCCGCCCACCGGCGCATGGCGGCAGTCGCCGCCGGCCTCGATCACCAGCACGTCGCCGGGCCGAAGCAGCTCGGTCGCCTTGTGGACGAGCGTCGAGTCCGGCGGCGCGATGCGCACAGTAATCGCCCGGCCGGCCAGCTTGACCGGCTCGACCATGGCCCGGATGCCGGGATCAGCGAAGCCGTGCTCGATCAGGTGGCCGATGGTGGCGAAGCTCACCTGGAGGTAGCGCTGGCGCAACTCGTCTGGCAGCGGCGGCGGCGCCGGCCCCATCTCGACACTCATAACCCCTCCTCCCCACCTACAGCTCGACGACACGGTGGCGGGCGGCCGGGCCGCACTGGAGGTTGACCGCCACCGGCAGGCTGGCGATGTGGCAAGGGAAGGTTTCGACGTGCACCGCCAGCGCGGTGACCCGCCCGCCAAACCCTTGCGGACCAATCCCCAGCCGGTTGATCGCCTCCAGCAGCTCAGCCTCGAGCTCGGCCGTCTCAGGATCGGGGTTCAGGCTGCCGATCTCCCGCAGCAGCGCCCGCTTGGCCAGCCGGCCCACCGAGTCGAAGGTGCCGCCGATGCCGACACCGACGATGACCGGCGGGCAGGCGTTAGGCCCCGCTAGCTTCACCGTCTCCAGCACGAAGCGCTTGATCCCCGCGCGGCCATCGGCCGGGGTCAGCATGGCTAGCCGGCTCATGTTCTCAGCCCCGCCGCCCTTGGCCAGGAGCGCCAGCCGGATGCAGTCTCCTGGCACCAGCCGGGTGTGGACGATCGCCGGGGTGTTGTCGCGGGTGTTGCGCCGGGCGGTGAAGGGCCGTTCGACCATCGACTTGCGCAGGTAGCCGACGTTGTAGGCCTCGCGCACCCCGCGGTCGATCGCCTCCTCGAAGGCGCCGCCGACGATGTGGACGTCTTGACCAACGTCGGCGAAGACGACGACGGTGCCGGTGTCCTGGCACATCGGCACGCGGTCGCTCTCGGCGATGGCCATATTGTCCAGGAGCTGCTCGAGCACCTGGCGACCGAGCGGGGAGACCTCGCGCTCGCGGGCCAGGGCGAAGGCGCGGCGGACGTCCTCGCCCAGCACGTAGTTGGCCTCCAGGCAGAGGTCTCGCACCGCCGCCGCGATCTCGTCGACGTGGATCTCGCGCATGGTGGTCGTCCTCCGGGCTGGCTCCGTGCCCAAAGCTAAGGCTACCCGAAAGCCGCCGCGGCGTCTCGCGTATAGGCACACAGGTTCATGTGGAAGCGTCCTCGAAGGGAGAGGGCTCGAAATCCAACCGACACCCCCTCTGCCGCCGACGGCAGCTCGACCTGTCGAGCGGTATCCCACCCGGTGGCTCGAGCTCGCCGGGAGACGAGCGCGAAGGCAGCCGGGGCCCAGCGCTAAACGACTCGGCCAGGGCGACCTCAAAACCGAAGTCGCTTCCTGGTCGATCGACACCACGCTCCGAGCTCTGGATCTGAGAGAAGCGCTCGATTCCCTTCGACGGCTTCGTCGAGCACCCAGAGTGGGCGCCCCCGCTTGCGTGCCTACTCTGCTGCGTTCCATGTCCCGCTACGGCGCAGGCTCGCCTGTTCCTGGTTCGAAACGCGCGCGAGTCGGCGATTGCTCGTCTCGCGCGACACGCGCTTCAGCCCAGTGTGGACCACGAGCACGGCATCGGCCAACCCCACGACGAGCCGGTTCCGCGCCATCGCCGCGCGGGCATGCCAGCGCTCGCGGGGAGGCATTTCCGAAAGCACGAGCAGCTTTCCCGCCGCGAGGTACGGTTCATCTCGCTTGGCGAATCGGATGGCTTCAGCACTCTCCAAGCCCATCGGGAGGACGACGATGGCTCGCCCTCCGGACTCCAGCGCTCCGTTCGTCGCTTCCAGATCGACGCCGCGTGCCCCTCCGGTGACCACCACCAGCCGACGGCGAGCGAAATAGGCTCCCGCCTGCCGCGCATACGCGAGGAAGTCCGGTGGAGCGGAGCGGGATCCGACGATCGCGATGGTCGCTTCGGCGTTTAGGAGCTCGAGATTCGTGCCCTCCCAGGCGTAGAGCGTGGTCAACCGGCCGCACTTGCCTCTGAGCTTTCCCCCTTCGCCAGGCGTGAAGGGTAACGGCTATCGCCGTGCTCGATCGCGTGCGGCTTCCAGGGAATGCGCTCGTCCGCGGCCACGGCGCCACCTCTCCTCGCGCGCTCCCGACTACCGCAGAACCCGCGTCTTCGTCAGAGCTCATACCAGTACTGACCTTCTTGAGCGATCATGCAAACCGTTCCATGGCAAGACGCAAGGAAATGGCTACGCGAGCATGGATCGGTGAGTAGTCGACCCGCCACTTGACCGGGGTGACTACTCACCTATTGCGTGGTCGACGGCGTATCCTCAGAAAGCAGCTTCGTCAGGGCCACCTGTAGCCACTCTCTGGCCCGTGCAAAGGCAATGCTTGCTTCCTCTGGATTTCTGACCTTGCCCTCGTGCTCAATCGCATTGCGCACATCGATGACGATTCGGATTTCCCGATCCTCAGCCGCAATGCCAACCCGCTGAAAGGCATTGACAAAGCGCTCATGCCACGGCCTCTGATCCGCCTGGAACAAGATATCGATAAGCCTGCCGATTTCGCGGTCTGTGAAGACGCCGTCCTGAGAAAGGGTCTCACGAAGCTTACGGCGCAGGTCGCGCTGTCTCGAGTGGCTCTGGAGACGAGCTTTAACCAAAGGGACTGCAGATCCCGCCAGGTACTCGACGATCAGCTCCAGCGCTGCGTACCGGACGAGGAACGCAGCCCACTCTTCGGGCGTGACAGCGGCAATGTAGTTCAACTCGAGCGCGCGCCTCAGCCGGTCATCGGGTAACGTCTCGAATCGCGCAACCACCCGATGCGCAAAGTCGACGGAGCCGATCACCTTTTCGAGCGTGAATGCCACCTCTGTCCCTCGTATGCTGTAATCACCAGCGCTCACTACAAGGACTCTCTCACCCGCGGCATCCACAGAATTGGGCTCTGCGGCGGCCGAAAGCTCGATCGGTTTAGCTCTCGCCTGAAGCTCTGAACCGTACACGACCCGAAACGCGTGACCCCGAACTGCGAAGGCGGCGAGCGCCCGGCACACCTCGCGCACCGCCTTCTCCTTCGCCTCAGTCGGATTACCAGCTTCGACCTCCAGCTTGGCGGAGCCAATCTTGCGCGGGGTCGTAGGCGCACAGAATCTCACCTACCTTGAAGGAATTCGGTAGGTGTGTCCACTGAGCAGAGCTCAGTGTCGTAGCGACAAACGGTTCGAACGGCACCGTGACCTCATAGATCGCCATAGTACAAAGATGCCTCCTACTGGGCCGGCGGCACTCTCTCTGGCTCGCTCGTGCCTGCTGTAGCCCCCGCCCGCGCGAGGTTGAGGGCGAGGAGGCGAGCGAGGATGGTCTCCGCGTCCACGGCGGCCGGGGCGGGGTCGTCCCAGCCGTAGGCGTCCCAGACGGCGCGGTCGAGCCGGGCGTGCGCCTGCACCAGCCAGGTGGGCCGCTGGTTGTAGAGGTTGGTCAGCGTGCGGTGCTTCAGCTCGGCCGCGCTCGCCCCCTCGGGGTTCAGCCAGCGCTCGCGCAGGCAGTGCAGCTCGCGCGCCGCCGCGGATCGCGTTGGTCGCCAGCAGCCCGGCGTGCTTGGCCCGGCCGGCGGCGATCTCGGCCCGCGCCTTCTCGAAGAAGTAGCAGAGGTTGGCCTCGCACGGAACCCGGCCAGCGTAGACGGCGAAGAGGTCGTCCACGTAGGCGTCGCCCAGCTCCGCCCGCAGGCGCTTGCCGCCTAGGAACGGCGGGTTGCCGATACAGTACTGGAGGAGCTGCTGGTAGGCGGCGGCGAGGTCTCGGTGCTTGCCCTTGTACTCCCAGGCGAAGTGGCCGCGCATCCAGACGTCGGCGAAGCCCGGGTCGCCGGTCGTCTTGGTCGCGCCCTGCTGGAAGGTGAACCAGGCGCCGTGGGCGTCGGCCTCGGCCGGGGTCGGCTGGCCAAGCACGCGGCAGAGGTCGATGATGAAGTGCTCTTGGTAGGCTGCCGTCTCCTTGAGCGTGACGTCAAACCACTTGGCGATGAACTCCCGGGGAGTCAACGCAGGGGCGGATCGCTCTATACCCGGCTCCCGGCACGACTGGTACTGCTGCGGAAGATGGGCGTCTCGACCGAAAGGATAGGAGGCCGAGGAGTCAGCGTCAACCGCCGACCGAGCGAGTATGATGAGAGCCCGCGGGGAGGCCCGAGGAGGCGAGCGGTGGCGGGGCATACGGTTCGGCTCATCACCACGCACGACGTGGCCGGACGCCAGGTCTGGATCCAGCGGGCCACGCTGCGCGACCTGCTGCCGGTCACCCGGCTGCAACGTCGCTGCTTCCCCGATGGGCAGGCCTACGGCCTGGTGACGCTGCTCGTGCTCTACTTGTGGCCCGGGGTCGAGATCCTGGTGGCGCGCGTTGGCGAGCGCCTGGCCGGCTGCGTGGTCGGCGACGTGCAGCGCTCGCAGGGGCGCGTGTTGAACCTCTGTGTGGCGCCGGAGTTCCGGCGACAGGGAATCGGCTCGACCCTGCTCAGCGCCGTGGAGCACGTACTGGCCGCCGAGCAGTACACGCTGATGGTCGAGGACAAGAACCTGGGGGCGCAGGAACTGTACCGCCGTTCCGGGTACCTGCCGGTCAGCGAGCTGCGCCACTACTACGGCCGCAACCGGCACGGGGTCTTGATGCAGAAGCGCCAGAACGACCGGATGTCCTGGTAAGGGCGGGGGCACGCGCCTGCTAGGCTGGCGATGGGCCGGCCAGGTCGTAGAAGACCAGACCCAGCGGCACCTTGGGGTAGAAGTAGGTGGACTTGGGGGGCATCACTTCACCAGCCCGGGCCACCGCGAGCACGTCCTGGAGCGGCGTCGGCCGCAGGAAGAACGCCGCCCGCGCCGTCTGCTGGCTCACCAGCCGGACGGCCTCGTCGACCTCTGGCGTGAACGTGACCGCTGTCTCGCGCGCCGCCCCGTCCAGCCCGAGCAGGTGCTGGAGGACAACTGACTCGAAGACGGTCGCGTCGAGCTGGCGATAGGTCTGCGACCGCTGTCGCGGCAACAGGCTATCGACGGCGGCCCAGCCGTACAGGCGTAGCCGGAACAGTGCCCGCCCCTCGGGTGCCAGCGCCAGGTAGACCGGCAGCCCCCGCTCAGTCGCCAGCGCGCGCACCGCAGCCTCCACCGCCGCCGCGTGGCCGGGTGCCGGGAGCGGGACGGTCTCGACGAGGAAGTGCTGCCGCAGGTGAGCGAGGAAGTCGGGCCAGGCCACCTCGCCGAAGGCGCGGACGACTCGGTGGATCGGGCGGACGAGGATACCTGGGTCGCCGGCATCGACGATGTGGGCCAGGACGAAGTCGGCCGGGCCGGGGCCGTAGCCGGCCTGCCGCAGCTCCTGGCGGTAGCGCCGGGCGGCGGCGTAGCGATGGTGCCCATCGGCGATGACGACGGGGAAACCGGCGAGCGCCTGCCGCACCGTGTCGATAGCGGCCGGTTCGGAGAGCACCCAGAGCCGGTGCTCCCCAGAGCCGGTCTCGGTCGCAACCGTCACCGGCTCAGTCGCCGCCATCTCTCGGAGCAGGGCCGCGAGCCGGCCGCCTGCGGGGGCCAGCGCGTAGACGGCGCTCAGGTCGGCCCGGGCGGTGCGGAGCAGGGAAAGCCGCTGGGCCAGCACGGCCGGGGTGACGCTCTCATGCGGCAGCACGCTGTAGCGGCCGGGCTCGTCTAGTCGCAGCGCCGCGAAGACCCCGAACCGCCGGTAGCGCTTGCCGTCGAAGCGATAGGCATGCTCGTAGAGGTAGAACGCTGGAGCGGGGTCGAGCCGCAGCACTCCCTCGGCCTGCCACCTCCGCAGGCGCGCGGCGGCCTCGCTGAAGTGCAGGCCGTCGGGGTCGGGTACCTCCAGGTAGAGGCTGTGCCGGGGATGGGCGGCAGCCAGCGCGAGCGCGGCCGGTCGGGAGAGTACGTCGTCCGGCGGGCCGAGCACTGCCCCCAGGTCGCCGACCTGCAGCAGGTGGTAGCGCAGCCCCCGGAAGGGGCGAGCGTCCACCGTATCGAGCTGGCGCGGCTCCGGGAGATAGAGGAGCTGGCAGCCGGAAACCGGGCCGGAACGCTCACCGGTTGGCACGTCACTCATTCGACCTCACCAACCCAGCGCGTAGGCCTCGGCGCGGGCATCCGCGCCCGCGGTCAGGGTCTCCCGCGCCTGGTCGACCAAGATCACGCACACGTTGCCTGCCACCCGCGTCCACTCGGGCCAGGGTTCGACGCGGTGACCACGCTGCCGCAGCTCCTCAAGGGTACTCTCGGGCACGCGGCGCTCGATCTGGCAGAGACCAGGCCGGTAGGTGTGTGGCCAGAACGACTCCGGGTAGTTGTAGGTAGCGAAGCGCGGCACCTCGATGGCCTGCTGGGGATCCATGCCAAACTCGACGATGTTCAGGAAGACCTGGAGCATCGACTGCGGCTGCACGTCGGCCCCGGGCGTGCCGAAGACCATGAAGAGCTGGCCATCCGTGAACGCCATCGCCGGGTTGGGGGTCAATCGCGGCCGCTTGCGCGGCTGGAGCGAGGAGGGATGGTCGGGATCGAGCCAGCTCTGCGAGCCGCGGCCGGAGCAGAGCAAGCCGAGGCCAGGCACCACCGGCGTGCTGCCGATGCCGTCGCTCGGGGTGGCCGAGAAGGCGTTCCCCTCGGCGTCGACGACGCAGACGTAGCTGGTGTCCGGTTGGGGCGGCGAGTCCGCTCCACCTGCCGCGAGAGCCCGGCGCGCCCCGGCACGGAGCCCAGGAGCTGGCATCTCCGCCCAGGCCTGGTCGGGGCGGATCCGTTCGCGCTGCCAGGCGGCGTACTCCTTGGAGAGCAGTGCCGCCAGCGGCACGTCGACGAAGCGCGGGTCGCCGATGTAGGCCTCGCGGTCGGCGAAGGCGAGGTCGAGCGCGCTGACCACCGTGTGGATGTAGTCCGGCGAGTTGTGGCCCATCGCCTGCAGGTCGAAGCCCTCCAGGATGTTGAGCGCTTCGAGCAGCACCGGCCCCTGGCACCAGGGCCCGCAGCCGTAGACCGTGAGGTCGCGATAGCTGACCGAGGGTGGCTCCTCGACCTCGACGGAGAAGTCGGCTAAGTCATCCTCGTCCAGGAAGCCGCCTTCCCGCTGGACGAAGGCGACGATCTCCTTCGCGATGTCGCCCCGGTAGAAGGCGTCGAGCGCCGCCTCAATGCCAGCGACCCGCCCGCGGTGGGCTGCCCGCTCCTCGGCGGCGATCAGTCGGCGAAAGGTGCGCGCCAGCTCGTGCTGGTAGAGCACGTCGCCGATCTCCGGCACGGCGCCGCCGGGCAGGAAGATGGCGGCCGTCGAGGGCCAGCGCCGGATCGCCTCGGCTTCTTTGCGCAGGTTGCGGTGGAGCGAGGGATAGACCGGGAACCCCCGCTCGCAGAGCTCGAGTGCAGGGGCCACCACCTCGGCGAACGACTTGGTGCCGTAGCGGGCCAGTGCTGTCAGCCAGGCCGCTGGCGCCCCCGGCACGATCGAGCGGCGCACACCGAGCGGGATCTCCCCGCCTTCCTCGCGGAGGAACGCCTCGATAGAGGCGCGCTTTCCCCACCAGCCCAGCCCGCTGATGCTGCGCAGCTCGCCGCTGGCCCGGTGGTAGACGATGATCGGGGCCACGCCGCCGAAACTGGTCAGGTCGGGCAGGAGGACGTTGAGGCAGATCCCGGCGGCGACTCCGGCATCGATCGCGTTGCCGCCCTGGGCGAGGAGACGGAACGCTGCCGCCGTCGCCAGGTAGTGGCCACTGGCGGCCGCGAAGTGGCGTGCCTGGATCGCCGGGCGGTACGAGGTGAGCGACGGCGGGCGAGGCGATGTCGCGTCAACCGGCATAGCACCTGATCCTTCCTGCTCGATCGAGGAGCTCCGAGGCAGGCTGAAATCAGCCGGCGAGACATGTCTCGCCGGCCGCCGTGCCAGCTACCGGCGCGCCTGCAAGCTGGTCAGTTGCTCGAGCACCGGAACGTCGTCCTCTTCGGCCCCGATCAGCACCAGCACGACCGCTTCCGGAGCCGGCTCTGTCTCCCGGATCGCCTCTTCGGGCGACGGGATGTACCGGTCGTCGCCCCACCGATC
Organism: uncultured Thermomicrobiaceae bacterium; assembly: GCA_938082375.1. Lineage (GTDB taxonomy): Bacteria > Chloroflexota > Chloroflexia > Thermomicrobiales > Thermomicrobiaceae > Thermalbibacter. The sequence continues at coordinate 45,797 of CALKCJ010000002.1, forward strand.
CGGCCGGTCGGAGAAATACGTCTCGCAGAGCCACGTCCGGCTGATGATTGCGTTGCTACCGAGCTTGCGCCGGGCACGCTCCTGGTAGCGATCGATCCGTCCGTCCGGATGGAGCACGAAGACCTCGACCACACGCCGGCCCTCGTGCCGGCCCCGGTCGAGGATAGCGGCGCCGATGGCCGCATCGAGCTCGGTCGCCGGCTGGCCACGCTGTGTCTTGAGGAAGTACCGCACGCTAACCCTCCATCGCCGCCTGTGTCGAGACGCGAGTGCGGGACGTTTGATGACGCTCATTCTAGTGTACTACGCCGCGCTGGCCACTTCGCCGGCCTGACCGCCCAGCGCGGTAGGCGGCGATTCGATGTCCCGCTTCCGGGCATTTCGGCGTTCATTCGAGTGGCAGGTAGGCGCCAGCACGGCCGGGGAGAGGAAGGAGGCGTGGAGCAGCTCTGCCTCACCGAGCTCGCCTCGGGTGACGAGAAGCACCTTGTCGAGGCCGCACGCCTCAACCCCCAGGCGTTCGGTGCCCTCTACCAGCTCTACTGGCCACGGGTCTACCGCTACCTTCGCGGCTGGGTCGGCGACGCCGACGAGGCGGACGATCTGGCGCAGGACATCTTCCTCCGAGCGATGGTTGTGTTGCCAGGGTACCGGCCGAATGGTGCGCCCTTCCTGGCCTGGCTCATGCGCATCGCCCGCAACCGAGCGCTCGACCGGCTGCGGGCAACGCGGCGGCGCGCGGTCCTCTCACAGGAACTCGCCTGTGTCGAGCTCCGGCAGCGACTGCTGGCCGCGCTGGAACAGTTGCCGGAAGGCCAGCAGGTGGCGGTTATCCTAGTGGACATCGAGGGGTTGACGTACGACGAGGCCGCGGCCATGACGGCAGTGCCCACCGGGACGCTCAAGTCGCGCCTCTCCCGTGGGAGAGCACGGCTGCGCACCCCCCCCTCTTGGCCGACGAGCGGTCGCGGGAGCTGATCGGGATAGGCAGCGTTCGAGAGGGACAGCAGGGTGGAGAATCCCCAGCTTCCAGCTGACTTGCCTCGAGGTGACGACGAGGCGCTGGTCGAGGCGGCACGGAGAGACCCGGAGGCGTTCGGCGTGCTCTATCAGCGCTACCTGCCGCAGATCTACCGCTATCTCCGTGCCCGCACCGGGAACAGTGACGACGCCGCCGATCTCACCCAGCAGGTGTTCCTGAAAGCGCTCGCCGCCCTGCCCGGCTACCGGCTCTGCGGACGGCCGTTCCTCGCCTGGCTGCTCCGCATCGCCCGAAACGCGGTCGCCGACTTCTACCGGCGCCAGCGGCCCACCGTGGCCTTCGACCTGGTTGAGGAGGCTACCTGGGGAGCGGGCGAGGAGTCACCGGAGAGCGTCGTCCTGAGCCGCGCGGAGCTGGCGCGTCTCCAGCAGCTCTACCTCAGGCTCGACCCAGCCAAGTAGGAGCTACTCGCACTCCGCTTCGCTGCCGGGCTGACCGTGCCGGAGATCGCCGCAGTCATCGGGAAGCACGAGGCAGCCGTGCGTAAGCAGCTTTATCGCATCATCCTTCGGTTGAAGGAGCAGTTCCGTGGCGCGTAGGCGACGCATCATCGAGCAGTACGCTGACCTCTTCGACGGGCGCGATGACGCTGAGCTGGCGCACGTGGTCGCCGGGCTCGACGCGCTGCTGGCGTCCTCCGAGCCACCGGCCGAGCTACGCGCCGCCATCTCCGGCCTGGCCCGGGCCCAGGCGCGGCGCTCCGGCACCGCCGTCGTGCTGCCTGAGCCGGTCTGGGAGCCACATGCCGCAGAGCCCGAGGCTCCTCGCTCGCCCACCGTCACCGCCTGGTCTGGCGCGCGCCGGGGAAGCCGGCGGCCGCGCGCCTGGCTCCGTTCAGCCTCCGAGCTGCTGGCTGCCGGGATGGTGCTGGTGCTCTTCACCTGGCTGCTCGTCACCCTGCTGGGCAGTCGGATCGACGAGCGCGCCGGCCCGCTGGCCCGGCCGGAGCCCACGCCGGCACTCACGCCGATCGCCGCGCAGCCGTCGACACCGTCCATCAGCCTGGTGAGCATCGTCACCCCGCCACCAGGCACCGACACCTCAACCTGGCAGACCTATCGCGACGAGCGAGCCGGTTTTGAGCTGAAATACCCGCCCGATGGCAAGCTCACCGCGCAGGAAGGCTCGGTCCGCATCGACCTGCCCTTCACGCCCGGCACCAACCTGGTGGAGAAGCACGTCACCGTCACCGCCGGACCGACGCCGTCCGGCGGCTGCACGAGCCCGCAGCTCGCGGGGTACCAGCCGGGGACCATCCCGACCGAGCGCGTGCTCGTCGGCAGCGTCGAGTTCACGAGGGCCAGCGGGAGCGGCGCCGCGGCGGGCAATCACTACGACGTGACGAGCTACTGGACAGAGTCCACCGGGGAGTGCGTCGTCCTCGACTTCGTGCTGCACTCGACCACTCCACAGAACTACCCCACCCCGCCGCCGGAGTTCGACGCCACCAAGGAGTCCGAAATCTTCACCGCGATCGTCTCGACGTTCCGCTGGCTTAAGCCTCCGGACACGCCCCCACTCGTTCCTCCACCCCCCGCGGCGACGCCGACTCCCGCGCCATCCGAGCCGCCCGCTGGGCCGGTACCGGCGATCCCCGGCCTCGGCAGGTTCGCGGTCGCTACGCCCGGCTGGCTCCGCCTGGTCGACTACGAGTCCGGGCGCGCGGTGAACGTACCGTCCGATACCGCCCTCGCCTTCCCCGCCTGGTCGCCGGACGGCCACCTGGCTTTCATCCGAGCCGAGGTGCCGGGCCAGTACCCCAACGACGAGAAGAGCCTTCAGTCCTGGCTGAGTACCTGGACGCTCGTGGTCGCCAACCCTGACGGCTCCGGTGAGCAGATGCTGGACGCGGCCGGGACGGGGGTGCAGGCGCCGATGTGGTCGCGCGATGGCCGTTACCTCGTCTACCTGCGGGACAGCACCGTCTGGGCGATCGACGTGCAGAGCCCGCCGCCAATGGCGCTCGCCACGCTGGCCGAAGAGACGTCGCTCGGGGGCTATGGCCGGCCGATGGTCGACCCGCGGGAGGTGCTCCCGTGGCATCGTTGAGGTGAGACGTTGAGGTCAGAGGGCGAGAGATGAGTTTCGATCGGCTCCGATTTGTGCTCGGGGCGCTCCTCGTTCTGGCGGTCACGGTCGTCGCGCTGAGCGGCCAGGCGACTCAGCAGGCCGAGAGGGTATCCTCCGCTGCCGATCCGGCCTCCGCGCTGTCGAGCCCGACGCCGCCTCAGTCACCCACGCCCGCGATACGACCGACCCCGATCCCCCTCGACGTGCGATGCACGCGAGGCAACGAGGGCGCCGAGTCGCCCCTGGCCGGGCGTACGGTCGTCCTCGACCCTGGCCACGGCGGTGACGACCTGGGCACGGTCAACCTGGAGTTCGGCCTCTTCGAGTCAGAGCTCACGCTCTCGATCGCTGAGCGGCTGCGCGACCGCCTCGTCGCCGCTGGCGCGACGGTGTGCCTGACGCGGATCGAGGACGTCAACGTCCCGCTGCCGGAGCGTGCTCGGTTCGCCAATGCGCAGGGTGGGGATGTCTTCGTGTCGATCCACCTCAACCGGTACGAAGACCCGCAGATCGACTACACCATGACGATGTGGGCTGAGGAGCAGAAGGATCGTCGGTTGGCCGAAGTCCTGATCGAGGAGCTGGCCGCTGAGCTCTCGACACCGGAGAGCTATGCTGGCGTCCCGAACCCGCTCAGCCAGGAGACGGCTCGCCACGAGCCTTTCGACTCGAGCCTGCTGCGCCTGCCGCACATGCCGGCCGTCCTGGTCGAGGCCGTCTTCCTCTCTAACCCGTGGGAGGCGAGGGCGTTCGCTGAGGGACGGGGAGATGGCACGCGCTGGCGGGAGGAGCAGATCGTCCGGGCGATCGAGGCTGGGCTCCGGCGGTACTTCGCCGCGAGCGGCGCTGAGGGGCAGCGCACCGAGGGCTGAGAGGCACTTCGCGTGGTCAGGTGCGCGCTCGTCTCGCCAGGATCGCCTCGTACAGCTCGGTGTGGCGACGAGCGATCTCGTCCCACTCAAAGGCACCGCTGACCAACCGGGCCGCTCGACGCAGGCGCTCGCGCGCGGTGCGGTCGGCCAGCAGTGTGGCGATCGCAGCGCGCAGCGCTTCAGGATCTTCCGGCGGCACCAGCCAGAGGTGCTCGCGGTCGCGTAGCGGATCGAGCCACGCCGGCCGGGCTGGCGTTGTGGTGACCACCGCGGCGCCACAGGCCAGCGCGGCGACCAATGTACCGTTCCGCAGGCTCGCTCCCGTGCGAAACGGCAGAACGACCAGGTCGAGCGCCGAGAGCAGGTCGGCTGCCTCCTGGGGTGGCAGATAGCCGACGCGGATCACTGGGACAGGCGACTCGACAAGCCGCCGGTCGAGCCAGGAGAGATAGCCGGCATTGGCCTGGTCGGTGTCGGCCAGCCCGCCGCCGACCAGCACCAGCGCCGGCCGCGGATCCGGTAGGGCCTCGAGCGCTACGAGCAGCAGGTCGATCCCCTTGTCCCGGGTGAGGAAGCCGAAGAACCCGACCGCAGGCCGATCGACCGGCACGCCGAGCCGGCGACGCGTCACGGCGGGGTCGGCACCCGACGGCTCCGGCAGGTTGCTGCCGATCGGGATAAGGTGGAGCCGAGCCCGCAGCCGGCGATCGCGCCCCAGCATGGCATAGTCCTCCGGGTTGGTCGCGATCACGGCGGCGCTGCCGAGGGCCAGCAGCCGGTTGAGATAGAGCCGGAGCGGCCCGGCCTTGGGGAAGAGATAGGGCACGCGCAGGTCGTGGAAGGTGGTGACGAGCGGCCACGCGCGCACCCGGTAGGGGAGCAGGTTGACCGCCGGGTGCATCGCGAAGGCCCCCGTCTGGTACTGGAGATGGAGCAGGAGCGCGCCCGCGTCCCGCGCGGCCTGGCGCGCCCGGTCGGCTAGATCCCAGCCCCACCGCTCGACCGTGCCGGCGACGTAGCGCGACCCGGCCGCTCGCCGGTTGGTCAGGACGGCGGGGCCCCAACCCTGCCGCTCGAGCGTCTCGGCCAGCCGCGCCGTGTAGTCGCCCACCCCGCCGCGCATCGGCGGGTACTCCCCGGTGATGAAGAGCACGCATCGCTCGCTCATGGCCGTGTGGCTCGCAGGCCCGAACTGAAGGCCCGCCAGTAGCGGGCGATCCGCTCTTGCCGGAGCGTCCGCTTGTGCCCGAGCAGCCACTTCGAGCCCTCGATGGCGATCCAGGCCAGGTAGTTCAGGAGCAGGAAGGCGCGCAGGATCTCGGCCGCCGGCCGGCCGTGGAGCCGCTCGTAGAGCTGTACCTTGGCGGTGTCGAAGGCGATCTGCCGCCAGGCCGGCTGCTGGCCGGCACTGGCGCTCTCGTGATGGTAGACCGTGGCCTCGGGCAGGTAGACTACGCGCCAGCCGGCCCGCCGGATCCGCCAGCACCACTCGACCTCCTCGGAGTAGAGGAAGAAGCGCTCATCGAGCAGCCCGGCGGTCTCGATCGCCTCGCGCCGCACCGCTAGGCAAGCGCCGACCAGCCAGTCCACCTCTTGCGTCTCGTCGTCGGAGCGATCGGCGACGTAGTAACGGCGCAGCACGCGGTTGTCGCGCCAGTAGTCCTGCACCACCGTGCTCTCGAGGAAGCCGGTGAGCAGCGTCGGGAAGCGGCGGCGCGAGGGCTGCGTCCGGCCATCCGGGTACACCAGGCGCGGGCCGACGACGCCGACGGCCGGGTTCTCGTCGAGGAAACGGACGAGCCGCCCGAGCGCGTCGCGCGTGACGCGGGTATCCGGGTTGAGCAGCACGACCACGCGGCCGCGCGCTTGCCGGATGCCCTGGTTGTTGGCGGCTGCGAAGCCCCGGTTCTGGTGGTTGGCGATCATTTCCACGTGCGGGAAGGCGGCCCGCACCGCCTCCACTGTGCCGTCACCCGAGGCGTTGTCCACCACGATGACCTCGCCGCGCAGCCCCCCGGCCTTCAGGCCGGCACAGACCGTCTCCAGGCAGGCCAGCAGGTGCGCGCGGACGTTGTAGCTGACGATGACCACCGAGAGGTCGAGTGAGACGTCTGGAAGCTCCACCCTGGCCGGCGTGCCGCGATCGCTCGCTAGGGTGCTCGCCCGCCAGAGCCGGCGAACTAGGAGCCAGGTGTGCAGCTCGTGCCAGGCCATGGCGAGGGCGAGGAAGAGGCCGGTCAGGCCGTCGCGATAGCCGCGCAGCGTCACGAAGCGCCGCCAGAACTCGCGCGCCGGCTGGCCGAGATAGGTGCGGCGCCGCGGCCGTCGTCCTTGCCGCACCAGGGTCTCGGCCCGGATGCGGGCGTAGCGTGCCTGCTTGGTCAGGAACTCCCGGTACGACTCGTAGTTGATGTGCACGAGCGGGTGCACCAGCCGGCCGGCCTCGCCGGCCAGCTCGACGACTTCGTGCACCTCCACCTCTGGCCGGTAGCGCGCCCGGCAGGCCCGTAGGAGGCGCAGGCGCTCGTCCGGCCACCAGCCGCCGCCATGGATCCAGCGACCGAACATCCAGTTCTGGGTCGGGATCCAGAAGCCGGCGATCTTCTCCGTCGCCCCGTCGATGGCCTGGCAGATCTCAGCGGCCAGCTCCGGCGTGACGCGCTCGTCGGCGTCGAGGAAGAGCACCCAGGGCTGCCGCGCCAGCTCGAGGGCGGCGTTGCGCTGGCTGGCAAAGCCGGTGAAGGGACGGTGGATGACCTCAGCCCCGGCGGCCCGCGCTAGCTCGACCGTGCGGTCGTGGCTCCCCGAGTCCACGACCAGGATCTGGCGGGCCAGTCCGGTGACGCTCGCCAGGCAGCCAGGCAAGTGGCGCTCCTCGTTTAGGGTCAGGATGATGACGGCGAGCGGCAGTGGCTCACTCATGCAGGCACGGCGCCTCCCGGTAGAGTTGGGCCACCCGCCGCATCCGCGCTCGCCGCTCGCGACGCTCGGCGCTCACCGGGGCCAGCAAGGCCCGCAGCGTCGCCCAGCCGGCGGCGGCCCGCGCCATCAGGGCCAGCACCCGGACGAAGCGGGGCGAGTGCCAGCGGCAGAAGTACTGTACCCGGCTGCGATGGAGCTGGAGCAGGCTCGCCTCCGAGACCTGGCCGGTACTTCGTCCGGCGTAGTGGATCACCTGCGCGGCCGGCGCCGTCAGTACCGTCCAGCCGGCTGCCTTGATCCGTCGAGCCCAGTCGATCTCCTCACTGTAGTAGAAGTAGCGCTCGTCGAGCCCGCCCACCTCGTCGATCACCTCCCGGCGCACCAGCATGCAGGCGCCGAGCGGGTGATCGATCGCAAACGGGCTGAGGCCGTCGCCGGGACCGAAGCGGCCGTTGATCCGGGAGCCGATGATCCGCAGGTGCACCGGGAAGAAGTCGAAGAAGCTCTGGACGAGGCCAGGGAAGCGGTAGCCGGCCGACTGCAAGCTCCCGTCGCCGTTGAGTAGCCGGGCACCAACCATGCCGACGTGCGGCGCGGCGTGGAGCGCCCGCCAGAGTGCCGTCAGCGCGCCCGGCAGGACGACAGTATCGGGGTTGAGCAGCAGGAGCGCCCGACCCCGGCTCTCGGCGATGCCCCGGTTGTTCGCCCGCGAGAACCCGGCGTTCTGGCCCAGCGGGATGAGCCTAGCCCGGGGAAAGCGTTCCTGTACCAGCTCGAGTGTCCCGTCGGTCGAGCCGTTGTCCACGACGATCACCTCCGTCGCGAGCCCGGAGCGATGGATCTCCTCGCCCAGCGAGGCCAGGCAGCCATGCAGCAGATCCCGGACGTTCCAGGACACGATGATGACTGAGAGGTCGAGGGCTTTCCCACTCATCTCCATCCCACTCCACGCGGGCCGCTGCACACGATTCTGCGCTATGCGTCGACCAGGTTGTCAAGGAGGTGCAGCTCTCACCTGTCGGGATGGCGAGGTGCGCAGCGCCGAGCTGGGGGTGAGGGGCTGTGTTAGACTGGACAAGTACAGCGGCTGGCCGCACCGCCGGGCGGCCAAGAGGGGGCGGGAGACAATGCGCGTCGTCCGGAATGTCGGGTACCTCAAGCGACGCCAGCGGGCAGCGCGGCTGATGATTGCCGGTGGGCTGGCTGGGTTAGCCTCCTCGATCGCGATGACGTTCCAGCCCCAGTTGATCCTCTGGGCCTACTTCGCGCTGATCGTCGGGTTCCTCCTCTTCAATGCGGGCATGCAGCAGTGGGCCAAGTGGAACCGCAGGCCGCGCCCGGACGAGCTGCTCGACGCGACGCTCCGCCGCTTCAACGACCGCTACACGCTAATCCACTACCCCGAGATCCCCCAGGGTTGGCGCCCTGAGCATGTGCTGGTTTGGCCTGGTGGGCTGCTGGTCATCACCACGCGTGAGATGGCCGGCCAGATCCAGGTACAGGGTATGCGCTGGCGCCGGCTCGATAGCCGGCTGATCCGGATCTTCACCTTCGGCGGCCCGCCCCTCGGCAACCCGACCGTCGAGTGCCAGCGCCAGCAGGAAACGCTGCGCGAGTTCTTGACACAGCGTGACCTGCCTGGAACGGGTGCCGTCGACGGCTTGATCGTGTTCCTGAACGACCACGTGAACCTCCAGGTCATCCAGTCCGAGATCACGGTCGTGACACGTAAGGAACTGGTCGATGCCATTCGCGCCTTTGGCACCGAGCGGCGACTGAGCGGCAAAGAGTGCGAGGAGATCGTCGCCGCCCTGTCTGTCGGCGACGAGGTCGAGGGGCCGGTCGCTCTGCCAGTTCGACCGTCGGAAAGGAAGAAGGCACGGGTTGCGTGAGTCACGACCTCAGACCAAGCCGGAGGGAGCGAGCCGGTGGCCGGTCATTGGTCACCAGACCGCCGTCGCGGCACTCGAGCGGGCCGTGCGGCGAGGCCAGGTCAGCCATGCCTACTTGATCAGCGGCCCAGCCGGCGTCGGTCGCCGCCGGCTGGCACTCGCCTTCGCGCAGGCGCTCCTCTGCCAGGCAGCACCTGCCGAGCGTCCCTGTGGGCACTGCCGTGGCTGTGTCCGGGTCGAACGGACTGTCCACCCAGACCTCACACTGCTGAGCTTGGAGGCAGCCGGAGGCGAGCGTGAGACCCGGCTGACCCGCATCTCGATCGACGCTGTCCGCGAGCTCCGCGCCACCATCGCCTTGCGCCCGCTCGAGAGCGACTGGCGGGTGATCGTGATCGACGACGCCGATCGGCTCTCGCGCGACGCGGCTGATGCCCTGCTCAAAACGCTGGAGGAGCCGCCGCCCTTTGCCGTCCTCATCCTCATCGTCGAAGACGTCTCCAGCCTCGCCGAGACCATCCGCTCCCGCTGCCAGCAGATCCAACTCGGGCCGGTACCGAGCGCGACCGTCCGCGCGGCGCTGGAAGCCCGCGGGGTCGAGGCGGCGCAGGCAGCCCTGATTGCCAGCCTGACCCGGGGTCGGATCGGAGAGGCGCTCCGGCTGGCTGCCGACCCGGTGGCGCTGGCCAGGCACCAGGAACTAGCGGAGGCAGGTGTGCAGATGCTGAGCGATCCGCTCGTCGCGCTCGGCCGGGTACGCCAGCTCGCCGAGCACTACCGGCGCGGTCGGCGGGCGCAGGTCGAGGCGCAGCTTGCGGTGCTGGCGATGCTGTGGCGCGACCTGTTGCTGCTCCGCTACGGTCTGGACGACCTCGTAGTCCACGCCGGCCTACGCGCGCGGCTGGAACGGCTGGCCTGTCGCTGGTCATTCACCGAGATCCTGCGCGGCCTGCGGGCGACCTGCCAGGCGATGGTCGACCTCGAGACCAATGTGCAGGTTCGGCTGGCGCTCGTTGCACTGGTGACACAGTGGCCGAGTCCCGATCCGATCCACTGATCGCTGGCATTCGGCGGCTCGGGGAAGCGCGCGTCGAATTCGGCCGGGTGGCCGAGCGGCTGCACGCGGGCGAGTGGGTCGCGGCACCGGGCCCGGCGGGTGAGGAACCGGCGCTGGTCGTGATCGCGCCGGAGCAGGTGCTCCTCAGCGAGGCGGAGCTGCCGGAACTGCCCCTCCGGCGACTGAGCGAGGTCGAGCGGGCGCGCCTGCCGGAACTGTTTGAGCTTGCCCTCCGGCTCGCCCGGCAGGCTGCTGCGGTCATCGGCGAGCTCAAAGAGCCCCTTCGGTTCCTCGGCGTGCGGGTCACGCTCGACGGGAGTGCCATCGTCGAGTACTGGGAGAAAGAGGGCCGCTTGCCGGCCGCCGACATCGCAGCCCGGCTCTCCGAGCGGCTCGGGCGGCCAGTGCACCTCGTTGCCAGCACGGGCGAGAGGCCGCGAGCGCTCTTCGGCGGGCCGGGCCGGCTCGGGGGCGAGGCGCTCGACCTCGTTGAGCTGGCCCGGCGACGGCTGGGAGTGCTCCCCGGTGAAGTTCCACCACGACCTGGTGGTTACCCCCGGCTGGGAAGCCGGGTTGCCACCCCTCTGGGCGACGGCGTCGTGCGCTCGGTGTCGACCCGGCATCGCACGGTGAGCGTCGAGCTCGAGGATGGCACTCGCCACGACGTACCGCTCGACCAGGTGGTACCGGGTGTGCGGTGAGCGGCTACGGGCCGGCTGACGGTGCAGGCAGGCGGACGGAGAGCAGCGCCTGGTCGGTCAGCACATAGGCCACGCCCAAGATGTCGTCCACCGCGATGTCCCGGATCGACCCCAGCGGCGGTGCCCCCTCAGCTGGGAGGAACTGCTGCACGAGCGTCCCGTCCTGCGTCAGTCGCAGGATGCGACCCTCCCGGTCTGCCACATAGCGGTAGGGCCGATCTGGCTGCATCGAGAGCGCGACCGCATGCACTACCGGCGGATCGACCTGTGGCTTCGACTCCCCTTCCAGGGCGCCACGGTAGAAGGTCGCGACCGTACCGTCAGGCTCGAGCACGTAGATGCGCCCGTCGATCTCCATGTCGACAGCCCCCAACAGGTGATCAGTGAACTGACCGCCTGTCCAGTCTTCTGGCTGATTCTGGTAGGCGCCTGCGAGGAACTTCAGGATCTGCCCCGGCTCTGGAAGCAGGAGGTACAGGTTGCCGCTGAAGCTGCCCACCGCCGCCACACCGGAGTAGGGTGCGCCGAACGTGCCGACCGGCAGCCGGTTCCACTGCGCCGTCGCCGGGTCGAAGACATAGGCGCTGGCACCGTCGAAGGCGACCAGCGTGCCGTCACCCCAGGCAGCGCCGAGCAGGGTACCGACCGGCGCGCCGCCCACGTCGCTTCCGGGCTCGAGCAGCTTGATCAGCTTGGTGCCGCCGCTGTCGAGGCGATAGAGCGCGTCGGTCAGGAGATAGAGCTGGCCGTTCCCGACGAAGAGCCGGGGCGTGACCCCCTCCGGCGCTGGCGGGACGCCACCGAGCACCTGGATCGACTCGAGGCGATGGATCTTGAGCACGCGGTCGATAGCCGCCTGGACGGCAGCACGCTCCTGTGCGATCCGCGCGGGGTCGAGCCCCAGCGTAGCAGCCGCGTCCAGCCGAGCCCGAGCTGTCGCCAGATAGGCCCGGGCAAGAGCCGGATCGCTCGACTGCTCAGCGAGCGTCCGCTCCTGGACGGCCGTCTGGAGGAGTGTCTCGAACCGCTCCTGGCGCGCACGCGCGCGGTCGTTATGAACCGAAAAGGCGAGCGCCGTCGAGAGGATGCCGATCAGGCTGAGAGCGACCAACCCGGTCATCCGGCTGACTGGCAGCCGGGGGAGCTGCCGGCGCACGGGGCCGAGGTCGGGGAACTGGATCGCGTCGTCAAAGCGCTGCAGGCGCGGTAACCCGAACGTCCCGTCGTCGGGCGGTGGAGTGATCCGGCGGTGCCGCCGAGCGAGAAGCTGCCACAAGCCCAGCGCAGCCGCGGCGAGCGCGATGGCGAGACCGGTCAGCAACTCGACCAGGGTGCGACTCCTCCCTGCCCGGTGCTCAACGTCGCCCTCGACAGCCTCATCACCCGAGCTGGCGGAGGGTTCCCAGCGCATCCCGGCGGTCAATTCCCCGTCGGGCCAGGGCTGGCCGAGCGTCGTTGCGTCGTCGCTGCGTCGAGCTGAGTGACGTTCCCAATCCCCCCGCGCCTCGGCGTGCGCCTCGACGCCGCCGTTGGCCCCGTGACTAGTCTGCCCCGTCTCGGCTCCGGGGTCAACCAGCTCACCCGGCCAATTCGTCCTAGCCCTCGAGCCCAGTCGTCGCGCCGTGTCTTCAGGAAGCAGTTGGAGGAGCAGGTCTGCCAGCCGCCGCAGCGGGCGGGCCGGCTCACCGCGCTCCAGGCCGATAGCGATAGCGATGGCCTGGGCGCTGCTGTCTCCTCGCTCCCACGCAAGCTCTTCGAGGAGTCCGATCACCTGCTCCGGCTCCGGCCTGAGGACGGCCTCGGGATAGCGAGCGGCAAGGGCGGCTCCGAGCTCCTGCTGACTGAGGACAACCGTATCCCCCGGCGCTAGCCGGGTGTAATACAGCGACGGCTGAGTGTTCCGATACTGCCCAAGCGGATAGCACCCGTCGTGCGTCTGGACATCTTCGCCGGGGAAGGCGTAGATCTCCTGCTCCTGGCCGACCAGCACTTGGCTCGGCAACACCTGTGCGATCAAAAGATCGTGCCCGCGGAACAACACACAGGCGGCACCGAAGCGGTACCACTCCTCTCGCGCGCGCCCGGCGTTCAGATTGAAGAGCCACTGGTTGGCAGCCCCGAAGGCTTGTGTCACCAGCTGACCCAGCTCTTCGAGCGTGCTCTGTTCGTTGATCTGCCAAGCGATCTGTTGTATGAGGGCGAGCACCTGCCGAGCTACCTCGACCGTCCCTGGCCCCTCGAGGAGGGGTTCCACGATGACCGCGAGCCCGTGACCTGACCTGGTGCCCAAGATGCCGTCGACCAGCAGTCCGAGGTACGTGGACTCCGCTGTGGTCGCGATTCCTTGTGCACGCTGGGCTGTTGTCCACGCGACCCGCGACATCGCTTACACTTCCTCCCCACTGGCGCGCCCGCCGGGGCGCACATCTCCTAGGGGCACAAGCATCTCTGTGCCCAGGTGGTCTGACCGGCACCATCGTGCCTCTCTGGCACTGCCAGTCTAGCACAGGTGTGTACGTACGTCCAGGGGGAAGGAGCAGAAATCTAGCGTCCGTACGCGTGTTCTAATGGGACGCCCGATCGTGGAGCGCGCCGCACTGGCAAAGGCCGGCCGTCAGTCTCGCAGCACGTCCCGATGCTGTTCAGTGCCCTCGTGGAGAGCCTGCTCGCCCAGCACCAGATCTTCGGCAACCTCGGGCGACAGCGGCGCAACAGGAGCAGCGTGCCGGTCGAAAGGTTCGCCTAACAGCTCCGCCGTCGCTTCGGTGAGATCGCGCTCGCCGAGGTGGGTCGCCAGCTCGTAGGCGCAGCGGAGATGATAGCGCGCGTCGGCCTCGTTACCCTGGTCGAGCAAGAGCACGCCCAGATTGTAGTGGAGCACCATCGCTGCCCGCCGGTCGTTGAGCTGCTCCGAGAGGGTGATCGCCTGCCGGTAGGCTGCCGTTGCGTCCTCCGGCTTCCCGGCGACGTCGAGGACGGTGGCCAAGCCGCGCAGCGCTCGGGCCAGCAGGGGAACGTCCTCGATCTCCTGTGCCGCGGCGAGGGCGGCCCGGTAGTGCTCCTCGGCTTCCTGGAAGAAATGCAGCGACTGGTAGAGACGGGCGATTTGCCCGTGTAGACGGGCACAGGCCTCCGTGTTACCGGCCGCGCTCGCCAGTTCGAGCGCTTGCCGGAGGTAGCTAAGCGCGCCGTGGGGGTCAGTGGTGCGGCGCGCGAGCTCGGCGAGCGTCAGCAGGTACCGCTGTTGGCCGGCGAGATCCCCCGCCTCGGCAGCCAGTCCGACCGCCTGCTCCAGGTAGCTCCTGGCTTCTCGGGTTAGGCTGCGCACGAGGCAGATCGAGCCCAGCAGCGCTAGGGCCTGCGCTTCCAGATGGGTCGCGCCCGCCTGCTGGGCCAAGTTGATGGCGCGATCCGCCACCTCGAGCGCCTGGCCCAGCTCCCCGTACTGGAGCAGGAGTTCACCGGTGCCGAGCAACCAGCGTGCCTCATCCACCAGGGAGCCAGAGCGGCGAGCCAGTTCCAGCGCCTCGGCCAGGTAGTCCGAGGCTTCGCCACGGTGGTCGAGTGCGCCGTGCGCCAGCCCCAGCAACCCGAGCAGCCGCTGACGGGCCTCACGGTCGTCCAGGGTCTCAGCGTTCTGCTGGGCGAGGTGCAGCATCTGCAGTGCGCGGCCGGGCTGACGGGCCTCCAGATAGAGCTCGGCTGCATCGAGCAGTGCACGGACAGCGCTCGGGCGGTTGCCCAGGCGCAGCTCGAGGTTGGCGAGCTGGTGATAGTGCTCAGCGGACTCGCTGACCCTGCCCATCCGGCGCTCGAGTTTGGTCAGGCCCATCAGGCAACGACTCTCCATGGTGAGGTCACCACTGCCTCGCACCCGCTCGAGGGCACCGAGCAGCGCCGAGCGGGCCAGGCCGAGGCGGCCTCGCTGGGCCAGCAACGCGCTGATCTGCACTGCGATCTCGGCTTGCAAGCGGTGGTCGATGGTGCGCTCGGCCGCCTCCTGCGCCTGCTGCAGCAAGATGTACGCTGCGTCCGGATCCTTCGAGCGGACAATCGCGACCTGGCGCAACAGGGCGTCGACGAGCCCAGCATAGTGCTTGACGCGACGGGCGCTTCGTCCCGCGCGGTGGTAGAACTCGCGCGCCGCATCCTCGTCGCCGTCTTGGTAGGCGAGATCGCCGAGCATCAGGGCGGTCTCCACGTCCTCTAACGTGTCGGTCTCTTCTCGCCCGGCCTCGAGCTGCCGCTTCAGGAGCTCTCGGGCCTGCTCCCGGTCGTTGGTCTCGTACGCCAGCCGCGCCAGCCGGGCGAGCGCTCGTCGCTGTCCGGTCACATTGGCGATGCGCTGGGCTGCACGCAGGGCTTCGCGCAGGTGGAGCCCGCGCTCGGACATCTCGTTCATTTCCGCCAACAGATCGGCTGCCCGCAGGTTGGCCTCCATCAGCACACGGTCGAACCCCTTGTGCCGGGCAGCCAGGATCGCCAAGCGGTAGAGCAGCAGCGCCTGCTCCGGATCGTCGACGCCGACGCGCGCCGCCTCCGCCTGGAGTTCCCACAGGTCGCCGTCGGCGATGCGGGCCAGCAGGTCAGGTCGCTCGGCGGCCAGGTAGGCCTGCTCCGGGGTCAACCGGCCGGCCTCGACTTCAGCGGCAAGCCGGTACAACGGGTTGCGTTCGATCCCCTGCCGACGACGAAGCCAGCGGCCGAACTGCTCGAACATGGCTTCCCTCGCTGACGCGCTAGCTGGCCGGCCCAGCGACGGCCGGCGGATATCCCGCTATCGCCATGGCCCAGCGCAGCGTCTCGAGCGTGAGATTGCCACCACTCACGATGAGCGCGACCTTCTTTCCGGCGAGCCGCTCGCGCAGCCGATGGGCGGCCGCCAGCGCCGCTGCGCCCGCGCCCTCGGCGACCAGGTGAGCCGTCTCCATCAGCTCGACGATCGCCCCGCACATCTCCTCATCGCTGACGAGCACGAGCTCGTCGACCCGCTCGCGGATGATCCGGAGCGGCAACTCGAATGCGACCCGCGTCGCCAGCCCCTCGGCGAACGTCGAGCCGCGCTCCAGCTCCAAGAGCCGGCCTTGCCGCCACGACTCGTAGACGACCGGCATCCCGGCGGCCTGCACACCGATCACCTCGATCCGCGGATCGACCGTCTTCATCACGATGCCGGTGCCGCACACGCCGCTCCCGGCCCCGACGGGGACGATGACTGCGTCCAGGTCGGGTACCGCCTCGATCAGCTCGAGCGCGTACGTTCCTACCCCGGCGATTAGGTCGGGCTCGTTCGCCGAGTGGATATACCGGAAGCCATCGCGCGCGGCCCGCTCCTCGCAGGCCAGGCGAGCCTCGTCGAAGTCGCGCCCGGTCAGGACGACTTCGGCGCCCAGCCGGCGCATGGCTGCCAGCTTGAGCGGATTCGCGTCCTCCGGCGCGTAGATGATCGCTCGCACGCCGAACAGCCGGGCCGCGTAGGCGATCGACTGGCCATGGTTGCCGGTCGAGGCCGTAACCACGCCCCGGGCACGCTCCTCCGGGGAGAGGCAGCTCATCAGGTAGATCCCGCCACGTACCTTGAAGGCGCCGATCGGTTGGAGGTTCTCGCATTTGAGGTAGACCTCGAAGCCCAACCGCTCGCCCAGAGCAGCCGGCTGCACGACCGGGGTCGGGGGCAGATACCGGTGCACGACTGCGCGCGCTCGCACGATATCGCGAAATGTCGGCGGCTCAAGTCTCATGTCCAGCCTCCTCGGCGACCCTCACCCCGCGACGGTGGCACTGGTGAGCGTACGACGATCCCGCGCGGTTGTCCATGAACCCTTCAGGCTCTCCTCCGACGTCCAGCACGCCACTGCCCTGACGTCACCTACGCCACCGGGCCGCCGCTCGTCCGGCATGCGAGATCAGAGTCGAGCGGCTATTATCGCGCGGTGGGCGCTAGCCTCTACCCGGATTACCTCTCACGAGCACCGTGGCCCTGCTATTCTACGGCCGACTAGGCGCTCGCACTGCGGAGGCGACATGCGGTTTTTAGAGCGGCTAACCCAGGTGATCCAGGCGAACGACTCGATGCTCTGCGTCGGGCTCGATCCCGACCTGGAGCGATTTCCAGCTCATCTACCGCGCGACCCGGCCACGATCGTCGCATTCAACCGGGCGATCATCGAGGCGACCGCCGATCTGGTCTGCGCCTACAAGCCGAACCTGGCCTTCTACCTCGTCCACGGCCAGGCCGGCATCCGGGCACTCGTCGAGACGCGCCGGCTGATCCCGCCGGAGATCCCGGTGATCCTGGACGCCAAGGTCGGCGATATCTCCAGCACCTCGGCAGCCTATGCCGAGGCCTTCTTCGACCGGTGGGGCTTCGACGCGGTCACCGCTCACCCGTATCTGGGGCAGGATGGGCTGGCCCCGTTCCTGCGCACGCCCGGCCGGGGCGTCTTCGTGTTGGTGAAGACCTCGAACCCGGGCGCTGGCGAGTTTCAGGATCTACCGATCCGCGTCGACAGTGGCGACGAACCACTCTACCTGCGTGTCGCCCGGCACGTTGCTCGCTGGAATGAGCGCTACGGCTCCTGCGGGCTGGTCGTCGGCGCGACCTACCCTGCCGAGCTGGCCGCGGTGCGCCGCCAGCACCCCGACCTGCCGATCCTGATCCCCGGCATCGGCGCCCAGGCCGGCGACCTGGAGGCCGCGGTGCGGGGTGGCCTCGCTGGCGCCACCGCCCCCATCGTCGTCGCCGTGACGCGCTCGGTGATCTACGCGAGCCAGGGGGCCGATTTCGCCGCGGCTGCCCGCAGCGCCGCCTCAACGCTGCGCGACGCCATCAACCGGGCGCGGCCAAGGCGGTGAATTTGTCCTCCCCCCGACCGGCGGGGAGAGCATGGTAGCAAGGGCCCAAGCTCAGTCGCCCTGGGCCGGCACGGCGGCCAGCGCCTTGGCCATCGCCTCATCGAACTGCGGAAGATCGGCCGGCACCCGCGAGGTGATCAGGTTGCCATCGACCACCAGCGGCTCGTCCACGTAGTTGGCGCCAGCGTTCTTGACGTCGTCGCGGATCTTGTTGACACAAGTGACCGTCCGGCCGCGCAGCACATTTGCTGAGATCAGAAGCTGCGGGCCGTGGCAGATCGCCGCGACCGGCTTGCCGCTCTCGACGAAGCGACGGGTGAACTCGACCGCCCGGTCGTCGATCCGCAGGTTCTCCGGGGAGCCGCCGCCGGGGATGACCAGCAGGTCGAACTCATCGACTCTGACCTCGTCGAAGGTCTTGTCCGGCTGGATCGTGGTGCCCTTCTTGCCGGTGATCGGCTCGCTCGTGAGGCCGATCACGACGACCTCAGCACCCCGCTCTTCCAGGTACCGCTTGGGGTCGGTCGCCTCGATGTCCTCAAAGTTGTTCGCGAGCACCATCGCCACTCGCTTGCCAGTCAGCTCGGCCATGCGCTTACCCTCCCTCCGAGCGTGGGTCAAGGTCTACCAGACGCAGTCACAGGATGCCATCCCCACCCACCCAGGGGCAACCGAGGCGCCCGGTGTAGCCAAGTGTCACGCCAGGATATCGCGCCGGCGGAAGATCGCGAGCGCGGCCAGCGCACCACTGATCCCGATCGCCAGCAACGCTACGAGCCCCGCCCAGCTCACGCCGCTGCCCTCCAGCGCCTCGCGGGGCCGGTAGGCGGTAAAGATGCTCAGGTAGCGCAGCCATTCGAATCGCTCGCTGAGCTCGGCAATCACCCAGGCAAGGTACATCGCCAGCACCACCGCCGCGGCCATGGCGGCTGCCTTTCCGCGCTCGCTGGAAAACGAGGAGAACAGTACCGAGAGGCCGGCGATCGCGATCAAGAAGTCGAGCAGCACGACCCCGAGCTGGAGAGCGGCGCCAGCGGAAAACTCGGCGTCGACGACTGGAGCAGTGACGAAGAGGGTGAGCACCGATACGAGCACCACGACCACGATGTCCACCAGGAGCGCCAGGAGCTTGCCGGCCAGCAGCCCGGGACGGCTCACTGGAACCGAGAGCCACAGCTCGGCGGTGCCGCGCTCGACTTCCTGCGCGACAGCGGCAGCACCGGACATGATGACGAAGATCGCGGCGACCAGCGGCCAGATGAAACTGAAGACTTCCGTGTGCATGAAACCGGAGAAGCTCGTCAGTGTCGCTGTACCTGGCTCGATCCCGAAGGCGCGGAGAAAGGCTTCCGGATAACTGCGGATGATTTCCTCGAACTGCGCGCCGACATCGCGAAACGTCGGGTAGAAGGCGGCAAGGAGCACGATATAGAGGGCGAGCCCGATCGCATACCAGAAGGTCGACCAGCGCAGATCCCACAGTGCCTTGCGCGTCATTGTCCAGATCATCGGACACGCTCCTCCACAGCCTCCGGCTGCCGCTGGTAGTACCGCATGAAGACGCTATCCAGATCGGGCGGCGCGTAGATCAGGTCGGCGACCGGGAGTTCGCTGAGCCGGCGCAGGAGCGCCGGCAGCCCGCCCGAGACGCCGAGTTCGACCCAGCGACCCTCCTCGCGGCACTGGAGCACCTGGACGCCAGCGATCCCGGCAAGCTGAGCCAGGTCGACTGGCTCAGAGAAAGTGACTTCCATACGCCGTGTGCGTTGCCGCTTCAGCTCGTCGATCGTGGCGACCGCCACCAGCAGGCCATCCCGGATGATGCCGACCCGATCGGCGACCCGCTCCACCTCAGGGAGCAGGTGAGAGGAGAGGAAGATCGTTTTCCCGCGGTTTCGTTCCTCGCGTAGCAGCGCGAGGAGCTCGCTCTGCATCAGCGGGTCGAGCCCACTTGAGGGTTCGTCCAGCAGGAGCAGCGGCGGGTCGTGCATGAGCGCCTGGACGAGGGCCAGCTTCTGCCGGTTGCCTCGGGACAGATGCTTGATCTGACGGCTCAGCTCGACCTCGAACCGCTCCACCAGCATCCGGCGTCGGGCAGCATCGACGCTACGCCGGAAGCCGGCCAGGAAATCGAGGAACTGGGCGCCGGTCATCCCCTCGTAGAGCCGCACGTCACCCGGTACATACCCGATATGTCTCTTGACCGACGCGGCATCATGCCAAGAGTCGAGGCCGAAGAGCCGGGCGCTGCCGCGCGTGGGGCGGATCAACCCCATGAGTAGGCGGATGGTGGTCGTCTTGCCGGCCCCGTTCGGGCCCAGGAAGCCGAAGATCTCGCCGCGTTCGACCGTGAAGCAGAGATCCTCGACGCCTCGATCCCTCCCGTAGAACCGGGTGAGCCCCTCAACCTGAATCGGATGGCTGTCCATCATCCACATCCCTCCGCAGTCCACGGAGTTCTTCGTATTGTTGCGTCACTTCCGCCACATACTCGCGTACCAGGCGCTTGCCGGCTTCCTTGTCTCCACCCCCCTCCGGAGCCAGGCTACGCTGCACGACGTCGGCCAGGGCTGCCGCCACCTCATCCGGCGGAGGCGCGATGGCGGCGGGGATCAGTGTCCCCGCGCTGGCGAGACCGAGCGACCACATGGTGAGCAGGTACGCGATCGTCTCCGGCCGCAGGTCAGAGCGGACGAGGCCAGCCGCCTGCATCCGCTCGACGAGCGCTCGCGCGGCCTGGAACCGCATCTGGTAGTAGTCGGGCCCGAGGCGGCGCAGGTAGTCGCCCAGCACCTGGTTGTCGGAGGTAAGGACGGCGCGCACGAACGGGTTGGCGAACGTCACCAGGAGGCTGTGTCGATAGATCGAGCCGATGGTGCCTCCCTCCGGATCGGCTTCCAGGCGTCGGAGGAAGTCCTCGGCCACGCGCCGGACTTCTCGGTAGAGCAGGGCTTCGGCCAGCACCTCCTTGCTCGGCCAGTAGAGGTAAAGGGTGCCTTTGGCCACGCCGGCCTCGCGGGCGATCTCGTCGACCGTGGTCTTGTCGTAGCCATAGCGAACGAAGAGCCGGGCAGCAGTGTCGAGAATCCGTTCGGCGCGTTCCTGGCGGCCAGGACGTGGCATCGTCGAACCTCATGACCGAATAGGACTAATCAGTCAAATCGTACAACAGCTCAGACTGAGCGGCAAGCCCTAGGCAGTGGTCCGCGCTGCGAGTCGATCACATTCTGACCACCTCAACCCCTGCCCTCTCGCCCGTGCCGCGCGGGCGAGTGGGCAACGTACGGGCACCGAGCCGCGAGTGGCCCGCGTTCGCCCCTGGCCTTGCCTCGCAGACACGAGGCTGCTATGGTGGGTACGTACAGCCGAGCCTGGCAGTGCGCCCAGGGGACCACGCGCGTTCCGGTGCCGTGTGTCCAAGGGAAGGGGAAGGGCTATGACGATCGCGGCGAGGGAGAAGACGGTCCGCACCAGGCTATCCTGGATGGTGGCCTTCACACTGGCAGCACTGATAGCCGCCTGGTCGCCGCCCAGCGTGTCAGCCCAGTTGGCGGCCGACGGCTGGGAATTTGCGCCCCGGCAGTGCCCCGGCGGTGGCGGATTCGGCCTCGGCGAGTTCGTGAACGGCCCGGGCATCCCACCGAGTGGGAGCGGCAGCTTCGCCTTTTCTTTTGCCAGCACTGACATCGCGTGGTCACAGCTCCACCAGGGCGGGCTCGACGGCGTTCCGCTCGCCAGCCTACACTCCCTCACCTATTGGACCTTCGTCGAGACGCTCGGCAGCCAGGCTGCTCCGTACCTTATGCTGCAGGTCGATCTGAACAACGATGGCCTGCCCGACGACCAGCTCGTCTACCTGCCAAACCTGAACGCGAACGTGACGCCACTGGTGTGGCAGACGTGGGACGCACTCGACGGGGTGTGGTGGTCGCTGAACGGGCGCGCCGGAATGACCCAGGCCAGTCCCCAGCCGCTGAGCGTCTATCTGGCGACCTACCCCAACGCGACACTGGCCAATGCCGTCGACATCGGCGCGTTGGTCGTCGCAGCCGGTTGTCTCGGCGGCGTCTCCTGGTCCTCGTGGCGGGGAGCCGTGGACGGGTTGAGGCTCGCCTACGGTACGGTCAGCATTGCCTGGGACTTCGAACCGACCGGGGTCGTGACGACGCGGCAAGGGGTTCCTAGCGGGCCGCTCGTCCTGACGAACCTCACCCCCGCTCCCTGGAGCACGGTGGCGCCGGGTGAGGTGACCGTCGCCGTCAACGTCCGGAGCAGCAGCCCGATCACGCAGATCACGCTGACGCTTAACGGCCAGCAGCTCGCGCCGGAGATCGCGGGCCCCAGCCGCTTCCAGCTCAGCGCCTCCACCGAGGTCAGGCTCCAGCCCGGGCTCTACCAGGTGCTGGCGACGGCTCGGGATCGCTCAGGTCGGACTGCGAACACCATGTGGCAGTTCGTCGTCTCCAACAACCCGAACGATAGCTGGTGGTTCCTGGCCGACGGCACTCCGAGGCGGGCCGAGATTGAAGCCACGCTGCGCAGCCTGGTGGAGGCGTTCCGCTGGCACCTCTACGGCGAGACGTGGGACGGCGTCTACCACGGTGAGATGCCGACGCATGCCCAGGTCTCAGCCGGCTCGATCCGCTTCGACGCCCTCACCCCGTCCCGCTACGCTACGCTCTCCCCGGGGCCGGTGCGGATCGCGGCACACGTGACCTCAGGCGCTCCGATCACGAGCTTCCAGCTCTCGCTCAACGGCCAACCGCTTGCGGTCGAGATCGGCGGGCCGAGCAACACCGACCAGACCGCCTTCATCGAGCGCACGCTGGTCGCCGGCAGCTACGCCGTCAGCGCGCGGGTGCAGAACGCGCGCGGAGAGGCGTTGACGGTGACCTGGGGCTTCGTCGTCTCGCCGCTGGCAGCCGAAAGCCACTGGTTCACCGCCGACGGGCGCATGAAGACCGAGGCCGTCTCGCGCTCACTCAAGGCGCTGGTGGAAGCCTTCCGCTGGCACTTCTACGGCCAGTCCTGGGACGGCCGGCCTCATCCCGAACTGCCGACCCATGCCACGGTCGTGACCGGCCCGCAGCCGATCGATCCTTGGTTCACCGCCGACGGCCGGCCGATCCCACAGAACATCGCGGCGACACTCCGCAGCCTGGTGGAGGCGTTCCGCTGGCACTTCTGGGCCTATAGCTGGGACGGTCAGCCCCATTTCACCGACATCCCTACCCACGCCGAGTGAGCGAGCGCGCAGCATTGTTCTCGTATACCCTTCAGTGTCCTCTCCTGCCCCGGTGCCGGAGCAGGAGGGGATCGGTGTTTGGCCTTCGTCCACACAGAGAGGGTGAACGGCGCACATGGATTGGAAGCGATGGAGCGCTTTACTGGTGCTGACGGCACTCGTCGTGGCCGGTTGCCGAGCGGGAAATAACCGCGCGACCCCGATGCCAGCGGGCGAAGCGACGCCTACCCGGCCGGCAGCGACGCCGACGGTCGCGGCGACCCTACCCGCGTCACCGGTACAGCAGCCCCCGACACCGGCACCGACCCTGCCGACCGGGACTGTCTTTGTCCAGCCGCCAGACGCCTACCTGGTAGCACGGGGCGGTGAGCAAAAGGCATCCTTCGGCGCCTTCTACTGGGTACACGAGAGCGGCTACGCGGCCCAGGTGACCTCGCGCGGGTTCGAGATCCAGCCTCAGCCGCTCGAAGTGCAGGCCGGCGAGACGGTGCAAGTCGAGCTCCGCGGCGGCCCCGTGCCGGAGAAGGTGACGCTCGACGTCTTCCCCCAGGAGGGCAACAAGGACCGGATCGCGCCGCAGGAAGGCGCGATGGTGGCCTTTATCCCCAGGACGGAACCGATTGTGTCCACCGAGCTGGCCGGCTCAGACGGGCGCTACTCCTGGACGGCAGAGGTCTCCCCAGGAATCTACTTCGTCCGGCTTCGCGTCGAATGGCCGGAGCCAACCAGGAACCCGGTTCCTGGCCGCAAGCCGACAGCTGAGTATTCCTTCTTCATCACAGTGCAGTAGCCAGCGCGCCTCGCGTGGTGCCCACCGCCGGGGACTCACACGAACTCCGGCGAGCGGCACGCCCGCTCGCTGAGAACCACCTGACGCGTCAAGCGCGGTAGCCCTCAGCACATCTCCTGTGCTCCGGCTGGAGAGAGGGGTCGCCTGCGTGTCACACTTGGAGCGTCGGCGGTGTTCTAGCGAGTGAGTGCAGGGCGGGTGGATGGGTGCGATGGCTCTAGCCCAGGGGAACCTCCTGGATGACCCGGCGCTGGTGCGGGGAGCGCGAGCAGGCGAGGAAGTGGCGTTCGCTGAGCTCTTCGAGCGGTACTATGGCCTTGTGTACCGGCTCGCGATCCGGCTGTCCGGCTCTGCTGAAGAGGCGGAAGATCTGGCTCAGGAGGTGTTCGTGCGACTGTACCAGCACCCACCAGCGCTCGCAGAGGGCGAGAGCCTGCGTCCCTGGCTCTACCGGGTCACCGCCAACCTGGGGCTGAACGCGCTTCGCGCCCGCCGCCGGTATCACGCCCGGCTGCTCCGCTGGTTTCGCCTGGAGTGGCCGCTGAGCCGGGGGGCGGCCGCGCGAGAGCTGGAGCAGCGCGAGGCGTCCGAGCTGGCGCGCGAGCTCTTGGCAGCGCTGCCGGAGCGCGACCGGCTCATCCTGGTGCTGCGCCACAGCGGGCTCACGTATGAGGAGATCGCTTCAGCCCTGGGTGTGCAGCCAAGCTCCGTTGGGACACTGCTCGCACGGGCCGAACGACGTGTGCGCCAGCGCTATCGAGCGCTGCACCCGGCCGAGACAGAGGAGTAATGAGGCGATGCTGCAACGACGGTCGTGCCCTGGCATCGGCGAGCTGCGCGTGTTGCTCGATGAAGGCGAACAGATCCTCGCACCTGCCGTGCGCGCGCATCTCCGTCACTGCCCTGCCTGTCGACGACTGGTCCGCCAGCTCTCGCAGTCCGCTGAGGTGGCCCGCCGGGTGGTCGATGCCGCGGCGCCGGAGGCGACCCCCGACCCGGCGCTGGCCTACCGCCGCTGGCGGCAGCGCCTGCGCGAGCCACAGATGAACAGTGGTCTCCAACGAAAGGAAGGAGCCTCGATGCACTACCGACGTGTCACCCAGGCGCGATTGGCGGTGAGCGGCATCGCCATCGCCGCAGTGCTGGCCCTCGTCATCACGCTGACGCCCTTCGGCGCTCTAGCCGACGAGTTCGTCAACCGCTTCCGGGTGCAGCAGTTCGCCGCGATCACGGTTCCGATGGAGACGCTTGCGGCTCTGACGGCACAGGCCGAGCTGCTGCCTCCCGAGCAGCGGGAGGCGATGCACCAGGAACTGGAGCAGATCGCCCAGTTCACCACCACCTTCGACAAGGGGAGCCTGCGCGAGGTCAGCTCGCTCGACGAGGCAACGGCCCTCCTCGGTCGAAAGCCGGCCACGCCGCGTGAGCTTCCGGCGAATGTGAGCGGGGTATCGCCGCGCTTCTTCGTCGGCGAGGCGGGGACGGCTTCGGTGACGATCGACGTGGCCCGTGCCCACGAGATGCTGGCCCGCCTGGGTCTTCAGTTCGCCTCGCTCCCCGACCCAGCGGTGACTCCGACGGTGACGGTCACGCTCAACGTGCCGGCCTCGGCGGCGCAGGTCTACGAGAGCGGTGACCAGAAGCTGGTCGTGGCCGAGATGGACAGTCCCGAGCTGCTCCTGCCGGAGACGATCGACCCCGAGCTGCTGCGGGAAGACCTCCTCTCGCTGCCCGGCTTGCCACCCGAACTGGTGGCGCAGATCCGGGCAGTGCGCGACTGGCGGGAGACGCTGATCATCCCCATCCCGGCTGACGCGACGACGCGGCCGGTCACGCTCCACGGCGTGTCCGGGCTGCTGATCGAGGCCCCGGACGGCTCGGCCGTCCTCTGGCAGAAAGACGGTGTGCTACACGCGGTAGGCGGAACGGTCGACGGAGTGACCGCGCTCTCGGTCGCCGAGTCGGTGCGATAGGGCGCGCCCACCAGCCCAACGGGTAGCATGTTGCCTTCCTTCCTCTCCCCGCCCCACTTCCAGACCCCGCGGTGGCCGGAGAAAGGCACTGACCGCCGCGGGGTCAGCCGCACCTGAGGCCCGGGATCGCCGTGCTAAGATCGAGCGGGGCGCGCGCTCTTCTGGAGAAGCCTGTAAGCCTGAGGGATCCACGATGATCGCTACCGGTGCGGAGCGGCACCAGGCACAACCGATCTCTGTGACGCCCGTCATCGAGGCCTTCGGCCTGCGCAAGGTCTACGGCGACCGGGTCGCGGTCGAGGACTTGAGCCTCGAGGTGCACGCGGGCGAAGTCTTCGGCTTCCTCGGCCCGAACGGTGCCGGCAAGACGACGTCGGTCAAGATGCTGGTGGGGTTGATCCAGCCGACAGCCGGCACGGCGCGCATCCTCGGCCGGCCGCTGGGAGATCTCGAGGCTCGCCGCCAGATCGGCTTCCTCCCTGAGCTGTTCCGCTTCCACGACTGGCTGCGCGGCGAAGAACTGCTCGATTTGCACGGCAAGCTCTACGGGATGAGCCGCCAGGAACGCCGCCGCCGCATCCCTGAGGTGCTGGCGCTGGTCGGGCTGGCCGGCGTGGGCCACCTCCGCGTGCGCGCCTATTCCAAAGGGATGCAGCAGCGCATCGGCATCGCGCAGGCGCTGCTGAACAACCCGCGCGTCGTCTTCCTCGACGAGCCGACCTCGGCGCTCGACCCCCTCGGCCGCCGCGACGTGCGCGAGCTGATCCTACGGCTGAAGTCAGAGGGGGTAACTGTCTTCCTCAACTCGCACCTGCTCAGCGAGGTCGAGAGCGTCTGCGACCGGGTGGCGATCGTCAACCACGGCCGGGTGGTCGCGACTGGGCCGATGAGCGAGCTCTTGAGCCGCGAGCTGACGATCGAGTTCCGGCTCGGCGCGCTGCCGGACGGCGTCGTCGGTGGGCTCACTGCCTATGTGCAGGTCGAGGCGGTCACCGACGGCCCGCGCCCAGTGGTCGTCGCCCGTGCCCCGGACGAGGCCGCGATCGCCCGGGCGGTCGACTACCTGGTGCGCTCCGGCGCGCCGGTCTATGGCGTGGTGCCGGAGCGCCGCACGCTGGAAGACGTGTTCGTCGACATCGTCAGTCGCGAGGGCGCGGAGCCGCGATGAAGGTGCTGGTCATCGCCCAGCTCACCTTCCGGGAAGGGCTGCGCAAGAAGCTGGTGTGGGGCGTGCTGCTCCTCAGCCTGCTCTTCGTCGTCCTCTACATCTGGGGGTTCCACCTCTTCGTCCAGGACTGGCGGGAGATGGAGGCGCGCCGGGCTGCCCGCGGGGTGCCGCCGGGGACGTACGAAATCTTCGCCAGCGCGATGGTCTTGCTGGGCCTCTGGACGGTGAACTTCCTCAGCGGGGTGATGACCATCTTCGCCTCGGTCGGCACGATCGCCAGCGAGATCGACGCCGGGACGCTTCAGGCGATCGTCCCCAAGCCGATCCGCCGCTGGGAGATCGTGCTCGGTAAGTACCTCGGATTCGCGGGCATGCTAGCGCTCTACATCGTCGCTATGGTGGCGGCGGTCGTCCTGACCGCCCGCTTCGTCGGGGATTACATGCCTCCGAACGTCGTGCAGGGCACCTTGCTGATTGTCCTGGTGATGCTGATCCTGCTCAGCCTGACCGTCTTCGGCAGCACGTTCCTCAGCACTGTCACCAACGGCGTGGTGGTCTTCATGCTCTATGGCCTGGCCATCACCGGCGGGCTGGTCGAGCAGATCGGTACCGCGCTGGACAACGACGTCTTGATCCGCATCGGCGTGATCAGCTCGATCGTGGTGCCGAGCGACAGCATGTGGCGGCTCGCCAGCTACCTCCTCCAGCCGCGGCTGGCGGTCAACTTCCTGGGGCCGAACCCCTTCGGCACCACCACACCGCCGAGCGCCTTCGCGGTACAGTATGCGGTGGCCTACGCCTTTGCCCTCCTGCTGGCCGCAATACTCGTCTTCCGGAAGCGAGATCTCTAGCCGAGCGAAAGGCTCTGTCATGAACCTGAAGATCGCGTCCTTTCCCTGCGGGCCGATCGCGACGAACGCGTATCTGGTCATCGACCCCGAGACCCAGCAGGCGCTAGTCGTCGACGCGCCGCCGGACTCGGCCGGCGTCCTGCAGGAGGAAGCCCGGGATCGAGGCGTGCAGATCGCCCTCATCGTGATTACGCACACGCACTGGGATCACATCGGCGACGCGGCACGGCTGCGACGAGAGACGGGCGCACCGCTGGCCACGCACCCGCTTGCCGTGCCCCGGCTGGAGCAGCCGCGCCTGCCGCTCGGCGATCCCTCGTTCACGATTGAGCCGGTCTCGCCGGACCACCTGCTCGAAGACGGCGACGTCGTCGAGCTGGGTCGCTGGCGCTTCCGGGTGATCCACACGCCGGGGCACGCAAGCGAGCAGATCTCCCTGTACGAGCCAGCGGCCCGTGTCCTCTTCGGCGGAGATACGCTGTTTGCCGGCGGGTACGGGCGCGTTGACCTGCCGGGGGCCAGCGTGGAACAGACGGCCGCCACCATGCGTCGGCTGCTCGAGCTGCCGGACGAGGTCACGGTCTACCCCGGCCACGGCCAGCCGACGACCATCGGCCGGGAGCGCCCCTGGATGATCCAGGTCGCGTCCTCGTCGCCGGCATGAGATCCCAGATCACCGGCTCTGCACAGGGCAAGGGCGCTTCATACCGGGGTACATCCCGATTCAGCCGGGAAGCGGGTAGAGCTGTGCCGCCGCAGCGCAGGCGGCCGGCGGCGCGCAGGTGGTGCGCTGGTTCCGCGGCGTGCCCCTGGACATCTTCGTGCTGCACAGCGGGCCGGACGATCGGCTGCGCATGCGCGTCTGGCTCGACAGCGACGCGAGCGGCGGGCTCTTCCCGGACAGGGATGACCTGCTCCTCGAGCGGGAGGTGACGCTCACCGGGTGAGCCGTCACCCCGCCAGGGGACGAGTCGGCTGCTACGCGTGGAGCAGCCGGCGGAACGGCTCGGGGTCGTCGAAGGGGCCGAGCAGGGCCAGGGCGTAGCGCTGCACCTGGAACAACTCCCCGGCCAGCGCCTGGATGTCGTCGCTGGTGACGGCCTGGATGCGCGCGATGACCTCGTCCGGGGTCAGGATCTCGCCATAGACCAGCTCCTGCCCACCGATCCAGCTCGCCACTGCCCGGCTGTCCTCCAGCCCCATCACGATCCGCCCCTTGCGTAGCTCCTTGGTGCGCCCCAGCTCATCGGGCGGCACCGGCTCCCGGCGCAGCTTGTCCAGCTCGCGCAGGATGGCCTGGATAGCACGGCCTACTTGCTCGACATCGGTGCCGGCGTAGACGACTGCCTCACCGACGTCCCTGTACTCGCGAAAGTAGCCGTAGACCTCGTAGGCCAACCCCTGACGCTCGCGAATCTCTTTGAACAGGCGCGAGCTCATGCCGGAGCTGAGCACGGCATCGATCATCCCCTGAGTGAACCGCCGCTCGTCGGTGTAGGGGAGCGCCGGCAGGCCGACGCAGAGGTGCGCCTGCTCGGTAGGCCGGCTGACCACCAGGACATCGGGCAACCCATCGCGGATCCGGGCGGGCGCTAGCGGGGGTAGCGGCCCGGCCGGCAGATCGCCGAAGCAGCGGTCGGCCAGCTCCACCACGTGCTCGTGCCAGATATCGCCGGCTGCCGCGATGACGAGCCGGTTGGCCCGGTAGTGCTCGTTCAGATAGGCGACGAGGTCGTCACGAGTTGTCGCCTCGACGGTCTGCTCGCTTCCGATGATCGGGCGGCCGAGCGGCTGGCCGTCCCAGACGGCCTGGTCGATCACGTCGTGGATGTAGTCATCCGGGGTGTCGTGGATGCCGTGGATCTCCTCGACGATGACCCGCCGCTCCTTCTCCAGCTCCTCGGGAGCGAACAGCGAGTGCCGCACCATGTCAGCCAGCACCTCGAAGGCGAGCGGGAGATGCTCGCTCGGCACCTTGGCCCAATAGTTCGTGCTCTCCCGGTTGGTGGCAGCGTTGAGCATACCACCGACCCCCTCGATCGCCTCGGTGATCTGCACCGGATCAGGGCGATGCTCGGTGCCCTTGAAGAGCATGTGCTCAAGGAAGTGCGAGATGCCGGCCCGCTCGTCCGGCTCGTGCCGCGCCCCCACGCCGAAGTAGAGGATCAGGCTGGCCGAGCGGACATGCTCCATCCGGCTGGTCACGACACGGACACCGTTCGGCAGCGTGGTCTTGGCGTACTCCATAACTCCTCGTACCGGTCGGGCGAACGGTGATTCGCCCTTCTCGCTCATCTGACGCAAATACGCGCGCTCTTCTACGCTCCCGGCTCCGGGAGCGCCGCAGCCTCGCGCAGGGCCAGCCGCAGCACGGCCTCGGCCGCGAGTCGGATATTGGTCAGCCGGTCGCCCTGGAAGCGGTGCTCCTCGCAGGCGACGCCCCGAGCGGTCGCGCAGGCCACATAGACCAACCCGACCGGCTTGGTGGGCGTGGCGCCGGTTGGGCCGGCGATCCCGGTCGTCGAGATGCCGATATCGGCCCCGGTGCGCTCGCGGATCCCCTGGGCCATCGCCTCGGCGCACTCTCGGCTGACCGCGCCGTGTGTCTCGAGGAGGCTCGCTGGCACCCCCAGCAGGGCGCGCTTCAGCTCGTTGCTGTAGGCGATGACCCCGCCCAGGTAGTAGGCCGAGCTCCCGGAGACGGTCGTGATCAGGTGGCCGACCAGCCCGCCGGTGCACGACTCGGCGGTGGCCAGCGTCAGCCGGCGATCGGTTAGCAGGTCATAGAGCTGCCGCTCCAGAGGCGGCTGGTCTGGCATCCTGTGCGCCCCCATGTCGGATATCGCCCGGCACCAGTGCAGAAGTATAGCAGCGCGGGACGGCCCTCAGCGGCGGTTGCCCTTCTTCGGCTTCGACGCGGCGTTGTCGGCCGTCCGGCGGGCGAACATCGCGTCCTGGCGATAGCCGTCGTGCTCGGCGCCGGTGTAGGGATCGAGCTGCGGCGAGGTCGCCGGCATATTCAGCCCGGTCCAGACGACGTTGATGCTGTCGTCAGGGCCGACCGCCAGCCCGGTGTAGTCGCCGTGGAAGACGTTGCAGTCCTTCCCCGCGGCGTTCACTACCGGCGGATCGGTATAGCCGGCCGGACCACAGGCCGCCGGCCAGCGATCTCGTGGCACGTACTGGCCGGCCCAGTGCGTGACCGAGACATCCGGGAACTCTTCGGGCCCCAGCACCTCCTTGCCCTTGCCCTCGATCCACAGCACGTGGACGAAGCTGTCGGCTGGAGCCGGCTCGGTGTCCTCGTCCCAGGCAACCACCAGCCTGCCGTCGGAGAGGTAGCCGGCCCAGGGGAACCACTGCGGCGCACCCCGGCCGTCGTCGATCAACTGGCGACCCGACCAGGTTAGCCCGCCATTGATCGAGACGACCGTGAAGACGTCGGTGTCGAAGTCGGTCTTGGCGTCGCAGGGGTCGTAGTCTGGCGGCTCGCCGATATTGAGCCCATCCTCCGAGGTGATGAAGCAGCCCGCGGTCGCTGCCGGGTTGGGCGCGCCGCGGTCGGCGAAGACGATCGTGATCTCGTCGGAGTTCTTCGGGTTGACCACGATGTTGCCGGCGGCGTTCCAGCGGACCTGGTGGCCCCAGATCGTCTGGCGGGAGATCACCGACCAGGGCATGTCGCTCAGCCCGTCCTCGAGCTGCACCGCCGGCACCGGATCGCTCCAGGTGACCCCGCCGTCGGTGGACTTCACGACCATGATCTGGGCGTCGAAGTCGAAGGGCTCCTCCCAGGCGTCCTCGTTCTGGTAGTTGTGGAAGTGGACGTAGACCGTGCCGTTAGGGGCGACCACCGGGATCGAGAACTGGTCCTCGTCGCACTCAGTACTCGATTGGGTGACCGTGGTCTGGAAGGTACAGCTCGGATGCTGGCCGGAGATCTCGACCGGCGGGGTCCAGGTCAGCCCGCCGTCGTCGGAGTAGCTGAGGGCGATCGGCGAGCGGGTGTAGGTGCCCAGCGGCCCGTTGACGAAGAGCGTGGCCGTAAGGTAGGCCCGGCCGTAGAAGGGCGAGGCGGGGTTGTTGTCGACCGTCAGCCATTCCTTGTCGAAGAAGGTCGCTCGATTCGCCGGGCCGATGCCGGTGCCCTGCCCCATCATCACCGTGATCGGCTCGCTCCAGGTGAGGCCACCGTCCGTCGAGCGGCTGACCGCCACGTCCCCCTGGGCGACAAACGGCCCGCCGTGGCCAGAGACGTTCTCGAGCTGGGCCATGAGGACGACGCCGTGCCTGCGGTCGAACGCCGGCACTGGGTCACCGCCGCCGTTGCCGCGCTTGAGCGGGATCTGGCCGTCGATCCAGGTCTGGCCGCCGTCGAACGAGGTGAAGAAGCCGGTCGGCACGATCGCCTGCTGGGCGCCGGTGGCGTTGTTGAAGCGGTAGTAGTAGTCGTTCGAGCCGGCGACGAGGTGGAGCGGATTGCCAGGGTTCACGGCGATCGCGATCTCGTTGTCCGGCGCGAAGTTCTGGCCGAAGTCATTGACGTTGCAACTAATATCGATCCACTGGCCCGGGTTACCGGACGTGGTGCACCTGAACCGCTGGATCTGCTCCTTGCTGAACTGGCCGTCGGGGCCGGTCATGCCTGGCCGTACATCCGTATCTAGCTCGAGTGGTGAGGGCAGGAGCTTGAAGGGGAGCAAGCGCTCCCCGGGGTTGAAGCCGCGATCGAAGCGGCTGACCGCAGCCGATGACCAGGTGGAGGTGCCGGGTAGGGTGAGCACCAAGCTGAGGGCGATGAGCAACCGAGCCGATAGACCAGGGCTCCGTGCCATGCCTCGCTCCCTCCCATCCCAAAGCGCCATCGGGTGGACTCTACCCGAGGCAGCAGAAGTAGCAGAGTCCGGAGGCCAGGCTGTTCCCCTCCGTACCTCCTTGTCCAGCAGCCCCTCACCTCGACGTCGCCTGAAGGCAGAACGCGTGCTCACTCGACCGCCAGGGCACGCGCTCAAAGGAGCTTGGCTGGCAGCCTTTTGTCAATAACCAAACAGTTTGATCTCCAACACAGGTCAGTCGCCGGGGACAGAGCCGGCCGCTGCCTCCAGCGCGTCAGCCTGCCGGCTAGCCGGCACCATTGCCGCCAGGACGGCCGCGGCCAGCAGGCCAGCGCCGGTGCTGGCCATGACCGGTAAGACGCCGAAGGTGTCGCCGGCCCAGCCACCGATGCCGTTGGCGACGATCAGCGCGGTGAAGATGAGTGTGGAGCGGAAGCTGAAGACGCGCCCCAGCAGGTGCGCAGGGGTGCAGCGGTGGACGATGGTCACGCTAGGGATGACGACCATCATGTTCCCGATGCCGGTCGCAGCCATGAGCAGGACGGCGACCCAGAGCTCGCTCGTGCTGGCGAGGCCGAGAATCGCCGCGCCCATGAGGGCCAGCCCGCCGACGACCAGCGTGCCGAGCCGGCGTGCCCCCAGGAGCGCCAGGCCGCCCGCGCCGACCACGCTCCCGAGCCCGATGCCGAAGTTCAACATGCCGTAGGCGAACTCCTCACCGCCGATCACTTGATACGCGTAGCCGATCAGCAAGGGCATCGCGATCCCGGCGGCGAACGGCCCGAGCAGCACGACCGCCGTGTTGATCCGAACTATCGAGTGCCGGGCCAGGAAGCGCAGGCCGGTCACCAGCTCGCCCCAGACCTGCCGTATCGAGCCTGCCTCCGGCCGCTCGACCGGCGGTAGCCGCAGCCCCAGCAAGATGAGCGCCGAGAGCACGTAGGCCAGCGCCGTACCGCCGAACGCGGCGGTGAGGCCGGTCTCCGTCCCCAGCCAGCCACTCAAAAGCCCCACCCCGATCCCGGCCAGCGGGTAGCCAGCCAGGTCGCCGACGCTCTCGACCATCGAGGAGAACGAGTTGGCGGCGGTAAGGTGGGGAGAGGGCACGACTGAGGGGATGGAAGCGACTTTCGCCGGGCGGTGCAGGATCGACGCGGTGTTGAGCAGGAACAGCAAGAGGAAGACTGCCCAGAGTGAGGCCGAAGCCAGGATCGGGATGAGCAGCACCGGTGCGACGCGGGCCAGATCCGAAACGATCATGATCGTACGCCGATTCCAACGGTCGACTGCCACGCCGGCCAGCGGCCCCAGCGCGAGCTCTGGCAGCGATGAGGCGATGAACGCCACGCCTGCGTCCATCAGCGAGCCAGTGAGGTGCCAGATGAGCGCTGCCAGGGCAACCCGGTGGATTCGGTCGCCCAACGTCGCGATGAGATCAGATGCCCAGAGCGCTGCGAAGTTGCGATTCCCGATGAGCAGGGCAAGCGACTTGCCCTGGAACCTCATCTCTCCCCCTCGTCTCGCAAGCACGCCCTGAGTCTACGGCAGGCGTCCAGTCTCTCCCAGTTAACGATAGGCGATCAACTCTTTGCGCAGTATACCCGTGACAGACGCCGGTGAGGAGGGGGTGCCACAAGGGTGAGCGAGCATCCCCCTCACCCCGGCTACGCCTCCGCGCTCCCGCACCGCGTGGGAGAGGGACCGGGGGTGAGGGTGAGTGAGCACCCCTCTCCCGCACCGCGCGGGAGAGGGGCCGGGGGTGAGGGCGGCACCCCTCTCCCGTATGGCGGGAGAGGGGCTGGGGGTGAGGGCGGGTACAAGGACATCCCCTGTTGACAGCGCTAGCATCCTCGCCGTAGCCTGCGGCTGGTCAGGGCGTCCTCGGGAGAGAGCGTTGGGGAGGACAAACGATGGGGGCAGAGCGGAGACGGAGGCCGTCGTTGACGCCGGAGGAAGCCCGGGCGCTGCACTATGAGGCGCTGGTGATCGACACCCAGCAGCCGCCGATCACCACCGGCATGCTCTTCACCGAGCGGATGCGACGGGTCGTCGAGGAGTACGCCCGCCAGGGGCGCTCGCGAGCCGAGGTGGCGCCGGTGCTGGAGGCGATGGCGGCCCGGGAGATCCAGACCTCGCCGGAGGCGCGGCAGGCCTACCTCACAATGTGGGAGCGCTCAGGAGTGACCGTCGCCTGCGGCACCTACTCGGGGGCAGGCCGGCTCGCCGACGCCTTCGAGCGGGCGGTACGCCGGATCGCCCAGGCCCAGGCCATCGTCGATACCCTCCGCGACGAGCTGGTGCTGGTGCGCCGGGCGGCCGATATCGAGCGGGCCCACGCCGAAGGCAAGCACGGGATCGTGATCGACTTCCAGGACACCATCGCCTTCGGCGACGACCTGGAGCGGATCGAGTGCTTCTATCACCTGGGGCTACGGATGGTGCAGCTCACCTATAACCTGCAGAACCTGGTGGGGGACGGCTGCACCGAGCGCTACCAGGGCGGGCTGACCTACTTCGGCCGGGAGGTGGTGCGGCGGCTGAACGAGCTGGGTATCCTGGTCGACATCAGCCACTGCAGCGAGCAGGTGGGCTGGGACGCCCTGGAGGTGTCGACGGCGCCGGTGGTGGTGTCGCACTCGGCCAGCAAGGCGGTGGCGCGGCACGACCGGGGCAAGTCTGACGAGCTGGCGCGGGCGGTGGCGGAGCGCGGCGGC
The DNA here is from genome assembly GCA_938082375.1 of uncultured Thermomicrobiaceae bacterium. GTDB lineage: Bacteria > Chloroflexota > Chloroflexia > Thermomicrobiales > Thermomicrobiaceae > Thermalbibacter. The sequence goes on from CALKCJ010000002.1 coordinate 80,784, forward strand.
TACTTCGGGGTAGTGGTGGTGCCGGGCTTCATCAGCGAGCGGCCCGAGGCCACGCTGGAGGACTTCGTGCGGCACGTGGAGCACCTGGTGGACGTGTGCGGGATCGACCACGTGGGGATCGGCACCGACAAGATGGGACCGCCGAGTTCCCGGACAGGCTCGCTGATCGAGTACCCGCCGTCGATGCCGATGAACCCGCCGGGGGCGTTCGACTGGGCGGGCTTCCGGCTGGAGGAGCACCGGCTGACGCCCGACTACCAGATCGCGGGGTACGAGACGTTCGCCGACTGGCCCAACCTGACGGTAGCGCTGGCGCAGGCGGGCTTCACCGAGGAGGAGCTGCGCAAGCTGCTTGGCCTCAACTTCCTGCGTGTCTTCCGCGAGGTCGTCGGCTAGGCTCGCGAGCGAAGAGGCCCACCGTCTCGATCAGCACGGCGCTGCCGTGCGAACTCCCGGGCGGCCGCGATGCGCTCGGCGATGGAGGGGTGGCTATCGAAGAGCCAGTGCTCCAGCCACGGCGGATCGGGGTGGTGCAGGTTCTGCTCCGCTAGGCGCCGCATCGCCCGGATGAAGGCGTCGGCATCGCCGGTCAGCTCCAGCGCGAAGCGGTCGGCCTGGCGCTCGATGCGGCGAGAAAACGCGTTCGCGGCCGGCGCGAGGGCCGTGCCAGCCAGTGCGCCGAGCCAGGTGATCAACGGGAGCGCGGCCGGCTGGTCGAGCCGCTCAAGCCCCAGCCGCCCACCGAAGCTGCGCAGCATACGCTCGGCGAGCCGCTGCACCAGCCAGGTCGTGAGGGTGACCTGGGCAGTCGAGACGAGGATCAGGCGCCAGAGGTCACGGTGGACCTGGTGACCCAGCTCGTGGGCCAGGATGACCGCGATCTCGTCCGGCGCGAACTCGTCGAGCAGCGTGTCACCCAGCACGATGCGCCGGGTACGACCCAGGCCGGCGAAAAAGGCGTTGGCCTTGCGCGTCCTCCGGCTGAGGTCGGCCACCTGGATCTCACTTACCTCGATGCCGGCCGCCGCCGCCTGCTCGCGCAGGCGGGCAGCCAGCGCGTCGTCTCCCAGCGGCCGGTAACGGTTGAACCGGGGCGCGATGACGACAGGGAAGAGGAAGCTGAAGAGCGCCGCCAGCGGCGCAGTCGCCAGGCTGAGCGCCAGCCACCAGCGGCGAGGCCAGCGCCGGATGGCCGCCAGCACGCCCTGCCCGACGAGCACCTCGACCGGCAGCGCGAGCAGGAGGGCCTTGAGCTGGTCGGCCAGCCAGGGAAGCGTACGCTGCGTGCTCAGGCCGTAGCGACGCTCGAGAACCAGGTCGCGCCAGGCGCGCGACGGCAACCCGAGCAGCCAGGCGCCGGCCGCGTACGAGACCACGGCGCTCACGTCGGCGAGTGGCCTCGTCGGTAGCCGGCGGGCGATCCGCTCCTGGGCGGCGACCGGCAGGCGCAGCATGAGCACCAATCCGCTTACGGCCACACCGGTCGCGAGGTCGGCCACTAGCCAGCGCAGCCGGTCACGGCGGTAGCGCCGCGCTCGAGACAGCCACGCCGGATCGTCGAGCCACGGAGTCACCGGTCTGACGTTGCTATTCGCCGGTCGGGCCTGCCCGGACATCTCCACTCTCCCTTTTACCGGTGACCAAGGCTCAGTGCCTGGATTATCTCTCATGGAGGGCCTGCTATGCTGAGCGGGTGTCAGGCGCGAGCGAGGGGACAGGGGGCGAAGCATGAGCGGAGAGGCGAGTCGACGCCCGCGGGCGCGCGAGGCCGGGCTGGTGCTCGGCGCGTTGCCGGTGGGGCCGCTGAACGCCATCACCGATGTGCCGGACGTACGGGTCGGGCACGTCACGCTGGTGGAAGGCGAGGGGCCGCTGGTACCTGGCCGGGGGCCGATCCGCACAGGGGTCACGGCGATCCTGCCGCATGGCGGTAACCTGTTCCGCGAGAAGGTGCCCGGCGCGCTGTTCGTGCTCAACGGGTTCGGCAAGCCGACGGGAGTCGCCCAGCTCGACGAGCTCGGCGTCGTCGAGACGCCGATCGCGCTCACCAGCACGCTCTGTGTGCCGCGCGTGGCCGACGGGCTGCTGGAGCACGCCATCCAGACCAACCCGGATATCGGTATTACGACCAGCACGGTCAATCCACTGGTGTTCGAATGCTCAGACGCCTGGCTCAACGACATGCAAGGCCGTCACGCGCGGGCCGAGCACGCCTTGGAGGCGATCCGGCGGGCGAGCTCCGGCCTGCTGGAGGAGGGGAACGCTGGGGCCGGCACCGGGATGATGCTTTTCGGTTTCAAGGGCGGGATCGGCACCGCCTCGCGCCGGCTGCCGACAGAATTCGGCGGCTACACTGTGGGCGCCCTGGTGCTCGGCAACTTCGGGCGGCGCGAACAGCTCACTATCGCCGGGGTACCGGTCGGTCGGCTGCTGCGCGACTGGCCACCTAGTCCGGAAGTGGAGCGCGGCTCGGTCATCGTCGTACTGGCGACCGATGCCCCGCTGCTCGACCGGGCGCTGCGCCGGCTGGCCCGCCGCGGCGCACTCGGGCTGGCCCGCACCGGCTCCATCGCCGGGCACGGTAGTGGCGACTTCGTGCTCGCCTTCTCGAACGCGATCCGGATCCCGCACGAGCCAGCTGAGCCAGTGCTCCAGCTCCCGCACCTCGTCGAGCGCGGCCGGCTGATCGATGCGCTCTTCCAGGCCGCGGTGGAGGCGACCGAGGAAGCTGTAGTCAACGCGTTGTTCCGGGCCGAGACGATGACCGGGCGCGACGGCCATACGGCGCACGCGCTGCCGCTGGACGAGACGCTGGAACTGCTGCGCCGGGCCAGGCGGCTTTAGCGCGTCAGCGCGCGTGGCGCTCAGCTCGCAGCTCGGCCAGATCGCTGAGCTGCTCGGCGATCCAGCGACGCAGGTCGTGCTCGAGCACCAGCTCGCGGAGCTGCCGCGCGCGCAGCGCCCGCTCGCTGTCAGGCATGGTCAGACCCTCGTAGAGCGCCTGGGCTGTCCCCTCGATATCGGTTGGGGAAACGGTCAGCGCCCACTGGCCCAGTTCCTGATAAGCGCCAGCGCCCTCCGAGAGGACGATCACGCCGTTGCGCTGGTTGAGCAGCGCCCCTTCCTTGGCCACCAGGTTCATGCCGTCGAAGATGGCGTTCACCAGCAGTACGTCGTAGTGCTTCATCGCCGCCAGCGCCCGTGGGTAGTCGTCGCCGATGAAGAGGTGCACCGGTTGCCAGTTGATACCCTGGTGCTCAGCGACGTTGGCGTACTTCGCATTGATCCGGCCCACCACGGCGTTGATGTCGTCCAGGTAGTCGATGTACTCGGCGACTTCGAGCCGGGAGGGAACTAAGAAAGCGAGGAAGTTGACCCGCCCGAGCAGTTCAGGGTGTACCTCCAGCAGGCGGTCGTAGGCGAGGAAGCCGCGCACCACGTTCTTGCTCGGCTCGGCTCGGTCGACCCGGATGATGGTGTACTCGTTGAGGAAGCTGCGCAGGTGCTCCTCGTGGCGCTTCGCGTCCTCACTCGCGGCGACATCGAGCACGTGCGCCGGGTCGATCGAGATCGGGTAGACCCGCACGCGCGTGACGCGTCCATGGTGACAGATCTCGCGCTGGCGACGGTCGATTTCGACGTCGTCGAGGTTCGCCTCCACGGTATTGATGAAGCTGCGGGCATGGCGCGGAGTCTGGAAGCCGACAATATCGTTGGCCAGTAGGCTGCGGCAGATCGCCTCGCGCATGGCGCGCGGGACCAGCCGCCAGTAGTCCTGGTCGGGCCAGGGGATGTGGACGAACTGCTGCAGCGTGATCTCTGGCCGCAGCTCCCGCAGGACGCCGGGGGCGAGGTACAGGTGGTAGTCCTGCAACATGACCAGCGGCTCGCGCTGCGCCGCGGCGGCAGCGGCGAGGATCTCCTCAGCGAACAAGCGGTTGACGGTCACGTAGCCGTAGTGCCAGGCGTGCCAGGTGAAGTGGTCGATGTCGGGTGCCCTCGGTGTGTCCCACAGGTAGTGCTGGAGAAACCAGAGGAGCGGGTTCGCGATCCGGTTGTAGTACCCGTAATACGCCTCGGGGTCGGGCAGCACGAAGCGCAAGCGGAAATCGCCCTCGGGCGGCGTAATCACCGTCTCCCCGGCCTCGCGCGCCATCTCGGCACGTAGGCGATCGCCTTCGGTCATGGCGCAGGCGACCCAGACCGCTTCAGTGTAGCGACTCGCCGCGCTCATCGCAGTCACGACTCCGCCAGTGCCTCGCTTTGTGAAAAACGTGCCGTCCGGCGCGAGGTGGAACTCGAGCGGCCCTCGGTTTGAGGCGATGATCAGCGTGGTACGGTCGAGCAGTTCTCGGACATGCTCGGGCAGGTCGCGGTCGTCGAACCAGATGGGCTTTCCGGACAACAGGCTCGAACCTTGCACGCCGTCCTCCAATCGTCGGTATCACGCCCTCTCGGTCCTGAGACCAGCCTGTGGGCACCAACTGTGCCCGTGCTCGGCAGCTCGTGGGTGACTGGTGAAGCTCTCGCTCCCCGAGCCGCTGGCGCTGCGCGCTTCGCGCCTGCCTCAGAACTCAGGACTCTAGACAGCGACCAAACCCTGTGCTGTCCCGGCGGCAGGGCCGCCACCCTCGGGCTCAGCGTCATCGTACCACAGGTTCCATCTCTTCCTGCGCCCGTGCCCACTGCGTGACGATCGTTGACCGCTGCGGACGTACGCCGTATACTTCGCTTGAAGCAGATGACCCAGCGGGATCGCACCAGCACCCAGGAGTCGCCATCCGTGGTCGGGGATCCGCCTCGCCAGTGCCCGGTCTGTGGCAGCACGGCGGTCGCCCTCATCCGGAGAGGGTTCACCGGCCCGACCGACGAACGTGACCAGTATGTTCGCTGTCGGCAGTGCGGGCGCGTGACCTACGAGATCCTCTGTCGCTCGGCACGCGAGGTGCGGGCACAAGGACTTGCCCCCGGCCAGACGATGACGGTCGCCGGCCAGCGCTACGTCGTCCGGCAACTGCTGCGGGCCGGGCCGAACGAGTACCTCGTCTACGTACGGCTACAGACGCCGTAAACGAGGGCAGCGCGGGGGCTCCTCACGCCCTGCTGCTGGCCGCGACCGGCCGGCTCACCGCTCCTCTTGCACCACAGCCCTCACCCCACCTTCGGCACCCCTCGCCCGCGGCGCGGGAGCGGGGCTGGGGGCAAGGGCCTGTGGAGATTCGTCTAAGGCCCTGCGCTCGGCGGAGACGGACGAGTGAGACGGCGGGCGAGAAGGCCAGCATCATCGGCCCCAAGGTGGCATAGTAGTTGACACCCTCTCACGACGGCGCGTAGGCTACAGGGAGGCCCCGGCCCGCCGGGGATCGAGGAGGCTTCGCCATGGCCGCCACGGAGCAACAACCCGACTCTCGTCCTCCGCGCGCCGTATGGATGCAGTGGGCCATTCTGGCGGTCGCTACGTCGGTGCTGGCGATCGCCGCTGGTGGTCGCTTCCTGGTCGGTCTCGTCTTCGACGAGATGCAACAGCACTTCCACGTGAGCCACGGCGGGCTCGGCTCGGTCGTCTCGGTCAGCGTCCTGATGGTCGGGCTGGGGCAACCCCTGGTCGGCTGGCTGGTCGATCGCTTCTCGGCGCGCGTGGTCGGGGCTGGGGGACTGCTCCTGCTGGGCACGGGGCTGATCGTCGTCAGCCAGGCAGGGAGCGGGCTGGGGTTGGTGCTCGGCTACGGCGTGCTGACCGGCCTGGGGCTGGCGACCCTGACCCCGACGGTGATGACCCCAGTGGTGGCCGCCTGGTTCGAGCGACGGCGGACGACGGCGCTCTCGGTCATCAGCACTGCGAATCCGCTGGGCCAGTCGCTGGTCGTGCCGGTGCTGGCACTGCTGGTGACGGCAACCGGCTGGCAGGACGGATACTTCCTGCTCGGGCTGCTGGTCGCGACGGTCGGGGCGCCGCTGATCTTCGTCCTGCTGCGCGAGCAGCAGCGCGTCTCCACGACGGCGGAGCACTTCACCGGCTGTGGCACACGTCAGGCGGTTTGCAGCCGGGCCTGGTGGCAGCTCGCGCTGGGCTTCTTCGTCTGCGGCTTCACGATGTCCTGGACGATGACGTACTTCGTCGACTACGCGCTCCAGCACGGCCTCGGGCGCGGTCAGGCGGCGGCAGGCCTCTCACTGATGGGCTGGATGAGCCTGGTGGGCGCGCTCGCCACCGGCTGGTGGCTCGATCGCGTGGGCACGACGCTGCCGCTCTCCGTCGTCTACGCGCTGCGCGGAGCCGGCTTCGGACTGTTACTTCTGGCCGGGTCGTGGACGCCAGCGATCCTCCTTGCCGTCGCGGTTATCGGCTTTTCCTGGAGTGCGACCACGCCGCTCACCTCGTCGTTGTGCGTCACCCTGTACGGGCGTCGCAACCTGGGCACGATCTTCGGCCTGCTCTTCGCTGTCATGCCAATCGGCTCGGCGGCCGGCGCGGCGCTCAGCGGCCTGCTCTACGACCTCACCGCGACGTACCAGCCCTCGCTCGTGCTCAACCTGGCCCTCGGCGTCCTCGCGGCAGCCGTCGTGCTCCCGATCCGCGTGGCCCCACAGTTCCGACCGAGCGCGACCCCGTCCACCCGGTCGGCTGTCCCGAGACTCGCCGACTGACTCCTCCTCGCTCGTGCTCGCCGGATGAGGCGGGCTCGCACCATACCGGGAGGAAAGACGTGATGAGCGCCGCGCCTCCGTTACTCCTCGGCCTGAACGTCCACCCCGGCGTAACCGACCTGGAGACGGCCCTGCGACTCGCCCAGCTCGCCGAGGCGCACGAGATCGACCTGCTGACAATCCAGGATCACCCCTACATCGCTGATTTCTTCGACACCTGGGCGCTGCTGGCCTTCCTGGCTGCGCGAACCACACGTGTCCACCTCGGCACCAACGTCTCCCCTCTCCCCTTGAGGCCACCGGCGATGCTGGCGAAGCTGGCGGCGTCGCTCGACCTCATGAGCGGCGGGCGGGTCGAGCTCGGCATCGGAGCCGGCGCGTTCCCACAGGGCATCCGCGCGATGGGAGGTTCGATGCCGGAAGAGCCCGCCGAGCGCGTGCGCATGTTCGAAGAGGCGATCACGCTAATCCACACGCTGTGGGAGAGCGAGCGAGCGGTGACCTGGACAGGCCGCTACTTCCAGGTACACGGCCTGCACTTCGGCCCCCGGCCGGTGCGCCGGCCACGCATTTGGGTCGGAGCGACTCGGCCGCGCATGCTGCGGCTGGCCGGCCGCCTGGCCGACGGCCTGCTCGTCTCGAATACCTACGTGCCAGAGCACCAGCTCGCGCAGATCCATGCCGCCGTCGACGCTGGCGCGGCCGAGGCCGCGCGGCCGCCCGAAGCGATCCGGCGCGGCTATAACCTGATGGGCGTGCTGAAGCTGGCCGGGCCAGATCCAGTGACGGCCGAGATCCGCCCGGGTGCGCCAGTCCTAAGCGCCGAGCAGTGGGCGGCCGAGCTGGTGCGGCTTTACCGCGAGCGGCGCATCGACACCATGATCTTCTGGCCGCTTGGCCGCCGGCCGCTCGACCAGGCGGCGGTCTTTGCCGCCGAGGTCGTCCCGGCGGTGCGGGCGGCGCTGGCAGGCAGCTAGAGCGCTGGCACGCCGTTTGCTACGCTGTAGACGACATCTCGCGATGACGGGAGATGAGACGCAGGATGGCTCGCCCCGCGCTCCCCGCCCGACTGTCGCTAGCCCGGCCCGCGACGCAGGCAAGCTCCGGACGCCTGTGGGAGGTCGACGCCATGCGCGGAGTTGCCTTCTGCATGATGGCCCTCTACCACCTCCTGTTCGACCTGCGCTACTTCGCCGGCTGGCCGATCGCGGTCACGAGCGGCTTTTGGGGCGCTTTCGCCGACGCGACCGCCGGGCTGTTTCTGCTCCTGGTTGGCGTTTCGTTGACCCTCAGCCGGGCACGCTGGCGCGCGCGCCAGGCCAGCCCATACTGGCCGTATCTGATGCGCCGCGGGTTCCGGATTCTGGGCTACGGGTTCCTGGTCACCATCGCCACCTGGCTGGTCGACCCCAACCAGGTCGTCCTCTTCGGCATCCTGCACCTGATCGGGGTCTCGATCTTGCTGGCCGGGCCGTTTCTGAGCGGCATGCTCTCGAACGTGCTGCTCGGATCCGTCCTGATCGCGCTCGGTGTCTTGATCGAGGGCGTGGTGTTGCCAGCCAGCTTTCCCTGGCTACTCTGGCTGGGCCTCCCCCCCGCCGGCTTTAGCTCCTTCGACTACCGCCCGCTGCTCCCCTGGTTCGGCGTGGCCCTCTGGGGCATCGCGCTCGGCAACCTGCTGTATCCCGGCGGCCGGCCGGTCCTGCCGCTGCCCGACTGGTCGGCGCTGCCGCCAGCGCGTCTGTTGACCTGGATCGGGCGCCATGCGCTGGTGCTCTACCTCGCGCACCAGCCGGTCATGATCACCCTCCTGGTGCTGTTGGGAATCGTCCGGCTCGAGGCGCTTGGGCTGACGTAGCGGCGCTGCGTCTGCACGACCCCTACGGCGCTGGAGGTGTGGCGTGTGCTAGCAGGCGCAGCAGCGGGCCGATGTGTCGCCCGATCGCCGCGAGGACCTGGGCGTCGCGCTCGTCGGTTTCTGGATCCGCCGGCTCGACCCGTGAGATCGCAAGCGTCCCGATCGGCTGGCCCCCGGCGACGATCGGCGCGAGGATAGCGGTGCTAAAGGGCCGTGAGCCGAGCTTGATCAACGTGGAGTGAGCCTGTGGGTCGCGAATGATCAGCGGCTGGCCGCTGGCCATCACGTCCCAGCTTGCCCCCTCGCCAGGTTGGAGTCGTCGCCGGCCGTTGAGGTGCGGGTACCAGCGCGAATAACGCACCACTAGTTCACCACTCGCCTCGTCCAGCAGCAGGACACCGAGGTCGCTGGTGCCGAGCGACCCGGAGACGGTGAGATCGATGACTTCCGCCAAGGAGTTGAAGTCGGTGATCTTCCCGATGCGTTCGCCGAGCTCGTGCAAGACGGCGAACTCGGTGACTTCCGCCACCGGAAACCGCTGCAGCGTCGAGGCGGCCATCAGCCCGGCCAGCTCGGGTGACTCTTCGAGCAGGCGCCGGAAGGTGGCGACCACCTCCGGGTGGAACTGGGTACCGCTGCAACGCACCAGCTCCTCGACCGCCGCCGCGATCGACATTCCCCGCCGGTACGGCCGGTCGGAGGTCATGGTGTCGAAGGCGTCGGCCAGGCCGATGATCGCGGCGCCGAGCGGGATCTCGTCCCCATGCAGCCCGTCGGGATATCCCTCGCCGTCCCAACGCTCGTGGTGGTGGCGGATCAGCGGGACGATCGGCTGGAGCGCTGGGTGCGCCGCCAGGATATCAGCGCCGAGGCGCGCGTGCGCCTTCATCAGCTTCCACTCCTCGGGAGTCAGCGGGCCGGGCTTGCGCAGGATATGGTCGGGAATCCCGATCTTGCCGACGTCGTGCAGCAGCCCCGCTAGCTCGATCTGCTCCACCTCCTCCGGGGAACAGCCCAGCGCCTCGGCGAGCAGCCGGGCATAGCGCGCTACCTTGCGCGAATGGTCGTGGGTATACGGGTCTTTCGCATCGACGGTCGCCGCCAATACCTCGACCGAGGCGCGATAGAGCGACCGCTCGTGCTCGCGCTGCCGGGCCTGCCAGAGCACAGCGGCCGCCTGGCTGGCGAAGAGCTGGAAGGTCTGGAACTCGTGGCCGGTGAACCGGCCGGCTCCGACACGGCCGACCAGCAGCACGCCGAGCAGCTGATCATGTACGAGCAGCGGCGCGGCCATCAGGCTCATGTTGACCGAGGGATCTTCGAGCGGGTTGAACTTGACGCGTGTGTCCGCGCGGGCATCGAGCACCAGCTCGGCACGACGCGTGACCGCCACAGTTCCACTCAGCGCCTGTCCGTACGGCAGCTCCCAGAAGTCTCCCCACGCACGACGATAGATCTCCGACGAGAGCACGGCGCGCAGGCTCCGCGCGCGCTCGTCGGCTTCGAAGAGGATGAAGCGGTCGTGCGGCAGCACCGCCCCGAGTTCCCTGACGATGACTTGGAGCAGGTCGAGCAGCTCGCTCTGCTGGGCGAGCTCGCGGCTGACGCGGAGGAGCGCCTCGCGGGCCTGCGCGGCCTGCCAGTGCTCCACTGCAAGGCCGAGCCGCTCGCCGATCGGCTGCAAGAGCGTTCGGGCGGAGGCGATGCGCTCGCTGTCGCTCTGCGCCAGGCCAGCGACGAGCAGGCCACGCGCTTGGCCCTCCACCCGCCAGACCTGCGCCACCACGACCTGCACTCCAGCGGCGTCCATCACTGCCGACAGGTGCTCTGCGACCACGACCGGCGCCTTGTCCAACTCCGTACGGTGGACGACTCGTGGACTGTCGCCCTGTGCCAGCCAACGGACGAGCTCCAGGCTGCGGTCACGCTGCAGCAGTTCCAGAAGCCGCTCGTGAAGGATCGGATCCACGTGGCCGGTGGCATATGCCTCCACCTGATCCGAGCTAAGCGTGTGGAACGTGATACCGACCGCCTCGCCGACCACGCCGACGGCCCGGCGCGCGACGGCCTCGATCATCGCGACTGGATCGCCGGCAGTGAGCAATATCTCGCCGATCTCGGCCAGCAGCCTCTCCTCGCGCTCCCGCCGCTCCAGCGCCTCCCGTGCCCGGATCAGCACAACGGCTGTGCTCGCCTCCTGAGCCAGCACGGCGAAGAGGCGCTCCTCTTCCGGTGTAAAGGGAGGGCCGGCATCCCGCCCCAGGCCGAAAACGGCAATCGGCTTGCCATCGCGGAGCAGCGGCTCGATCAGCACCGAGCGGATGACGAACCGGCCATCCGGAGGGTGATACGTGCGGGGATCGAGCCCGGTATCGGCGACGTTCACACCCATCCCGGTCTTGAACACCTGGCCGGCCAGACTGCCGTCGATCGGCACGGACAAACCGACCCGGCCGACAGCATTGCCCCAGGCCCAGCGGATCACCAGGTATGCGGGCCGAAACTCATCGGGCTCGGCAACGATCGCTGAGTCGAACGCGATGAACCGACTGAGCGCACCCACAATCTGGTCGAGAGCGTCGCCCAGTGAGCGGCTGGAACCGATGGTGCGGGCGACCTCCCAGAGCGCCTGCAGCTCCTCCAGGTGACGCTCTGCCTGCTCCTGCAACCGCGCTCGCGTCACCGCGCCGCCCGCCACACCGAGCACCGCAGCAGCGGTATCGATCGCACGAGAGTCAAACCGGTGGTTCGGGTTATGACTCCAGGTGTAGCAGGCGCCGACCATGCGTCCGTGATCGACGAGCGGCAGGACAAGGACAGCAGTGACCTCTCGTTCAGTGGGCAGATACTGGTTGTTCGCGAGCGGGAGCATCTGCTGCGGGAACTCAGAGGCTGGGAGCACAATCGGCAACAGCGATTCCCGCAGGCGTCGCTCGGCTGGTATCTCGCTGGGCCGATAGGCAGCGGCATTCCGGGCCATGCTCTCCTCGTAGGTGGTCAGCCCGGCCTGATAGAACGCTACCGTTTCCTCGCCAGTTTCGTCGTACACAAAGATCGTCGTAGCATCGGTTTGCAGCACCCGACGCACGGTCTCAACGATGACCGCCAACACCCGGTCGAGATCCAGCAGGCCGGAGAGTGCCCGGCTGACGCCGAGCAACGTCTCGAGGAGCTGACGCTCTCGGTGCTCGAGGAAGTAGTAGCGGTGCGCCACCACGGCGATGGTCGCCAGGGCACACAGCTCTTCCGCTAAGCGGATTTCCTGATCCTGGAAGGGAACCGGGTAGCGCAAGCGCCTGAGCGAGGCGGTGCCGATGAACTGCCCTTCCCAACGCAGCGGGACCAGCAGGCTAACCAGGCGCCCTCGTTCGGCCAGCTTCCGCAGCGCCTGGTTGACCGGCGGCCAGCGCCGGTGCTCCTCGATCGAGGTCAGGTGGAGGATGCGGCCGCTGCGGAGTACTTCGGCCTCAGCAGGCACCTCGCGCGGTGAGAGCCGAATCACCGTCGTGTCGTAGAGGCTCTCAGCGAGCGGGCCGGCGTAGATAGCCATCTCGGTGCGAGTCAGGGCCTCGTCGTAGATATAGAAGCTCGCGATGTCGGCATGCACAGAGTCAGCAAGCTGGGCAACGAGTGTCTGGAGGAGCGCGGTCGGCTCCGGCAAGGACGACCTAGTGTGCTCGGCCTCGCCCGCCCCCAGACCGGCATCACCCTCGGCTGGCGTGGACGCCCCACCGCTCGGCCGGTCGACCGGAGAAGCCTGGAGAGCCTGAGGTTCAGCCACGTCAGGCTGAACGGCACCAGTCGGTAGCGCGACGGCAGAGCGACCCCTAGGCCGCGCGCGGCGTCGCATCGAGCGCTCCGGCATGGGAATCATCCTCTCCTCACACAGGGTGTCGTAGGCGGTACGCAGGACCGGCGCCGGCAACTAATGCGAACAGACCGAAACCATCATTCCATGCCGAATATCAAGCGGGCACGGCGGGTATGATACGACATCGACCGGTTCTCCATGCGCCCCCCCGAACACCTCGTAGTATTGGTCAGGGTACCAGCATATGTCAAATCGTAAGGTGGGAGCGCAAGGGGAGAAAAGTCCCGATTCGGCACGCTTCCCTTCTCAGGAGCCAGCTAGCACTGGTCGCCGCAGCTGTGCGCTGGTTTTCCTGCGCGTGGCCACCTGGTAGAGTAGGCATGGCCTGCAGAGGAAGGAGCAAGACGGTGGCAAAGCGCGTACGGATCGATTGCGGTCAGGTGATCGCGTTCCAGGGCGGCGAGCATCGGGTGCTCGACGGCGGCGTCGTCGTGCTCGAGGGTGAGACGATCGTGCACGTCGGCCCGAGTTTCTCCGGCGAGGTCGACGAGGCGATCGACGCCCGCGACATGCTGGTCACCCCGGGCTTCATCAACACCCATACGCACCTTGCGGAGTCGCCGCTGGACAAGAGCCTGGTCGAAGACGTTGGCAAGCGGCAGTTCTACTACAGCGGATTGGCCGACATGCTCCCCGCGCGCTCGGCCGCGATGGACGAGGACGCCCGGCGCGCCTGCGTCGACTTCTCGATGGCCGAACTGATCCGCACCGGCACGACGACCGTGATGGAGATGGGTGGGATCGGCGACTACGTAGCCGATGCCGTCGAGCGGGCGGGGCTGCGGGCCTACATCGCCAACGGCTACCGCTCCGGTCGCTGGTTCACCCGCGACGGGAAGAAGGTCGAGTACGCCTGGGACGAGGAGGCCGGCTTGCGCGGGTTCCGTGAGGCCGTGGCGTTTATCGAGCAGGTCGACGGACGGGCCAACGGCCGGATCAAAGGCTTCCTCTCGCCGATGCAGGTCGACACCTGTACTGAAGAGCTGCTGCGGCTCAGCCGGCAGGCGTCGGAAAGCATGGGAGTGCCGCTGGCGCTCCACGTGAGCCAGTCGGTCTTTGAGTTCCAGGAGATGGTGCGCCGGCACGGCCTGACGCCGATCGAGTGGCTGGAGCAGATCGGCTTTTTGAGCGAGTGGAACATCCTTGGGCACGTTATCTTCATCGCTGGCAACAGTTGGACGAACTTCACCGGCGACGACCTGGCGATCCTGGCACGCCACGGGGCATCGGTGGCGCACTGCGTTTGGGTCTTTGCGCGGCGTGGGCTGGCAATGGAGTCGTTCCCACGCTATCAGGCCGCTGGCGTCAACCTCTGCCTGGGTACTGATACCTGCCCGCAGTCGATGATCGAGGCGCTGCGCTGGACCGCAGTGATCGGCAAGGTCATGGCCCGCCAGACCGAAGTGGCAACCGCTGGCGACGTCTTCACTGCGGCGACACTCAACGCGGCCAGGATGCTGCGCCGCGACGATCTTGGTCGGATCGCTCCCGGGGCCAAGGCCGACGTGCTCTTCTGGCGCCTGCGCTCGTTGACCATGACACCGCTGCGCGACCCGATCCGGAACCTGGTGTATAACGCCACCGCTAACGACCTCCAGCACGTGATGGTGGACGGCCGTTTCCTCATGCGCGATGGGCAGCTCCTGACCGTCGACGAGCAGACGGTGATTGATCGGCTCCAGGAGGCCGGGGAGCGGATGTGGGCGCGGCTCCCTGAGGGCGACTGGGCTGGCCGCAGCATCGAGGAGCTGTCGCCACCGACGTATCGGCCATATCAGGCTTAAGCCCGGGCCGGGTAGACCGCTCGGCACTACACAGACGACTGGAGCCCCTCTCCTATCCGAGGTAGGTACGGTGCGCTCGGTCGCCCGTTCGGCGCGGACGGTGCACGGAGAAGGGTGACAGGGCCGTCATCGTTCGAGCGGGCCGGTACTTGCTGCACACGCCTGTCGAGGTGTGTAATTAGCATTACATGAAACCATCCTTGCTGCGACGCTCCCACCGGGCCGGCCAGGCGGCTCGAGACAGGCGGCGCGACGAGGAGACACTGGAGAGAGCTAGCCGCATGCGCAGCCAACGGGTTCGTCCCGGCAATGAAGATCGCCTCTTGCGCAGGATCGTCGACCTCTTTCGGCCCTACTGGGCGCAGACCTTGCTCGTAGCTCTCGCAATCCTGCTGAGCTCCGGGCTGGGCGTGGTCAACCCGCTCCTGATCCGGGTCGTCTTCGACCAGGCGCTGTTCTGCGGCGCGAGCTGCCCTGACCTTGGCCTGCTCACGCGGCTCGTCGCGCTGATGGCCGCTGTACCGATCGTCGGTGGGGCTATCGGCGTGGGGCAAACTTACCTCGCCAACCGAGTCGGCCAGCGGGTGATGCAGGATCTGCGCGACCGCCTCTACGCCCACCTTCAACGGATGTCGCTGCGCTTCTTTACCGCCACCCGTACGGGGGAGATCCAGTCGCGCTTGGCGAACGACGTCGGCGGTATCCAGTCGGTCGTCACCGACACGGCCGCGACCGTCCTCGCCAATGTGGTGATCGTGGTCAGCACGCTGGTCGCGATGCTGGCGATCTCCTGGCCGCTGACGGCGCTCTCGCTGCTGGTCACGCCGCTCTTCGTCTGGCTCACCTATCGGGTGGGCAAGACGCGGCGGAAGCTCACCGAGGTGGCCCAGCAGTCCAAGGCGGAGATGAGTGCGATCACGCAGGAAACGCTCTCGGTCTCCGGGATGCTGCTGGCGAAAGCCTTCGGCCGGCAGCAGGACGAACTCGAGCGCTTCCGGCGCGAGAACCGGCGGCTGGCCGAGCTGCAGCTCCGGCAGCAGATGGTGGGGCAAGGCTTCTTCGCGGTCGTCCAGGCTTTTTTCTCGGTCATGCCAGCGCTGGTCTACCTGGTCGCTGGCTATCTGCTGGCGAGCGGCCAGGGCCCGGCGATCAGCGCTGGCACCCTGGTCGCCTTCACCACGTTGCAGACACGGCTCTTCTTCCCTATCGGGCAGTTGCTCCGCGTCTCGGTCGAAGTGCAGTCGTCGCTGGCGCTCTTCCGGCGGGTCTTCGACTACCTCGATCTCACGCCCGAGATCGTCGACGCCTCCGATGCCGTCGCGCTGCCGGCAGAGTCAGTGCGCGGACGGATCCGCTTCCGCCACGTCTACTTCACCTATGGTGAGGCGCGCCTGCCGCCGTCGCTCATCGCCGGGAGCGACGGGCACCGCCCTCCGGAGCTGGACGGGCGATACGGCCCAACGACAGCACGGCCTTGGATCCTGGAAGACATCGACTTCGAGATCGAGCCGGGCCAGCTCGTCGCGCTCGTGGGGCCGACCGGCGCCGGCAAGACGACCCTTTCCTACCTGATCCCCCGCCTCTACGACGTCACCGCGGGCGCCGTCGAGATCGACGGCGTAGACGTGCGTAAGATCCGGCTCGACTCGCTGACCCGGCTGATCGGGATGGTGACACAGGAACCCTATCTCTTCCACGCCACGGTACGCGAAAACCTGCTCTACGCCAAGCCGGACGCGACCCAGGAGGAGATCGAGCGGGCCACCAGGCTGGCGCTGATCCACGAGCGCATCCTCGAGCTGGAGCACGGGTACGACACGGTCGTCGGTGAGCGCGGCTACCGGATCTCAGGCGGGGAGAAGCAGCGGCTGGCGATCGCGCGCGTGATTCTGAAAGACCCGCGCATCCTGATCCTGGACGAGGCCACCTCCTCACTGGATACGGCCAGCGAGCGACTAGTGCAGCGCGCTTTGCAGCCGGTCATGGCCGGCCGGACGACGATCGCCATCGCCCACCGGCTCTCGACCATCCTCAACGCCGACGTGATCTTCGTGATCGACCGCGGGCGCCTGGTGGAGCGGGGCACCCACCACGAGCTGCTGGAGCGCGGCGGGCTGTATGCGCAGCTCTACCGGCAGCAGTTCGGCGCGGGGCTGATCGAGGCACGCTGCGAGGACGGCCTGGTCTTGGCCAGCGGTCAGGTCATCACCGCGGACGCCTCACGCGGGCAGCGCGCCGCGAGCGGTGGCTTCACTCTAGACTGATCGTTCTCCCTGACGGACAATCAGGGTGCGAGGTGCGAATACCTGCTTGGGAGGATGTATGCAGACGCGGACGTGGAATGCAGCCGAGCTGATCCGGAAAGATCAGGCGCACCACCTGCACCCACTCTCGAACCTGTACCGGTTGCGGCAACAGGGGCCGCTGGTCCTGGTGCGCGGCGAGGGAGTCTGGCTGTGGGACGCCGAAGGCAACCGCTACCTCGACGGCTTCGCCGGGCTCTGGAACGTCAACGTGGGCCACGGGCGGCGGGAGCTGGCCGAGGCAGCCCGGGCCCAGATGGAAGAGGTGGCCTTCGTGCCCACCTTCTTCGGCCTGGCCAGCCCGCCGACGATCGAGCTGGCGGCCCGGCTGGCCGAGCTCTTGCCCGGGCCGATCAACCACTTCCAGTTCACCTCCGGCGGCGCGGAGTCGAACGAGACGGCCATCAAGATCGCCCGCTACTACTGGTGGCTCAAGGGCCAGCCAGAGCGGGTGAAGATCCTCAGCCGGCAGATGGCCTACCACGGCATCGCAATGGGCGCGCTCTCGGCCACCGGCGTGCCGGCCTATTGGGAAGGCTTCGGCCCGCGCCCGCCCGGCTTCATCCACCTGACCGCGCCCTACTCCTACCGAGCTGGTGAGGGGATGACCGAAGCCGAGTTTGTCGCAGCGCTGGTGCGCGAGCTAGAGGAGACGATCGAGCGGGAAGGCTCGGACACGATTGCCGCCTTCATCGGTGAGCCGGTGCAGGGCGCCGGCGGGGTGGTGGTGCCGCCCGAGGGCTACTGGCCAGCGATCGCCGAAGTACTCAAGCAGCACGGCATCCTGCTGATCCTCGACGAGGTCATCACCGGCTTCGGCCGCACCGGCACGATGTTCGGCCTGCAGCAGTACGGGCTCAGCCCGGACATCGTCTCCTTCGCCAAGGGGATCACCTCGGGCTACCTGCCGCTCGGCGGCGTCGGCGTGACCGATGAGGTCTTCGACGTCCTCTCCAGCGTCGATCGGACGTTCATGCACGGCTTCACCTACTCCGGCCACCCAGTGGCCTGCGCGGTGGCGCTGCGCAACCTCCAGATCATCGAAGAGGAGCGGCTGCCGGACAACGCGCGCGAGGCCGGTTCCTACCTGCTCTCGGAGCTGAGCGAGCTGCTCGACCGGCCCTACGTGGGCAACGTGCGGGGCAAGGGACTAATGCTGCTGGTCGAGCTGGTGGCCGACAAGGCGACCAAGGCCAAGTTCGAGCCCTCCTTCCAGCTCGCCTCCAAGCTCGAACAGCGGACCCGCACGCGCGGGCTGATCGTCCGCTGCACGCCGGACGGTATCGCGATGGCGCCGCCACTGACCATCACGCGGGAAGAATGTGACTTCCTACTCGAAGCCGTGGCCGGCGCGCTGGAGGATGTGCTCGGCTGAGATGTCAGGCCCGCCGACCGCAGTGGAGGATGCTGCTTCAGCGCCTGCCGAGACCATTCCGCGGATCCCCGCGGGGGCGCTGCTGCTCACCCACGTCTCGCTCCTCCTGGTGGCGGTGAGCTGGGGCTCCAACTTCGTCTCGATCAAGTACCTGCTGCGCTCGCTCGACCCGCTGCAGGTGACGGCAGTGCGGCTGGCCTTCGCCAGCGCACTCTTCGGCGTCATCGTGCTCTGGCTGGCGCACGGCCTGCCGCACGTCGAGCGGCGCGACTGGCCGATGCTGCTCCTGCTGGCACTCCTCGGCATCCCAGTGAACACACTGGCGATCGCTACCGGCACCCGGCTGATCCCGGCCGCGGTCGCCAGCCTGATCGTCACCGGCAACCCGGTACTCACGGCCATCGTCTCTCGCCTCTTGACCGGCGAGCCGCTGACGCACCGGAAGCTCGCCGGCGTGGCGATCGCGTTTCTGGGCTTTCTGGTCGTGCTGCTCTATGGTGGGCCAGAGGCCCGCTTCAGCGTCGACAACGCCCTCGGTGTCGCGATCACGCTGATCGGCCCGCTGGCCTGGGCGTTCTACACCGTGCTGAGCAAGCCGCTGCTGGCGCGTTACCCGCCGGGCCAGTTCGCCGGCCTGGTGACGATCCTGGGCTCGCTGCCGGTGTTACCGCTCCTCGCGCTCGACCGGGAGATCGTGCCGGCCGTGCTGCGCTTCACCCCGGCCCAGTGGCTCGCCACCCTGATGATGAGCGCCTTCGCGCTGGTCGTCTCCTTCACCTTCTGGTATCGCGGGCTGCGCTACCTGACGCCCACCCAGATCTCGGTCTACATCTACCTGGTGCCGGTCTTCGGCGTGCTCGGCTCCTGGCTTTTCCTCGGCGAGCGGATCACGCTTTACTTGGTGCTCGGAGGCCTGACCATCCTGGCGGGCGTCGTCGTGACTAACACCGGCCGGGCCGGCACAGTCGACGAGAGGCCAATTCGCCACCGCTGGTTCGGGCTCCGCGAGGGCCAGAAAGAGCGAGGAGGGCGCGATGGCTGAGCTGACGCACTTCGACGAGCAGGGCCGGGCCCGGATGGTCGACGTTGGAGCCAAGGGAGAGACGCACCGGGTGGCGATCGCGCGTGGCGAGGTGCGGATGCAGCCGGAGACGCTGCGGCTGGTCATCGAAGGCCGGGCGGCCAAGGGCGATGTCCTCGGCGTGGCGCGCGTGGCCGGCATCATGGCGGCCAAGAAGACGCACGAGCTGATCCCGCTCTGCCACCCGATCCCGTTGACAAAGGTCGAGGTCGACTTCGCGCCCGACATGGAGCGGAGCACGGTCGAGATCGAGGCGCGGGTCGAGACTGTCGGTAGGACCGGGGTGGAGATGGAGGCGCTGACCGCCGTCACCGTGGCCGCGCTGACGATCTACGACATGCTCAAGGCGGTCGACCGCGGCATGGTGCTCGGCGAGATCCGGCTGGAGCACAAGAGCGGCGGCCGCAGCGGCGTCTGGGAGCGCGGCAGCGCGGCGCGCGAGTAAGCCACCCGTAGGCGAGGCGCGGGGCGTTCGGCTACCTGTCCGGGGAAGAGGCGCCTGGGCGGTGGAGTCAGCGGGAGCCGGCCGCACCGGCCAGCGCCAGCGCGCCCGCTGGTTCCTCGTCCGGTACCGTGTCCGGGACGCCCCGCACGACCTCGGCAGCGGTGCCGCCTCCGAGCACGCGGTCGCCGTCGTAGAGCACGACCGCCTGGCCGCGGGCGAGCGGGGGACCGGGCTCGAGGAAGTGCACCCACTCGCCCTCGGCGCGCACCAGGAAGCGCGGTCCCTGGTAGCGGATGCGCGCCTCCGCGAGCGGCGGCAGCGGCTCATGCCAGATTGGGTCGGCCAGGCGCACAGCGCGGGTGAGAAGCCGGGCACGCGGGGCGACGCTGACCTCGCGCGTCTCGGGCGTTACCTCAGCCACGTACTTGCGCTCCGGCGTGGTCGAGCGCCAGCGCAAGCCGCGCCGCTGGCCGACAGTGACGAAGGCGATACCCGGATGCTCGCCGACGACTCGGCCCTGCTCGTCAAGCAGTGGGCCAGGCTGGCCCGTCTCCGGGCGCATCGTCGCCACCATCCGGCCAATCCCGCCGGCGGTCTTGGCGAAGCAGAGGTCGACCGAGGACGCCTTCTCGGCGACGACGAGCCCGGCGGCCCGGGCACGCGCTCGCGCCTCCTCCTTGGTCAGCTCCCCCATTGGGAACTCGAGCCGCTCGAGCTGCTGGGGCATCAAACGGTAGAGGACGTACGACTGGTCACGGCGCGGGTCGCGCGCCTCGGCAAGCCGCCACTCGCCGCCGTGCCGGATCTTCCGCACGTAGTGGCCGGTCGCGACCGCCGGGATCTGGAGGCTGTCGGCCAGGCGCAACAGCGCGGGGATGCGCAGCCGGTGGTTGCAGAGGACGCAGGGGTTCGGCGTCTCGGCGCGGGCGTAGCCCTCGACCGTCGGCCCGACGACGTGCTCCCGGAAGAGGTCGCGCAGGTCGCGCACGTAGAAGGGGATGCCAAGCTGGGCGGCCACCATGCGGGCATCGGCGGCCGCCTGGTCGCCGCAGCAGACGCCCTCAGCCAGCGACTCGGGGTCGCTGTCGAAGAGGCGCAAATGGATCCCTACCGGCTCCCAGCCGGCTTCCTTGAGCACGAGCGCGGTCACCGCGCTATCGACGCCTCCGGAGAGGGCTACCAGAATCTTCGCCATCGTGCCGTTCAGTCCAGGTGCCATCGCGAGGGAAGCCTCCAGGCAAAAGCCCGGTCTCCGCTCGCCTGCCATAACCAATTAAGTGTACCATTGCTCGCACTCGCTCCCCGGCGCTGCTGGACGGTCGAAAGGGGACGACGAATGGAGGACGTTCCACCTCGCCCGGACGTGATCGTCCCAGGCGAGAAAGTGTTCCTGGGCCCGATCCGGCGTGAGCTCGCGCCCGTCTACCGGCGCTGGATGAACGACCTGGAGGTCACGCTGACGCTGAGCGTCCTGCCTCGGTTGCCGATGACGGACGAGGACGAGCTCGACTGGGTCGACACTGTCCGACGCGACACGAGATCGAGGGTGTTTACGGTCTATGAGCGGCCCGACGACCGGCCGGTGGGCAACGCCGGGCTCCACGACATCGACTTCCACAACAGCACCGCTGAGGTCGGCATCGTGATCGGCGAGCGCTCGGTCTGGGGGCGCGGCTACGCAACCGAGGCGCTGGGCCTGCTGCTCGACTACGGCTTCACCGTCCTCGGCCTCAACCAGGTCTGGCTGCGCTACCTCGCCTTCAACCAGCGGGCCCGGCGGGTCTACGATCAGTTAGGCTTCCGGGAAGTCGGGCGGCTGCGCGAGGCCGCACGGATCGGCCAGCACCGCTACGACGTGGTCTACATGGATCTCCTGGCGCGCGAGTTCCGGAGCCCGGTGCTGGCCGAGAAGCTCCGCCTGCCGCGGGAGAGCGGGTAGCTTCGCATCCTCAGTTGCCTGCTCGCCAGAAGCACCAGGATACGATGGGGGCGAATCGCCACGCTTCCCTACAATCTAATTGCTCGCCATCACCGGAGCCGTGAGCGGTGCCTGACGACTGGATCTGCAGGATCCAGACCTCTGACGTCCCGCCACGGCTTCCCCGCACTGGTCGAGCCTCCCTCCGATATGCGAAGATCGGGTGGCTGTGAGGATGAGCCGAGGGAGGGAGTCTGATGAGCCAGCACAGTCTCGATGGGCTCGCGAAGGCGCTCCGCTTTCGCTTGATCGGCCCGCACCGCGGCGGCCGGGTGGTCGCGGTCGCCGGGCACCCGACCGACCCGATGACGTTCTACTTCGGCGCCTGCGCTGGCGGCGTCTGGAAGACCACCGACGGCGGGGTAACCTGGGAAAACATCTCGGACGGCTTCTTCGCCCGCGCCGCGGTCGGGGCCATCGCAGTGAGCGAGGCCGACCCCAACGTGATCTACGTCGGCACTGGCGAGGCCTGCATCCGCGGCAACGTCTCCCACGGCGACGGCGTCTACAAGTCGACCGATGGCGGCCGCACCTGGCAAAACATCGGGCTGCGCGACACCCGGCACATCGCCCGGATACGGGTGCATCCGCAGAACCCCGGCCTGGTCTACGTCGCCGCGCTGGGCCACGCCCACGGTCCCAACCAGGAGCGCGGCGTCTTCCGCTCCCGGGACGGCGGCAAGACGTGGGAGAGGGTGCTCTACCGCGACGAGCACACCGGCGCCATCGACCTGATCATGGATCCCAGTAACCCCCGCATCCTCTACGCCGCGCTCTGGCAGGCGATCCGCCGGCCGTGGGAGCTGGTCAGCGGCGGGCCGGGCAGCGGGCTCTTCCGCTCCTTCGACGGCGGCGACACCTGGGAGGAGATCAGCCGGAAGCCCGAGTTGCCCCAGGGCATCCTCGGGCGGATCGGCCTCGCGACCACCGCAGCGAAGCCTGGGCGCGTCTGGGCCATCGTCGAGGCCGAGGACGGCGCGCTCTTCCGCTCCGACGACTATGGCGACACCTGGAAGCGCGTGAGCGACAAGGGCGACCTGCGCTGGCGCGCCTGGTACTTCCACCACCTGTGCGCCGACCCGCAGGACGCCGACACCCTCTGGGTGCTCGACCTCAAGCTCTGGAAGTCGATCGACGGCGGCGTCACTTTTACCGAGGTGCCGACGCCCCACGGCGACCACCACGACCATTGGATCGATCCGAAGAACCCACTGCGGATGATCAACGGCAACGACGGTGGCGCCTGCGTCAGCTTCGACGGCGGGCGCACTTGGTCGACCCAGTTCAACCAGCCGACCGCCCAGATGTACCATGTCACCGTCGACAACCGGTTTCCGTACCGGGTCTATGGCTCCCAGCAGGACAACACTGCGATCTGCCTGCCCAGCATGTCGGTCAACGGCGCCATCACGCCGGCCGAGTGGTACGAGCCGGGCGGTGGCGAGAGCGGCTACATCGCCGTCAAGCCGGACGATCCCGACATCGTGATCGGTGGGGCGATCGGCAGCGGCGAGGGCAACGGCCGGCTGATCCGCTACAACCACCGCACCGGCGAGCAGCGCAACATCACCGTCTGGCCGGAAGAGCTGGGTATGGCCGAGGGAGCGAAAGATCTAAGGTACCGCTTCCAGTGGACGTTCCCGATCGAGTTCTCCCCCCACGACCCGGATACCCTCTACGTCACCTCCAACGTCGTCCACCGCTCGCGGGATCTCGGAATGACCTGGGAGGTGATCAGCCCAGATCTGACGCGAAACGATCCCGGCAAGCTCCAGCCCTCCGGCGGGCCGATCACCAAGGACAACACCGGCGCCGAGGTCTACTGCACCATCTTCGCCTTCCGCGAGTCCCCCCACCAGCCCGGCGTCTTCTGGGCCGGCTCCGACGACGGCCTGGTCCACCTCTCCCGCGACGGCGGCCAGACCTGGCAGGACGTCACGCCCCCCGA
>CALKCJ010000003.1 GCA_938082375.1 uncultured Thermomicrobiaceae bacterium
GTAGGCGCCAGGAGGAAGTGCGTTTCAAGCCCTCATAGGTACTGTCGGAACGCGCTCGGCATCCCTCGCCGGGATGCGGAGCGCAGTTTCAAGCCCTCATAGGTACTGTCGGAACGCAGTTGAAAGACGGCCATCGTGGCGGAGCACTCGGGTTTCAAGCCCTCATAGGTACTGTCGGAACGCGGCGAGATATTCGACGCCAGCAAGCGCGAGCTCAGTTTCAAGCCCTCATAGGTACTGTCGGAACACCCACCGGGCGAAATAATCGTCCGAATCATCGGAAGTTTCAAGCCCTCATAGGTACTGTCGGAACGAGCCAGAGCCGCACGGGGATCGCCATCGCGCCAGCACCAGTATAGCGGGAAAGCCCAGGCCGCGCAACCGCCCTCCACGCCGACGTTCGCGCCAGCACGCCGATCTCGCCCCTCGGGGCCCCTCCGTCGACCCCCCGGGGTTTTTGCACGATTGGAGGTCGACGTACTCAGAGTGACATCGGTCGGCGGCAGGCGTTCACCGATCGCGGCTCAAACAAATTGGCTCGGCTGGTTCTTCACCAGGCCCAGACAGACCCTCCGGGCTACTGAGGCCTGTGGCAGCACGTAGATCTGCACGCTGTCGCTGCGGGCATCGATCACTCGCTCAAGCTCGTACTGCAACCGCTTGAGCTGTGCTGGCGTCAGCTCCCCCTCGAGGAGCGAGTTCTGCACCCACGTCAAGAACCGGCGAGCTGTCCTCAGCACCTTAGCGTTCCGCTCGACGGCCACGTCGTATGCCAGGATGACGTACATCCACTATCCCTCAAACATAACCTCGGCACCGTCGTTCTCGCTCACCTCGCTGCCCGCTCGACCAGAGCGCTCGGCAAGTGCAAACAATGTACGACATTGCACGCAACCGAACGGGGTGCAGCCATTCGATGGCCTGGCCGGATATCTCCTCGCCGGGGACTAGCCGGACCCGAGCATGAACTGCTGGCTCCATATGTCGCACGCGACGCCGCGGCCGGCAGCCGATTCGCTCACCCCCGGAGCTGAAAGGGTGCATACGGCCGTTCGCCCAGAAGGTGCTTTTCCAGCTTGTACAGCTCCAGCCGCAGCGTGGTGCGATAGGAGACGGAACGCTTCAGTGTCGGATGTCGATAGGTCTCCTGAAGCGTCTTCTCCCACTCTTCGACAAAGAGCCGCCGGCCCTCCTCGTCGAGGAACACGCCCTCGGCTCCGGTCACGAAGTGGCGTCGCTGCAGTTGCCCGCGGTTGACCAGCCGGAAGATCAGCCGATCCACCAGCACTGGCTTGAACACCTCGGCGACGTCGAGGTTCAGCGTATGGCGGCGGAAGTTGGTCTCGTGCAGGTACCCGATGCGCGGATCGAGGTGCGTCTGGTAAATTTGGCCAAGGACCGCTGTATACAGCAGCGAATTGCCGAAGCTGATCAGGGCATTGGTCTCGTCGCGCGGCGGCCGGCGGCTGCGCGGGCCGAACGGGAACTCAGCCTCGATGATTGCCGGCCAGGCCGCGTAGTAGGCCTCGCGCGCATTCCCCTCGATCGCCATCAGCCCTGCTGTGCTGGTGGCCACATCGATCCCGGCCGCCAGGCGCTCGATCTCGGCCAGCGGTGCATCCACCGTAACGCCGCGACGCCGGTAATAGCCAAGGACGCTCCGGATGTTCCGAAGCGAGCCGCGCACGAAGGCACGCGCGAGTGTCAGCCGCCGCTCGCCCTCCAGGTAGTGCTCGGCCTGGCGCAGCACAAGGTGCCCGCTCATGAGGTGCTCGCGTGGATAGTAGGTGCCGGAGTAGAAACCGTACCGGTTGAACACGTGCAGCAGAATACCGTGCGCGGTCAGGAATTCGAGGAAGCGCTTGTTGAGATCCACCTCGCCGAAACAGTACAGTTCTGAGACCTGCTCCACCGGCACGTAGCGCTTCCCGCCCTCGGTCTCCAGGACGATCGTGTTCTGGCTCCGACCCAATGTGCCAGAAGAGAACAGGTAGACCGGCTTCACAGGCCCTCCAATGCATTCTCATGCCGGTGGCCTCGCCGCGATCGTCTTCCTTCAGCTGGCTCCGTTTCGCCTTCCGGCGGTTCCTCGATCCAGCAAAACTCGTAGTAGGCGCAGTTGGCGCAGGCCGGAATGCGCCGGGCCGGCGGCGGCACGGGCAGGCCGAGCAACCCCTCGATCTCATGAACTGCTGCGAGGACCGCGGCTTCCAGCTCTGGAGTCAGCTCGACGGGCTCGACCATGCGTTGCTCCGGGTAGCGTAGCTCGCCCCGGGCCGTTACTCCCGCCTCGCGCAGGCGCAGCAGGTAGTATCCAAGCTGGAGCCGCTGGGCATGCTGCATCCGAGGCGACCGCTTGACCTCGCCGATCAGCAGCGCATCACCGTCGCGCGGAGTGATCAGGTCGACCTTCATGCCCGGGAGGCTGAGCTCTTTGCGCTGGCGCGGGTAGGCGGTCTCCTGGAGCAGTCGTCCGAGCACCAGCAGCTCATGCTCCCGGTACGGCTCGATCGCGTGGCCCATCAGCCAGGCCTGCCTCGAGCAGATAGCCACGTACCAGATGAGGGTGCCACTCACAGGAACTGGCTGATCTCCCATTTGAACCCCGTCTGCTCATCGTAGAACGAGTCCAGCTCCTCCCGCCGGATCAGCCGAGGATCTTCGCGGTCGTGGAAGAGCGGTCGCGGCAGGTTGCCGAGAGCTCGCCGCAAGAGAGGCGTAATGGTATACAGCTCGACTGACGGCCGCAGACGACGGAGTGCGAGGCGCCGCTGGTTGGGATCAGGCAGGCGGTAGGCTGCGCGGAAGGCTTCCAGGATCTCCGATGCGTACCCGTCTTGCTCGACGAAGATACTGAGCGAGGGCGGCTCCTCGATAAGCTGGAAGCAGCACACCGGCAGCGACGCGCCGCCGCGGTGACAGTCGACTCCGCTCCGGTCGTAGTCGAGTCGCGGCAGCGCCGCCAGCAGCCGCCAGGCCCGCTCCTGGGTGATCCGCTGCTCGATGGTGTCGAAGTACGCCGCGAGGATCTCCTCGACCGCTCGGTCAGCGAGCGGTCGGCTGAGTGCTTGCTTTGCGGCCTCCAGAAGCACTCGGCCGTAGACAAGGTGACCCTGGCCCTCGACCAGCTCGACGACGCCGAGTTCGCGCTCGCCCGCTGCCGCCTGCGCATTCCGGTTAATCCGTCCGGCGACCTGCACCAGGCTTTCGAGCGGTCCCCACTCCCGCCAGCCAGAGTCGAAGTCGACGTCGACCCCTGCCTCCACGACTTGCGTGGCGACAAGCACCACGGGGAGGTGCTGCCTGAGCAGTGCCCGGATCTCCTTAAGCCGCCCGCCCCGGTCGCGTGGGGTGACGTTGGTCGAGAGGTAGAAGAGGTATGGCAAGCGCTCGCGGCGCAGCGCCTCGAACAGCTCCAGTGACACGCGCACGCTGTTGACGACCACGAGCTGGCTCTGCCCGGCGCGCGCCGCCACTGCCTCGGCGAGCTCGGCCACCGTCCGCGGCTCGGCCGGCCGCAGCACGACCCGGGCCGGATAGCCTGGCAAGGGTGGGGCCAGTTCCAGTACCCGCCGGCGGTCGACCAAGGCCGGCTGGGTCGCCGTCATCAGGATAACGGTGACGCCCCACTGGGGGAGATCACTGAGGACAGCGCGGAGGAGCGGCCAGTAGCGGGCATCCAGCGTCTGCACCTCGTCCAGGACAAGGATGGCTCCCTCCGCCAGGGTGTGCAGCTTCTTGAGCATCCGGTTCTGATAGCCCACCAGGGTATGGAACACCTGGACGAACGTCGTCAGCACGATCTCAGCGTCCCAGGACTCGGCCAAGAGCAGGCTCTCGTCGACCCCAACCAGGTCGTCGTCGGGCGTCGAACGCTCGCTCGCCTGACTGCGCGCTTGCGCACTCGCGGATGCCGGGCGCTCGGGGTCCCCGGGCGATCTCCTGATCGCCAGGGGTGTCCTCTGGGCCAGCGGCGCCAGATGGTGGTGGGTGAGAAGGACATCGGCCGGATCGATGCCGCCGTTGATCAGGAGGTCGCGCACGACATCGGCGGTCTGCTCGATCAGGTTGACGAACGGGAGCGCGTAGACGATGCGTGGGCTGAGTCCCCGCTCTCGCTCGATGCGCTCACGGAGCTTGAGTGCCGCGTTGAGGACAGTGAGCGTCTTGCCGGCGCCGGTGGACGCGGTAAGCGTGAGCAGCGCCGGGTACAGCCGCTCGAGCGGCTCGCTCCGGATGCGCTCGTCCACCGCCTGGTAGAGCTGACGACGAAACGGCCCGAGCGGGCCGCCGTCCGGGGTCTCCACGCGATTGCCTGATCGCGTGGGGCGCCCTCTGTCGCCACCGAGCGTGACGAGATACCGGTCGACCAAGTCTGCAGGCAAGGCAAAGCGGTGAGACGCGCGGTAGCTGGCGGCCAGCTTCTTGTCGGCATCGATCAGCGCCGAGAAGACGATATTTGTCTCCCAGAACCGTCGGCGGGCTAAAGGCTCCAGCGTCTCGTACTCGGCAAGGTAGGCTAGAGCGAGGGCCTCTTCAGCCAGGCGCCGGAGGGTGCCCCACACTTCTCCGTCGAGAAAGGGGAGCGGGTCTGGTAAGCCGAGCGTTGGACAGAGCACGGGCCAGCTCTGACGCACCGCATGAAGCTGAACCGGGAGTGCCCGCAGCGTCCTCCGCAGCCCCTGCCGGTCGACACCGAGGAAGTTCGGCGGGTCGATATCGCTGGGATGGGGTAGCAGCTCGTGCGGTGTACGCAGCGACCCGTGGTGCCGGGTGACCGCGAGGAAGACAGCCAGCGCGTCCCAGCCGCGCGCCTCCGCCACCCACGCCCCGTAGAGCGCGCCGAGGTAAGCGTGATTCGCCTCAGCTCCGCTTCCGCCCTGACCATGCAGGCGTGCCTGGAAGAAGGGCGTCGCCTTGCCGAGGTCGTGGACGAGGCCCGCCAGCTCGGCCGCGTCTGCCAGAGAGTCAGGGGCGAAGCGACGCGCCAGCTCCCCAACACTCCTGAGGTGGTCGAGCAGCAATTCCCCCTCGTGCGCCAGCCAGCACTCGACCGTCGACGTCATCCGATGACTCCCCAGCGCTCCCCGTCTACCACCAGCCAGACTCCGCGGTAGCGGCATCGGATCGGCGTCCCTGCGAGGTCGACCAGGAGGTCACGCGCCGACTCGAGGCGGCGGTCGGCCGCCAGCCGGATCGGATAGCGGTCGCGGGAGAGCCGCTGGCCCACTGCTACGTCGATCGCCTCAACCGCGTCGGCGTACAGCGCGCCGAAGTAGGGCGCCATCTCCCCGGAACCCTCACCGCCATCGGTGGTATCGACGACGCGGACACGCTCGATCCAGCCCAGACAGTAGGCCGTTCCCAGCGTCGGGGGATAGACCGGTGCCTGCAGGGCGCCCGCCAGCTCTGTCGCGGTCGCCTGCCGCCCTGGCAGGAGCAGGATCTCGAAGGCGAGGGCCTCGTCGAGGCTGCGGGGCAAGAGGAACTGGGTCGGAATCTGGGTATGCGACTCCAGGCCTCGCAGCTCCCGCTCCGCACTGTTTACCACCTTGAGTAAGTTGACGCCCTGGAAGATGGTGCGTGCCGGTGCAGCTGGGCGCACGGCCATCAACAGGTCGCCGAGGACGGCCGGGTATTCGAGGCGAGAGAGGCCAAGCACCGCCCCGACGACGCCGCGGATGACCGTCGGCGGCGGGATGGGATAGGTGAGCGACGACGAGTTGGTGTAGAAGCGGCGAAAGTGCGCGAACTTCCCCCGCAGGGTGAAACGCACAACCTGCACCATGGCTGGCCTCACAGATCGAGCGTGTCAAAGGAGCCCAGTTCCCGCAGCGTGTCCTCACCACGCACGTTCAGCTCGTCGTGCCGCCAGTAGCGGATCGCGGCGATCTGCTCGCGATAGCGGTTCAGCCGCTCGGCAAGGGGCAGGAGATCGAGCACGTACTCCTCGACGCTGCGCCAGCGCTCGACCGGCAGCGACTCGTTCACCGGTAGGAGCCGCAGCCCGTCGCGCGGGTCACCGAAGGGCGGCGTGTGCTCGCGCCAGTCGACGCGGACGTAGAGCCGGGGAGTCTGCCCGACTTTGCTCCGGGTGGTCGCCTCGCTGGAGAGGCAGCGCAGCAGCCCCTCTTCAAGCGTCGCGAGGTCATCAGCGGTCATTCCCGTCTGGCGCGCGCGCTGGGCGGCCACGTGCCCCCAGAAGCCGATGAGCGCGTAGAGGAGCCGCCAGTCTTTGCCGATGGTGCCGTACTCGCCTTTCTCGCCGCCACGCCCGGCGAAAGTCGAGGTGATGCTGTTGGAGGGGTTGAGCTCGACCTCGTGGAGGGCGAAGCCCCAGTTGAACTGCACCGGGCCGGTGTACTGCTCCGAGAGGCCCCGCCCCCCGTCCTGTGCCTTGATCGGCAACGTCGCCCCGAACAGGCGGACGTCGATCAGGCGGTTCAAGAACCAGTCACGGAAGCCTGCCTCATCGCGGGTGCGACGCCCCGCCTGCTGTCCAGTCTCCTGCTCGTAGAGCTTGCGCAGGTCGTCGAGCCGTGTCGAGGCATCGAGCCGGGTGCCGTCGTCCCGGGTGCGCACCCACACGTCCAGGCCCTGCCCGATCCAGTAGTCGCGCAGGTAGCGCTTCAGCCGCACATCGCTGACCAGTGCCCGGCGAGTGAACGGATCCATCCGCGGCCGGTTCTCGTCGTCCGGGTCACCGTTGGGGTTGGTGAGCTTCGCGTCGTACAGGAACAGGATATCGGCGTTGTGGATCGCGGCGTCTGCCATGCTAGCCTCTCCTCTCAGCTGCGGCGATCTACGTTCTTCTCATACCGCTTGTATCGACTGTCAGGCCGCGGGCTGCGGTTCCGAGGCTGGTGTCTCGGCCTCGCGCTGCCCGCCGCGCTGGATGATCCGCCCTGTCTCGTAGGCGTAGCCAGCGAGGATGTAGTAGACATTCTCCTGGTCGGTCAACCTCCACCTGTTGCGCTCAGCGGCCAGAAGCAGGCTGGCGACCGAGTAGAGTAGCTCGTTCTCGGCCGGGTTGTGCTCCGTCAGCAGCCGATACTGGCGCATCTTGTCGAAAAGTTCGGTGGTGAAGGTGAGGACACGCGGCAGCGACATCGCACTGTAGTTCAGCTTCTCCAGCACCGGCTTGGAGCCGCCGTCCGAGTCGACATACTGCCGGTGGGCCACCCGGCCCAACAGCACGCCCAGGAGAAAGAGGGCCTGCTGCTGCGCATCGAGCTGAAGCCCTTCCGACGCGCTCCGGTATGGTTCGGAAATCACACGGTCCACGGTGACACCTCCTCGATCGACACCACAGAGTTCCGACACCAGCAAGCGCAAGGCGAGCGTGCGGCCCAGGAACTGTCGCAGGGCGCTATCGACCTCGCGCGGCGACGCCGTCTGCCTCGCCCAGCGCTCGGGCACGAGCCAGTAACCGGCGTGCTGGCTGACGATGGCACGGGCGCCTTCCAGGAATGCGGCGATCAGGCCATGCTCGTCGACCGGCTCGCCCTGGATGAGCTGCCGCGCCAGCGTCAGCGCCGGCCGTACCTCGGGCGCACCCTGCTGGCGACGGAGCGGCAGTGTCCGCAGCAGGCCGTCGAGACCCGGGAACCACCCCGATCGCTCGTCGTGGAACGGCTGGGCCCAGTCGCTCGTCGCTGTGAGGTCGTTCAGCCGGTTCATTGCGCGGATCACGGCTTGCACGCGCGACGGCGGCACCTCCGCCACCACCTCGCGGACTTTGACCGCCATGTTCTGCTTCTCGTGGAAGAGCAACGTCAGGTAGGCGTAGAGCTCAGCTCGCTGCTGCCCCACCCGGGCCAAGTCCTCGGGGGTACGGCGGAGTTGCTGGAGGCGATCGAGCTCGGTCGCTTCCTGGCGCACAAGCGCCAACCGGCGCATGACCGCCTCGTAGTCCAGGGAGGCTTCGATGGCGAACTCCGGGATGACGAACACCGGCGTGCGCAGCAACCGAGTCTCGAGCTGTTGCTCCAGTAGCCGGTCGCCGATCATTAGGTCGAGGTAGCAGTCCTGGCACACCACATAGCAGCGCGCGAAGCCATCCTCCACGAGTCCTGAGGCGAAGCTCGTCTTGTCGGTGATATAGGTCTTGATGCGAAAGCGCCGGAAGTCGCTGGTCACCAAGTGTTCTTCGCCACAGAGGTGGCAGTGGCCGGGAACCGCCTGGCTGAAAGCCCGCTCCACCAGGTACCAGAGCACATAGCGACCGTAGGCCGGCTCCTCGGCCAGCGGCCGGCCGTCCAGCGCGAGCGTGTAGTAGGCCACGTCGCTACCCCAGCCCAGGAGCGCGCGCAGCGATTTCGCCAGCGCCTCCGCGCGTTTCTTCGGTTCGACCTGCTCAAGCGCCTGCCATGTGACCCGGAGCTGCCCACCGTCTGCGAGGTAAAGGTACTGACTGGTATTCGTTGTCGGCGGCGGGGGATCCAGGCGGAAGCCATCCAAGTCGAGCAGGAAGCGCGAGCGCTTGTCGATGGCTGGCCCAAGGTCGCGGAGTACTGGCTTGGCCAGCGCCAGCACCGGCTCGAGCTCGGCCAGTGCTGCAGGCCCCTCCTCGCCCGTGAGGAGCCGCGGAGCGAGGCCGACGAAGACCGGGCCAAGAAGGTGGCGCAGGTCGCGCACGGTCACGTCGCGCACGTCGCCACCTGGCTCCGACTTCATCAGGTTCAGGAACAGGTAGCGGCGCAGTGTTGGGCTCGAGACCTCGACAAGTTCATGGCAGAGGAGACGCTGCTCCGGCCAGAGGTCGATGACGGCCAGATAGCGGCGTCGCTCCGCGCCGTTGCCGGTCTCCTCGTCGTCAGACGCCAGTGCGAGCTGCCTGACAACGGAAAGCGGGTCGTCTGGCAGTGCATGCCGCACGAAGCGGCCGAGAGAGCGGATGCTCTGGATCACGCCGTCACTCTCCTCTCTCGTTCCGGCGACCGGAGCCGGGGCTCGACATCGACGAACCCGAAGCCCTGGCTGTTCTTGGCGCCGAGCCCAGCGTGGAGCGCCAGCCAGAGCAGCGGCTCCGGCCCCTCCAGCCGGAAGCGCCCCGCCCAGGCCTCGATCCAGGTCCCTTTGTACTGCTCCAAACGACGATGGCGTGGGCTTATTCCCAGCGAATGTATCTGAATCGGCTCAGAGCACGGCAGGCGGAGGATCTCGGCCTTGCGCGCCAGATTCGCGGCGACCAGCTCAGCGAACTCGCGGGCGAGCGGGTTGTAGTACTGCGTGTAGCGACGCCCGTCCCGCTCCAGCGTACGGTAGACCGTGATCGGCGAGAGGGTACGGACGACCAGCGGCGATTCGATGACCGGTGCAGGCAAGGCAGCTACTTCGCGCACCGCGAAGCTGAGGGACGCCAGCCGTACCATCCCGTGCCGCAGAATTCCGTCCGCGAGCGCCTCGACCAGGTCGGTCGCTGGCGAGGCGAAGCAGAACCAGACTTGCCCACCGACGTTGAAGCCCTCGGCGCGTTGATAGCTGATCGCCCCGCTGAGCTGGGAGAAGACAAATGGCTTAACCGGCCGTCGCCCTTCCCAGTAGCGGCCGTCATGTAGCGCGTCCGCCAGGGGCCTCGGCAGGTTGCGGTAGATCACCGCTTGCAGCGCCTCCCGGTAGTTCGCCGGCAATATCCCTCGCTCCACCGGGTCAAGATGGATTTCCAGGCGCATCACACACCCCCTTCGGGTACCCCTACGGCACCAGCGGGCTCTGTCCGGCCCGGGAACCCCCTCTGTTGAGTGCTAACCCTGCCTCAGTATAGTCCAATCTCCGACCGGGCGACTCTCACCGTGGCGCCCGGTATCCCCGTGATGAGTGGACAACTGCACAAGAGCTTAGCGGCGAGAGAGGGAACACTGTGGTTCCCGTATCGTGCCTAGACGTGCCGCCAGACCGGGCCCGCGCCCGAGCGCCTGCCCCAGCTCCCCGACGCTCACCGTGCCCGCTATCTTCCGGCCGTTCAGCGTATCGAGATACCGCCCCACTACCCTTGCTACAATCGTGGTCGAGATTGCCGACATGCCGCACGGCAGCCTGGCGGAGGGTGTGGTGTCGTCCCTGCCGGTACCGTCCAATCCAGACACCCGAGGAGCGAGAACGATCGAGCTCAGCCTGGTCATCCCGGCCTACAACGAGGAGACTCGGTTGCCGGCAACGCTCCAGGCGGTCGTCGACTACCTCTCAGCGCAGCCCTACTCGTGGGAGGTCATCGTGGCCGACGACGGCAGCGAGGACGCGACGCCGGCGATCGTTGCCGAGTGGTGCCAGCGTGACGCGCGGGTACGCCATCTCCGCCTGCCTCACCGTGGAAAGGCGGTGGCGGTACGCGAGGGTATCCTGGCGTCCGGTGGCCGCATCGTCGTCTTCACCGACGCTGACCTGTCCACCCCGATCGAATACCTGGAGCCGGCCCGCGCGCTGCTTCGCGACGAGTGGGACATTGTGATCGGGTCACGCGAGGGTGCCGAGGCACGCCGGATCGGCGAGCCACTTCACCGGCATCTCATGGGCCGCGTCTTTAACCGGATTGTCCAACTTTTGGTGGTGCCCGGCCTCGAGGACACCCAGTGCGGCTTTAAGGCATTCCGTGCTGAGGTAGCCCGCGATCTCTTCAGCCGTTCACTCCTCTATCACAATGGGCTTGGCGCGGCACGCGGGCCACTCGTAACCGGCTTCGACGTCGAGATCCTGTACCTGGCCCGCCGCCGGGGGTACCGGCTGGCGGTGCTGCCGATCGTCTGGCGGCACGTCGAGGGCAGCAAGGTTCGTCCCGGCATCGACGCCGTCCTGATGGTGCGGGACGTGGTTACGGTCTGGGTCAACAGCCTGCTCGGGCGCTACGACGACGAGCAGGCAGCTCCCCGCTGACCCGAGTTACGCCCTGGCCCCGCGGGCGACTGCGGTGTCGAGCAACTCTTCGACCACCCGCCCCACCAGTCGATTGGCCAAAACGACCGGTCGCCCGCTCGCTTCTGCAATTGTCTGCTTCATCGCCTGGGTATAGCCCATGCAATCCAGGACGATGAGATCGACCCCCTGACTCGCCAGCTTACGGCCGATGCGCTCGAGCTCGGTCCTTGCATCGTACGGCGAGACCACGCCGCCGACGAACCGGCGGCCCGCCAGCGCCCATTTCTCTGCCATCGTCTCGTACTGTCCGGGATGGGGCATCAGCACACCAAGCGCTCCGACTGGCAGGAGGGCGTTGACTGTCGCGACCAGGAGGCGATCCGGGTAGACGATCGGTACCGGGGCGCGCAGGCCGGGGAAAGTGCCGGTACAGAGAACGACCAGGAGTGTCGCCCCCTGGCGCACGGCTGTATCTGCCGCCCGCTGCAGGCAGGGCAGCACGCGCTCTTTGGCAATCACGAGCTCCTCACCGGTGTGCAGCCGCGTCACCAGGGGGTGTTCGCCTGCCACCGGCTCGAGCGCAGCGATCTCATGGCGGCTCAAGTCGTCGAGTGCGCCGAACTCCAGCAGCCGATTCGGCTTCGCGGTGAACATCGAGTCGACAATGTCGGGTCGTGGCGCCTGACCGATAGTGAGAAGGCCGATGACGGTCATTTCTCTGCCCTGTCATACCGTGTGCCGATCCCAGTGCATGGTATCATGAGGCTGCCAGTCCGCGGGAAACGTCATGGTAACGTGGTCTGTAGGCCGTAGACGCCACCATGACGAGCAGCGGTAGGAGCGTCCGTGAGCGAGCATTCCGCTAAGCAGCTCGACGAGATCGACCAAGCGATCAAAGACACCCTCCGCACCTTCGAGGGTCGGATCGGTAAGTTGTGCGAGCGGCTCTCCAGACTGGTCGAGGAGCTGGAGCGTGAGCGCACCCACGTCCAGACGCGCACTGAGGAGCTCATGATCGACCGTATCGACGGGAAGGAGCTTGAGATCGAGCGCCTGCGCGAAGCCGAAGACCGGCTGACCGAGGATCTGACGCGCGCCTCGACCCTCAACCGGCAGCTTGCCGACTTCTTTCAGCTTCTCAGCGTTACTCGCCAGCAATGGGATGAAGCTCGACTGCTTCCTGGCCTCGACGCTGCCCAGAGGCTCGCCGTACGGCAAGCGATGATCCGGGCGCAGGAGGAGGAGCGACGGAGACTCGCTCGCGAGATTCACGATGGCCCAGCTCAGGTCCTGGCGAATGCGATCCTCAACGTCCAGTTCGCAGCACGCGTCTTGGCCCGCGCCCCGGAAGGGATCCCGGCCTCCCTCTTGGAAGAACTGGAGCGGATCGAGCACGTGCTGCGCGAAGGCCTGAGCGAGACGCGCCGCTTCA
Organism: uncultured Thermomicrobiaceae bacterium; assembly: GCA_938082375.1. GTDB lineage: Bacteria > Chloroflexota > Chloroflexia > Thermomicrobiales > Thermomicrobiaceae > Thermalbibacter. The sequence continues at coordinate 12,287 of CALKCJ010000003.1, forward strand.
TCGTCGATCTCCAGCCGACCATGCTGAAGCAGTATGGTCTGCTGGTCACGTTGCGCAACTATCTGGAGTCGTATCGCCGGCTTTTCCCTGGAGAGATCGAGCTCGACGTACCGGAAGCGCTTCCGTCTTTAACACCCGAGCAAGAACTCGCCGTTTTCCGCATCGTGCAAGAGGCTCTGCACAACATCCTACGGCACGCACGAGCTAGGAAAATTGGCCTAAAGATTTCCGTCGGTCCTGCCGACATAGTCATTATGGTGGAGGACGATGGTCAGGGGTTCCGCCCGTCCGCTGTCGCGTCGACCTCTACCGGAGGTTTCGGGCTGCACGGGATGCGGGAGCGTGCTGAAGTCATCGGCGCCCAGTTGACGGTTCGTAGTGAACCTGGGCAGGGCACGAGCATTACCCTGGTGGTGCCACTCGGAGCGACAACTGAGACCTCACCGGGAGGTACACACGACTCCTCTCGCGCGGAGCGAACGGAGAAGGAGCGAGTCTCATGAACCAGGTCGACATTATGATCGTCGATGACCACCCGCTCTTCCGCAGCGGTATACGCTGGAGCCTCGAGCAGGTGCCCAATTTCCGCATCGTCGGGGAGGCCGGAGACGGAGGTGAGGCCATCCGCCTCGCTGACGAGTGCTCGCCTGATGTCATCCTCGTCGATCTGAGCCTGCCGGGCATGAACGGCCTCGAGGTGGCGCGAGCACTGAAGCGCCGCCAGCCGCAGGCCGGGGTCATCATCCTGACCATGCACCAGGACGATGAGCAGCTCTTCAACGCGATCCGTGCCGGGGCCTCGGCGTACTGCACGAAGGATATCGAGCCCAGCGAGCTGATCGAGGTCATTACCCGCGTGGCCCGAGGCGAGTATCTGATTAACGAAATGGTGCTGTCCCGCCCGTTCGTCGCCTCCCGTGTTCTCGACCAGTTCCGCGAACTCTCCCGCATGGATCGTTCCTCGACCGGCTTCTTCTCACCACTCACGCCGCGCGAGATCGAAATCCTTGACTGCGTGGCGCGGGGGCACAGCAACAAGGAAATCGCCCAGCTCCTCAGTATCAGCGACCAGACAGTCAAGAACCACATTACCTCGATCCTACGCAAGCTGGCCGTCAACGATCGGACGCAGGCAGTGATTTACGCCCTGCGCCACGGCTGGATCCGGCTGGACGATGAGACCGAACAGGGAACTAATTTCTCGGCGCCCGGCACGTTCTCACGTGAGCGGAACGGGCGGCTCTGATCACACCCCGTCGCCGACAGCTCGCGACAAACCTGCTCCGCCCTACCGCCTCGCGAATTGACGCTCGAGTTCTTGCTGGCTAAGGTGGAGCATCGTCGGCCGCCCGTGGCCGCAGGCCCGAGGCGCGGTGCATGCCTCGAGCTGGCGCACGAGTTCGCGCATCTCGCCCAGGCTCAGCTCCTGCCCTGCCCGGATCGCCGAGTGACACGCTGTGCTGATCGCGAGCGCCTCGAGCCGGCTCGAGCCTCGGCCACCACTGGCCAGCTCGTCGAGGATCGCCAGCAGCGTGGTGTTGGGTGACCTGCGGTGCATCACTGCTGGCACACCACGGATCGCCACCGCGCTCCTGCCGAAAGGCTCGACCCGGTAGCCGAGCTGTCCCAGCTCTTCCCGATAGTCCTCCAGCACCGCGAGCTGGGTGGCTGTCAACTCGACCACCAGCGGCTCGAGGAGTACCTGGACGTCGACCGCAGCCCGCTCGTATTGCGTCATGAGCTGCTCGAGCAGCACTCGCTCGTGGGCCGCGTGCTGGTCGATCAGGTACATCCCATCCGGCCCCTCGGCGATGATGTAGGTGCTATGCAACTGTCCCAGTACTCGTAACACCGGTAGCGCCCGCTCGGTGCCCGCCTCCTCCGGTGCCGGAAACCGCTCCTCCCCTGCCCCTTGAGACAACGCACGCAGACCCGCTGACGCCCCCCTACTCGGGTCAGCCAGCACGAGCCGCCGTTGCAGGCTCGGGGGTGAGAGCGGGCTGAAAGTGACGGCTGGAATGCCTTGCGCTGGGGTATGGAGCGCCAGCGTCCGCCGAACGGCCGCTTGTACCGCGTGGAAGACGGCACGCTCGTCGGCGAAGCGCACCTCCCGCTTGGTGGGATGCACATTGACGTCGACGCGCCCGGGCGGGACTTCCAGATCGACGACCACTACCGGATAGCGCCCGGCCATGATCAGCGAGTGGTACGCCTGTTCCACAGCCACCCCGAGCGGCCGGCTCTCGATCCAGCGCCGGTTGACGAAGAAGAGCATACCCTGGCGGTTACTGCGCGTCAGCGTCGGCAGGCCAACGTAGCCGCACACCTGGAGTGGCAATGGCTCGGCCTGGGTCGGCAGCAGCTCGTCGGGCGGCGCGATCGGAACCATCTGTGCGGCCACCTCGGCCCCGAAGATCCCGACCAGGGCGTTCTCCAGGCTGCCGCTCCCGTCGGTGACGAGGGCAGTCCGCCTGTCAACCACCAGCTCGAAGCGCACCTCAGGGTGAGCCAGGGCGTAGGCGCCGACCACACGCTGGATGTAGGCTGCCTCTGTGTTTTCCTGCCGCAGAAACCTCCGCCGCGCAGGGACGTTCGCAAAGAGATCGCGAACAGTGACCACCGTGCCCACCGCCGTAGCGGCCGGCTCTAGGGTCGTACGCCGGCCGAAGACCGAGCGCAGCCGAAGTCCATGCGCCGCGTCAACCGGACGGGTGACGATCTCGAGGTCGCTCACAGCCGCAATGCTTGCCAGCGCCTCGCCGCGGAAGCCGAACGTGCGCAGGCTGGCCAGATCTTCGAACTGGCGAAGCTTCGATGTGGCGTGCCGCTCGATCGCCAAAGGCAGGTCAGCGGCGGACATGCCGGCGCCATCGTCGCGCACCCGGATGCACTCGCACCCGCCAGCCTCGATTTCGACCACGACCGATCGGGCGCCGGCATCGAGCGCGTTCTCGACAAGCTCCTTGACGACCGAGGCTGGCCGCTCGATGACCTCGCCGGCCGCGATCTTGCCGATCGTCGCCTCGTCGAGCACCTGGATCCGCATCGGCACCGCGCTCCCCTGCCTGGAGTATAACAGCCGGAGATTCGCTACCAGCCGCGACAGGGCGGAGAGCAAGGTTCGCCCACCTCTGGCGGGAACCAGGCTCTTCCCTCTCCCAAGCGATATAACTATCTGTAGAGCGGTGGTATGGAACACGTAAAAGGCGAGGTGGCCTCTTGAGCCGCATCACTCGTTCAAGGAGGAACAGCTGAGGTGCAGACCGAAAACACGATGGCCGACATCTGGTTGCCAGCCGGCCATGTTCAGCGCATCGTGGAACCGGCCGTCGCGGCGGTCGTCGAACGGGCCCACTTGCTCGCTCACAACGCGGCAGGGAGCGGCTCCTTCTTCAGCTGGGCGGCTGAGACAGGCGATGATCTGCTCGCCGCCCTGAGGCAGACCTCCCACAGCCTAGCGATGTGGGAACAGGTCCATTTACGACTTGACGCTGACGCCCTCGGCTTACTGGCCTATAGCCTTAATGCGCTGCGGAGTGAGGCCGAGCGCGGAAGCGTCGCCGATCCATTCCAGCGGCGACTCCTTGACCAGACCCGCCGTAGCAGCTGGCACAGCCTCCCAGAAACAACTGGTATCGTCTGCTTCCTGCCTCGTGACGCAATCTCCGATTTCCTCTTGCCGTGGTGGGTGCTCTTTCGCCGGGATCGGCGGGCCCTGCACGACCTGGCTACCGGCCTGTGGGTGGTTTACGAAGCGCAAACCTCTCGCAGCCGTGGTGCGTGACCGCCCCCACCGCGAGCCTGCTACCGCAAGGCGAAGCCACACCGAAGACAGCGCATGAGCGTCACGCAGACTGAGCCGAGCAGGGAGTGCCGGACTGCCTCGCCAGCCCCGTGTCCTCACGCCATACCCGGTCAGCCTGCGCGCGCTTCTGCGCCGGTCACTCGAGCTCGACCAGGCGCGCCCGTAACAGCGCCAGCCGCTCCTCGGCCTCAGTCAGGCGCGTCCGTTGCCTCTCCACCACGTGGGCTGGCGCCCGGCGGGTGAACTGCTCGTTAGCCAGGAGCTGACGGGCCCGGTCGACCTCGGCCAGTACCTCCTCGATCTCTCTACGGAGCCGCTCGCGTTCGGCCTCAAGGTCGATCATGCCGCGCAGCGGCAGGTAGATCACCGCGTCGTCAACGATCAGCGTGACCACCTGCTCCGGCGCTTCCAGCAGCTCGTCCAAGTACTGCACGCCGCCCTCCGCCACCCGGGCCAGGAAGCGGAAGACGGGCTCGCTTTGCTCCAGCGTCCCCTGGTGTGAGCCAGGGTAGATGATCGCCTGGATCCATCGCGCCGGCTCGACACCGGCCTCGGCCCGGGCGTTGCGGATGGCCCGGATAGCTTCCATCAAGAAGCCGAATTCGCGCTCCGCCTCCTCGTCAATCCAGGACGGATCGCGAGCCGGCCAGTGGGCAACCATCACACTGTCGCCAGCATGCGGCAGCCGCTGCCACAGCTCTTCGGTCACGAAGGGCATGAACGGGTGCAACAGCCGAAGCGCCTGCTCTAGGACAGTCGCTAGCGTCTGGCGGGCAGCCTGCGCGCGAGCACCGTCCGCAGCGAGGGCCACCTTACTCGCCTCGATGTACCAGTCGCAGAACTCTGACCACAAGAACTCGTAGAGCTGGCGGCCCGCCTCGTGGAACTGGTAGCGCTCCATGAGATCCGTCACCTCGCCGGTGACGCGCTGCAACCGACTGAGGACCCAGCGGTCAGCCAGGCTCATGCTCGCCCGCTCTGGCGGCAGAGGCGCGCCATCGGCCGCGGTCGCGACCGGCCCACTGCCGAGCGCGCGCAGGGTGAAGCGTGTCGCGTTCCAGATTTTGTTGGCGAAGTTGCGGTTCGCCTCCACTCGCGGCAAGCTCAGTTTCATATCCGTACCTGGCCCGGCGAGGGTAAGCAAGGTGAAGCGCAGGGGATCGCTGCCATACTGCTCGGTCACGTCGGTCGGGTCGATCACGTTGCCCTTGGTCTTGCTCATGCGCTGCCCGGCTTCGTCGCGCACCGTGCCATGCAGGTAGACGGTGTAGAACGGCACCTCACCCATGAACTCGAGCCCGAGGAAGACCATCCGAGCGACCCAGAAGAAGAGGATGTCATAGCCGGTCTCCATCACCGAGCCAGGGTAGAAGTACCGGAGGTCTTCGGTCTCGTCCGGCCAGCCGAGCGTGCTAAAGGGCCAAAGTCCGGAGCTAAACCACGTGTCGAGCACGTCGGGATCCTGCTCGATGTTCGTGCTCCCACAGTGCCCACAGCGCTCGAGCGTCTCCGCGTCCGTTACCGTCAGCTCGCCGCAGTCGCCGCAGTACCAGACCGGGATCCGGTGGCCCCACCAGAGCTGGCGCGAGATGCACCAGTCACGGACATTCTCAAGCCAGTGGAGGTACACCGAGGTGAACCGCTCCGGCACGAAACGGACGGTGCCGTTCTTGGCCACCTCGATGGCCGGCCGGGCCAGCGGCTGCATCCTCACGAACCACTGCTGGCTGATCATCGGCTCGACGACCGTACCACACCGCTGGCAGCGGCCAACCGAGTGCCGGTAGTCCTCGACGCGCACCAGGTAGCCCTCGCGGTCGAGCTGCCCGACGATCCTCCAGCGCGCCTCGGTGTTGGGCAGGCCAGCGTAGGGACCGGCGTTGTCGTTGAGCGTCCCGTCCGGGTTGAGGATGTTGACCGCTGGCAACCCGTGGCGCTGGGCGATCTCGAAGTCATTGAAGTCGTGGGCCGGGGTGACCTTGACTGCCCCGGTGCCGAACTCGGGATCCACCGCCGCGTCGGCCACGATCGCCAACCGGCGGCCGAGGATCGGCAGGATCGCCGTCTTACCGACCAGATCGCTGTAGCGTGGGTCGTCGGGATGGACGGCCACCCCGGTATCACCCAGCATCGTCTCCGGCCGCGTCGTCGCGACTTCGATGGAGCGATCCAGGCCCTCGATCGGGTAGCGGATGATCCAGAGCTTCGAGTCGACCTCCTCGTGGTCGACCTCGAGATCGGAGAGCGCAGTCATGCAGCGCGGACACCAGTTGATCAGCCGCTCGCCGCGGTAGATCAGCCCCTTGTCGTAGAGCCGCTTGAAGGCGGTACGGACGGCGCGGGAGGGGCCGGGATCCATCGTGAAGCGAAACCGGGTCCAGTCGCAAGAGGCACCCAGGATGCGGAGCTGCTCCCTGATCCGACCCCGGTAGCGGTTCATCCAGTCCCACACCCGCTCCAGGAACTTCTCGCGCCCCAGATCGTGCCGCGTCAGCCCCTCGGCCAGGAGCTCGCGCTCGACCACCCACTGGCCAGCGATGCCCGCGTGGTCGGCCCCCGGAAGCCACAGCGTGGGGTAGCCCTGCATGCGCCGCCAGCGGATGAGCAGGTCTTCCACGGCGACGAACAGCGCGTGGCCCATGTGCAGCTCGCCGGTCACGTTGGGCGGTGGCATGATGATGACGAACGGTTGCTGGCTGTAGTCGATCCGGGGGGTGAAGTACCCCTGCGATTCCCACCATTCGTACCAGCGGGGCTCGACGTCGCGGGGCTGGTAGGTCGGTGTGAGTTCTTGCGGTCGCGCTCTCTGGCTCATCGCCACTCCTCCACAACGCGGGCCGGTGATGCCTGTCCCTAAACGACAAAAGACCGTCCTCGTTTCGTGAGGACGGGCGCCCGCTGCCTGCCGCTAGACGTCAACGCCCGCCCGGCTACGAGCCTACTACCCCACCGGTGACCAGGTGGCCGAAGTTCGGCTCGCGATCCGGGCGATCGGAATCTGTCTCGAAACGCACTCTCTCGAACCCGCGCACGCAGTCGCTCTCTTGCGTTGTCGCACCCGGCACGTGCACGTTCCGCGTCAAGCCTACACACCGCACGGTACGCCGTCAATCGCAGTCGAGGGGCCCCGGAGCATCCCGCCTTCCAGACTCCGGCACGATGTGCGTTCAGGATCAACTCTCGCCCGCTCGGCGCCCGCTGATGATCGCCTGAAGGCGGGAGAGCATCTCGATCTGATGTTCCAACACATGCATGGTGATATCGCGCAACCGCTGGTCAAGGTCAACGGTCAGTTCCAGCGCTCGGGCCACGATATCCGCCAATTCTGCGATGCCGACGTCCGGCTCAGCAGCGCGCTGCAGCAGCTGTGCCGTACGTTCCTCGTAGTTGGTTACCGTGACGCCGAAGACCCGAAGTAACCGACGGGTCGGGTCGAGTGGTTGCCTCTCCTCGCTCATCACCCCTCCTGGTTCGCGAGTGCTCACATCACCCCGAAGGTTCGAAAGGCTTCGCTCGCGCTCATACCTTTCTCGATCGCGGTACGTACCGCGTTTTCGGTGCGTACCTTCTCCAGCGCCCGGCGGATCGCCTCCTCCTCAGCAGCGCGCGGCACGACCAGTACCCCATCGACATCGCCGAGAATGAGGTCGCCAGGCTCCACCCGCGCTCCGCCGACCTCCACCGGGACACGGAAGTCGATGACCTTCCCCCGCACGCGCTGATCCTGCGCGTACGAGCCGTAGCAGAAGACTGGAAATCCGAGGCGCAGGATGCCGCGCATATCTCGGGTGTAGCCGTCGAGGACCGCGCCAACACAACCCAGGCGCTGTGCACGAGTCGACATGAGTTCTCCCCAGAGGGCATAGCGCGGCGAGCTCCCGGTCGCCAGGTACACCTCGCCAGGCTGCAAAGCGTCGAGCGCCTCGAGCATCAGCCCGAAGGTCTTCGCCGAGAGTGGGCCGGCTCCTTCGCTCTCGCCCGCGAAGACATCGGCTTCCAGTACCGGCATGGCGCGGCCTACCACAGTCATGTCCGGGTGCAGCGGGCGAATCGTCGGCGGCAGGAACTGGTGCGTGAAGCCCATCAGATCGAGGATATCTCCGACCACAGCGGTGAACAGCTCGGCTCGGATGGTGGCGAACAGCTCCTCATCGTTCTGCCATGGGCGCGTGGTCACGGTCACTGCTCCTTCCCTGGGGGATCGGCGCTCCAGGCTTGCGAGGAGCGCCGGCCGGATCACACGGCATAATGGTCGCACGCCGACCGGCTGACTGCCAGGAGCGAACGCGCGACGACCCTCGCCTTCAGTTGCCCTGAACATGTGGCAATGGCGTTTGTCGAGAGCGTCTGCTATGCTGACCGGCAGCTACAGTGGCTTTCTCCAGGAGGAATTCGATGCGGGACGGTGGGCTCTGGGTGACGGCGATCGCGGTCGTGCTCGGCGTGTTCCTGCTCACGGGCATGTTGGGCGCCGGAATGATGGGAGGTTGGTGGCCGATGATGGGCGGCGGGATGATGGGCGGCTGGTGGGGGCCTGGCTTCGGCTGGTGGGGTCTCGTCATGATGGTCTTCTGGGTGTTGTTCATCATCGGGATCGTGCTGCTGGTGGCCTGGATCGTGCGCCAGCTCGCAGCCGGCCCCAGCGTCACCGGGCGCACACGAGCGCTCGAGATCCTGCAGGAGCGCTACGCCCGAGGCGAGATCACCCGCGAGCAGTACGAGCAGATGCGGCGTGACCTCGACGCGTCAAGGCAGCCATGATGCGCTCGAGTCACCTGCTTATCCTGGCCTTGGTGCTGCTGGGTACCAGCCTCGCCGGTCTCCTTCTGGTCGGGACGATCGCGCCAGCGGTGCGCTCCCGTGGTGGAAGCGCTGAGGACCGCGGGCGATGGATCTTCCAGACTGGCACGGATCCCGATACCTGGATTCCCATCCCCGCCAGCGGGGGCATGATGATGCACATGGCCTGTGCTGATTGTCATGGACTCAATGGCCGCAGCCTGCGTACGCCGATGTTCGTCAGCCCCGATATTCGCTACCGCAATCTGACCGACCCTGCCGGCATGGTCGAACCGGATGGCTCGCGCGGCCCCACCTACACAGACCAGCTGATCAAACGCGCCATTACGCAGGGGATCGACGCCGAAGGGCAGCCGCTCGCCTGGCCGATGCCCCGCTGGCAGATGACTGACCAGCAGCTGAACGATCTCTTGGCCTATCTCAAGGTTCTGCCGTAGCTCGGCAGCGGACACCGCCCCACCGATCCGCCCTCGTACACCGCACCGACGGGTGCGTGTACCAGCCGACAGCGCGAACGCGTGTTCCAAATTTGTGCACCATGCCTATTGACAGACGGGCACGTGTACGTCTACCCTAGAACAGATGATCGATCATCCACCGAGGTGAATTCCGGCGCCGGAGAGGCGGGAGCTGAGTACACGACCCGAAGCGACGATCGGCTGCGCCGCCGGGGCGCGCCGGCTGCCGGCCGACTCGCTCGGGGAAGTGGAGAAAGGAGCCTGGGATGGCCACACTCCAGCCCATCCTGCAGGTCGCGGACGTTGATGCAGCGACCGCCTTCTACCGGGATGTCTTGGGGTTCTCGGTCAACCTGACCGTGCCCAATGGGTCGGGGAAGACGGTACATGCCGAACTCAGCCGCAACGGCGCGGCGCTGATGTTCGGGCCGGCGACCGGCCTCTCGGAGGCGGCACGCTCGCTCCTCGGCGCTGGCCTGACCCTCTATATCACCGACAACGACGTCGACATCGACGCGTTCTGCGAGCAGGTGCGCGCGGCCGGAGCGCGAATCGCTGAGCCGATCCAGGATCAGTTCTGGGGCGACCGGACGTTCACGGTGCGAGACCCAGACGGCTATCACCTGACCTTCGCCAAGAATGTCCGGCCGTTCGATCCCGCGCTGATGCCGTAGCCGATCGATCCGGCGCGTTCCGCCTGGCATGAGCGCGTCCCCGGCGTGCCTGGTACATTGGCTCGCGTACGTACGCTTTTGACGGTTGATCGCAGACGAGAGTGGGAACCACCACGGATCGCCTCTGCGGGCAGGGCGATAGAGAGCGAGAGTCGGGACTGAGCGCCCCTCGCTCTCACGACCGGCCGAAAGCTATGAACAAGTGCGACACCTGCGGCGGAGCGCTTGCAGGCGAGCAGAAGGGGGAACGCATGAGCAAGGTGCGAGTTCTCGTCGGGACGCGCAAGGGGGCGTTCATCCTGACAGCGGACGGCACGCGCGACGACTGGACGATCGATGGCCCCTTCTTCGGGGGCTGGGAGATCTACCACATCAAAGGCTCGCCGGTCGACCCGAACCGGATCTACACCTCGCAGACGAGCGGCTGGTTCGGGCAGGTAATCCAGCGCTCCGACGACGGTGGCCAGACCTGGGAGCCGGTAGGCAACCGCTTCGAGTACGACGGCGTACCAGGGACGCACCAGTGGTACGACGGCACCCAGCATCCCTGGGAGTTCGCCAGAGTCTGGCATCTCGAACCATCGCTGGCGGATCCCGACATCGTCTACGCCGGAGTGGAAGACGCGGCGCTGTTCCGCTCCACCGATGGTGGGCAGACCTGGCACGAGCTCTCCGGTCTGCGCCGCGACTCCTCGGGGCATCTCTGGCAGCCTGGCGCCGGTGGGATGTGCCTGCACACGATCCTACTGGATCCAGAGAGACCCAGCCGGATCTTCGTCGCCATCTCGGCTGCAGGAGCATTTCGCAGCGACGACAGCGGCGAGACCTGGCAACCCATCAATCGTGGCTTGCGCTCCGAGTACATCCCGGATCCCAAGGCAGAAGTCGGCCACTGCGTGCACCGCATCGCGCTGCACCCGTCGCGCCCCCAGGTGCTGTTCATGCAGAAGCACTGGGACGTCATGCGCAGCGATGACGCGGGTGAGTCCTGGTACGAGGTCAGCGGAAACCTGCCGAGCGACTTCGGCTTCCCAATCGCCGTGCACGCGCACGAGCCGGAGACAGTCTACGTCGTCCCGATCAAGAGCGACCAGGAGCACTTCCCGCCCGAGGGCAAGCTCCGCGTCTACCGCAGCCGGACCGGCGGGCACGAGTGGGAACCGCTGACGAAGGGCCTGCCGCAGCGCGACTGTTACGTTAACGTCCTCCGCGAGGCGATGGCCGTCGACGCGCTCGACCCGTGCGGGATCTACTTCGGGACGACGGGTGGCCAGGTCTACGTGTCGGCCGATTCGGGAGATACCTGGCAACCTATCGTGCGCGATCTTCCCGCCGTCCTGTCCGTGGAAGTGCAGACGCTGCCGTGATCCGCGTCGTGCTGCCCCCTCACCTACGGAGCATGGCGCGGGTGGACGGCGAAGTCGTGCTCGAGGTCGAGGGAGCCGTGACCCTGCGCTCAGTGCTCGACGCGCTCGAGGCTGCTCATCCAGTGCTGCGTGGCACGATCCGCGACCAGGCCACGCAGCGGCGGAGGCCGTTCCTGCGGTTTTTCGCGTGTCAGCAGGATCTGTCCCACCAGCCGCCCGATGACCGACTGCCAGAGGCGGTGGCGAAAGGCGTCGAGCCGCTGGTGATCCTGGCGGCTATCGCTGGCGGTTAACCCGGCACGGTCTGGCCCTGCGCGGTTGGGCCAGCGGCGGCCGACCGTTTGGCCACTGAGCATTTGGTCGTCACGATCTGGACGACGCACCGCGTCACTCAACGGACAGCGCACAGCGGCGGGCTGTCAGTCAGCCGCTGTGCCGCCGTGAAGCGCGCGAGGCTGAGCGACCCGCCAACGTTGCTGTAAGAGAGCACCTTATGCCGTGGCCGCGACGCCACGCCGCAGCAGCAGCGCGTTGATCGCGACGATAACTGTGCTCAGCGACATCAAGAGTGCGCCGAGCGCTGGTGCCAGGACCACCCCGACCGGCGCCAGCACGCCGGCCGCGAGCGGGATCGCGACCGCGTTGTAGCCAGTGGCCCAGAGGAGGTTCTGCACCATCTTTCGGTAGGTCACCCGGCTCAGTCGCAGCGCGTTCACCACGTCCCGCGGGTCGTTACGGACGAGGACGATGTCCGCGCTCTCGATCGCCACATCTGTCCCGGCACCGATCGCGATCCCGACGTCGGCAGTCACTAGTGCTGGCGCGTCGTTGATGCCGTCGCCCACCATCGCGACCGACTCGCCACGGTGCTGGAGTTGCTTCACCACCGCTGCCTTCTCTGCCGGGAGTACCTGCGCAAAGTACTCATCGATACCCAACTCCCGCGCGACCCAGCGGGCTACGCCCTCGCTGTCGCCGGTCAGCATCGCAACCCGCACTCTCATCTGCTGGAGCAGACGCACTGCCTGGTACGATTCCGGTCTGATCTGGTCGGCCAGCGCGAAGGCCGCCGCTATGCTACCGTCGGCGATCAGGTAGACGATCGACTTCCCCTGCTCATCCCAGCGGCGTGCGATCTCAGCCAGCGAGGCAGGTAGCGCGAGTTGAAGCTCGCTGAGGAGCTGCGGTCCGCCCACCAGCGCCCGGCGGCCGTTGACCTCGGCTTGGATTCCTCGACCAGGCAGCGCCTCCACCTTGGCGGCAGGCAAAAGATCCAAGCGGCGCTCCTCGGCCAGCCGCCTGATCGCCCGCGCCAAATGGTGCTCCGACTCGGCCTCGACCGATGCGGCGAGCCGCACAGCCTCCACCTCGTTCCAGCTGCGCTCCACGGCGACGTCGGTCACGCCCAGCTCGCCGCGGGTGAGGGTCCCGGTCTTATCGAAGACCACCGTCGTGACCAGCCGCGCGCGCTCAAAGGCGGTACGATTGCGCACGAGGATGCCGCGTTGAGCCGACAACGCCGTCGAGATAGCGATGACCAGCGGGATCGCCAGCCCCAGCGCGTGCGGACAGGCGATCACCATCACCGTTACCGCGCGGGCGACCGCCTCGGTCAGCGAGCCGGTCATCGCCAGCCAAGCGAGGAAGCTGAGCGCGCCGACCGAGAGCGCGACCAGCACGAGCCAGAACGCGACCCGGTCGGCCAGCCGCTGCATCCGCGTGCGCGATTGCTGCGCCTGCTCGACGGTCCGCATCACCTCGCCGAGGAACGACTCCGCCCCCAAGTGGGTGACCCGGATGCGCAGCGAGCCGTTCCCATTGACCGTCCCGCCGATGACCCGGTCGCCCGGCCGCTTGGCGACCGGCCGTGACTCGCCGGTCACCATCGCTTCGTTGACCTCGGACTCGCCGCTCTCGACCACGCCATCGGCCGGTACCTTCGCACCTGGGCGCACCAGTACCACGTCGCCGGGCCGGAGCTGGCTCACCGGGATCTCTTCTGTTCGCCCGTCGAGGATGAGTTCCGCGGTGCTCGGGAGCAGCTTGGCCAGCTCAGTCAGCGCGCCACGAGCGCGCCCCACCGCACGCATCTCGAGCCAGTGACCGAGCAGCATGACATCAATCAGTGTCACCAGTTCCCAGTGGAACGGCTCGCCGGGCAGTCCGAGCGTGGTCGCCAGGCTGTAGGCAAAGGCAACGCTGATGGCCAATCCGACCAGCGTCATCATCCCTGGCAGGCGTGCCCGCAGCTCTTCGACCGCGCCCTGCAGGAACACGTTCCCGCCGTAGATGAAGACGACCATGCTGAGAAGCGGCGAGATCCAGGTCGAGCCGGGGAACTCCGGCGCGCGGTAGCCCAGCAGGCTTTGCACCGTCTCGGCATAGAGGATTACCGGGATGCTGAGGATCAGCGAGATCCAGAACCGGCGCCGGAAGAGTTCCGGGCTGTGCATGGCATGCTCGACATGCTCAGCATGTGGGGCTGGCTCGTGGCTCACACGCTCGGCAGCCACAGCGGGGCGCGCCACCTCTTCAGGCGATCCCCGATGGTGATGCTCATGCTGCGGCAAGGCGGCCTCGTGGCGGCGCGCCTCGTCCTCTCGCCGTCGGTCGCCGTGGTCATGATGGGATTGTGGACACATGGCGCCTCTTCTGGCACCTCTTCCCACTCAACCCAACCGCAGTGCGCCGCGAGCCGTCGCGGGATTATACCCCTCTAGGGTATCCAACCGCAAGGTGAGTCGTGTCCACGGGCCGAAGAGTCCTTTACAGGCAAGAGCTGAGACGGGCGCCGAGGTCGCTTCGCGCCAGCCTCAGCACCGACCCTCTTGCGCACACGGCGTCTGATGTGCTAGAGTCACGCTGCTAGTCCCGCTGTGGCAGGAGGCCAGGGACGGACAATGGTGCAGGGTGTGGAAACGATGAATCGGACGGTGGAGAAATCCGGCATGGCTGGTGCCGGGGGCTGTGCCGTCCTGGCCACCCCCGCACCTATCCCTGCCCCCAGGCGCCTGGGGGCTCCTGCCGCGTTCGGGGGAGCGGGAGGTCGACGGCTGTAACCCGAGTAGCCTGAGACTCCTTGGCGTAACGCAGATCCCCAGCGGCGGTGAGCCTTCGAGACTCACCGCCGTTTTGTCTTGTCCTTTCGGCGACGGGACGGTGCTGGCTAGACGCGGTAGAGAGGAGCGGTAATGCCGATGTGCCCGGAGTGTGGTGCCGAGCTGAACCTGTCGGATGTCGAAGTCGGGGAGATCGTGCAGTGTGCCGACTGCGGTGCCGACCTCGAAGTGTTGTCGGTCGATCCCCTGGAGCTGGGGCTGGCCCCAGCGGAGGAAGAGGATTGGGGCGAGTAGCGCGATGGCTCGGATAGCGCTGCTGGCCGAGCGGCTGCGGGTCGAGGAGCGGCTGCTGCTCGCCGCCTTCGCCGCCAAGGGGTGGGACGCGACCCTGCTGCGACTGGCCGACCTCGTCCTCCCGCTCCAGGGGGAACGTGGCGAGCTGGCTGATCTGCCGCAGGCTGCGCTCGACCGCACGCGAGCAACGCCGGAGAGCGCAGCGCTCTCGGCCCTGCTGACCTCGGCCGGTGTCGCCGTGGTCAACCGCGCTGCCACGACGCGGCTGTTGGTCGATCGGGTGGCCTTCCTCCGCCACATGCTTGTTGCGGGGATCCCGGTGCCCCCGACGGTCGCGAGCTTCGGCCCGGAGTCGACGCTGCGGGCGATCGAGACGCTCGGCTATCCGGTCTACCTCAAGTCGCTCAGCGCGAGCCCAACGATGCCGGTGGCGCTGGTCGAGGATCGGGATGCCGCGGAAGCGCTGGTCGAGCACCGCAGCATGTTGGGAGATGAGCAAGCAGTACTGGTGCAGAAGGCGATAGCCGAGCCGGGAGAGGTAGTTCACCTCTTCATCGTCGGGCTGCACTTGGTCGCCGCAGCTCGTTGCGTCGACGAGCAGTGGCAACTCGTGAGCACTGGCGCCTGGGAGCGCCTGGCCGGGGCGGTAGCCCAGCGGCTCGGCAGCGGCGTCTACGAGATCGAGACGGCGGAGACGGATGCCGGGCAGGTCGTCATCTCGGCAGACAACCTGCTCGAGTTCCGGTCGCTGGCCGAACAGGGAGCACCCATCGCCCAATCGATCGCTGACCACTTTCTGGAATTCGTGGCGCGAGGTGTCGAGGCGAACCAGATCCGAAGCGAGGGGGCATCGGTCTAGATGACGGTGTTCGCAGCGATCGACACGGCCGGGTTCTTAGAAGCATTCCTTCGGATCCCGAGCCTTTCCTGCCAAGAAGCCGCCGCGGTCGAGTGGCTGTGCGAGCGGATGTGCGAGCTCGGGTATCAGGCTGGGCCCGACGGCGCTGGCAACGCGGTTGGCACGCGGGGCGACGGGCCCCACGAGCTGATGCTGCTCGGCCACATCGATACCGTACCCGGCTGGGTACCGGTGCGCCGGGTCGACGGCGTCCTCTACGGGCGCGGAGCGGTCGACGCCAAGGGGCCGCTTGCGGCCTTTGTGCTCGCCGGTGCACTGGCCGACCTGCCGTCCGGCGTGCGGCTCACCGTGGTCGGCGCGGTTGAGGAAGAGGTCATGAGCTCGCGTGGAGCTCACTGGCTGATACAACACCGCCATGCGCCCAAAGCTGTGGTAATCGGCGAGCCGAGCGGCTGGGATGGAATCGTCCTCGGCTACAAGGGTTCGGTCGCGATCGAGTACGGTATCGCCCGCCCGATGGGACATGCCGCGGGGCCGGAGACCACCGCGGCGGAGCTGGCGGTGCGCTACTGGCTGGCCTTGCGCGACTGGGCCGCCAGCCGCAGCCAGGGTCAGGAGCGCAGTTTCGATCAGGTGATTCCGACGCTCTTGGCACTCCATACGGCGAGCGATGGGCTGACCGAGCAGGCTTGGTTGCGTGCCAGCCTCCGGCTGCCGCCGGGTGTCGCACCGGAGGAGGCAGTGGCCGCGGCGCACCGGGTGGCCGGCCCGGGTAAGGTGAACGTCACCGTCAACGCCCCAGCCTTCCGCATCGACAAGCGGTCGCCCCTGGTACGCGCCTTTCTTGGGGCAATCCGCGAGGCAGGGGGTGAGCCACGACTCAAGGTCAAGACAGGGACGTCGGATATGAACATCGTCGGCCCGGCCTGGGGATGCCCGATCGTGGCCTATGGGCCGGGCGATTCGCGTCTCGACCACACGCCGAACGAGCACGTGTCGATCGAGGAGTTCGAGCGAGCGGTAACGGTTCTCCGACTGGTGATCGAGCGAGTCGCCAGCCAGATGGCCAGCGGTCGATGGGAGCGGGAGCGGTGAGCGAGGTCTGTATTGGAATCCTCCTGTCACAGGTACGCGAGGAGGAGAAGCTGCTCCTCCGAGCGCTCGTGAGCCGCGGAGTCGAGCCGGTTCGCCTCTACGACCGGTCTCTCGTGTTCGATCTCACCGACCCTGTCGACCTGCCCAAGCTGGATCTCGTGCTCGACCGCTGCATGGCCCACAGCCGGGGCGTAACGGCGCTCCGGCTGTTCGAGTCGCTGGGTATCGCCACGGTGAATACCAGCCAGGCGATGGCGACTGCCGACGACAAGGTGACGACGACGCGGACACTGGCCGCTGCTGGTCTACCGACCCTGCGCTCTGCCGTCGCCTTCGATATCGAGTCGGCCCTCAAGGCGCTGGAGCGGATCGGGTATCCGGCCGTGCTCAAGCCGGTGACCGGCTCCTGGGGCAGGCTCCTGGCTCGAGTCAACTCGCCGCGGGCCGCTCGCAGCCTACTGGAGCATAAACGGGTACTCGGCTCCTACCACCACGGGATCTTCTACATCCAGGAGTACGTCGACAAGCCGGGCCGCGATCTCCGTGTCTTCGTCGTCGGCGACGAGGTCATCGCCGCGTCGTACCGCGAGGCTGACCACTGGGTGACCAACGTCGCACGCGGCGCAGTCTCGCGGCCCTGCCCGGTGACGCCGGAGATCGCCCAACTCGCCTGCCGAGCGGCACGGGCGATCGGCGTCGAGATCGCTGGCGTCGACCTGGTCGAGACGCCGGACGGCCTGAAAGTGATCGAAGTCAACGGTGGAGTCGAGTTCAAAGGCTTGATGCAGACCACGCACATCGACATCGCTGGCGCGATCGCCGACTACGTGATCCGCCGCGCCCGCGGCTCCGCGCTGGCGCCAGCCCTATCGCCGTCGGTGGCATAACAGGAAGCGAGGTCAGGGCGTCTTCATGACGGTCGAGGTGTCCATTTTCGGAGGATCTGGCTACACCGGCGGCGAGCTGCTGCGGCTCCTGCTGAGCCACCCCGAGGTGCGGGTCAAGCAGGTGACCTCGCGCTCTCGGGCTGGGAAGTTCGTCCACACCGTGCATCCGAACCTCCGCAAGCGCACCCAGCTCCAGTTCGTTGCACCCGACGAGCTGGAGCGCGTCGACGTGCTCTTCGCCTGCCTTCCCCACGGCGAGACGGCGCCACAGGTCGACCGGCTGCTGGAGCTGGGCTCGATCGTGATCGACCTGAGCGCCGACTTCCGCCTGCGTGATCCGGCAGCCTACCAGACCTGGTATCGCTGGACGCATCCCCGGCCAGAACTGCTCGCGCAGGCGGTCTATGGCCTGCCGGAGCTGCACCGTGAGGAGATCCGCTCGGCGCGCTACATCGCCTCGCCTGGCTGCAACTCTACTGCGACTATCCTGGGCCTGGCACCTCTGGTGCGAGCCGGAGTTGTCGATCTCGACATGCCGATCGTCGTGGAAGCCAAGGTCGGCTCATCGGGGGCCGGAGGCGAGGCCGGGCCGGCCAGCCATCATCCCGAGCGGAGCGGCGTGATCCGGCCCTTCAAGCCCAGCAGCCACCGGCATACGGCCGAGGTCTTGCAGGAACTTGCGGTCTGTGGGCGGGCACCGCAGATCGGGCTGAGCGTCACCAGCGTCGAGGCCGTACGCGGCATCCTGGCCACCGCGCACGTCTTCCCCAACCGTGAGCTGACCGACAAGGACCTCTGGCAGATCTACCGCGCGATGTACGGCCAGGAGCCGTTCATCCGCATCGTCAAGGAGGTTGCCGGCCTCCACCGCTACCCGGAGCCGAAGATCCTGGCCGGCTCCAACTACTGCGACGTCGGCTGGGAACTGGAGGAGCTGAACGGCCGCCAGCGGATCGTGGTGATGTCCGCCATCGACAACCTGATGAAGGGGGCGGCCGGGCAGGCGGTGCAGGCGATGAACATCCGGCTCGACTTCCCGGAGACGCTCGGGCTGGAGTTCCCCGGCCTGCACCCGCTCTGAGGCGAGCTCGGGCAGCCAGCCGAACGCCGACTGGCTCCCAGGCGGAGTGAGGAAACGACCGATCGATTGGCACAGGAGGGAGCACAGGTGCTCATCGTCAAGCTCGGAGGCAGCGCCGGGATCGACCCGACCCACACGCTCGACGACCTAGCCAAGCTGAGCCGGCAGGAGCAGATCGTGTTCGTCCACGGCGCCAACGCCGTGCTCGACGAGTGGACGCGGCGGCTCGGCCGTGAGCCACGGCTCGTCGAGTCCTCGACCGGCCAGGTCAGCCGCTTCACCGACCGCGAGACGATGGACCTGATGCTGGCGGTGTACGCTGGCCTCGTCAACAAGCGGCTAGTGGAGGGGTTGCAGGCGCGCGGTGTCAACGCGGTCGGGCTAACGGCGCTGGACGGCAGGATTGCCCGCGGGCCACGCAAGGACACGCTCCGGGCCATCGAGAACGGCAAGACGAAGGTCCTGCGCGGCGACTACGCTGGGAGCATCGAGGAGATCGACCCATCGCTGCTCCTGCTGCTGCTCGACCACGGCTACCTGCCGGTCCTCACCCCACCGGCGCTGAGCTACGGCGGCGAGGCGATCAACGTCGATGGGGACAAGCTCTCATTGCAGCTCGCGCTGGCGCTTCGAGCCGACGCGCTGGTCATCCTCTCGAACACGCCGGGGCTGCTCCGCGACCTGGCCGACCCGGCGTCGCTTATCCGGGAGATCGATGTGGCTGACGAGGCGAGCGTCGAGGCAGCGATGTCGGCCGCGCGTGGGCGGATGAAGAAGAAGGTCGAGGCCGGCTGCCGGGCGGTGCAGGCCGGCATCGGCCAGGTGGTCTTTGCCGACGCGCGGGTACCGCAGCCGATCCGCCGGGCGCTGGCCGGCGAGGGCACCGTGCTGCTCGCGCGCAGCCCGATCGGAGTACGCTCATGATCACCCGGAGCACTGCAGAGATCGTCTCGCTCGACCGCGAGTTGCAGCCGCCACTCTACGCCAAGCGCGGCCTGGCGCTGGTGCGCGGGGAAGGCGCCTGGCTCTGGGACAGCGATGGCCGGCGCTACCTGGACCTAATGAGCAACTACGGGGTGAACATCCTCGGCCACGCCCATCCCCGCGTCACCGCCGCCATCGTGGCACAGGCCAGCCGGCTCCTGAGCTGCCACCAGTCATTCGCCAGCGACGTGCGCGCCGCGTTCCTGGAGCGGCTGCTGGCGGTCGCGCCCGCAGGACTGACCCGGGCCTTCCTCTCGAACTCAGGAACCGAAGCGGTGGAGGCGGCGCTCAAGTTCGCCTGGGCAACGACCGGGAGGCACAAGATCGTCGCCGCGCGGCGCGGCTACCATGGCCGCACGCTGGGCGCGCTGGCGGCAACGGCCGAGAAGAAGTACCGCGAGCCGTTTTTCGGCGTGCTCGCCGAGGCCGAACATGTCCCGTACGGTGACCTCGACGCTCTCGCCGCGGCGCTGGACGAGCACACCGCAGCGGTCATCCTGGAGCCGGTGCAGGGCGAGAGCGGGATCTACCCCGCTTCCGACCAGTACCTGCGCACCACCCGCGAGCTCACGCGCCGTGCTGGGACGCTCCTGATCTTCGATGAGGTGCAGACCGCCTTCCGCACTGGCGCCTGGTTCGCCTGCCAGCACGCGGGCGTGGCGCCCGACCTGCTGTGCGTGGCCAAAGGGCTGGCCAACGGCGTGCCTATCGGAGCGACGCTGTTGACGGAGGAGGTCGCTTCGGCGCTGCCGGCCGGCGTGCACGGGAGCACCTTCGGCGGCAACCCGCTGGCCTGTGCGGCTGGGCTGGCGACGCTCGAGGCGCTCGCCGTCGACCGCCTGATCCCTCACAGCGCCGAGGTAGGTGCCTACTTCCTGCGTCGGCTGCGCGAGCTGGATCACCCAAGCGTGCGCGAGGTGCGCGGCCGGGGACTGATGATCGGCATCGAGCTCAAAGGCCGATCCACGCCGGTGCTCAAGGCGATGCAGGAGCGTGGCCTGCTCGCCCTCCCGGCCGGAACTGTGGTGGTGCGCCTGCTGCCGCCGCTGATCATCACCCGCGAGCAGGTAGACGACGCCGTTGCCGGCATAACCGCAGCGCTCGACGCGGCGTGACGCGGTACGTGGGAGACCGAGGGGCTCAGGCCGCACCCCTGTCCCACTGCCTGCCACGGGTTACACCGATGGACACGTTGCCGATGGCGGCGAGCCGGGATCGGTTCTCCCTGGGTTACCGCCATCGACACCGCGTCGCGAGCTGTTCAGTCCGCACCCAGAGCAGTCAAGATCTCCTGGCTGAGCGGCAGTACCTGCTGAAGAGGCAGTGCCGGTGCTGTCCTGGTCGTTTTGAAGAAACCGGCACCGGCCACTCGCCACTGGTCGATGGCAGGGAACACGTCCTCCGCCCGGTCAGCCTCCATCACGAGGATACCCCACCCGTCCGGCGTTCCATCCCAGCGAAGGACGTTCACCCCAGCGGGTGGAAAGAGCGCACTGGAGGTCACCTTGTGCTTGGCCAGGCAGCCGCACACCTCCTTCCCAGGCCGCCTGTTACGGTGACGTCTGAATGAACAGCGTCGCGCCGCCGGCCCGCTTGTTGAAGTTCACGACGTCCTTCACGCTGAGCGTGATGCCCTCATCAGCACCTTGATGTGCTGGGCCGCTGTCTCCAGGCACCCGGCAGGTGACGCGCAGCACCGCGTCGCACTCAAACGTTGGTCCACCCCCGGCGAGCGTCCCCACCAGATGCACGAGGATCTGAGCCTGCCCGCCCCGGAAGGACGCGGGAAACGCCGGGTCAGTCGAGGGCCCGTAGTTGTCGAAACTCAAGAGCCTCGACGCGGTCCAGGTTCCACTCGCGACAAGCTCACCCGTAGGCCCCTTGTGGACGAAGGTGCCTTCCCCGGTGACCGACTTAGGATGAATGCTCAGCGTGCCATTGCCCATGATCTCGATCGTGTCACCGCTGGGAGCCATAGCGATGACCGGCGAGAATGCCGGGTTAATGGCCGCCAGGAAGGCATCGCCGAGGTGAGAGTCGAGCGTCTGCGCGCCAGCGTCCGCGGAGACACCGGCTGCTGGGAGGACGCTAAGCGCAAGGAACGCTGTTACGACGAACAGACGTGGGAGACGCATGGCTTGTCCTCCTCGCTACTACCGCTGCCAGGCTTTCGCTGGCCAATCCGGCTCGAACCCCCTGGGTGACCCACTGGCGCCTTCCGTATCGTCCTGGCCGTCCGGCCTGGCGAGCGCTTGCGCGTGCCGACGCGCGAACCTGGTGGGTGTTTCTGGATGAAACGACGCTCATCGCGTGAATATGTATCTAGACTAGGCACCCTCGCCGCACAGGAACAGCCCATTGAGCACTCAATTACAGCCCATTGAGTGCTCAATTTCTGTCCAGGCTATGTCTACTCTGAAAGCGCATCCTGCTAGCCAGGCCGGGCGTTGCCTGATCGCATGGGGAGGGTCAGACGAGGTGATAATCGCTTCGCGAGATGCCGCTGAGGAGATGGCCCACGTGCCCGCAGCAGGGTCACGCTACATCACCCCTGCACCACGCCGCTTGGCGCTGGCACTCCTGCTTACCTTGGTCGCTGGCAGCCTGCCGCCCGTGTACCGGCTGCTCCGAACCCCGCCGTCATATCAGGAAGCGGAGTCGATCGTCTTCGGCCAGATCAACTTGCCTGAGATCGTCGCCCTCGAGGTCGAGTAGAGGGAGCGTGGCATCGCTTCCCGGTGGCCGCGCCGGGCTACATCGTTCGCCTCGAGGGCTTCACTGGTGCCCCGACCGCCTACCGTTGGTTCGACGCGGACAGCGACGTGGTGCGGACGCAGGGCTTCGTCTCGGGCCTCGTCCCTGTCCGGGACTAGGGAACACGCGGCTGAGCCCACGCGCCGGAGCTGCCCGGCTCGCCTCCACTGCGATTCGGGTAACGCCGTGTTGCGACCGGCAGGCACCTGGCCGGTTCTGGTTCCTCGGTTTGACCCGCTCTGGTCGGAAGAGTACGATTCAACGAGCGATTGGCTTGGCCATCAGCGAGTGGCCCAGCGAAGGTTCAGGTTAACTCGTGTACACGCGCGACGAGATCCGGCTCACCACGCTGGCAAGCTGCGCCGGTTGAGCGGGCAAGCTGGGTCCGGCGGCCCTGGCGCAGGTTCTGCGCCCGCTCGAACAGCGCACTGACCCCAACCTGCTCGTTGGTCTCCAGACCA
>CALKCJ010000004.1 GCA_938082375.1 uncultured Thermomicrobiaceae bacterium
GACGTGGCGAAGCTGTCCTGCTGCGCGTGAGTCGCCGGGCGGGTGCGAAAGAGCTGGTGAGGAGCCTGGCTATGGGAACGTATCAGGAGAGGGAGCTGATCACCGGAGGGGCGCTGCGAGGCGACGAGGCCGACCAGAGCACGTTGCATCCCCGGCTGGGGCGCCGCCTCCCGCGCCGGGTCGAGCCACAGGAGGCGCGCCGGCAAGCCGAGCTGCTGGCGAAGTACTTTCGCGGGCTCACCGACGTGACCCGGCTGCGCATCCTCGACCTGCTGATCCGGGAGGGCGAGCTGAACGTGAGCGAGCTCGTCGAGCGCTTGGGTCAGCCGCAGGGGCGCGTCTCGTCGCACCTCGCCTGCTTGCGGGGCTGCGGCTACGTGTCGGCCCGCCGCGAAGGGAAGTTCGTCTACTACCGGGTGGCCGACCAGCGGGTGCCGCTGCTCCTGGCGCTGGCCAAGGACATGCTGGCCGACCACGCCGAGGCGATCATCGCCTGTACGCGGATGTAACGCGAGGGGAAGGCGATGAAGAGCTGGGCTCTCGGTGTTCTCGCCGCTCTCACCTGTCCTTGCCACCTGCCCATCGTACTCGCCCTCCTCGGGAGCACGGCCTTCGGAGGAGCGCTCGCGGCTCACCAGCTCTGGCTCTTCGTCGCGATGAGCCTCATCTTCACCGGGGCCATCGCCGGGCTGCTGCTCGGCCGCCGGGGCACCGGGGCGAGAGCTGAGCCCGCTCACCTGAGCGGTGATGAGCTCTCAGAGGAGCGGGCGCAGTCCTGCTGCGCGCCCGCTCGGCTGCCTCTGAGCATGCCGTCTGCACAGCGAGAGGAGCCAGGCGATGGCTAGTCGCTCGCGCGCATTGCCGCGTCTGCTCCGGCATTCCGGACTGGGGAGGAGTCTCGCCGGCTTCATCACCGTGGGCTTCGCGCTGGTTCTCGGCCTCACCGCCGGGCCAGGCGTATTCCCTAGAACCCAGTCCCCTGTGGCGCCGGCCGTCACCCCAGTGCCGGCGGTCGCTCTAGCAGGAGATTCGACTGCAGCGATCCCCCGACCGGTTTTGCCAGCGGAACCGGACTCGCGCGCTGAGCCGGAAGCGGTGACGCAAGAGAATTCTGCCGCTCCGGTGACGGCTGAAGCCGGCCCACCGGCCACCCATCCACCTTGCTGCTCACTGCCGAGCAGTGCTGTCACCGCGCCGCAGGCCGGCACGCCTGAGGGCACGGCGGGCTTGACTGCTGCCTCGCCGGAGCCGGCCGGCGTAGACCTCGAGTTCACTGCCCGGCTCCTCGATGGGACGGAGTTCCGCCTCGACGAGCACCGTGGCCGGGTGGTGGCGATCTTCCCCCTTACCACAGGGGCATGCGGCGCCTGCATTGCGCATGTACGGGCATGGGCAGAAGTCGCCTCGCGGTATCAGCCGCACGATCTCGTCGTCCTGGCGCTGGTGGTCGTATCGCTGGATACGCCGGAGCAGGTCGCCGCGTTCGCCGAGATGTTCGGAGGGAATCTGGCCTGGGCGCTGGATCCTGACGGCAGCGCGACCCGTCGCCTGGGGCTGCGGGATCTCAACCAGGCGGTGATCGTTGATCGGGAAGGTCGAGTCGCGTTTCGGGGATACCCGCCGAGGGATGCCGATGCGCTGCACCAGCTCATTGCCCCCTCATCGCCCGTACACCGTAAGCGAGCATCGGCGTGATCCGCGGTATTCCCCGATCACCGGTCGGTCTTACCGATTGGTGCATGGGAGGAGTGTCAATCGATGACCAGGGAGAGGATCGCCGGTACGGCGCGACACCGTGGGTCGGCGCAGCGCCAACGGCACCGCTTCGCCCGGATCCTCGTTCCGATTCTGGGAGTCGGTGCCCTCGCGCTGCTCGCGCTCGTCGTTTTCCTACGCCTGGCGGGCTCAGAAGTGACTCCCTCGCGGGAGACGAGTGGTGGCGCTGTGCCCGACTTCGCGATCCAAACGCTGGACGGCAGCACGTTCCGCTTGAGTGAGCATCGTGGCCGGGTGGTGGCGATCTACACAATGGCAGGCTGGTGCCTCTCCTGTATCCCTGAAGCCAAGGCATGGGCCAGGCTCTACCCGGAATATCACCAGCGCGGGCTCGATGTGCTCCTGCTCTCGGTCGACCCATCCGACACGCCCGGCACGCTCGCGCGTTTTTGGGATCTGGCAGGTCGCGAGGTGGCGGCTTTGCCCTGGGCCATCGATAGAGACCAGACGCTAAACCGGCTGCTCAACGTGCGCACGCTCGACCAGACGATTATCATCGACGAGCAAGGGCGAGTCGCCTACGTGGACTATGGGCCGACCTCGTCCGATCAGTGACGGCGGGTACTTGATCAGTTGCTGCAGGGGGAACAGTGAGCGAGCTGCAAGCCCAGGCCGCACAGTGGTTGTCGACCGTAGTCACCTGGTTGCCTGTGGGCTATGCCTTCGGCGCCGGGATGATCGCGGCGGTGAACCCTTGTGGCTTCGCCATGTTGCCGGCCTATCTGGCGCTCTACCTCGGAGCAGGCGAGCAGGTCGATCAGCGCAGCGGGGTGCGGCGGCTGGCGGAAGCTGTTGTCGTCGGCGGAACGGTGTCCGCCGGCTTCGTCGTGCTATTTGCGGCTGCCGGAGCGGTGATTTCGGCTGGCGGCCGCTTCCTCTTGCCGGTCATGCCGTGGGTGGGGCTTACGATTGGGATAGGGCTAGTGCTGCTGGGCCTGGCCATGCTGGTCGGGCGCACCTTCAACCCGATGCTCTTCGAGCAGCTCGCCGATCGTATTGGCTACTCCCGAGAGCGAAGTCTCCACGGCTTCTTCCTCTTCGGGCTAACCTACGGCCTGTGCTCACTGAGCTGCACGCTGCCTGTCTTCATGATTGCGGCCGGCAGCGCGCTGATCAGCGGCAGCCTGGGCCGGGGCTTTGTCCAGCTCCTCAGCTACGGGCTGGGCATGGCAAGTGTGGTGATCACGCTGACCCTGGCCATTGCTCTGGTGAAGGCCGGCGTCGTCACCGGGTTGCGGCGAGCGATACCCTACGTGCAGACAGTCGCCGCCATGCTGCTGGTGGTCGCTGGCGGCTCGATCGTGCTCTACTGGTCGCCCTACGTGCTCGAGGCCGTGCGGTAGGTACCCTCTAAAGGGCGCGTGGAGCTGCCCAGCATCGCGGCATGTCGAGGCAGGCGTGAGGCTCATTTCGCGCCGTCCGGTCGAGAAAATCGAGGTGAAACCGTGCCGATGCTAATCGATCGCGATCAGGTACAGAGGCTGCTGCAAAGCGGCGCCCAGCTCGTAGACGTGCTGCCGCAGTGAGAGGACGCGGAGAGCCATTTCCCGGGGGCGATCAATCTCCCGCTGAAGAAAAGGGATCAGGCCGCTGCGGCGCGGCTCGATCGCGACCGGCCCGTGATCGTCTACTGCCATGACTCGCAGTGAGACATGAGCCCGCGGGCCGCGGCGCGGCTCGAGAGCTTCGGTCTTCGCGAGGTTAATGACTACGCTGTCGGCAAGAGCGCCTGGTTCGCCTTCGGGCTGCCGATGGAGGACGAGGGCGCGAGCGTGCCCCAGGCTGCACAGTTCGCCTGGCGCGAGGTGCCGACCTGTCATCCCGAGGAGCGGCTGGGTGCCGTACGAGAGCGGATAGCCGCTGCTGGTTGGGATGCCTGCGTCGTGGTCAACCACGATCGGGTCGTCCTCGGGCTGCTCGACCGCTCCAGGTTTGCCGGTGACCCTGATCGGACGGTAGAGGAGCTGATGCAGCTCGGCCCGTCGACCTTCTGCCCTGATGCGGCGATCGAGCGGCTGCTGGACCACATGCGGCGCCACGGCCGGTCCGGTGTGCTCGTGACAACGCCTGCTGGCCGGGCTCATCGGCCTGGTGGCTGAGACCAGCGCCTGAATCGATGGTTGCAGTTAGCGGAAACATATCTCTGGTCTGGGGAACGCCGCAGCCGGTTCCTGGCTCGTGAAGGGGCATGGCCGGGGTGTCAGCATGGCTATGCGACGTTGGCGCCAGTTTGCCAACTGGGCATGTGTGCTCGCGCAGAGCGCGGCCGGGCTCTCGCCGGTGGCTCGACTTCATGGGCAAAGCCCAGGCGATGAGTCGCCCACCGTATCGCACTTGCGGCAGTTAGCGGTTCTCGTTCTGTCGTTCACGGTCTCACCGGGACACTTCGCGCCTCTCGTCTTCGAACCACGCTCCGGATGGAATACCGGCGTGGCCGTCGTTGGTCACAAGGCGTTCGCCCTTCATGCGTTCGCACCAGATGGTTCCTGGCTCAAGAGCGTCGAGACCCCGATCGCGGGTTCGCAACGGTTGCTCGACCGCAACTTCGACACGATGCTCTCCCTCTTCAACGCCGCGTTCGAAGGCCCAGCGACTGTCGAGCTCCAGCTCTTCGACCTGGACGGTACGCCGCCTATGGCCCCTGCCGGGCAGCCGTGGCGCATCGCGATCCCGGCGTACGGCACTGCATTTATCTCGCTGGCGGACCTGGACTGGATACCCGAGAAGGGTGGCAGGGTTCGGCCGTCGTTACGGTGGCCGAGGCGCCGCATCGGGTGGCTGGCCTGGCCACGCTGGTGAGTAATGATGTCGTGGGAGATGGAAGTGCCGCACTTCCGTTCACTCCGATTCTCCCTTGTTCGTAGCGCCGGATCACCATCCCCATGGCTCGACGTCGACCCCTCGGATGCCCGGGGCGGTCACGGGTGACCGAGCTTCTCTCGGCGAATCGGTTCGACCTGAGTGATCGGCGCTGGGCTGATCGTCGACGTGACCGACGGTCCAAACGCGGGATTTCACGTTTTGACGAGTAGCTCGTCGCTGCTTCCCAAGTTACCAAGGGGCGGCGCCGACACCGTTCGCGTCTGCTGGGATCTCGATCGCAGCACGACCTGTGACCCGGACGAGCCGGAGGTCGTCGTGCCGGTTACCTGGGCCGAGCAGCCAGGATCTCCCTAGCCTTGTCCACACCCTGACGCCTGATCGTTTGCCGATGCGTACTATCATTGGAGCGCCCGGGATGTACCCGGCCGCTGTGCCGTCGTGGGCAGCACCGTGCTGTAAACGCAAGAGAGCGGCCGGCGGGTCTGCGCCAGGAGAAGTAGCATGACGCTCGGCCCTGTCGCCCTGTTCGGTTCCGGCGAGACCTCGAAGCAAGGCCGCCAGGTGCACGAGCGCCTGCTCAGCCGCTTCTCCCCGCCGGTACGGATCGCCATCATCGAGACGCCGGCCGGCTTCCAGCCCAACGCCGGCCTGGTCTCGGCCAAGATCCGGGATTTCTTCGTCCAGAGCCTCGTCAACCTGCGACCCGAAGTGCGCTTCGTGCCTGCCCGCCGGCGTGGCGGCGTCTACGACCCTGACTCCCCGATCGTCACCGAGCCGCTGATCTGGGCCGACTATCTCTTCGCCGGGCCGGGAAGCCCGACATACATGGTCCGGCACCTGCACGGGACGCGGATGCTGGCGTTGCTCCTGGAGCGCTGGCGCACAGGTGCGGCCGTGGCCTTCGCCAGCGCGGCCGCCATCGCGACCGGCCGCTACACGCTGCCTGTCTACGAGATCTACAAGGCCGGCTTCGATCTCTCCTGGGGCGACGGGCTCGACTTGCTTTCAGAACTGGGGCTCTGCCTGGCTGTCCTGCCACATTGGAACAACTCCGAGGGTGGACGAGAGCTAGACACGAGCCGCTGTTTCATGGGGGTTGAGCGATTCCGTTTCCTCCGGCGTATGCTGCCTCGCGAGGCGGTGGTTCTCGGTATCGACGAACACACGGCCTGCGTCATCGAACCCGATTCGGAAACCGCCCTCGTGCACGGAGCAGGTACGGTCACGATCCTTGCTCGCGACCGTGAGCTCGTAATACCGAGTGGCGAGCAGTTTCCACTGAGCTGGCTGCAGGATGACCCGTAGGAGCGCTCGTCAAAACCCGAATGCGTGAGCATGGCTGCACCGGGTTAAGCACGCGCGGCACCGCGCGGCAGCGTAGTCGGCACTCTCAGTCGCGTGGAGGAACTTCGAGGGGCCGCGGCTCTGGCCCCGGCGGGGCGGCTTCCTGGGCTCGCCGGCGGTACGTCTCGGGCGCGAGGAGCCCGAACAGAGCGCCGGTGGTGACGACGAGCGCCGCGGTGACGATCAGGGCGGTGGTCGCGCCGGTGGAGTCGCTCAACCAGCCGAGCAGAGCTGGGCCAACGACGTAGCCGCTGTCG
The DNA here is from genome assembly GCA_938082375.1 of uncultured Thermomicrobiaceae bacterium. GTDB lineage: Bacteria > Chloroflexota > Chloroflexia > Thermomicrobiales > Thermomicrobiaceae > Thermalbibacter. The sequence goes on from CALKCJ010000004.1 coordinate 6,201, forward strand.
GCGAGCATCCGATACGTACTCATCGCCGCGGCGTTCATCCCGCGGGGAGCGATGTCGGCAGCGTAGGCGGCTGGAGCGGCACCACTGATCCCGCTCGCCAAGGCCCACAACAGGCATGCGATCAGGAACCAGGCGTAATCTGGCGCGAGCGCGAAGCTGACCAAGCCAGCGCCGCTTAACAGCGTGGAGGGAACGATTACCGCCTTGCGGCCGAAGGTATCGACCAGGATGCCCGACGGGTACGCGCCCAGCAGGCCCAACACGCTGATGAGCGCGAGCCCCAGCCCGATCTGGGCCGGGCCCAGACCGATCGACTGCTGGGCGCGGAGGGGCACAAGGTTGAACAGCGCTCCGGTACGGGCGAAGAACGCGGCGAACGACAGCAAGCTCACCAACAAGAAGGGTCGGTGGCGGAGCAGCACTGCGACCTGCGCCAGGTACGGCATGCTGGGCGACTGCATCAGCGCGCGTGCTGGTGACGCCGATCGGGTCTCCGGCACCCGCCAGAGCGCGAGGAGCGCGACAATGGAGCCGAATACGGCATAGGTGAAGAAGGGAAACGCCAGGCCACCGAGCTCCGCCAGGGCACCACCTGGCAGCGGGCCGATGCCGACGGCGAAGAGAAACACCGCCATGTAGAGGGCCATGGTGCGTCCGCGTGTCTCCGGAGTGGTGATGTCGGCCAGGATGACCTGGCCGCTGGTGAGTACCATGCTGGCCCCGCTCCCGGCGACGAAACGTCCGAACAAGAAGACCTCGTAGGAGGGGGCAAGCCCGCAGATCACGTTGCCGACGACAGTTATCGCTCCTCCGGCTGCAAGCGACCAGCGCCGCCCGGCGCGGTCAGCTATCCACCCAGCTGGCACTGAAGCTGCGAATCGAGCCAGGCCGTAGATGGCGATGGTCAGTCCGATGAGTGCCTGAGACACGCCGAAGGCAGCGGCGTAGAGCGGCACCACAGGAACGATGCTGCCGAAGCCAAGCTGATTCACTGCGATGACGACACAGATCCAAGCCAGTACCCGGTTACGGCGATACCAGGCATGGAGATGACGCAACCTTGTCGGAACCGTCCTGAGGGTACGCTTGTTGTTCACCACGCCTCCTCGCGGGTCGTCGGCCCCGCTCGATCTTATCGCCGCACGCTATCCTATGCCCTGTATGGGAGGTGCGCACGAAGCGAGGTGAGCAATGACCGACGACCTGTTCGGTCAGGTGAGCGTGACAGCCTGGGATCAACGAGAGGAGCCGTCCGAGGAAGCTGTATACCGCAAGATGGTCGACGAGAGGCTACAGCCCTATCGCTGGACAAACGACCCGGGCGAGCTGTACCGCACTCACCGGCACGCGTACCGTAAGGTGCTCTACGTCGCGCGCGGCTCCATCCGCTTTGAGCTCCATCCCGGCGGGCTGATCGATCTCAGAGCCGGTGATCGGCTCGATTTGCCGGCCGGCGTCGAGCACAGCGCGGTGGTTGGGCCCGATGGGGTCGTCTGCCTGGAGGCTCACCTGCCCCCGTCTAAGTGATGGTGGCGGGCTCGGGAGGATGGGGCGCGCCTGCGCTTACGCCAAGACAGCGGGAACCGTCATGCGACGTTCGAGGGCTGTTCAACAGTTGGATTGTTCATTCCCGTCCTGAGCGCCCTCTTCGTCGGTCGCTTCCAGTGGAGAAAAGTAGCGCCGGTAGTCGCCACGGAATGCGGTCTCGCTCTCTCGGTTGAGACGTAAGCCACTCGAGAGTTCGCTGATCCGCAGCTCGGCCTGGTCGAGCAGGTCGTTGCAGAGGCGGATGAGCTCCACGCCACGCTGGTATTCGAGAAGTGCCTCGGCCAGCGAGAGGTCGCCGGATTCCAGACGCTCGACGATTGCCTCGATCTCACCGACGAGGCGGTCGTACTCCTCGATCGAAGCGGGCTGCGAAGCCGCGTGCGGTACCCCCGTGAACTCCTCTGCCATGGTCAACTCCTCTCGCGGGCGACATCGAGTTCAGTTACCTGGGCTCCAGCAGTGCCGTCGACGAACTCAATGGTCAGATGCTGTCCGACCATCAGGTCGTGTATCGTGCGTTGGCGTCGGCCGGTGGTGCGGTCGATCACCAGTGCGTAGCCCCGCTGAAGCGGCCCGTGCGGGTGCAGCAGGTGAAGCTGGCGACCGAGCGCTGATAGGCGCGCCGCCTCGTCCTCTACCCGGTGCGCAAGAAGGCGTTGCAGCCGACCCCCCAGGGTATCGAGGTGAAGGCGCTGGCGGTCGATCCGGCGCCGCGGACTGGCATGCTCGAGGCGGCTCATCTGTCGTTCCAGCCGTTCGCGCGCCTGCTGGACTCGGACCTCGATCGCGGAGGTCAAACGGCTTCCGTGTTCGATCAGCTCACCAAGAAGTGCGCGCAGGTCAGGCGCCACGATCTCGGCAGCGGCAGACGGGGTCGGGGCCCGATAGTCAGCGACCAGGTCGCAGAGCGTCACATCGGTCTCGTGGCCGATCGCTGAGACGACCGGAATGTGGGAAGCGAAGACGGCTCGGGCGACAAGCTCGCTGTTGAAGCACCACAGATCTTCGAGCGATCCCCCGCCACGCGCGATGATGATGACATCAGCTCGGCCGTCCTGGTTGAGCTGCTCAAGGGCGGCGATGATCGAAGCGGGTGCGTCATCGCCCTGCATCTGAGCGGGCGCGAGCAGCAGGTGGGCCAGCGGGTAGCGACGTCGGAGCACGGTCTGGATATCGTGCCAGACAGCTCCGGTTGGCGAGGTGATCACGCCGATGCAGCGCGGACACGCTGGCAGTGGGCGCTTCCGGTTCTGATCGAAGAGCCCTTCCCGGCTGAGCTTCTGGTAGAGCTGCTGAAACTCGAGCCTCACCCGTCCATCACCGAGTGGCTGTACTTGATCGACATAAAGCTGATACACGCCGGCAGTCTCGTAGACCGAAACGTTCCCGTGCACGAGCACAGCGTCCCCGTTTTCGGGGAGGTAGACCTGCACGCGGGCAAGCGAGCGGAACAGGACACATTTGATCTGTGACGTCGGGTCGCGCAGTGAGAAATAGACATGGCCTGCGGTGGAGCGGACGACGTTGGCCGCTTCGCCGCTGACCCAAACACTCTCCAGCATCGGATCGCGCTCGATGACCTCCCGGATATAGGAGGTCAGCTCGGCGACGCTGAGAACAGTGAACATCGATTCGCTGCCGCTCATCCCTCCACCGCTCGAAACTGGATCAGCGGCTGCCCGTATTCCACGGGTTGCCCGTTCGCGACGAGGATCGCAACCACCTCGCCCGGCCGCTCGGCAACGATTTCGTTCATGATCTTCATCGCCTCGATGATCGCGACGGTCTGCCCGGGCTCCACACGGTCACCCTCCTGAATGAACGGATCGGCGCCGGGCGCAGGGGCGGAGTAGAAGGTGCCGACCATGGGGGCGTCGAGGGTAAAAGTGCTGGCTTCCTCCGCTACTTCTTGGGTGGCTGGGAGCGACGCGAGCGACAGCGGGCCGCTGGTAGCGACACCGGGGGCTGTCGCCCCTGCTGGTTCCGCTTCTAGCAGAATCCGCAGGTCACCATGAGCGACTTCAAGACGGAACAACCTGGCTCGCCGCATCACCTCGACCAGCTCACGGACTACCTGCGTGAGCGCAGTGTAATCGATGCTCTGGCTGTGTCCTCCGCGCGGTGCCATCGGCCGCTAGCTCACTCGCTCGATATACTCGCCGGTTCGCGTGTCCACCTTGATCACGTCGCCGACGTTAATGAAGAGCGGCACGCTGACCACGAGTCCTGTCTCCAGGCGGGCCGGCTTGGTTCCGCCAGCAGCAGTGTCGCCGCGTACCCCTGGCTCGGTCTCGGTGACTCTCAAGTCGACGGTCACTGGCAACTCGACCTCGATCGCCTGTCCGTTGTACGTGAGCAGATCCAGCGTCATATTCTCTTTCAGGTAGCTTACGGCTTCTCCCAGAGCCTCACGGTCAAGCGTGAACTGCTCGAAGCTGTCGAGATCCATGAAGTGGTACTGGCCTTCCTCCTCATAGAGGAACTGAACCCGGTGGCGCTCGAGCGGAGCGAGCTGGAAACGGGAGCCTGCCTGCACGGTCGTGGTCGTCGTGGCGCCAGTCCGCAGGTTGCGGAGTGTCAGCCGTACGAAGGCGCTCCCCCGACCAACTTTCACGTGCTGGAAGTCGAGCACACGAACCAGGTCGCCATCGATCAGCAGGGTCAACCCCTTGCGAAGATCACCGGTTTCGATCATCCTGAACTCTCCCGTGTGTCGATACTCCCGCGAAGAGACACGCAGTTACGAGTCAGTATACGTGTTGGTTCTCGCGGCCCGTACAGCCGCCCGGTACAGTTGTAGGATTACTAGAGCTTGCGGACAAGATCAGCGCCGACCCGATCAGCTCGTCCGATGCCGCCGCGCGGAGCCCTTCGAACTCTCTGCCGGACGGTCGTGACCGCAGTGACGGCTGACTGAGGCAATCGGCACCGAGTGCGACGGTCGGCGGTCAGCGTCCATAGCGACGGTGCTGATTGCCTCACACCGCGACGGAGATGCGCTTGGGCACCGTTGTGACGATGTGCGCGCCGTCCTCCTCCACCACGGCGAGATCTTCGATGCGTACGCCGCCCCAACCGGGGATGTAGATGCCGGGCTCGATTGTCACCACGTTACCGACCTGCAGCGGCCGCTCGCTACGGGGCGAGAGAGACGGTGCTTCGTGCACCCGCACTCCCACGCCGTGCCCGAGCGAGTGAGTGAACGTCTCACCGAAGCCCGCCGCCGCGATCACCTCACGCGCGAGGGCGTCAGCTTCCTTTCCGGTCATTCCAGCCCGGATACCCACTTCGGCTGCCTCCAGCGCCGCCAGAACGACGTTGAAGACGCGTTCAAGTTGCTCACCGGCGTCACCGATCCAGATGGTGCGCGTAAGGTCGGCACAATACCCGGCGACCGTCGCCCCCATGTCGATCACGATCGGCTCGCCAGGTTGCACGTGCCGGTCTGTCGGCCGGTAGTGGGGGAGAGCGCTGTTTGGCCCCGAGGCGACAGCGATCGGGAACGCAAGCCCCTCGGCCCCAAGTTCGCGCAGGGCTTGCTCTAGGTGCCAGGCGATCTCTCGTTCTGTCTGGCCGGGGCGGATCGTCGGCACCACCTGCATAAAGGCCTCGTCGGTCAGGGCCTGAGCGCGGGCGATCAGCTCGACTTCTTCTGGGCTCTTGACCGCCCGGAGGTCGTCGACCAGGGTCTCGAGTGCCACCAACTCGACGCCGTTACCGAGTTCTTGCTGCAGCGTGCGGTAGTCGCGATAGAGGATCGCTTGGTCTTCGAAGCCGATGCGTCGAGCGCCGAGTTCTCGCAGGAGTACTGCGTCGGCCCTGGCAAAGTCACGCTCCCGATCGTAGACCGTGAAGCAGGGTGCTTCCAGCCGTGCCTGCTCGGCGTTGAGCCGGCTGGTCACGAGGTAAGCCGCTTCGAGCCCGATCACCAGGTGGCCGCTGGACTCGTTGGGCGGGATATCCTCACCGGTGTAGCCGCTCAGCCAGAAGCGGTTCGAGGGGTGGGTGATCACAGCGGCGTCGAGGCCTCGCTCGCGCAGGCGCTCGCGCAGCGCGGCGATTCGATCGCTTGCGCTCACGGCAGTTCCTCCTCCGCGCGATCCATCAAGTACCGCAGGGCGAGCTCGTACCCGGCCGGCCCGAGCCCGGCGATCTGGCCCAGTGTAACCGGCGCAATCACCGAGCGCTGTCGGAACGGTTCGCGCGCATGCACGTTGGAGAGGTGGACTTCGATTGCTGGAGCGGGAACGGCGGCCAGCGCGTCACGCAGGGCGATGCTGTAGTGCGTCAGCGCGCCAGGGTTGATCACCATACCACAGGTGCTCCAACCGTACCGCTGGATCAGGTCGATGAGTTCGCCCTCGTGGTTTGATTGCACGGTCACGAGTTCAAAGCCACGCGCTTCCGCCATTTGGCGGAGCCGCTCGTTGATCTCCTGCAGCGTAGCTGAGCCGTAAATGTGCGGCTCTCGCCGTCCGAGGAGGTTCAGGTTCGGGCCGTGAAGGACCAGGATCAACCGTCGAGCTGGCGGAGTTTGCTCCCTCATCGGATCCACCCCCTCGCGCGCACTTCCTCGATCCCGAGCAACCCCAGCAGCACGCGATACGGCTCCGGGTTCTCCGGATGGTACTCGAAGCGGGCCCGCTCGAAGTACTGCACTGTGAGACCGGAAGCAGGGTCGGTGAACTCCTCACTAATGGGATAGCCAAAGAGGGCGAGCGACTCCCGGAACGAGACGCCAGGATCGCCGAACTCCAACCCGTGTGACCGCCAGTAGGCGCGGAAGCTGGCACAGAGACGATGCCCGGTCTCCGGGAAGTAGTCGCAGTCAGTGTCGGTGCTCGCATCCAGTGGCCGAAACGGCGCGGTACCCAGGAGGCCACGCCGCTGGGCGTCCTGGACGCCGAGCCTCCCAAGCTGTACCTCGTACGGTGTGCCACGAAGCTCGGGGTGAAACTCAAAGCGCTGACGCTCGAAGTACTGGACGGTGCGGTTCTTGCCCAGGTCAGGGTTCAGCTCGTCGAACTCCTCAGTCAGGGGGTAACCGAAAACCATCAGGCCACCGCTGCGCTCCCAGAACTGCTTAAAGCCGAAGGCCAGTGAGTGACCAGTTTCCGAGAAGTAGAGGCGATCCCGGGTGGAAGGTACTGCCGGGATGCGCGTGGCCGGAGTGTTGAGCCGGGCGATCTCCTCCCAGACGCCGGGATCCTCGTGTCCCAGCCGCCACACGGCGAACCCGCCGAGTCCCTCGTCGAGCACCATCCTCAGTCGCGCGGCAACGCTGGCCGCGTTCGCGTGCCAGATCTCGTGAGCGTGCCCTTCCTCATCGGTGTAGCGCACCCAAGCTTCCTGCTCGAAGGCATCGTAGCCGCTTGTCGCGCCCGGCCGGGCGGCGAGCGCGATGGCCTGCTCATAGCGGACGGAGCTGGCTGGTGGCCCTTCCACGGTATCCCAGTCATAACCGTACAGCGGGATACCGAGCAGGACGACCGGCCTGGGGATCTTGCTCTCAGCGTAGTTGACGACGCGCTGAACCCAGGTCATCGGCGCGATCGGCCCGGGACTGCCTCCACTATAGTGGAAGTCGTACGCCATGATCACCACGAGGTCGTTGATCTGGCCGAGTGCTGCGTAGTCGTAAGCACCACCCCAGGCTGTCGGGGTGTCCGAGGTGCGCGCGGGGATGGCTTGCGTGACCAGCTTGCCGCGAGGCCGGAGCGCGTCGGCGAGCTCGCGCATGAAAGCGGTCAGCAGCGGCGCGTCGCCGGCATTGACCGCCTCGAAGTCAATGTGGATGCCGTCATACTCTCCATCCACGACCAGTTGCACCACGCGCTCGATAATCTTCGCCCGCTTCTCCGCGGTGTCGATCAGGTCGTGGAACTCGTCCCAGCGCGGCACGTTCTTGATCATCGGCACGATCTGCACACCGGAGCGGCGCATGAGATCAAGTGCGCGGGCATCACTGAAATCCGTAACCGAGCCATCGGCGTTGAGGTGGTAGAAGTAGGGTGCGACGATGTCGAGCTGGCCGATGTGCGCTTGCAGCGTGCGCCACGACGCGGGATCGTAGGTCACGTAGTAGCCCCATCGGATCACTGCCGGGCGGGCAGCGTGCACGGTGGGTGGAGAGAGCAGTGGCGTGAGTGACAAGGTTAGGAGCAGCGCCGCGGCCAGTACCCTGGCGGCACTCCGGGAACCGGCTCGCTTGGGCGGGGCAAGGCTAGCGACGTATGGCTGCTGTGACGTGCGACCGAGCGACCGGCGTGTCGTCTTCCCTGTCAAGAATGTCCCCCTTCCTTGTCGTCTCAGGCACGGTGGCCGTATAGCTACCTCTGGCCTGCCGAGAGCAGGTCTTTCGACGCCGCTCGCCTAGCCACGCGGCGCGGCCTGAGCGGCCACGGCAGGCACTGATACTCGAACGGGAACAGTACCGTTGATGCCCGTGATCATTGCCTCGCCGGTGAAGCGAACCAGCGGTGTCAAGTAACGGCTGCCAGGGTTCCCCGCATCGGTGTAGACGATTTCGACGCCAGTGATGGTCACGCTGGCCGGTAACGGTTCGGTACCCAGGGGTAAACCGTCCAGTTCGACCTCCAGGTATCCCCGTCCCCGCACGACGTCTTGCCACAGTGAGGCCGCGTCCCGCAGACTGTAGATGGCTGATTCAAACGCGGCGGGCCAGTTAATGAACGCCTGCTGAATCGCGCCATCTGCGGTAATGGCCACCGTGGCACGCGGCACAGCGGCGAGGATGGGTGACGGCTCGGCCGGTTGAAAGACCACGATCGCCAAGTCAGCCTCCAGCCGGTCAGTTACCGTTCCTTCCCCCAGCCCTTCGCTTATGAGCTGGTGTGAAGTAAGCCAGTCACGCGCGGTCTCGATCAGCACCACGTCGTCAGGTAGCTTGCCGCCAGGCTGCGCCGTTGCCAGTCGTTGGTACTGGATCTGATCGCCGGAGACATAGAGTTCCTGTTCCGCGTCAGCGACGTGGAAGGCATCGCCTGCTTGGGTGACCTCACTCTCGATGCCGAGCGCTAGGGCAATCGCTTTCACTCGATCCGCGTCCCAGACTCTCGGCACCGCACGGTAGACCGGAGCCTCTTTCGGTACAAGGTCGAGGCGCAGTGCGAGGGTGTAGTGCGGCTGCAGGCGAGCGAGATCGGGCCGCGCTTGCGGCATGTTCGGCGGCGGCAGCTCGCCGAACTGTCCGATAACGAGCGTTGCTGCTGGTGTGGGTTTCGGCTCCGGAGTCGATGGTCCTCCGGGCGATGAGGTGACGCTCTCCTCAGGCGTCGGCGTCCGCTCGTCGACAACCGGTGTTACGGTCTCGATCCCGAGATCCGTGGACGGTATCGGTGTCGCAGTGGGCGGGCCGGCCGGTGCCTCACCGGCTTCGCCACGCAGCCCGAGGGCCAGCCAGCCGGCGAAGACCCCCATAGCGAGTAACCCGAGTGCTGCCGGCACGACCCAGCGCTGCCGCCCTCGTGCCTGCCGTCTGCTCCGGCGTCGTCCCGACATCGGTGCCACTCGTCTCCTTCGCTACGCGAATGTCATTGCCCGCGGCTTGCACCAGGGAGGCTACCTGAGCGGCCTCCTCCGATGCCTCGTGCCTTGGTAGCCTGCAGTAACCGCCTGACAACGGGCCCGCAGGGCCGAGCCGTTCAGGTGAGCACCTCTTGAATACGACGTAGCTCGATGATCTGGTCGCGGATGAGCGCCGCCTTCTCGAACTCGAGCGCTTTCGCGGCTTCTTTCATCCGTTTCTCTAAGTCGCGGATCAGCCGGGCCAGCTCGTCGGGCGGCAGCTCAGCAATGATGCCCGGCTTGCCGTCGCCCTCGGCACGGTAGCCGGCTCGCTCCTCGGCGACCGCCTTAACGCGGTCGGTCAGATCCCGCACCTCTTTGACGATGCCGCGCGGGACGATGCCGTGTTTCTCGTTGTAGGCCATCTGGATGGCCCGGCGACGGTAGGTCTCGTCGATGGCACGCCGCATCGAGTCGGTCACTGTGTCGGCATACATGATCACCAGACCGTTGACATGCCGAGCGGCCCGGCCAATGGTCTGGATCAACGCGGTCTCGGAGCGGAGATACCCTTCTTTGTCGGCATCAAGGATTGCCACCAGCGAGACCTCGGGCAGATCCAAACCCTCGCGAAGCAAGTTGATCCCGACGACCACGTCGTAGACGCCGAGCCGCAGGTCGCGGAGGATCTCGACACGCTCAAGCGTCTCGATCTCGCTGTGCAGGTAGTGGGTGCGGACGCCGACCTCCTTGAGGTAGTCCGCGAGGTCTTCAGCCATCTTCTTGGTCAGCGTGGTGACGAGCGCCCGTTCGCCGCGCGCGACGCGCTGGCGGATCTCGTGGATCAGGTCGTCGATCTGGCCGCGGGTGGGCCGGACGCTGATCTCCGGATCGAGGAGGCCGGTCGGGCGGATCACCTGCTCGACCACCTGCTGGCTCGCCTCCAGCTCGAATGGCCCTGGCGTGGCCGAGACGTAGATCACCTGGTTGATGCGCTCGAGGAACTCCTCGAAGGTAAGCGGCCGGTTATCGCGGGCCGAGGGGAGGCGGAACCCGTACTCGACCAGGACGTCCTTTCGGGAGCGATCCCCGTGGTACATGCCGCGCACCTGGGGGATGGCCATGTGCGATTCGTCGATGAACAGCAGAAAGTCCTCGGGGAAATAGTCGAGCAGCGTCCACGGCGGCTCGCCGGGCGCCCGCCGCGAGAGATGCCGGGAGTAGTTCTCGATACCTGAGCAGTAGCCGACCTCCCGCAGCATCTCCAGGTCGTAGAGAGTGCGCTGCTTGAGCCGGGCGGCCTCCAGTACCTTACCCGCTGCCTCCAGCTCACGCACACGCTCCTCCAGTTCCGCCTCGATGTCCTGGATGGCCAGCAGGAGCTTGTCCTGGCTCGTCACCCAGTGTTTGGCGGGGTAAATATCGATCTCGGCGCGCTCCGCGAGGATCTCGCCGGTCAGCGGATCGATCTCGACGATCCGCTCGATCTCGTCGCCCCAGAGCTCGACCCGCACCGCGATCTCCTCATAGGCCGGGAAGATCTCGATGACATCGCCCCGAGCTCGGAAGGTGCCGCGTACCAGGGTCAGGTCGTTGCGGTCGTACTGGATATCGACCAGGTGGCGGAGCAGCTTGTCTCGGCGGATCTTGCCACCGCGCCGGAGCGAGATGACGGTCTTGCCGTACTCTTCCGGCGAGCCCAAGCCGTAGATGCAGGAGACGCTGGCGACGATGATGACGTCACGCCGTGTCAGGAGCGCCCGGGTGGCAGCGTGGCGCAGCTTGTCGATCTCGTCGTTGATCTCCGTCTCTTTTTCGATGTAGGTATCGGTGCGCGGGACGTAGGCCTCCGGCTGGTAATAGTCATAGTAGCTGACGAAATACTCGATCGCGTTGTGCGGGAAGAACTCGCGGAACTCGCTGTAGAGCTGGGCGGCCAGCGTCTTGTTGGGCGCCAGCACCAGCGTGGGGCGCTGCACCTGGGCGACGACGTTGGCCATGGTGAATGTGTTGTGGACGAACAGGCCGCCGTGGCCGGCCAAGAACGTCTCATTGTCAGCAACGGCTAGGTCGTACACAAAGGCCTCACCGGGCGCGGACTCAACCGACCTGATCGGCGTCCAGAAAAGGTGCAGCAGCGAGTCCATCGCCTTCAGTTGTCGGAGCGCTGTAACGTCTGCCCGCATCTCCGCAGCCTCTTTGAGGGCACCGAGCAACCGGCAAGCGAGGAGGCGCGAAGGGTGGCGATGGCCATTCTCGATTTGCGACAGCATGGAACGGCTGCACGCTGCTCGCTCGGCGAGTTGAGCCTGTGATAGGCCGAGCGTGATGCGCAGTTGTCGGAGCCTCGATCCGTCCAGCGGCACGATATCGACGTTCGTGTTGCCCACCCGTGTGAGCAGCCTCTCGAGTCGCTCGGTCTTGCGTGTCAGGGCAAAGCCGATTGACTCGTGGAAACGCTGGAGGGATTCCTGCCCTGAGATGGAAAGGCTCCAGTAGACGCGCTGCTCTGAGCGACCGGGCAGGTTCGCCGGTTGAGGTCGGATACGCGCCACGATCCCGAAACGAAGCAGGGCGTAGGAGAGGTCTGAGGCGAGCGACTCACTTGCAGTAAGGCACGTCACCTCAGCACGTTCGACATTTCCATCGGCTGTAAAGTATGCCCTAAGGAGCTGGGCTAGCTGCTCGTTGGAGAGGCGAGGCCAAAACGGGGGAAGCCGCTTGGATCGGGCGTCTCCACCGCACCACCGGGCAAGCAGGTGTGCCCAGAAACGTGCGTTCACGCGATAGCCATAGGTTCCCTGCCGACGATGCCAGCGCAAGTCAAGCGCCTTGAGGCTCTCCTCGACGCCCCAGACGACTTCGGGATCGGCCGATGACAGGATGAAACACCGTGATCCGCCAAGGCCTTCCGCCACGTAGTAGCCGAGCAGTCGTAGCAGCGCTGGGGTGAGGGGCAGAGAGGCTGCTGCGGTATGCCGACGCGCGAGTGCCCCAAGGAACGCTCGCGCGGCCAGGGACGGCGCTTCAGCCATCATCTGTCGATGCAGCCCGAGAGATACGCGTCCACCCTGATGGATGAGCGCGTGTGCCTCTGGGCGGGAGAGTAGCGGCTGGCGCGCTGCCCGATGCTCTGCGCAGACCTCGGAGAAGTCTTCCGGCGCCACAGACACGCGCTGGTCTCCATCCAGCTCTTCCGTGAGAGGGAGAGCGACAAGTGGATCGGCGGGTTCGGGTAGCTCGCGTGGCAAAGGCAGGTAATCAGCAGCCCGGAGTTCATCGGTACGGAGCAAGCGGAGCTGTCCATCTCGTAGGGCGAAGAAGTTGTGATCGCCTGTGACGACGATCGTGCGGCCGCAGGCTGTCGTCACTTTCCACAACTCGTCTGGGGAGCTGTGGCGAATGAGCTGTCGAACCGGCTTCCACGAGGCCTGCCCGCTCTTTGGGTCGAAGCTGAAAACCTCGATCGGTTCTTCGAGCCCTGTCGGCTCGAGGAGTTCAGCGTCCGCCACACGGTAGCATCGCCTTGCGTGGTGCGCCATCAGGCGATCAATCAGTAGTCCGATCTCCGCGACAGCAACACGTGTCCCCTGCCGGACTAGGATAGGCGTGCGCCCCACAACGCTCTTGCCGGAGCCAGTGACCCCGAGGAGCGTTTGGTGCCGATAGCCTCGTCGCAGCCCATCGACGAGCTTCTCGATCGCCTGTGGCTGGTCTCCGGTGGGTCGGAGATCGGTCACGAGCTGGAATTCAGGCATAGCACACCTTTACTGGCAGTCGTCATCCTCGACGGCACCCGAGAAGTATACCCTCCTTGGTTGTCCGGGAGTCGCCGGAGACCGTCGCAGCGCCGGGCTTTGACAATGGCACGACCAGTAGCTCGCTAGCGGCTCGCTTGCACCAACGCCAGGCGGGCACCGAGCGCCTGCTGCTCCGGGATAACGATTCCGGCTCGGCCCGACGGCAGCTCGACGGCGATACCAGCCTGCTCCAGGATCCGCCTCGACTCCTCCAGGTTTCTGACCTGGAGCACGAGCTCGAGGGGATGCTCGCCGTCACGCTCGATGGCCTGCTCCACCGGCCGGTCCCCCGCTGGCGCCAGCAACTCGATAGTGAACCCGCCGGCCTGGAAGTGAGCCCGCCGGGCAGCCAGCTCCGGCCCCTCATCTTGCTCCTGCAGCTCCAGACCGAGCTGCTGCTCGTACGGGTCGATTCCACGCTCCAGATCGGCGACGACGACAGCAAGCCTGACGACCCGCGACGCTCCGTTCGCGTGAGTTCCCGCCGTTCCCAGGCGAGCCGCTCGTCATCGGGGACGTCCCACTGGATCAGGAACGGCCAGGGGCGGAGCCAGGGCACGCCGCCGGGGACCAGCAGGCGCCAGGAGAGGAGCCGGCCATCGGGCCGAAGCCGTTCTATTCTTTGAACCGCATCGCTGTTTCCCGCTACCATCTGAACTCCGCGGGCGATGTCTTAGCGTTTGGGGCGGGTACAGTCACAGATGCGTGGCCGGCAAGTCAGCACTCCGATGGTGAGGGGGTACGGTGGAACGGAAACCGCCGAGGTCGCTGCTCGTCGAATTCCGGTTCTCGTTGGGTCACCACGTACTGGCTTTCATGCCGCTGTGTACCGTAGTGCCGTTCCTGGTCACGCCGTATGAGCAGCTAAGCGCTGGGTGTCAAGTAGCGGGATGACAGGCCAGCGCTCCAGCGTTACGGAACGATGGCCCAGTCATCGGGGAGCCGGTAGTAGTAGAGCAGACGGGTGGGCTGTCCTGACCGGCGGATTCGACCGCGATCCTCACGTTGCAATTCGCCGTAGCTGTTCTGGATCTGGATGATGCGCCGCGCGCCGAGGTTGTAGAGGATCAAGCCTGAATCGACGGGTTGCAGACTGAGATCACGCGTCACCTCGTCCAGCACGCGGAAGGGGGGCAACGTTGAGGGCGGTCTCTGCTGGAGCATCGCCCGGAAGGCCGACATGTCCTCCGGCGTGTTGTGCTCGTCGAAGATCGCCAGCCCTCTCCGCACTTCGTTGATAAAGTCGGCATCGTACGGCCGCGTGAACTCGAGGAGCTCCTGGAGCGTTCGCGGGCCACGACTACAGGCAGCCGCGAACATCTTGATGGCATGGCCTGGGCCTACGAAGCTGACAGCGCCCTGAGAGTCGATAACGGTAAACCGAATGACTGCCACGGACTCGTCATCACCCTTCGAGAAATGCTTAGCTCCTGCTCGACGGTACTCCGACGGAGCGAGCGTCTTGGGGACAGCCTCCGGCAACTGTACCATAGAGTTCGGACGATGACCGGAAAGGGCTGTCCGCATGAGCAGGCAGAGGCTCTCCATTGATCGTTATCATCGCCAAGTGCTGTTGCCGCAGATTGGCGTTGATGGCCAGCAGCGGCTGCGGAGTGCACGGGTCTGCATTATCGGCGTGGGGGCACTCGGTTCTCATGTCGCCGACCACCTGACTCGTGCTGGGGTCGGCTTCTTACGCCTCATCGATCGGGACGTCCCCGAACTCACCAACCTCCAGCGGCAAGTCCTTTTCGACGAGGCGGATGTCGAGGCAGCGACCCCGAAGGCCGTGGCGGCAGCGCGGCGTCTGGGTACAGTCAACCACGAGGTGCGGCTGGAGCCGGTGGTCGAGGACGTGAACTCGTACAATATCGAGCGCCTCATCGCCGACGTCGACCTGATCATCGATGGTAGCGACAACTTCGAGCTACGCTATCTTCTCAACGATGCGGCGGTGAAACTCGGCCGACCGTGGATCTACGGCGGTGTTATCGCGACCCACGGGACGACCATGACCATCGTCCCAGGGGAGACCCCCTGTCTCCGGTGTATCTTCCCCGATCCGCCCCCGCCCGGTGTCGCGCCGACCTGCGACACGGCCGGCGTCCTTGGCCCGGCGGTCGCGGTGGTTGGGGCGCTGCAGGCAAGCGAGGCGATCAAGCTCTTGGTGGGACACCCAGAGGCAGGTAGCCGGTGGTTGCTTGGTTTCGATGTTTGGACGCTTGAGATGATGCGCCTCGAGCTGCCGGAACGCAGCCCACAGTGTCCGACCTGTGGCCTCGGTCGCTACGACTTCCTCGAGCGCGTTCCGGCATCACAGACCCTTCAGCTCTGCGGGCGCGATGCGGTACAGGTGAGCATTCGACCGCCTGTCACGGTCTCGTTCCCTGTGCTCGCGGAGCGACTCCGTGGCTCTGGTGAGGTAAGCTATAACAGCCACGTCTTGCGGTTTCGGGCTGAATCGTTCGAGTTGACGATGTTTCCCGACGGACGGGCGATCATCAAGGGAGTCACCGATCCCGCCGAGGCGAGGGCCGTCTACGCCCGCTATGTCGGAATGTGAGCCATGATCTACTTAGACAATGCCCACGCGAGCTGGCCCAAGCCCGAAATCGTCTACCAGACGCTCGGCGAGTTCTTGCGTGGCGCGGCGGCAAGCCCGGTGAGCACCTGCCACCTGATGGCCCGGGAAGCTGCGCGAGCAGTCGAGCAGACACGCTGGGGACTGGCGAGGCTACTCGGCGTCAACGATCCCTCGCGGGTCGTCTTCACGGCCAATGCCACCGATGCGCTCAATCTCGCCATCAAGGGTCTGCTTTCGCCCGGTGACCACGTCGTGACGACGGTACTGGAACATAACTCCGTGCGGAGGCCCCTGCGTGCCCTGGAGGCGATTGGTGTCAGCATGACAAAGGTACCGGCCACTGCTGAGGGCTTCATCGACCCAGAGACAATCCGCCTGGCGCTGCGACCCAATACCCGATTGGTGACGGTGACTCATGCCTCGAACGTGAATGGCGCGATCCAGCCCATTCGTGAGGTGGCAGATGTCGTGCACGAGCACGGGGCTCTGTTACTCGTCGATGCTGCGCAGACCGTCGGCGTGCTCCCGTTCACGCTCGCCGACCTTGACGCCGACTTGCTGGCCTTCAGCGGGCACCGAGCCTTACTGGGGCCGCCAGGGACCGGCGCACTCGTTATCGGTTCGCGCGTTGAGCCGTCCGAGTTGTCGCCGCTGCGCGAGGGAGGTACCCGGGGGGACACAGAGAGAGACGTCCAGCCCCATGAGCTTCCGGATCGCTATGAAGCTGGGTCGCTCAATACTGTTGGAATCGCTGCATTGGGTGCCGCGCTGGAATTCTTGCACCAGATCGGAATCGAGCGAGTAGCAGCACGCGTCCGAGCGCTCGCAGACCGCCTGGTGCAGGGGCTGAATGGCATCCCGGGTGTGCGTGTCCTTTCACCCTCCGACGCGAGGCGGCGGGTGGCTGTTGTCTCTTTGGTCGTCGATGGGTGGAACCCAGCCGACCTTGGCGATGTGCTCGATCGTCGTTTCGGCATAGCCTGCGCCACCGGCCTGCATTGCTCGCCAGATGCTTGCCGGACCTTGGGCGTTTTCCCCGGCGGGACGGTACGCTTCTCACCGGGCTTCTTCACGACAGAGCAGGAGATCGACCTCGCCATCGCGGCCGTCCACGAGCTCGCCCGCACGCCTCTCCATCTGGCCTGAGGGGGTGTGTCCATGCCGGAAAATCGACGTCCGACTCGCCTGGAAGACCAGATCCGAGAGATCCTGGAGCAGGCAGACCGCGAGCCGGCCTGGCGACGCTGGAGTCGGCGTTTTCGACGGCGGCCACGTCTGGAACTCGTCAAGCCCCACACCAGACGGTGGTCGCTCTGGATGGAATCAACCTGGGTCTGGATAGGGGCGACTTTCGGCCTCGCGCTCCTTGCTCTCGTGCTCTCTGAGTGGTCGCGGACCCTCGCGGTACTGCTGGCTATCGGGAGCCTGGTGGTCTTCTTTCTCCCGATCGTGGCGCAATTCCGCCGCAGTGCTACGACTTCGTCCAGCTCGCGGCGCTGGCGAGGACGAGACATCGATCTCCCTCCATCTCGCGTTGGCCTAGTGGGTCGGCTCCGCTACTGGCTCTGGCGACGACGCCATCGCGGGTGACCACCTGGCCGGTGTGTTGTTCCCGGCTAGGTTATGCTTCCGAGCGAGGGAAGGCGAACCGCTCCTGGTACAGGGATGTGGGTGGGGGATGCCCAAGATCGTCAGCGACATCGTCGACGTCTATGTCTTTCGCCGCCACCGCAAGACCGTGCAGTTCCTGTTGCTGCATCGGCGCCCCGATGTCCCGCTCGGCAACACCTGGCAGGCCGTGCACGGGAAGATCCTACCGCACGAGCGCGCTGTCGAGGCCGCACTGCGCGAGCTGCGCGAGCAGACAGGTCTCGTTCCTCAGAAGCTGTACTCGGCTGACTTTATCAACCAGTTCTACGACCATACGACCGACTCGATCGTCTTGGCCCCATCGTTCGCCGCGCTCGCTGAGTCGAGGGCGACACTCCAGCTCGCCAGCGACTACAACGACTACGCGTGGTGCGATCTCGAGGAGACGGTCGCGCGGCTACTCTGGACTGGGCAGCGCTGGGCCGTCCGGCATATCTACGATGTGATCGCCCTTGGCGGCGAGGAAGCTGAATTCTACGCCCTGACCTGAGACCGCTGCGCTCCCCTGTGTCGGCATCCTCACAACCACTCACGACTGAACACAGGGTCGGCCAGGCCGAGAGCCATCGACCTGGCCGGTAGTCCCGGGTCAAGCTGCGTGCCGAGGCGCACGAGCTTCGGAGTCCAGGATCAGCCAGTGCTCTATCCAACGACCCAGGCGTTGAAACGCTCGACGACCTCGTCGAGGTGCTGAGCCCACCACTCGTAGTCAGGATAAACCTGAATTGCCTTGTTCTGCGGTGCGCTCGGCAAGATAGCCAAGCGCTCCGGCGGGAGGGCGTCGAAGGCCTTCTGGTGAGCCGGGCCGTTAGGGTAGATCATCGCGAATAAGCTTTGGATCTCCGGCCGCAAGGCGAAGTTGATGAAGTCGTGCGCCACGTCGACGTTCTTCGAGCCGCGCGGGATAACCAGCGAATCGCTCGATAGCCGACCTTGGTTCCAGGTGTAGGCGAGGGGCGCACCCTGCTCGATCAAGACTTGCACCCGCGCGATCCACGCATCGGTCATGTCGACCTCTCCGTCGGACAGGAGCTGCGCCGGCTGGGCGCCAGCCTCCCACCAGACAGTGATATGCGGTTTGATGCGATCTAGCCAGCGGAACGCGCGGTCGACGTCGAGCGGGTAGAGCTGATCGATCGCCACCCCATCGGCGAGGAGCGCGGCCTCGATCGGGCCATACTGGGCATACTTCTGGAGGGCGCGAGGACCGGGAAAGCCCTCGACGTCCCAGAAGTCGGCCCAACTGCTCGGGGGCTTGTCGGGAAACTTGTCCTTGCGGTAGGCCAGGCAGGTCGAATAGTAATAATAGCCGACCCCGTGCTCGAGGATCAGCTCTGGGAAGATGTCCTTCGTGTCAATCGTATTGTAGTCCAATGGCTCGAGCAGGTTCAGCCGGCCCATAGGAATGACCGATTCGGTACCCACGTCGACCACGTCCCACTGGACGTTCCCGGACTCGACCATCGTGCGCAGCTTGGCCTCGTCGGTCGCGTCCTCGACGATCTGGCAGCCGGTGAGGCGCATGAACGGCTTGTAGATCGCCTCGCGCAGCGCGTCCTGGAGCGCACCGCCCCAGGAGGTCACGACAATGGTGCGCCCCTTCCAGCGGTTCGGGTCGTCATAGCCGGGTACGGTGAGTTCCGCGGGCGGTGCCGTCGGGGTCGCAGCAGGAGCCGCCGGGCTTGCCGATGGTGGGGCCTGAGTCGGAGTGCCTGGCTGGCGGCAGGCAGTCAGTGAGACGCCCGCGGCAAGTACGGTGGTGATGAAGTGGCGCCGGCGCATCCGGTGCTGTCGCTGCAGCAGGCGGAGGAGCGCGTCGAGTCGATCGGCCATGTACAAACCCCCTCTCGCTGGCTTAAACGCCCTCTCCCGGCAGAAAGCAATGACTGCCCGTTCTCACTGCGGGAACGGCAGATGGATGGCATCGGCAGCCGCACGACCCTCCGCAAAGCGGCTGAGCCGGATCTCGTCAGCGGGCAGGTCGGCCACGCGCTCATCGACGATCAGTTCGGCCATCTTCAGTCCCAATGCCGGTCCCCACATGATGCCGTGGCCACCGGCGGTCAGGACATAGAAGCCAAAGCGGGGCTCGTCGATGATGGGCAGCTGATCCGGGGTATAGTCGATCGAGCCCGTCCAGGCTCGCCCGAGACGCAGGCCTCTCAGTCCGGGGATAGCGCTTTCCCAATCCGACTTGATGCTCTGATAGTAGTCCCAATCGAATTCCAGAAGGAAGCGGTCGCTCGGGTCTGCCTGCTCCAGCGGGTTGCTGAACCCGATCAGCACGCCTTGCTCGTCGGGCCTGAGGTAGTAGCCAGAGCTGAGGACAAACATCATCGGAAAATCGGGAGGCATGCTCTCCGGCCGCGTGGGGAAAGACATCACCATATGGCGCGAGGCGGCCACCGGGATGTCGATGCCCAGCAGCGCCCCGATCTGGCGAGCACCCCGCGGCCCACCAGCGTTCAAGACGCGCTCAGCCTCGAACGTGCCGCGGTCGGTCACGACTGCGTATCCGCTGTCGCGCGGCTCGATCGCTCGAACCTCGCAGCGCTCCAGCAGCTCGACCCCGCGCGCGTGTGCCGCCATCGCGATGTTGCGCGCGATAATCGCTGGCTCGACGAAGCCATCGTTCGGAGTGAACGTTGCCCCGGCGAAGCGATCCCAGTCGACGTAAGGGAGTCGCCGCTTCAGCTCGTCGGGTTCCAACCACTCATTCGCGACGCCGTGATCCCGTCGTAGCTCGACCAGTCGCTGAAAGACCGCTTTCTCCATAGCCGACGACGCGACCACGTAGTACCCGACTTCACGAAACCCGCTATCGACTCCTAACTCGTTGGCGAGCCCCAGATAGAGCTCTCGCGACCACTTGCCGAGCTTGACCGCAGTCTCCGAACCGCCCTGCTGGCGGACGATCCCCGCTGAGCGCATCGTGGCACCGTAGCCGGCCCAATATCGTTCACAGACGAGGATCCGGCGCAGGCCGCGCTTTGCGAGATGATAGGCTGTCCAAAGGCCGAGGTTTCCGCCACCAACGATGACCAACTCGTAAACAGCCATGGTGTTCCTCCTTTCGGCCGTTCAGGGTCACCGCGCAGACGGTGGGCGTGCTGTGCCCGCGATGAGCCGCTCTTCAACTCGGGCCAGGAACTCGGCGGCCATCCGGCGGTTCAAGTCCTCGAACATCCGGCGGCCGAGCCCTGCGAGGACTCCGGGCGTCACAACGCGCAGCTCGTATTGCACACGCGTGGACGAGTCCGGTGCGTCGGCGAGCACCGCAACAGCGGTGGCGTCGATCGCCTCACGGGTCAGCGGATCGACAGCGTGGGCCGTCAACGTCAGCCGTTCCTCCTCGACCAGCTCTGTGATGACGACCGTCGTCTCGAAGCCGAAGGAGAGCGGGCCGACGCGAAAGCGCACCTCGCCGGCATACGTTCGGTCGTCGATACGGCGGACGTTCTGCACGCCGGGTAGGCACGTCGCCGACTGCGGGACGTCCAGAAGGAATGCCCACACGAGGTGTCGTGGTACGCGTAGCGTCGTCTCCGCACGTGTCGTCGCGATCGTCGCTGGGGTATTGCGGCATGACATCACGTCGAGTATCCTCCGCTTCCGCCGTCCTCAGGGGACTGGCAAGCGTTTACCGTCGAGGTATTGGACTCAGTCGTCCGCATCGATCTCGTCGAGATAACGGAATCCCCAGTCCTGGTACGGGCGGTCGACCGCCAGGGCTCGCTCCAGCATCCGCTCGACCCGGATGGCGTGTTCACGGCTTCGCTCGTCCGGAGCACGAACTGGGTCGTACAGTTTGCTCATCTGTTTCCAGATGATGCGACGCTGGATCTCGCTCGTACCCTCGACCATCCGCAGGCTGCGGTAGTTGCGGTAGATCCGCTCCAGTGGGTAATCCCGGCAGTACCCGCGAGCACCGAACAACTGAACGGCCGCGTCGACGACCTGCTGGCAGGACTCAGTCGAGAACAGTTTGGCCATCGCAGCTTCCTTCGCTGCGAACTCGCCGCGGTCGATCTTCCGAGCCGCTTCGTACATGGCCAGCCGGGAGAGCCAGATGGTGGTGGCCGCGTCGGCCAGCATCCACTGAATCCCCTGGAAATCAGCTAGTGGTTGCCCGAATGCGTAGCGCCGCTTGATATACGCTTGCGCCAGTTCCCACGCCCGCTCCGCGTAGCCGACCGCAAGCGCGCAGCACTTGACCCGCCCCTCGTCGAGCGTGCGCATCAGGAGCCGAAAGCCCCAGCCGACTTCCCCGAGGACGTTTTCATCCGGCACCGTGCAGTCCTCGAAGACCAGCACGCTCTCGTCCACACCGGCGTTCCCCATCATCTTCTGCCGCCGGGCCACGCGCATGCCGGGTGTCCCCTTCGGGACGAGGAAGACGGTAATGCCGCCACGGGCCCCTTTCCCAGGGTCGGTCGTCGCGGCGACGGTAAACAGGTCGCCGCGCTCCGCCCAGGTGATCCAGTACTTAACACCGTTCAGCACCCAGTGGCCGTTGCGCCGTTCGGCCCTCGTCGTGATGCCTTGGCCGTCCGAACCGACGGCCGGCTCGCTCATCGCGAAGACACCGATGATTTCCCCGCGTGCCAGTCGAGGCAGGTACTCGCGCTTCTGCTCCTCGGTGCCACCGTGGAGAAGTGCGAGGCTGCCGATGCCGTTGTTGAGGTCGACGACGTACCCGATCGCCAGCGGCGCCTTATGGAGCTGTTCGAGTACCAGGCAGGTCTCGAGGAGGTTGAAGCCGAGGCCGCCGTATTCCTTCGGGATCGTCATGCCGAAGTAGCCGCGTTTGGCGACGTCGGTGATGACCTCCTGGGGCAGATGATCGGTGCGTTCGATCTCGTCCTCCAGTGGCATCAGTTCCTCGTAGACATAGCGTTTCGTCGCTTCGACGAAATCGAGCACCTCGGGTCGCACGCCTTCCATAAGCCCTACCTCCCTTCGGCTCCGCGCACGATGACGAGTCCATCGACTACCCAGGCACCACCACCTGCTTCGAGCACGATGAGTGGGTTCGCCTCTGCTGCCTCGATGAGGTCCGCTGCAGCCAGCGCAAACCAGCTAAAGCGGGCGATGGCATCCGCGGCAGCCTCGCGGTCGCGACGGGGAAAGCGCCGGTATCCGTCGAAGAGTCGTGTGGCGCGCAGGCTGGCGAGCATCGCCGCTGCCTCGCACGGGCTGACCGGCGCCCGGCGATAGACCACGTCGCGCAGGATTTCCACCAGTTCGCCACCGAGGCCAGCGCTCACGACCATGCCGAACGTAGGATCGCGGTGACACCCCACGATCAGTTCCAGCCCCGAGGGGACTTGTTGCTGGACGAGGAAACCAGTGACTACCTGCGACGGGAGCGCCCGGAGCTCGGCGTTCATCTCGCTCCAGGCACGCGTGAGCGCCTCGCGGTCGGCGAGGTGGAGGCGGACCGCGCCGAGGTCACTCTTGTGGAGCAGGTCGGGGCCGTGCGCCTTCAGCACGACCGGATACCCGATTTCCTCAGCGGCCGCGATGGCTTCATCGAGGGCCACGACGAGCTTCTCGCGTGGTACCCGCAGGCCGACCAGCGCGAAGAGCTGTTTGGCCTCGAACTCGGCGAGCACTCGCGGGCGATGCCGAAACTGCTGGTCCAGTTCTCGGCGGAGTTCTGCCAGCGGCACCGGTGGTGAAAGTGAAGGTCGTTCACTTGCTCGCCAGCGGTTGTAGGCGGCAACACGGGCAATCGCCCGGTACCCATACTCTGTTCCCTGGAGAACCGGTATGCCAGCGGCGCGAAGCCCGTGCACTGCCGCCTCATCCAAGCCGGTAGCCTGATTGGTCACGACCGCAATCGGCTTGGTCGTGCGGCGCGCCAGCGAGAGCATCGCTTCTGCGTAGAGGCGCGCCTCGTCGGTGTCCCGCACCATGTCAGTGCCGAGTATGACCGTCTCGACGTTCGGGTCGTCAGCCAGCGCTGCGAGGGCTGCCGGGTAGACGTCCTCGAAGTTGCCGGCGCCCCAGGCGTCCAGCGGGTTGCTGACTGGAACATAGGGGGCGAGGATCTGGCGCAAGCGAGCTGACGTCTGGGCTGCGAAGGCGGGGAACTCGAGACCGACCCGTTCACCCCAGTCCAGAATCAGCGTCTTCTCGCCTCCACTATCGGTGACGACACCGACTCGGGAACTGGTCGGCCACCGGCCGGCGAGAAGGAATTCGGCGGTGTCGTATAGCTCGTCAATCGTGTCGACCTGGATCACGCCGTGCTGCGCCATCACATCGCGGAAGACCTCGTCGGAACCCGCGAGTGCTCCGGTGTGCGCCAGTGCTGCCGAGCGACCCAGCTCTGAACGTCCGACCTTGAGCACCACGACCGGGATCGAACGCGCGTGGGCGGCTTGGACGATTTCGAGGAAGCGCTCGCCGTCCCGCACCGCTTCCAGAAAAGCAACGAGGAGACGGACTTCCGGGTCCGCCAGCGCGGCAGCCAGGTAGTCGGCCGCGGTCAAGACCGCTTCGTTTCCGCTGGAGATCAGGTAGCGGAAGTGGATGCCTCGCGTATTATGTGCCAGTGCCCAGAAGACCGACCCACTGTGGACGACCGCGACGACGGGGCCCGAGGCGAGGTCGTCGGGAAGGTGATACCCGGTGAGGGTCACGCCAGCGTCCGGTGTGACGAGCCCGAGGCAGTTTGGGCCGCAGACCATCACTCCGTGGGCTCTAGCGAGCTCCGCGATCTCGGACTGGATTCGCTGGCCTTCCTGCCCCGCTTCGCCGAAGCCGGATCCGAGGATGACCGCCGCGCGCAGCCCTCGCTCGGCTAACTGCTGGACGACCTGGAGCGTATTTTCCGGGGAGAGCGCGATGACAGCGCACTCGGGCACTTCCGGAAGCTCGTCCACTGTTCGGTAACAGGCGTAGCTCTCGACCGGCTCGCCACTCGGGTGGAGCGCCCAGGCCGATCCGGTGAACCCGAACCGCCGCAGGTTGGCGAGCACGGTGCGAGCCATGCGCCGACGGGGGCTAGCGCCGACGACCACAACACTGCGCGGGCGGAGAAGCGGCTCGAGTCGGTTCCACGTCACCATGAGGCGGCCTCGAACTTCCGGATCTGCTCGCGTACAAGCTGGGGGATGGGACAGGCCTGACCCGCTCGGGAATCGAAGCAGACAAGCACCAGCCGGCCGAAGGCATGGATCGTTTCTCGGTTGGGGTCAGCGATGACGAACTCGACATCGAAGCTCGATCGTCCGCACCGCAGGACGCGGACGCCGATGTGAAGCAGGTCATCGAAGCGCGCGGGCTTGAGGTAATCAATATCGGCATGAACAACAGTCCAGTCGAAACTGCCGTCTTGGATAGTCTCAGATAGCGCGATACCGATATGCCGAAAGTATTCCATGATGGCCTGTTCTGTGTACTCGAGGTAGACCGAAAAGTACACCACTCCCTGCTGGTCACAGTCCCGATAGCGTACCCGCCATGGGTGCCAGAACCGGAACGCAGCCAGGGGGATCGGTGGGGCGGTTCCCCGCGTCGGGTTACTGGGGGCAGTTCGTTCGTCCACGGTCTCGATGCAACTCCTTTGCGGTACTCCGCGACATGGCCTCGGCAGGCAGCCCGCTGCCTGCTGCCCTGCGTCGCGTCAGGTGTGCCTTCGCGCGTCGGAGGAGCCGATCAGCTCCTGTGCGTCGATGGCGGACTCTACTCCGCCTATACCCTGTTGGAAAGGAGCTGGCAATACGCCAGCGTCGGAAATCGCGAGAGGTATTTCATACACTTTCACAAAGGCGAGTAAACCTGGTACGATGCTGGTGCTATGGGGATCACTGTACGCGACTTGCTGGAACGACCAGACCTGCAGACCCGCCTGATCGCGGGCGAGGCCGGTATCGACCGCTCGGTGACCTGGGCGCACGTCTGCGAGTTGGAGGATCCGACAGCCTGGCTGAGCGGCGGCGAGCTGGTGATGACGGTAGGGATCGGCATCCCCGCTGATCCAGCCGGACAGGTTGCCTACGTCGAGCGGCTAGTGAAGGCACAGCTCAGCGGGGTGATGATCTGCGAAGGGATGCGCGCCCCGAGGCTTTCGGAGGAGATGCTCGAGGCAGCCGACCGTTGGGGCTTTCCGGTGATGCTCACCGCATTCGAGGTACCGTTTGTCGCGGTGTCGCGGGTTGTCGCTGACGCGAACCGGGAAGAGGAGCACGCCCGGCTGTGGCGAACGCTTCAGGTGTACGAGGTTGCGCGCTTGGTCGTCAACGCCGACCTTTCTCCCGTCGAGTTTATCGCCCGGCTGGAGCGGTGTGTCGGGGCGAGGCTCCTCGTCCTCGATCCAGCGATGGGTCAGGCTGTCCTCCCGCCGAAAGCCGGTGTGCCGGCGACGCTCGCGCCAGCGCTGTCACGGGCCTTGGAGCGGTACTCGAGTGAGCAGGTACCGGCCATTATCCAGCTCCCTGACGCCGGCCCATCGACGATCGCCCTCGCGGTGCCAGCACGCCGCCGCGCGTTTCTCGTGGTCAGCGGGCGGTCTCGCCGTGCCGCGCACGATATCGTCGTGCTTCGCCATGTGGCGACGGTGGTGGCGCTCGCTCTCGAAGGCAGGACGGCGGATTTGGAGCGGAGGCGCCGGTTAGGAGCAGAGCTGTTCACCCACCTTGCAGACCGGCGGATCACGCCGGATCTTGCGCTTGACCTGCTCCTGGAGGAGCAGCGGTTTCCACCGCCTCCGTACGCTGTTGCTGCGCTCGCCGCGGACACCGTGCCGTTGTGCGAGCTGCAGGACAGGCTGGATGCGCATGAGATACCCCAGGTGGCGCTGCGCAGAGAGGGAGATGTGTACCTCTTGCTGCCGGATACCGACCGGGCAAGGAAGTCACTCTGCGAGGGAATACGCTCGGCATCTGTCGGGTTCAGCGAGCGGATCAGCACGCTTTCGCGCGTACCGGAAGCGATGTTGGAGGCACGGTGGGCGCTGCACCAGGCGCGTGAGGCCGGCCGGTCTTTCGTGCGCTACGGAGAGCCGGGGCTCGGCGCTGGGGGCGTGCCGCTGAGCGTCGAGCTTGCGCGTAGCCTGGCCGAACGCGTGCTCGGCGCGGTGGTGGCTTACGACGCTTCCCGCGATGGACGATTACTGCGCTCACTCCGCTGCTTTCTCGAACACAACTGTTCGTGGAGTGAGACCGCGCGGGAGCTGGGCATTCATCGCCAGACTCTCGTGTACCGCTTGCGCAAGGTCGAGAAGTTAACCGGCCTGAGGATAGATCGGACGAGCGACGTCGTGACGTTATGGCTCGCGGTGCAGGCAGCCGCTGCGCTCGGCCTGGGAGATGGTGGGCAGCAGCTGGTGACTGATGCTGTGTCTGTGCGCGCGACTCCGGGTAAGGGGTCACGCCGCGGCTAAGCGCCGCACTGGTCGCACCTGGAGTGCTGAGTCGATCAGGGGGCAAGGATCGGTGTGGCTGCGAGAGCGCGTAGGGCGATCCGTGAGCGAGCGGCAAGGCTGAAGGCGAAGAGTTATACTTGAGAGAGGTTGGCCGGAGTGGCGGAACGGCAGACGCGGCGGTCTCAAAAACCGCTGGGGGTCACCCCGTGTGGGTTCGAGTCCCTCCTCCGGCACCAGCGTACGGACGCCAAATTTGGCCGCTCAGCGTGGCGGGTTGCCGCTGGCTGTCACGCCGCTGCTAGCAGTTTTGCTAGCAACCAGCGCGGCGAGGGCCTCCGTTGCCTGGCGCGCCAGCCCCGGCGTCACGTGGCTGTAGGTGTCGAGCGTGATCTGGACCGTGCTGTGGCCGAGAAGGCTCGCCACCACCTTGGGGTGCACCCCCTCGCCTAGGAGCAGGCTCGCCGTGGTATGCCGCAGGTCGTGGAACCGCACCCGCGGCAGCCCCGCCCGCGCGAGCAGCCGCTGGAAGCGCCGCGTCACCTCGCTCGGGTCGGAGGGCATCCCGAGCGCCGTGGTGAAGACCCAGTCCCCCTCGGCCCAGGCCGAGCCCGCCTGGAGCCGGGCCGCGAGCTGCCGCTTGCGCTGCTCCCGGAGCGCTGCCACGGCCTGGGGCGCGAGCGGAACCAGGCGCCTGGAGGAGGCGGTCTTCGGAGGCACCACCACCAGCCCCTGCCCGCGCACCCGCTGCACCGAGCGCACCACTGAGAGCTCCCCGCGCTCGAGGTCGACCTCGCCCCAGGTCAGCCCCAGGAGCTCCCCCAGCCGCAGACCGGTCAGCACCGCCACCGTGACCAGCGGCCCCAGGTCGTCGCCAACGCAGGCCTCGAGC
>CALKCJ010000005.1 GCA_938082375.1 uncultured Thermomicrobiaceae bacterium
AGACAGCGAAGCAGAGCGAGCGCTGAGCGCCAGCGTTCCATCCACTCGGTATCAGCCTCGTGCCAGCCCGGCGAGTCGTGACCGGCCGGCATCCGCTCTTCGCCTCGCAGGCGAGCGCACGCAGCAACGCCTGCCTCACGGCTCGAGCTTGCGCCACCAAGCGGGGACGGCATAGGGGTCTTCCTCGCCGTAGGCGAAGCCGGCCCACTCGACCAGCCCGCTCTGGCGCAGGAGCTGCGGGATCACCTGCCCGTGCACGACCATCTTGGCTAGCTCGCGGTCGGCCTCCGGCCAGCGACGCAGCGCCTCCTCGTACGCCTGGCGGGTCGGTTCGTCGAGCTGCATCGCCTCGATGAACTGCACGGTCGTGAACTCTTCGGCGTCGATCCGCCGGATCAGTGCCACGATGTACGGCCACAGGAAGTCGGCAACCTCCTCGATCGGGTCGCCGATCGGATGGCGCATGGCTCGGTGTCCCTTCTGCGCTGTCGTCTGGCAGATCCTCATCAGACCCTCGGCCAAGCGTCATCCTCGCGCTGCGGCCAGGGCGCTCTGGCTGAGCAGTCTCTCTGCCTCTTCCTCCGTTCGGAACTAGTCGGACGAACCGGCCGGCGCCCCGGCACGGGCGACCGCCCGGCGATCCTCCAGGAAGGCTGAGAGGAGCTCGATCGGTACCGGGAAGATGACCGTACTGTTGCGCTCGCTCGCGATCTCGGTGAGCGTCTGCAGGTACCGGAGTTGCAACGCCCCAGGCACGGTCGCCAGCACCCGTGCTGCCTCGGCGAGCTGGTTCGCCGCGGCGAACTCGCCCTCGGCGTGGATGATCTTGGCCCGCTTCTCGCGCTCCGCCTCAGCCTGACGCGCCATCGCCCGCTGCATGGTGTCGGGCAACTCCACGTCCTTGACCTCGACGATGCTGACCTTGACGCCCCAGGGCTCGGTCTGCTCGTCGATGATCTCCTGAAGCTTTTGGTTGATCTTCTCTCGCTCAGCCAAGAGCTCGTCGAGTTCGACCTGCCCCAAAACGCTGCGCAGCGTGGTCTGGGCGATCTGGGAGGTCGCCCGGATGTAGTCGGCCACGTTCACGATCGAGGCGTTCGGATCGACTACCCGGAAGTAGGCGACTGCGTTCACCCGGATGGTCACGTTGTCGCGGGTGATGACCTCCTGCACCGGGATGTCCATAGTGAGCGTCCGGAGATCGACCTTGACCATGCGCTCGATGAACGGGATCAGCAGGATGATGCCTGGCCCCCGCGGGCCGACCAGGCGGCCGAGCCGGAAGACGACACCCCGCTCGTACTCCTGCACGATCTTGATCGCTGAAGTCAGCACCATGAGGACGAAGAGGACGACGACCGCAAAGACAATAAAGCTTGGATTCATCACTGCACCCCTTTCCTTCAAGCAACTTTCGCCGCTCGCGCTGCTGACCGCGAGCAGCACCGCCTGGGTCTCGTGTCCTCACGGCGCCGGGTTGCCGCGCCGCGTGATCGATGCGAGCGGTCGCAGCACGCCCTCGCCGCGCCGTGCCCCCTCCACGGCGACGGCCCCCGCCTCTTCCGGTGCGACCGGGGTGACCAGCAGCCGCAGACCGTCCACGCGAACCACCCGGACGAGCTGGCCCTCCGGGATACGGCCGGCGTCGCTGCGAGCCCGCCAGAGCTCGCCCTCGACGAACACCATCCCCTCCGGGTCGAGGGCCCGGCGCACTACTCCGAGGGCACCGATCAGCCCTTCTCTGCCCGTGGCCGGCCGCCGCGCGTGCGCGCGAGCGACTAGCGTGATGACAATGAGGAACGAGAGACTGACCAGCGCAGTCACAGTGAGGATGACGGCTCGCGAGATCTGAAAGACCGGACTGACCGGCGACTGCATCAGCAGGAAGGAACCAAGAGCGAACGAGATGATGCCGCCGACAGTGAGCACGCCGTGCGTCGGCAGGTAGAGGTCGGCAATGAAGAGGATGAAGCCGAAGGTCATCAGCAAGACGCCGGCCCAGTTGACGTCGAGGTTCCCGAGCGCGAACAGCCCAAGCAGCAGGAAGATGCCGCCGACCACGCCTGGCAGCACGGAACCGGGGTTAGCGAGTTCCAGGAAGATCCCCAGCAAGCCGAGGCTGAGCAGGATGTAGGCGACGTTCGGGTCGCTCAGGATCTGGAAGAACTGCTCGACCAGGTTCATGTCGGCAGGCACGATCTCGGCGCCCCGGGTCCGGAGCGTCACCTCACCGGCCATGGTGGTCACGGTTCGCCCGTCGACCTGCTCGAGCAGGTCGCCCAGGCTGGGGGCGACCATGTCGATCACGCCCAGCTGGAGCGCTTGCTCAGCCGTGATGTTCACGGCCTCGCGCACGGCCTGCTCCGCCCAGTCGGCGTTGCGCCCGCGGAGCTCGGCGAGCCCTCTGATCTTGGCTACCGCGTCGTTGACGACCTTTCTTTGCATCGTCTCGTCTGGCTGCACGGGCTGCCCCTCCTGCCCGAGGAGGACAGGGCTGGCCGAGCCGATGTTGGTCGCCGGGGCCATGGCGGCGATATGGGCCGCATAGGTGATGTACACGCCGGCCGAGGCCGCGCGCGCGCCCGATGGAGCGACGTAGACGATGACCGGTACCTCACTGGCCAGGATGTCCTGGATGATGTCGTCCATGGCCGAGCTGAGGCCACCGGGCGTGTTCATCCGGATCACCACGGCCTGGTCGCCAGCCCGCTCTGCCTCACGGATGCCACGGTGGACGTAGTTCGCCATTACCGGAGTGATGGCACCGTCGACCTCGAGGAGACGCACGCTCGGGGCGCTACCGAGCGCGGTACCAGCGAGCAGCCAAACGAGCCCGCTCACGACCAGCAGGAACGCGAGCATGCGCGTGAGGAGAGAGGTGGCCATCGCTGCACGTAAGTTCATCTGGGCCCGCCATTCGCTCATACAGCAAGTATATACCCGGCGAGGTTTCCTCGCGGCGCATGCAACGTGCCTAGGTGACGAAGACCTGTGATCCCTGCGGTGTTTTGACTACGTTGATCCGGGTAGGGAACTGGTCTTTCAGCTCGTCGATGTGGGTAATCACGAGGATCATCGCGAACTCGTCCTCGATGGCCTGGATCGCCTGCACGAGACCCTCGCGCCCTTTCGCGTCCTGGCTGCCAAACCCCTCGTCGATGACCAGCAGCTCCAGTCGGGTACCGGCCCGGTGCGCCAGCAGCATGCTCAGCGCGACGCGGATGGCGAAGTTGATGCGGAACATCTCTCCGCCGCTGTAGAGCTCGTACGGCCGTCGGCCGGCCTCGTCGCTGATGACGATGTCGAGCGTCTCAATCAGGCCGTCACCGCTCCGGCGCTGGCGCTGGGTGCGAAACTCCAAGCGCATGGCGTTGCCCGGCATCCGGTCGAGGAGCGCATTGGCCCGTTCCTCGAGCTCCGGGACAATGTTCTCGATGATCATCGCTTGGATCCCGCCTTTGCCGAAGGCGGTGACCAGCTCCTCGTAGATCCCCTTCTCGGCGAGGAGCCGCTGGCGCTGCGCCTCGAGCTCGCTGGCGTAGGCGCGCTGCGCGTACGCGTCCTCCAGCCGCTGCTGCGCTCGGCCCAGCGCCGCCTGCTCGTCGTGGAGTGCCTGCTCGCTTTCCTCGATCCTGGTCTGGAGCTGGTCGTGCTGCTCGCGCAGGGGAGCTACCCGCTCGATCTGGCCCTGTAGCGCCTCAATCTCGCGGCGCAGGCGTTCAAGCTCCGCGCGGTCGGAGGCAAGCTGCTCCTCCAGCGACACGAGCTGCCGACGCTCGAGCTCGGCGGCGAGTGAGGCCTGCTGGAACGCCTGGTACTCCTGCTCGGCACCGGCTACCTGCTCCAGCTCCTGGGTGAGCCGCCGCTCCTCGCGCTCGTCGTAAGGGATGGCGGCCAGCTTCTGGCGCACGCTCTCCAGCTCGGCGCGGAGTTCAGCTCCCGGCAGGCCCCGCTCGAGGGCCTCTGCCAGCTCCTGGCGCTTGGCGAGAAGCCGCTGGAGTTCGACTCGTCGCTCGGCCAGGCCGGCGAGCTGCGTCTCGATCCGAGCCAGTGCCTGGCGCAGGTGGTCGCGCTGCGCGCGCGAGCGCTGCAGGGCCTGGAACTCGGCTTCGCGCTGCCCGCGCTCGGTGTCGATGCGCTCGATCTCCGCTCGCTTGGCGCGGAACGCGTCGCCGAGCGCCCGACCCTCGGCCTCGATGTCGGCCTTCAGCCGGCCTCGCTCGTGCTCAGCCAGCGGCCGCAGGCAGACCGGGCAGGCTGCATCGATGGCGTCGAGCCGGTCGATCTTCCCCTTGAGCTCCTGCATCTGCTCCCGTAACCGGCGGCAGTCGGCCTGGAGTTCGCCGCGCTGGCTCTGGAGTTCCTGCAGCTCACGCTGGATCTGCTGCATCTGGCCGTCGAGGTCGCCGAGCGAGCCCAGCGCCTGAGCCAGCCGCTCGCGTTCTCCTTCCAGTGCCGGGAGCTGCGCCAGTTCCCGCTCGCACCGCTCGATCTGCTGCACGCAGGCGTGGAGCTCGCGCTCGACGCAGTGCACTTCCCGCTGGATCCCGTCTTCCAGGCGGCGTTCAGCGGCGAGCAGGGCTTGCCGCTCCCGCAACCGCTGGTTCAAGTCGTCCATCTCTCGGCGAAGCCGCTGCCAGCGCTCAAAGCGCGCCGTGATCTCGCCAACGCGAGCCAGCACAGCCTCATGACTGCGGAGACGCTGGCAGAGCTCGGCCTGCTGACGTTCGCGTTCCTGAATGTGCGATCCGAGGCGCTCCACCTGGCGCGTGTGCTGTTCGACGGTGCGCTCGGCCACGGCGAGGAGGTCAAGGCTCCGGATGACCTCGTCGCGGCGCTGGCGGAGGGCATCGAGTTGCGCGCGCAGTCGATCGACCCGGCTGCGACGTTCGCTGACCTCGGTCTCGAGCTGGGGCAGGATCTCGAGGGAGCTCGCGATCTCCTCCAGATCGCGCTCGATGACGAGGATCTCCTGCTCGCAGCGCCGTCGCTCCTCGCGGGCCAGCCGCTCGTACTGGTCGTACTCACCCAGGTTGAGGATCTCGCCGAGCACCCGCTTGCGCTCGGCCGGCGTCTTGGTGGTGAACTCGTCGGCCCGGTTCTGCAGGATAAAGGCGGAGTTGATGAACGTCTCGTAGCCGATGCCCAGGAGCCGGTCGATCGTGCTCTGCGTCTGGCGCACGCTATTTTCGGTAAGCACGCGCCACTGCGCGCCGTCGCGGGCGTGCAGCTCGAGTAGGAGCCGACCTGAGCTCCCAGGAGCAGTGAGGGTGCGCTTGCGGACGACCCGGTACTCCTGGCCGTTGAGGAGAAACGAGAACTCGACGCACATCTCCTGGCCGCCAAGCGAGAGCAGCTCATGGTCGGCGTTGCTGCGCGCCTTTCCCCACAGCGCCCAGGTGATCGCATCAAGCAGGGCCGACTTCCCGGCGCCGTTCTCGCCGGACAGGCAGGCCAGCCGGATGCCCTGAAAGTCGAGCTCCACCGGCTCGCGGTAGCACAGGAACTGGCTCAAGCTCAAGCGAGTCGGGATCATGGTCGTCCTCGCCCATCGGCCCGGTTGTGCTCCAGACAGTATACTCACAGTCATGGGCAGAACGCGCCAAGCTCGACGGTGATACGGGGGATCGATCGTGCACCGTGCGCGACATCGCAAGCGCGGCCGCGAGCGCCATCTTCCGCTGTGCGGTGCCTGAGCAGAACTCGGTGTTGGAGGATTCTGGAATGAGCCGGAACCGGAGGCGAGAGTCACACCGCCCGCGTCATCGGCGCGAGGACTCGCCTGTGGCCGATGCGACGGCATCTGAAGCGCGATCGGTGACAGAACGACCGGAGCAGGGGGAGGAAAAGGCGGAAGCGCGCGTAGGCGAGGAACTTGTCGAGGTTCTCGAGCCGGAGCTGGTGGAAGCGGTGGAAGAAGAGGCAGAAGCGGCTGAAGCTGAGGCCGAAGAGGAAGCAGGGGAAGAGGAGGGGCTGATCGAGGCGGCCGAGGCGGAGGCATTTGAAGCGATTCCGGGGGAGCCAGAGCTGGAAGCTCTCCTCCGTGAAGAGCCGGCTGCGGTCAGTGATCCGCTCCGCGTCTACCTGCGCGAGATCGCCGAGGCGCCGCTGCTGACGCCCGAAGAGGAGATCGAGCTCGCAAAGCGGATCGAGGCGGGCGACATGGAGGCGCTGCAGCGGTTCGTGCGCGCCAACCTGCGCCTGGTCGTCAGTATCGCCAAGCGCTACGTCGGCCGTGGCCTGTCGCTCTTGGATCTGATCCAGGAGGGCAACATCGGGCTGATGCGTGCGGTCGAGAAGTTCGATTGGCGGCGTGGCTACCGGTTCAGTACCTACGCGACCTGGTGGATCCGCCAGGCGATCACCCGGGCCATCGCCGATCAGGGCCGTACCATCCGCCTGCCTGTCCACATGACCGATAGCATCACGCGCTACCACCGCATCATGACCCAGCTCTCCCAAGAGCTGGGTCGTCCGCCACGGCCTGAGGAGATCGCTGAGGCCCTCAGCGTCCAGCCTGAGAAGATCGCGCAGATTGTTCGCGCAGCCCAGCGCACGGTCTCGCTCGATCGTCCGCTGACGGAAGAAGACGAGACGAGCCTGGGTGACTTGATCGCTGACGAGGTCTCCCAATCACCGGAAGAGATCGCCGAGGAGTCCTTGATGCGGC
Organism: uncultured Thermomicrobiaceae bacterium; assembly: GCA_938082375.1. Lineage (GTDB taxonomy): Bacteria > Chloroflexota > Chloroflexia > Thermomicrobiales > Thermomicrobiaceae > Thermalbibacter. The sequence continues at coordinate 6,671 of CALKCJ010000005.1, forward strand.
GGGATATCCTCGAGGCGCTCGAAGTGCTGAGCCCACGCGAGCGGCTCGTGTTACAGCTCAGGTTCGGCTTGACCGACGGCCAGCCGAGAACACTGGCCGAAGTCGGCACGATGCTCAACATCAGTCGTGAGCGGGTGAGGCAGATCGAGAACGAGGCGCTGCGGAAGCTCCGGCGGATTGCCCGTGAACGGCTCGCGGAGTACTATGCGAGTACCTGACCGGGCAAGGTTCACTCAGGCGGGCGCTGCCGGCGTCCGCCGCCTGTGTGGGGAGCTCTGGCCCCCGTGGGCGGCGAGATCGACTCGTAGGCGATGCCACACGCGCTGCTGATCGCTGCCATCGTCGTCCTGATTCTCGCGAACGCGCTGTTCGTCGCGGCAGAGTTCGCCCTCGTCACCGCTCGACGGACACGGATAGAGCAGCTCGCAGCGCAGGGCAACCGGCTGGCGCGTCACGTCCTCCGCTTTATGGACGACCCGAACCTCTTCATCTCGGCGGCTCAGGTCGGTATCACAATGGCCAGCCTGGGCCTCGGCTGGCTCGGCGAGCCGGCCCTGGCGACGCTCTTCCGGCGGCTGTTCAGCGAGTTGCCTGAACGATGGCACCACCTGGCTTCCCATACGCTCGCATTCATGCTGGCCTTTAGTCTGATCACGCTGCTCCACATCGTCTTCGGGGAGCAAGTGCCGAAGATGGTCGCTATCCAGCGGGCCGAGGGAACCGCCCTGCTAACCGCCGGGCTGATGCGCTTGATCTCCTGGGTCTTTCGACCGGTCATCTTCGTCATCTACTGGATGACAGAGCTGACGTTGCGACCACTGGGCCTGCACTACGAGAGCGAGCGCCACCTGGTCTACACCGTGGAAGAGCTGGAGATGCTGGTCGAAACCAGCGCTGAGCGCGGCGAGCTCGAGTCGAGCGAGCGTGAGCTGATCCACCGGGTCCTGCTTTTCAGCGATCTTACGGTGTACCAGATCATGGTGCCCCGCACGGAGATGATCGCGCTGCCGATCACCGTCAGCGTGCCCGAGCTCGTACGCACCATCGCACAGGAAGGCCGCTCGCGCTATCCGCTCTACGAGGGGACGCTCGATCAGATCGTCGGGGTTCTGCACGTGAAGGATCTGTTCTCAGCGATGCGCAATGGCTGCCTGCCAGCTCAGCTCGACCTTCGGTGTCTCCTGCGCCAGCCATTGACGGTGCCGGAGAGCCTGCCCGTCGGCGAGCTGCTGCGCTCGATGCAGGCGCGCCGGATTCACGTCGCGATCGTGATCGACGAGTTCGGCGGTACGGCTGGACTGGTTACGCTCGAGGATATCATCGAGCGCCTGATCGGCGAGATCCAGGACGAATTCGAGCGCCCTGAGGCCGATGTCGAGATGCTAGCCGACGGTGCCGTCCTGATCAACGGGCTCATGCTGATCGACGAGGTCAACGAGCGCTTCGGCCTCGACATCGATGACCCCAACTTCGACACCATTGGTGGCTACATTTTTGGCCGTCTCGGGCGCAAGCCGGAAATCGGCGACGCGGTTACCGTAGGCACCTACACCTTTCGCGTCGAGGCCCTCGATGGCTTGCGCATTGCCCGCCTCCGGCTCATTCCTCCTCATGAGGCCGAGTCGCCACCGACCGGAGCGACGACGCCAGGCGAATAAGCGTTGATGACCGGCGTCGAGTGCTCGCCGAGGATCCAGTCAAGCACGGCCATCCGCAGGTAGAGGCCGTGCCGGGCCTGACGGAAATAGGCCGCGCGCGGGTCGCTATCGACAGCCGGATGGATCTCGTCGACGCGCGGCAGCGGGTGCAGCAGGACGCCCCTTGGGTTAAAGCGGCTCATGAACGCAGGGTCGATCACGTACCGGCCGCGCGCCGCCTCGTAGTCGGCCAGGTCGCTGAACCGTTCCCGCTGGATGCGTGTCTGGTAGATCACGTCGAGCGAGGGGGCAAGATGTTCGAGGTCGTCCGACTCGGTCACCCGCAGTCCAGCCGCGACGAGCGCCAGCCGGAGCTCCTCGCTCATGCGCGTCGTTGGCGGCGAGGCCAGGAAGACTTCGGTGTCGCGCGTTTGTGTGAGGAGCCGGGCAAGCGAGCGGGCTGCCCGGCCGTAGCGGAGATCACCGATGAGGGCGATACGCAACCCATCGATCCGACCGAGTTCCTTCCAGATGGTGTACAGGTCGAGCAGCGCTTGAGTTGGGTGCTCATTGGCGCCGTCACCCGCATTGATCACTGGGACGTCGACCACGGCAGCCGCACGGGCCGCAGCGCCGGACTGGGGGTGGCGAATGACCAGTAGATCGGCATAGCCGGCAACGATCCGCGCCGTGTCCTCGATCGTCTCGCCTTTCACAGCCGAGGAGGTGGCGCTGGCGTACTCGGCGGAGATGACTCCACCACCCAGGCGGGTCATAGCTGCTTCGAAGCTGAGCCGTGTGCGGGTGCTTGGTTCGTAGAAGAGCGTGGCCATCAGTTTTCCCTGAAGCCGGCTGCTGAAGCCCGAACGCGTGGTCGCACGCATCGACTCGGCACGCTCGAACAGTTCGAGCACGAACGACCGGTCGAACTGCTGCACCTCCAGGATGTGCCTGGGAACCGGCATCGAAAACACCTCCTCGGTGGCTCACTGTGCCCGGATCAGGCAGCCACGTGCAACCGCGACGTGACCGCCCGGGAACCGCGCCGTCCGCTACTGCATGTTCGGGAGCACCTCATGAGGAACCCACGGCTGATGATAGCGCAACGGGAGGAGCACTGCCAAGTCAGGGGAGTGCGTTCGTACAGCGTGTTTCACCACAGCCTGCGAGCGGTGGCGCGTGAGCGGGCCTGGCTGTCCGCACGAGGTTTTGGGCCGGTGGGACTGCTCTCCCTGGGTGAACGAAAGCGATCGCCGAAGCTGTGTCGCCATTATGGATGGGAAGGGAGACGCCTGTTCGGAGTTTGCTGGTATGCTAGAGGCGTTGCGGCAGCGCCGCAACGGTGGGCGCGGTTCGAGCGTTCTAGAGAGGACGGAGCACTATCGTCCTTGCCCGCTGGTGCCGATATTCTGGGCAGGTGGCCGCTGTCGCTCCGGGTCTATAGGTGAGTCGGCATGGCGCGAAGTTTCCGGATTGGGAATATCGGCGGTGTTGAGGTGCGAGCACACCCGACGGTGGCGATCGCGCTGCTGTGGGTGTTCTGGCACTGGAGCCGGCAGGCGCACGACCCGTACGTGGGCGCGCTGTTCGGCGGCTTCCTACTGCTCGCGATCTTCGTCAGCGTTGCCGGCCACGAGCTCGCCCACTCGTTCCTGGCCCGACGCTACGGGCTCGAAGTGCGGGACATCACGCTGTTGCCGATCGGCGGGGTGACGCGGATCGAGCAGGTCCCGCTGCCGCCGCGCCGCGAGGCGATGGTGGCGCTGGCTGGCCCGCTGCTCAACCTGGTCGTGGCGGCCGGTCTGACGCCCGTGCTGCTGAGTGCGCTCCTTTGGCGCGGCGCGCGCAGCCCGCTCGACCTGCTCCTGGTCGCGCGCGAGACGAGCCCGAGCAGCCTGCTGCTTCTCGTCTGGCTCGCCAATGTGCTGCTCGCGCTCTTCAACTTGCTGCCCGCCTTCCCGATGGACGGCGGGCGTGTGCTGCGTGCCTGGCTGAGCTGGATGAGCAACCGGCTCGCGGCGACCCGCATCGCGGTCTCGCTGGGTTATCTCTTGGCGCTCGCCCTGCTCGTGGCTGGTATTGTTCTCCGTGACCTGATGCTGCCGCTGCTGGCGTTGTTCTTGTTGGGTGCCGCCACGGTCGAGACGCGGCTCATCGAGCTGGAAGACGCGATGCGGCGGCTTCCGGTCGGCCAGTTCGCCGTTTGGGACATGGGGGGCGTGGGGCCGGATCAGGAACTCAGCTTCGCGCTTCGTGGCGGGCCCAGGGACGTAGCGGTCGTCAGTGGTGGCCGAGTCGTCGGCATGCTTTGGCGGGAAGATATCCTCCGCAATGTCCGCAGTGGCGACAATCTGCTCGTCCGTGAAGTCATGGATCCCACTGTCGTCACCGTGGATGTTGAGACCTCGGTCTACGCCGCTCACCAGCGGATGCTGGCGAGTGGTCATCCATCGATTCCAGTCGTGGAAAACGGGCGCTATCGCGGCATCTTCACCGCTGACCGACTTGTCCATGTCTACCGCTACTTGCAGGAAGGCCGGCGACCGCGCGCCCGTTACCTGGTGGTCGCGGAGGCACTCGGATTGATCGGTCGGTGAAACGTGACCGGTGCCGCTGCCAAGAGAGGCAAGACCCGAGTGGAGGCCGAGCGCGCGGCCAGTCGTCAGTCGACTCAGGCTGAGCAGACGCGAAGGAAGGTGCGTGATGTCGACGAGTCGCTGGGATCCGTGGGGCGAGTTGCTCCCGCTGCGGGAACTGATGGATCAGCTCTTCCGAGAGAGCATGATCCGGCCCAGACCGCCTGGGATGGTCAGTGGCATCGGCGTGCCGGTCGATCTCGCTGAGACCGATGAGGCGTACATCGTGATGGCGGTCATCCCAGGTGCCCAGCCGGAGGATGTTCAGATTCAGGTCACCGGCGACACGCTACAACTCAGCGGTGAAGTCAAAGAGCCGGATCTGGACGGGACGTGGCTGGCGCGCGAGCGGCGCTACGGCGCTTTCCGGCGTGTGCTTGCGCTGCCTGGCCCGGTGCGGGCCGAGGATGCCGAGGCAGAGTTCGTCAACGGCGTGCTTGTCGTCCGGCTACCGAAAGCGTCAGTAAGCCGAAGCCGCCAGATCCCGATCCGTACGGTGAACTGACAGCGGCAGCGACTTCCGTTCACTCGTCTGCCACTCCGCTCGACTGGTGCTGTCCTGGGCGAGCTTCAGTGCTGGGCGTTGCCGGCACGTCCGGAATGGGCTGGAACTGGTTGCCGGTGGGAGCGGCGGGCGTCGACGGCTGCGCGCCGGGGATCCACGACGAAGCGATCTGCTTCTGCCCGCTGCTGATTTCGCTCACGATCTCCTCGCGCCACGCGCCGATCCGCCGATACTTGTGGTACCGGGTATCGAGCAGGGCGTGGATGCCCTCGGAAAGCCAGCGGTCGAGCAGCTCCTGGAGGTGTCGCTCCACCGTGTCACCGACACGCTGGATCACCTGAGCGGGAACCTCGTGGGCCGGGTCAGGCTCAGGTACGATCTCATCGACGATGCCAAAGCTCTGGAGATCGGCCGCCGTGATCCGCATCGTCTCCGCGGCCTCGGGTGCGCGGGCTGCATCGCGCCAAAGGATAGAAGCGCAGGCCTCGGGGGAGGCGACAGCGTAGATAGCGTTCTCGAGCATCAGAATCCGGTCGGCAACGCCCAAGGCGAGTGCTCCGCCACTGCCGCCCTCGCCGATCACCACGCTGACGATCGGCACCTCGAGCGCGGCCATCGCTGCCAGGTTCTCGGCGATGGCGAGTGCCTGGCCGCGTTCCTCAGAAGCGAGACCAGGGTCGGCGGCCGGTGTGTCGATGAAGGTGAGGAGGGGCAGGCGGAAGCGCTCGGCCAGGCGCATCAGCCGGAGTGCCTTCCGATAGCCCTCGGGGCGTGGCATGCCGAAGTTCCGGCGCACGTTGTCTCGGGTGGAACTCCCTTTCTGATGCCCAATCGCCATGAGTGCACGGCCGCGGAAGCGGCCGAGGCCGCCGACGATCGCCGGGTCGTCGGCGAAGTGGCGATCTCCGTGCAGCTCGACGAAGTCCTGCAGCAGCTCGGTGAGGTAGTCGAGCGTATGCGGACGGGCTGGGTGGCGCGCGAGCACGACGCGCTCCCACGCAGTTCGCGAGGTCATCGGCTGGACACTCCTTCATGGGTAACCTGAGACTGGCCGGCCATCGTGACTGCAGGCGAAGCGAGAAGGAGCCCAAGGATCTGGGCGACTCGATCCGGCAGGTCGCGGCGTGGCACGATGGCGTCGATCATGCCGTGTTCGAGCAGGAACTCTGCGCTTTGAAAGCCCTCCGGCAACTTCTGGCGGGTGATCTGTTCGATGACGCGTGGCCCGGCGAAGCCGATCATCGCGCCTGGCTCGGCGAGGACAACATCGGCGATCGTCGCGTAGCTCGCGGTGACACCACCGTAGCAGGGATCGACCAGGATCGCGACGTGGGGCAGGCGCGCTTTCGCCAGGCGAGCGAAGGCAGCTGTCGTCTTCGCCATCTGCATCAGCGAGAAGATACCCTCGTGCATCCGCGCGCCACCGGAACAGGAGACGGTGACGACCGGTAACGCGAGCTCGATCGCCCGCTCGACCAACCGGGCCAGTTTTTCCCCGAAGACTGAGCCCATGCTCGCACCGAGAAAGCCGAACTCGGTCACTGCCAGGGCGGCTGGGAACCCACGGATGGTCGCCCGACCGGTGACCAGCGCTTCTCGCTCGCCGAGGGCTCGGCTCGTCCGCTCGGCCTTTTCGGCATAGGCCTCACCCATGGCGACGAAGCCGAGCGGATCCGCCGCAGCCAGCCCAGCATCCCACTCGGTGAACGAGCTGGGATCGGCCAGTGCCGCGATCCGCTGGCGGGCAGTCAGCCGGGTATGGTGGCCGCAGTGCGGGCAGACCCGCAGCAGCCGCTCGAACTCGCGGGAGTAGACCAGCTCGCGACAGCGCGAGCACTTGAGCCAGAGCCCGTCCGGGACGGCAGGCCGCTCGTGGAGAGCTGGATCACGTGGCGGTTTTCGACGAAGGAAACGCTGACGCATCGTCACCATCCTCGTCGCGCACGGTGGCTCGCCAGGCGTTATCATACAGGTATGTCAAGCACCAGGCTGGCACCCGCGAGTAGCGGCAACACGCTCAGCCCGAACTGGTGCAGGGAACGGAGAGGGGCTTCGGCATGAACGATGTCGCGGTCATGATCCTCGCAGGGGGCCAGGGAGAGCGGTTGAGTATCCTCTCCAGGCAGCGGGCCAAGCCCGCGGTGCCGTTCGCGGGCAAGTATCGGATCATTGACTTCGCCTTGAGCAACTGCGTCAACTCGGGCCTCCACGATGTCGCCGTCTTGACCCAGTATCGCCCGCATTCCCTCAACGAGCACATTGGTCACGGTCGTCCCTGGGATCTCGACCGGGAGCGCAACGGTGGCGTCCTGATCCTGCAACCGTACCTCGGGCGACGACAGTCCGGCTGGTATCGCGGCACGGCCGACGCAGTCTACCACAATCTCTTCTACATCACCCGCCGTTCCTACACCGACGTGCTCATCTTGGCCGGAGATCACGTGTACGCAATGGATTATCGCCCGATGATCGCGCTCCACCGCCGGAAGCGCGCCGACGTCACCGTAGCGGTGCAGCCGGTGCGCTGGGACGAGGCGAGTCGCTTCGGCGTGCTGATGGTCGACGATGACGATTGGGTCATCGACTTCGAGGAGAAGCCGGCTCGCCCGCGCAGCAACCTGGCGTCAATGGGCATCTATCTCTTTCGGCGTGATGTGCTGCTCGAGCTGTTCTCGGAGCGCTCGCCCGAGGCTCCCGAAATGATCGATTTCGGCCAAGATGTCATCCCGTTCTTGATCCCGACCGGAAAAGTGCTGGCCTATCGCTTCGAAGGCTACTGGCAGGACGTCGGTACCATCCAGTCGTATTGGGAGGCCAACATGGCGCTCCTGGAGGAGACGCCAGCGCTGAACCTGTATGACCCGAACTGGCGGATCCTGACCCGCAGCGAAGAACGGCCGCCGGCCAAGATCATGGAGGGCTCGATCATCGCCCGGAGCCTGGTCTCGAACGGCTGCATCATCATCCGCGCGCGCGTCGAGCACTCGGTGCTTTCTCCCGGTGTCGTGGTCCACGAGGGGGCGGTGGTTCGCGATTCGATCGTGATGACCGATAGCGAGATCGGCGCCGGAGCCGTCGTGGATCGCTGCATTATCGACAAGCATGTGCGGATCGGCGCCGGGAGCCGAGTCGGCTACGGCGACGATCTGACACCGAACTGGCTGGAGCCGACCCGACTCAACACCGGGATCACCATTGTCGGACGCAATGCTCGAATACCGCCGGGAGTGACGATTGGCCGCAATGTGCTGATCGGTACCGACGTGACCGAGGCTGACTTTGCTTCACCGGTGATCCCGAGCGGGGAGTCGGTCAACCCGATGGTGGCGGTGGTCTGGTCGTGAAGGGTGTGAGGTCTCCGCGTACACGCGAACCGCTGCACCGGGTCAGCAATGGGTCGCACGGGGAGCTGAGCACAGGTCGCCCCGGGAGGCGGGGAAGCCCGCTCGTCCTCTTCGCTTCCGTCGAGGTGGCGCCATTTTCCCAGGTTGGTGGCCTCGGCGACGTGGCGGGCTCGTTGCCGACGGCGCTGGCTGAGGCAGGGATTCGGGTGGTCGTGGTCACCCCCTGGTATGGAGCGCCCGACACGCGCTCCACTGCGGCGGAGCAGGCGGGTGTCACGATCACCGTTCCCGGGCTTGCCGGCCCAGAGCAGTTCCAAGTGTGGCGCGGCGAACTGAGGAGCGGCGTTCCCGTTCTGTTTCTGGTGAATGCGAACCTCTTTGGAAGCTCGTACGTTTACGTAGCAGAGCGTGACCGTCAACGCTTCGCTGCTTTTTCTCGGGCGGTCGTGGAGCTCATGCGCGTGTTGCCCGTCGATATTCTGCATGCGAACGATTGGCATACCTGCCCAGCCGTCATCTGGCACCGGGAACTGCGCTATCGCTCACGCGCGTTGTTTCACCAGCGGAGTGTGCTGACCATCCATAACTTGGCCCACCAGGGGATCACCGATGTGACGTACGCCAGGGCCCTGGGGTTGGAGGTCGACGAGCTGCTCGACGAGGAGCGGGCCCGCTACCCCGATACGATCAACGTGCTCGCGCGTGGGATCCTGGCCGCCGATGCCGTCACGACAGTGAGCCCGAGCTACGCCGAGGAGATCAAGACACCAGCGTTCGGCGAGGGGCTTGACCGGCTCCTACGGCAGCGGGGTGACCGCCTGTTGGGGATTCTGAACGGCATCGATACCGCGTGGTACAATCCGGCGGCCGACCCGGCCCTGCCCAGTCGTTACACGGTGGAGAACCTGGAGGGGAAGGCACTCTGCAAGCGCACGCTGCAGCGAGAACTCGACCTGGCAAGTTCATCCGAGTTACCGCTCGTCGGTGTGATCTCACGGCTCGATCGGCAGAAGGGGATCGATTTGGTCGTCGAGGCGATCGACGAGTTGATCGGCTTGGGAGTGCAAGTAGCTCTCCTAGGAACTGGTGACACGACCCTGGAACGGCAGATCGCGGAAGCCAGCCGGCGGTATCCGCAACTGGTGGCGAGCGTGCTGCGGTTCGACGCCGAGCTCGCCCGCCGGATCTATGCTGCCAGCGATATCTTCCTGATGCCGTCCCGGTTTGAGCCATGTGGCATCGGCCAGTTCATCGCTCTCCGCTACGGCGCGGTACCAGTCGTACACCGGACGGGAGGGCTGGCCGATACGGTTCAGGAATGGCACGCGCCAAGCGGATCAGGCAATGGGTTCGTGTTCGAGGAGCACACGCCCGAGGCGCTTCTGGCCGCCGTCCGACGCGCCGTCGACGTCTTCCAGAAGCCGGTCGAATGGCAACGGCTCGTCAGGAACGCGATGGAGTGCGATGTCTCGTGGTCGCGCTCAGCGCTCGAATACGCTCGGGTCTACGACTTCATCCTCGGGCTGGCCACGAGCGCTGGAGCGCCGTCGTCAGCGGCGGAACGATGAGGAGGACGAGGAGTTCATGAAGAAGATGAGCGGAAGGACTGGCCAGGTCGCTCAGCGCTCAGTCCTCTTCTTGCCTGACCTGGTGGCAGAGCTTGAGTCTGAGGAGCAAGAGTGTTTCCGGTATCTCTTCAGAGTCGATGCGACGATCGGCGAACTGGTGCTCCCCACCCACCTGCTGGGCTGGGTCGAGCGCTACTTCGGTTCGGCCGAGGCGGTGACTCGCCAGAAAGTGGTGAAGGTTACCGATCGGTGGACACTCGATGCGACGCTCTTCAACGAGCTTCGAGCCAAGAGGCCGCTCGAAGCTCGCATCCCCGTCGAGCTGGCAGACGAGCTGGCGAAGACGGCGCCGGATCCCTTCTGTGAACCGGAACTCAACACCCCCGAGGACACCTTCGGGCGGCTCCGTGGCCGCCGGACGCTGACGGCAAGCAACATCGCCAAGTACGACGGGCTGCATGGGGTCATCATTTTCGAAGAGCACGACCCCCTTGCCTTCGACCAAGACCTGGTCCTTGATGTCCTCGATGTTGCCCAGGCATGGTTCATCCGGGCACACGCGAGCGACCCGGAGGCGATTTACCCACTGTTCATGTGGAACTGCCTATGGCGGAGCGGTGCCTCGATCCCCCACGGCCACGCGCAGGTCAGCCTCACACGGGGGCTGCACTACGGGAAAGTGGAGCGGCATCGCCGGGCCGCCGAAGCGTACCGCCGCGAATACGGGCGAAATTACTTCGACGACTGGTACCGCGTCCACCAGGCACTCGGCCTCGGCCGGCAGGCGAACGAGGTACGCGTGATGGCCAGTCTGGTGCCCCTCAAAGAGAAGGAGCTCATGCTCTTTGCCCCTTCATTCGGCCCGGGGTTGGGGCGAGCCATCTACCAGGTACTCCGTTGCCTCGTCGACGACCTGAACGTCGTCTCCTTTAACCTCGTCATCTGGTTGCCACCACTGGCCTCGACGGCCGAAGACTGGAGCGACGTCCCGGTCATCGTGCGCGTGGTGGATCGAGGAGACCCGCTAGCACGCACATCAGACTTCGGCTCCATGGAGCTGTACGCAGCCAGCGTGGTGGCGAGTGACCCGTTCCGCGTCGCGGAGACGCTCTGGCGGTGTTTCGACCACGAGGGGGCACCGTGAGCCGACCGGGTAGCTGCTTACTCGCCTCGTGACCTCTTCAACTCTAGGGACGAGTTTTAGCGACGAGTCTGGCGCGCTCAACGGCCGGTGATCTCCTCGTCGATTGCCGGAGCTTCGAAACGACTACTCAGAGCCAGCGACACCGCGACGATGAGGATGAGCCCGCCGTTGATCGCCAGTTCCCAGAGCGCGCGCTCGAAGAGCTCGGCTGGCAATTCGGTCTCGGTCAGAGCCATCTGAGCGCCTAACACCAGGATGCGGCGGGTTGCGGAGATCCCCGCAATGACGAGGAAGGGCCGGAGCGTAAGCCGGCGGGCGTCCAAGTATCCGACGATCGTCCGTAAGATCTCGAGGATAATGACCACAAGCAGCAACTCGTTGACTACCGTGATGATCGTCGCCGGCACCCCCTCGCCAGTGAGGGAGGGAGGGATGAGAACGAAGACGTAACCCAGGGTGACGAGTCCTGTCAGGAGGAATCCGATTCCAACAGCCGCATAGGTCACGACCTCGGCCTTGCGCATGAATTGGCTGAGCGTTGGCCGAGCAAATTCCTTCACCTCAGTCTCGGTGCTTTCCACGTCACACCATCCTTGTGCCACGTCCAGTAGTTCACTCTCCTACGCTTGTGGCTCGATCTGGGGGTCGTGCGCGAACGTTCTCACACGCTTGCACCCGGGTTATCTTATCAGCAGCCTGGCAGCACTCCGCGCGGTGCGGTGCGGTATTTCCCAGCAGAGCAACGCATGGTCACACGTCCTCCGAGGCGAAGCCGAAGGACGCGAGCGCAAGGAGCCGGTTATGGAGCTGAGGGTGGTGACGAGTGCGGCGACGCCTGCGCTCCACTGCCGCAGACCGCGTGCACGCGGTCTACCAGCGCGGCCGTGCAAACGGCGAGGCACGATACGATTTCCGAACACTGCATCGACACTTGACAGGTACGGGAGCGACACCTAGAATGGCGCCGATCGAACCCGAGCGCGCCGACCCGACGGTTGACCTGACTGGCTTGGCGGCTTCGGACTCAGTGAGGCGGGAAGCGCGGTCGTTTGCAGGAGAGGTGCACTCACGGTTCGGACAGTCCTGGTGGGGATACGAGTCGAGGAGGAGAACTGATGGATCGCTTCGAAGAGCTTCAGCAGGCAGTTCTGAAGGGCTCCCTGAGCAGGCGTGAGGTGCTCAAACGAGCGGCAGCACTGGGGCTGAGCGCGTCGGCGATCGCCGCGCTGCTGGCCGCCTGCGCGCGCCAGGAGGCGACGCCGACCCAGGCGCCGGCCGCGGCGACCCCAGCGCCCGGCGCGACGCCAGCGCCCGCGACGCCGACACCTGCGACGGCAGCGACGCCCACCCCGGCGCCGGCTGCCCAGCGCGGGCAGGGCGGCCTGCTCCGGCTGCTCTGGTGGCAGGCGCCCACCATCCTCAACGGGCACCTGGCCCAGGGCTCCAAGGACTTCGATGCGTCCCGCCCGGTGCTGGAACCGCTGGCGGACGTCAACGACGCTGGCGAGCTCGTGCCGGTGCTGGCCGCGGAGATCCCGAGCCTGGAGAACGGCGGGGTCGCGAAGGACGGCACCAGCGTCACCTGGAAGCTCAAGCAAGGCGTCGTCTGGTCGGACGGTACGCCGTTCACGGCCAAGGACGTCGTCTTCACCTACCAGTACGTGATCAACGAGGCGACGACGGCGACCACGGTCGGCAACTACACCAACATCCAGTCGGTCGAAGCGGTCGACGACCACACGGTAAAGATCACCTTCAAGGAGCCGACACCGGCCTGGATGGGTGTTTTCGTCGGGCCGTACGGTTACATCCTGCCCGAGCACATCCTGAAGGACTATGTCGGCGAGCAGGCCCGCAACGCACCGTTTAACCTCAACCCGATCGGCACCGGGCCGTTCAAAGTGCGCGAGTTCCGGCCGGGCGACGTAGTGCTCTACGACCTGAACGAGAAGTTCCGCGAGCCGGACAAGCCCTTCTTCGCCGAAGTCGAGCTGAAGGGCGGCGGTGATGCCACCAGCGCGGCTCGGGCCTCGATCCAGACTGGTGAGGTCGACTTCGCCTGGAACCTGCAGGTCGAGGCTCAGGTGCTCAAGCAGCTCGAGCAGGCCGGTGTTGGCCGCCTCATCGTGACGCCCGGGGTCAGCGTCGAGCGGATCCTCATCAATATGACTGACCCGCGCACCGAGGTCGAAGGCGAGCGCTCGAAGCTGGGCGTGCCACACCCGTGGCAGTCCGACCTGAAGGTGCGCCAGGCGTACGCGCTGCTGTGCCGGAGGGATCAGATCGCCGACCAGCTCTACGGTCCAGCGGGTAAGGCGACCAGCAACATCCTCGTTGCCCCCGAGCGCTTCGTCTCCAAGAACACCAAGTGGGAGTTCAACCCCGACCGAGCTGCACAGCTCCTCGACGAGGCCGGTTGGACGGCGGGCCCGGACGGCGTGCGCCAGAAGGACGGGAAGCGGATGGAGATCGTCTACCAGACCTCGATCAACCCCGTCCGGCAGAAGACCCAGGAGATCATCAAGGCCGAGTTCGAAAAGGTCGGCGTCAAGGTCCAGATCAAGTCGGTCGAAGCAAGCGTGTTCTTCTCCTCGGATCCCGGTAACCCGGACACCTACGCGCACTTCTACACCGACATCCAGATGTACACCAACGGACCGTCGCTGACCTATCCGATCGACTACATGATTTCCTGGTGGGGCGACGAGTCGAACATTCCGCAGAAGGCGAACAACTGGTCAGGCAACAACATCGAGCGCTGGCAGAACGAAGAGTACGACCGGCTCTTCGAGCAGGCACGTCGCGAGCTGGATCCGGACAAGCAGGTTGAACTGTTCGTCGGGATGAACGACCTGGTGATCGAGAATGTGGTCGAGATCCCGCTGGTGCACCGGAACGGTGTCAGCGGCGCCGCCAAGAACCTGGAGAATCTCGAGTTGTCGCGCTGGACATCGGATCTCTGGAACCTCGCGAACTGGAGGCGAAGCGGCTAAACTTCCACGGAGGGCGGGTGGGCGGCCCCACGTCCAGGGGCCGCCTTACCTCTTACGAGGCGACGCTGGGCGGGCAACGGTGCTCGTCCGGTCAGCGCCTGTGGTCGTGTAGCGTTGTGATGAAACGTTCCTGGGAGTAGAGTGGCTCACGGGAGAATCGGATCCGCGAGCACAGGGACAGGAGCGGAACGGGATGACCCGGTACATCGTCAGGCGCTTGCTGACTGCGATCCCGACGCTGGTCGCCATCAGTATGGTGATCTTCACCATCTTGGCGTTGGCACCAGGCGACCCGCTGGCCGAGTTCGCGGTGAACCCGTCCGTGCCGCCAGAAGTGCGCCAGCGGATCCGCAAGAGTATGGGGCTGGACGATCCCATCCCCGTCCGCTACACGAAGTGGTTCACCTCGATCATTCGGGGTGACTTTGGCTACTCGTTCCGCAGCCGCTCGCCGGTGAGCGATCTGATGATGCAGCGCTTGCCAACAACCCTCTACGTCATCGGCACCGCGTACCTCATCGCAGTGCTGCTTGCGATCCCGATCGGCGTCATCTCGGCTGTTCGGCAGTACTCGGTCTTCGACACCGTCGCGACGACCTTAGCCTTCATTGGATTCTCCTTACCGACCTTTTTCACCGGTCTGCTCTTCATCCTGCTCTTCAGCGTCAAGCTGGGCTGGTTCCCGATGATCTACCGGGCCACCATCGACGAACCCGGGCTGCGGGGGCTCTGGCTGAAGATCGAGCAGGCCATCATGCCGATCACCGTGCTCGCGCTCTTCCAGACGGCGGCGCTCACCCGCTATACCCGCGCCTCGATGCTTGAGACCATCCACCAGGACTATGTCCGAACGGCGCGGGCGAAGGGGCTGAGCGAGCTGACGGTGATCAGCCGCCACGCGCTCCGTAACGCCTTGATCCCGGTGGTCACCATCATCGCGCTCAGCATCCCTGGGATCTTTACTGGCGCAGTGATCACCGAGCAGATCTTCCGCGTACCCGGCATGGGGTCGCTGCTGATCTCAGCGATCAATGACAACGATACCCCTGTCATCATGGCGATCACGATCATCTTCTCGGCGCTGGTTGTGCTCTTCAACTTGATCGCCGACGTGCTCTACGGTGTGCTCGATCCGCGGATCAAATACGAGTAGAGTGCGATCTCGCCAGGCCCAGAGGGAGGGGTAACAGATGTCGGAGGCAACTGGACGGCAGGCGCAACCGGCAGCAGCGCCCGCGATCGGCGTCGAGGCGCTGGTCGGCCTGCGAACGAAGAAACCCCGCTCCCTCTGGAGCGACGCCTGGCGACAGTTCCGCCATCACCGGCTGGCGATGGCCGGGAGTGTGGTCATCGTGATCATCGCCGTGGCGACCGTGATCGGACCGTTCCTCTGGCCGATCAAATGGAACTATTTCGACATGGCCCAGTCGATGCTTCCCCCATCGCTCGCTCACCCATTTGGCACGACTGACCTCGGCCACGACATCTTCGCGCGTATCCTCTGGGGTGGGCGAATCTCGATCGCGGTGGGCGTGTTCGCGATGCTGGTCGCAATCACGCTGGGAACACTCATCGGGGCCATCGCTGGCTACTTCGGCGGCTTCCTCGATTCAGCGCTCATGCGGCTGACTGACCTCTTTATCTCGCTGCCGAGTCTCCCCTTGCTCCTCCTGATCACATACCTGTTCCGTGACCGTATGGCAGCCACCTTCGGTGTCGAGATCGGCATGTTCATCCTAATCGTGGTCGTGATCGGGGGGTTGAACTGGATGCCGGTGGCACGACTGGTGCGCGCGTCGTTCCTCTCGATCAAGGAGAAAGAGTTCATCGAGGCGGCCCACTCAATCGGAGTAGGCACGGGTGCAATCATCGTCAAGCACATCCTGCCCAATACCCTCAGCCCGGTCATCGTCGCCGCGACACTCGGCGTCGCGCAGGCGATCATCACCGAGTCCTCGCTCTCGTTCCTGGGGCTCGGATTCCCGCCCGACATCCCCACCTGGGGGCGCATGCTCTTCGACGCCAAGGACTGGATGAGCTTCGCTCCCTGGATGGTGCTCTTCCCTGGGATGGCGATCTTCCTGACTGTGCTGAGTATCAACTACGTGGGCGACGGGCTGCGCGATGCGTTAGATCCGCGCCGCATGTACACCTAGGGGCGCAGGCGCGTGCGTGGAGCTGGCGTCGGTCGTCCTGGAGGAGATGTCGTGGATCCCGACATGGCCACTGGCGGGCCCATGCATCTGGTCTGCGACACCTGCGGGCGAGTCTGGCCTGCGGAGAGGTCACCAGGACGCTGCGCGTGCGGTGGTTTGCCCGGGCTCGTCTTCGCTCTCCCGGAGTCGATCAATCCCACCATCTACGATTGCCGGCGCGCCGGCCTCGACCCGCTCGACCGGAGCGGCGTCTGGCGCTATCGGGAGTTTCTCCCACCGCTGTCACCTGGCGCGGTCGTTACCCGGCCTGAAGGGAATACGAACCTCTACAGCTCTCCTGCGCTCTCCTCGTGGACGGGTTGCGAACGGCTCGTTTTGAAGCACGAGGGTGAAAACCCGACAGGCTCCTTCAAAGACCGCGGGATGACTGTGGCCACCAGCCATGCGCGGGCAGTCGGCGCCCGCGTCGTCGCCTGTGCCTCCACGGGAAACACCTCGGCTTCGGTGGCTGCCTACGCGGCCATGGCCGGGTTGCCCGCCGTTGTCTTCTTGCCGGAGGGGAAAATCTCCGCCGCAAAGCTCGGCCAAGCGATCGCCTACGGGGCCCGGATCGTGCAGGTGCGCGGCGATTTCGATGCGGCCATGCGTTTGGTCGAGGAGGCCAGCCAGGAGCTCGGGCTCTACCTTTTGAACTCGATCAACCCGTTCCGGCTGGCGGGCCAGAAGACGATCGTCATCGAGCTGCTGCACCAGCTCCGCTGGGAGCCGCCGGACTGGATCGTGCTCCCCGGAGGAAACCTGGGGAATACCGCCGCTTTCGGGCTGGCGATCGCCGAGCTCCAGGTGACTGGCCTCATCGCCCGGCGGCCACGGCTGGCCGTGATCCAGGCCGAGGGAGCAGCGCCGTTCTACCGTGCGTATTGCCGCGGCTTCGTAAGGTTTTCTCCCGAGCCGGCCGAGACGGTGGCGAGCGCGATCCGGATCGGCCACCCGGTCAGCTACCACCGAGCGAGGCACGCGATCGAGCAAACGGAGGGCGTTGTCGAGATCGTCAGCGACGAGGAGATCCTCGAGGCGAAGGCGCGCATCGACCGGGCTGGGATCGGCTGCGAGCCGGCATCCGCTGCCTCGGTCGCTGGCGTGCGCACGCTGGTGCGAGCAGGCGTCATCGCGCCCAGCCAGTCGGTCGTCGCGTTACTGACTGGCCACCTCTTGAAAGATCCTGACACGGTGATGGACTATCACCTGAGTCCGGACGCCGAGCGCCGGCCGCTTGCCAACCGGCCGGTCACGGTCGAGCCGACGCTCGCTGCGCTCCGAGGAGTGCTCCGCGATGTGGCTTAGCGTCCGCGTTCCTGCCTCGAGCGCGAACCTGGGGCCTGGTTTTGACTCGCTCGCGGTCGCGTTGAGCTGGTACCTGACTGTGACGGTCGAGAAGGGGGGGCATGCGCGGTTCGAGGCGCGCGCGCCCGGTGAGATCGGAGACGGGCGAAATCTCGTCCTCGAGGCGATGCAGGCACTGGCGCGCGTGGTCGGGCAAGAGCTGCCCGGGTGCCAGGTAACGGTCGAGTCAGCGATCCCGGTAGCGCGGGGGCTTGGGAGCTCGGCCGCTGCCATTGTTGGTGGGCTCCTCGCCGCGAACGCGCTGCTTGGTACCCCCCTTACCCGGGAGGGGATCTGGCGGTTGGCCTGGCAGCTAGAGGGGCACGGAGACAACGTCACGGCCGCGCTGTACGGCGGGGCGGTGCTCGCGCTCCAAGGCCAGGCAGGCCCGCTGGCCCAGCAGGTACCGATCGCCGGGCCTTTGCGGGCGGTGCTGCTGATCCCCGACCAGCTGGGCTACACGAGCGTGGCCCGCGCTGTGCTGCCCGATCAGGTCTCCCGCCAAGTCACCGTTGCGACCGCTGCACGCTGCGCCCTCCTCGTGCTGGCGCTGAGCACCGGACAGTTCGCGTTGCTCGGAGAGGCGATGGCGGACGAGCTGCATCAACCGCACCGGGCAGCTCTCTATCCGTACCTCATCGACGCCATCGCGGCCGCTCGGGCCGGCGGAGCCTATGGAGCGTGCCTCAGCGGGTCAGGCCCCGCAGTGCTGGCGCTGTCGGCGCCTGAGGTGACGAAATCGGTGCAGCGGGAACTCCAGGGGGTGGTCGACCGGTACAGTCTCGCCGCCCAGGTGGCAATCGTGGACATCGCGCATGAAGGGGCGAGCGTCCAAGCCGTGCCAGCGAGAGATTCCAGCCTAGGGACGACTGCCCAGGGAACCGCGTATGAGCGGTGAATCCGTCAAGGTAACGCCTCCTGGGAACTGATCCACCATTGCTCTGGGTTCCACCAGATGCCGTTCATCGGGCCGGGCATGAGACCCTTGACATGGCTGCGCCCGGTGACGATATCGACATGGAGATAGATCGGAAGCACCAGCACCTCCAGAGTGATCTGGTTCTGGAGCCGCTGAAGGATCTCCACCCTGGCCGCGGCGTCGGTGGTGGCCTCCTGGCGAGCGAGGAGCTGGTCGATGAGCTCGCTGCGATAGCCCATGACGTTCTCGCCAGCGAGCTCCTCACTGCCGGGGATCGCCTCGCTGCTGAACCAAGCGGAGAAGCCGCTGGGCGTAAGGCGGCGGTCGCACCAGCAGAGGAGTAAGTCATAGTGCCGCTCCCGCGCTGCTCCGGTCAACGGAGTAATGCGGATATCGATCCCGAGAGCTCGCATGTCCTCCGCGAACGAAGCTGCGATCTGGCGCTTGAAGGCGAGGTCGCGCTCCGGATTCGCGTCGACTGCGAGGGTAAGCTGGAGCGGTTCGCCTGCTCGCATCCGGATACCGTTCGGGCCGGGCTGCCACCCGGCGTCGTCAAGCAGGCGCCGGGCCTGCTCTGGGTCGAACTCGGGGCTAGCCTGCGGTGCAGCTCGAGCCTGCCAGGGAGTGTAGTCGAGTAGACCATGTGCGACCGGAACCGCTCCGAAAAGCAGCTCGTCCACGAGCCGCTCTCGGTCGAAGCCGAGCAGCAGTGCCCGCCGCACCCGCAGGTCACCCAGGATTGGGTGTGGCTGGCTGAGCGCCGCCGGATCCTGCACGTTGACTACGAGCATCGCGACGGCACCGCCGCGGGGGGTGACGAGCATGAGGAACTCTGGGTGCGCGTGCAGCTCGGCGAGCGACCATTCGGGTAGCCCTGCTACCAGGTCGAGCTCGCCTGACGCGAGCTGGCTCAACAGTTCCCGAAGATCTGGAAGAACGCGGAACACGATGCGGTCGAGATAGACCTCGCTAGTGTGGAAGCGCGGGTTGCGCTCGAGCGTGAGCTGCTGACCAGGCTGCCAGTCCACGATGATGAACGGCCCGCTGCTGATGTGACCGACTCCCCCGTAGTCCGCTTCGGCGATCTCTTGGGGAGCCAGGTCGGCCAGCGCGTGAGCAGGCAGGAGGAAGCCGCTGGGTCGCTCGCCGATCCCCACAAGGGTGTTGTCCAGAAACGAGGCAGACGGGCGCTTGAGGTGCACCGTCGCCGTCAGGTAGTCGCTGCTCAGTTCGATGGACTGGATGAGATCCCATCCGGCGCGGCTGTTTGCCGGGTAGTTCGGGTCGCTGAGGAGCTGCCAGGTGAAAAAGAAGTCCCGAGCATCGAGCGGCTCGCCGTCCGACCAGGTGAGGTCGGCACGAAATCGCAGGGTGTACCTCTGCCCGTCAGGCGAAATCCCACCGTTCTCGACCGTGGGTACCTCGGCGAGGATCTGTGGTTCAAGCGTGTTGTCGTGGCGCACGCGGACGAGACGCGCGTCGAGGCAGGCGAGCACCCAGTAGCTTACGGGCTCGCGCGCCAGTGAGAAGTTGAGCGTGTCAGGTTCCGCGAGCACACCGACCACGAGGGTACCGCCGTGCGCTGGCGCTTCCTCGGCCGGCGACGGTGTGGCAAGGATCGGGGCGAAAGTGGGAGTCGCCTGGGGTGGGAACGACGTGAGTGACGGGCTCGGCGCCGGGGTCATCGGCACGCGCCGGCAGCCAGCGAGGATCAGCATGAGGACGAAAGCCAGCGGGAGGACGCGGGTCGCCAGCGACGGCCTCCGCACCGTAACACCCTCCTTCGCTGGGCGAGATCGCCAGGCCCGCTTCTTCTCGGCCAGTATAGGGAGGCCGGCGGAGGGCTGGCAACGCGGCGGGCCAGCTTGTGGCGAAGAATAGCGGCTCCGCCGCTGATGACTCGCGCACAGCGCGGGGTCGGCCGCTGGGCAGTGAGAGCGGTGCCGGCCACCGGTGACTCACGCTCTTAACGCGAGTGAGTCAAGTTATGGTATACTTGTTGATGAGAAGAAGCCGGAGGTGGAAGGGGCGAGGGCACCGATCTCGACAGGAAGGAGGCTGCCCATGGAAGTCGGAACCTTCCTCTTGATGGTGGCCCTGGCCTACAGCTTCGGTGTACTCTGGTATGACCTCTTGCCGGGACGCTTGCCCGAGCGGGTGTGGCGCGTTGCGGCGTATCCCTTCTTGGGCATCTGGGTAGGTGAGCTGCTTCTGACGCGGGTGCTGACCTTCGATCCCGAGTTCGGCGGTCTGCACCTCGTCAGCGCGGCCCTCGGCTCGCTCGTCGCTGTCATCGTCGACTGGATCATCAGCCAGGCGCGCCGCCCGGCGATGGTGCCTCAGTTCGAGACACAGCCGGAGGCGCGGGCTGCGTAGATGTCCGGCGAAGCGCGCCCTCGCCCCTTCACCGGCTCCTCGTTCCGTTTGGTATACTCCCGGAGAAGCCAGCTCGGGATACCGGCTGGCTGTGTAGTGTGTGCCTTTCTGCGCTGTGGCCGCCCGGGTGAGGCAACGGCCCGTGGACGCGTGCAGCGCAAGCCCGAGGAAAGGAGGGTTCGTTGCCGCGCTGGGAACCGACGCCCCGACCTTACGAGCTGATGGTTCTGTTCCGTCCCGACCTGGCCGAGGACGGACTGGAGGCTGCCATCGACCGAGTCACATCGCTACTCCAAGAGGTTGGTGGCACGGTCACCAACATCAAGCGGGATACGCCGTGGGGTCGGCGACGGCTGGCTTATCCGATCCACAAGTTCCAGGACGCGATCTACGTGCTCTATCACTTCACCTGCCCACCGGCCCGGACGCGCGAGATCGAGCGAGAGCTGCGCCTCAACGAGCAGGTGATCCGCCACCTGATGGTTCGTCTCGAGGAGTGAGGCCGTCGACTCCCGCGCTCTGAGAGCCGCGATCCGCTGGGGCCTGTAAGGAGGTAGCATGTCGCGGAGCTTGAGCCGAGTCCAGCTCATCGGAAATCTCGGGCGTGATGCCGAGATGCGCTATACGCCGAGCGGGGCCCCGGTGACGGAGTTTCGCCTGGCAGTCAACCGCTCTCGACGTGGCCAAGACGGCCAGTGGATTCAGGAGACGGACTGGTATCGCGTCGTCTGCTGGAATCGCCTGGCCGAGTTCGCCGACCAGTATCTCAAGCGCGGTATGCGCGTGTACGTCGACGGACGGCTCCAGCTCCGGCGATACAGCGGTACCGATGGTCAGGAACGCACTGTCGTCGAGGTCGTTGCCAGAGATATCATCATGCTCTCGGCGCGCCCGGAGGAGCCCGCTGAGGCGACGGCGCTCATGCCCCCGACCGAGGAGCCGGCAGTGGACAAAGACCTCCTGGGCGATGACGAGTTCGAGGACGTGCCGTTCTGACCTGATCGTTCGGTGCATGAGGTGGCATCTCTGCTGACAGAGACAGAGAGGGAAGGCATGAGCGAAGAGGAAATCCACGCCGAACCTGAAGAGGAGGAGACTGGTTCCAGCGCGCCGGCCGCCGCCGAGGAGCCAACACGGCGACGTGCCGCCGGCGCCCGCTACTATCCGCGGCGGAAAGTCTGCGCATTCTGCATGGATGGCATCGCAGTCGTCGACTACAAGGACATTGGCCGGCTCCGCCGCTACATCTCGCCCCGAGCGAAGATCGAGCCACGTCGGACGACCGGGGTCTGCGCGAAGCACCAGCGGCAGCTTGCGCGGGCGATCAAGCGGGCGCGCCACCTCGCGCTTCTGCCATTCGTCGGCTAGGTGCCGACTCGACCGGCGCCGATACTCCGTATGGATGCCGAAGTGCGGTGACGACGCGGCTCTGGTAGTCTCCTGCCAACCGCGTCGTCGCTGCGTGTGGAGGAGATGAGTGCGATGCGTGAGCACGTCCGGCAGTGGCTGCGGTGGCCCGGTCGGCCGGCAGGCCCGGGGCGTCGCCTCTCCCGGCGTGAGCGAGAGCAACGCCAGCAGCGAATCGTCGTTGCCTTCGTCACGGTGGCGTCCCTCTTCGTCTTACTGCTCCTCGCGGTCGGCGCGATCTACCAGTATGTCTATCTGCCTCGCCAGGTACTGGTCGTCGTCAACGGGGAGGAGATTATCCGGCAGGACTACTGGAAGGTGCGCAAGCTCGAACTCCTGAACCAAGTGAGCCAGTATCGCCAGCTCGCTAACCTGACGACCGGCCAGCAGAGCATCCAGTATCAGCAACTCGCGGATCAAGCCGAACAGCAGCTCCCCACAGTCGAGCGAGATCCGGTCAACGAGTCGACGCTCGGGCAGATGATCGAGAACCTCATCGTGGTGCAACGGGCGCCCGAGCTGGGCGTGAGTCTCAGCGACGCCGAAGTGGAGGAATACCTCGCGCAGCTCTTCGCCCCTGGCCCGCTGGCCAGCCCGACCCCGACACTCGGCGTCGATCCGACCGCGGCAGCCTGGGCGACCGCCACAGCCACGGCCGCTGTCACCCCAACCCCGACACCCGAGCCCACGCCGACACCCGGGGCGACACCCGCTGGCACGACCACGCCTGCCCTCGGGCCGACAATCGAACTCCAGACCCCTGCGGCCGGTACGCCAGCACCGGCCGAAACTCCTCTCGGCCTGTCCGAGACACCGAGTCCCGGAGCATCGCCGACCCCCACGCTCATGCCGACGGCGACGCTGAGCCCGGGTGACCTGCGAGCGACCGCGACGGCGACGATCGCAGAGTACCAGCGTCAGGTGCTGCAGCGTGCCGGGATGTCGCTCGCTGATTTTCGCCGGCTGTTCGTCGAGCCGCTCTTCGCCCGTGAGCAGGTGCAGCGCATCCTGCAGGAGCGAATCCCGTTGCGGGCCGAGCAGGTGCACGCGGCGCACATCTTGCTTGCGACCGAGGAAGCAGCCCGCTCGACCGTCGATGAGCTGCGGAGCGGAGCAGACTTCGCCGAGCTCGCCCGCCAGCAAAGCATCGATACGACCACCGCACCTAACGGTGGCGATCTGGGCTGGTTCCCCCGCGGCTACATGCCGGAAGCGTTCGACTCCGTGGCCTTCCGTCTCCAGCCAGGAGAGATAAGCGACCCGGTCAAGACCGACTTTGGCTGGCATATCATTATGGTACTGGAGCGTGCGGACGACCGGCCGCTGAGCGTTGAGATGCTCCAGGCTCTCCGGCAGCGAGCTTTCACGACCTGGCTCGAGAAGCAGCACGAAAGTTCGGAGATCTCCTGGCGGGCCGGCCTACGCCCACCTCCGACGCCGGTGCCGCCACCGTTCATGCCGCCGCCAGACGCGCCGCCGACGCCGACGCCGACCCCAACGGCTCAGCCGGAGTCGACGCCGCAGGCGAGCCCGACGCCGTAGAACGGCAAGGCGAACCATCGGGTGGCGTGGGCACCGAACACGGTTGACGTGGGTCAGACGGTACCGAATCATGGTGCCATAGTGCGCAGCGGCCTCGAAGAGGCCGGAGCGAAGCTGGGAGGATAGCAGCCGTGGTAGCTCGCCCGTCAGCGCCGAAGCTTGTGCGCGTGCGGGCAGCGCCGTCCGCTGGCGGCGTGATCGGGGTCATGCTGTTCGGTGCCGCCCTCGTCGTTGCGCTGGTGCCGCTCTTGGCCTTGCTCTCCATTATCGACTCCCCGCTCCCAGTGACTCTCCTGTGGGCTGCCCTGATCCTTGCAACGGGGGCCGTCATCGCCCTCGGGTATCTGCTCTTCGGCTACTTCACGCTCGGCTACGACCTCAGTGAGGACGCACTCATCATCCGCTGGGCGAACCGGGAAGAGGCGATCCCGCTCGTGCAGATCGTCTATGCCGGCCCGGCGGCGTCGGTGCTGAGCGACCGGCGGCCGGGCTGGCGATGGTTCTGGCCTGGCTACTACATCGGCACAGAGACGACGGCAATTGGCCGCGTGCACGTTGCCGCGACACAGCCGCTCAGCCGGCAGTTGCTTATCTCCACAAGCTCGGCACACTACGCGATCTCGCCAGAACGACCAGCAGCCTTCCTCGAGCGGCTTGCCCAGGCTCGGCAGGGCCTGCTCACCGAGCAGGCTGGGGAGTCGGCGCGGATCGCCGGCCGACGGCAACTGGCCGAAGCCGGTTGGACAGTCGAGTTCACTCCCACAGAGGCGCTGGAGCTGCCGCGCGCGCAGGCGACCGGTTCGTCCCCAATCACGCGGCACGTAAGCGGAGCTCGGCAGGTCACGCGGCGAGCGATGCACAGCCGTCCGCTTCGCCTCTTCCTGGTCGAAGATCGAGTGGGGCTGCTTTTCTTGTCGCTGGCGCTCGCCCTCAACGTGGCCATGATCCTGTATCTTCTCGCGCAGTACGACCAGCTTCCTCAATCCCTCGTCCTCCACTGGAACGCCAACGGGCTTCCGGATCGGATCGGTACTCGCCGAGATCTCTGGCTTCTTCCCGTTATCATGACGATCGTCACCGTCGCCAACGTCGGCCTGGCATGGCTGGCGGAGACCTTCGACCGTTTTGCGGCGCGCCTGCTCCTCGCTGGCACCGGCATGGTCCAGGTTGTCGCCTGGGTGGCGCTGCTCTCGATCGTGGGCTGAGAGCTCAACCGTTTGGGTCAACAATGAGGCGTGGGCTGAAGCGGCCTCGCCGTGGCGTGGCCGGTCGGGGAGGTCTGACATGAAGCCAGTCCCATTGCTCTTAGTTCTGTTACCGCGGTGCCTTGCCTGCTCGCGCGCTCCAGCGGCGGTGACATCGGTTCCAGCGTCGCCAACACCGCGACCGACAGCTCCTGTGGTGCCAACCCCGCTGCCCACGCCGACACCACAGCCCCCGCCAACCGTCGCACCGACTGCAACCCCCACGCCGAGCCCGACGCCGGTCGTCTACCAGTCCTCGCTAAGCGGCGTGGCGCTCGATGCACCTCCGCCACGGCCGCTGGCCGTCCAGATCGATAATCATCCGGATGCCCGACCCCAGACGGGGCTAGTCGATGCCGACCTCGTCTACGAGGTGCCCACCGAGGCGCAGCTCACGCGCCTCACCGCGCTCTACCAGACCCGAGCGCCCGATATCGTCGGCTCGGTACGGAGCGCCCGGCTGGTCGATCTCGCGATCCTGCCGATGCCCGATGCTGTGCTGGTCTACTCGGGAGCGGCCCAAGGGGCCACCCAGGCCCTGCTGGCTGCTGGAGCCGAACTCCTGCACGCCGAGGGCAATGCGACCGCGGCTGGCTGGCGAGATGGGAGCCGCCGGATGCCGCATAACCTCTCCGTCTCGATTCCGGCGCTCCGCGTGGTGGCGGCGGGACTCGGTGGGGAATGGCCGTCGGTCGCTCGCCCGCTCACGTTCGGCCCACCCCCTTCCGGTGGTCGTCGAGCGGAGCGGGTTGTTATCCCTTCTGCACAAGGACAGGTCGAGTTTCGCTATGACCGCGAGTCCAATCGCTACCGGCGCTGGGTGTACGGGGCGATACACGAGGACGCCCGGACGGGCGAGCCGGTGGCGCCGGCCAATGTGGTAGTACTCGTGACCGAGTTCTGGTATCGCGAGCTCCCGGCCGGCTGGTCGAGCGAGTGGTCGCTCGACCTCGATCTGAGCACGTCGGGTGACGCCTGGCTGCTCCGCGACGGGCGGGTGTACCGGGCACGCTGGGAGCGGCCGGCCCAGTGGGAGCCGCTCCACCTGATCGAGCCGCAGACCGGCCGCCTGCTGCCGCTGAGAGAAGGGCAGACGTGGATCTGCATCCTGGATTCGCAACTGGCTTCGCGGGTGGTGATCGAATAGCCCTGTTATACTGCCGATCAGGATCGATCCGGTGACGCCCGTGTCCGGTCGCTGCCACTCCCTACTGCTTCTGAGCGGGTGACGCATGGCCAACGTCATCACGCTGGGACGCGTGGTTCTGCTGTTCGTCAGTATCGCGCTTCTGTACAGCGGAGCATACGCGCTCGCGCTGCTGGCCACCCTGCTGCTCCTGGTCGTCTTCGCGAGTGATGCCATCGACGGCATCGTCGCGCGGCGTCGCGGCTCGACCACCGTCTTCGGTGCCGTGTTCGATATCGCTGGTGATCGGGTGGTGGAGAACGCGCTTTGGATCGTCTTCGCCGATCTGGGCGCTATTGGGGTCTGGGCTCCGCTCCTGGTGATGACACGTGGCTTCCTCGTCGATGCCGTGCGCAGTGTCGCGCTCGGTGCCGGCCGCACGCCCTTCGGCGAGAAGACGATGCAGCGGTCGGCGCTCACGCGGTTCTTGACCGCCTCGCGTTTCATGCGCGCCCTCTATGGTGTGGCCAAGCTGGTGGCGTTCACGTTCCTCACCGGCCTGATCGCAACCAGGATGCCCGGTGAGCGGAGCGATCCGTTGACGCGGCTGTATGCGCAGGAGATGTTTCTCGTTGCTGGCTGGTTTGCGGTCTACCTCACACTGGTGTTGACGATCGTCCGGGGCCTGCCGGTTCTGATCGATGCGCTACCGTATCTGCGCTCGGCCGAGGAAGTCGACAGGCGTGAGCCGTTGCCTTAGAGCCGCCCGCTGCCACAAGGTAGAATAGGCGCGAACGGCGGAGTATCGCGGTGGTGCCCGCGTGGTCTGGAGCGCGCGTCCTCACCCGAGGTCACCTCTCCCGGGCCGGATCCAGCGACTCGGCCGGCGAGCGGCGTGGCTGGCGAGTCAGGCCATCCGGCCGGTACCGTTGCTGGTGTGCTACTGGCTGGCCGACCGTTGCGGTGATCTGGCCTACGTGCTCTTGAAGACCTATCGCCGGAACGTCACGCAGAACGTCGCGCAGGCGCTTGGCCCGACAGCCAGTGCCCGGCAGATCCAGTGCGTGGTGCGCCGCGTGTTCCGCAACAGCGCTCGAAACTTCATCGACCTCTTGCGCGTGCCGCACCTCTCGCCAGACGAACTGATCCGCTCGATCCAAGTCTCTCCCGAAGACTGGGCGGAGTTCGAACGCCTCGCCGCTTCCGGTGCAGGTGCCGTCATCGTCACGGCACACCTCGGCCCCTTTGACTACGTCGGGCAACTCCTCTCGGCACGACGGTACCGGTTTACCTCGCTGACGACCCGCACGGTCCCAGAGCTGCTCGACGCAGCGGTGAGCTACTTACGTGCCAGCCGGGGACTGCGTATCGAGCCGGCAACGCCGGGGGGCGTCCGCCGAGTGGTGCAGGCGCTGCGCCGGGGCGAGCTGGTCGGGCTCGCCGCCGATTGCGACTTCTCCCGGAACGGCTTGCCAGTGACCTTCTTCGGCAAAGAGACCACGCTCCCACTCGGCCCAGTGCGGTTGGCGCGCTCGGCCGGCGTGCCGATCCTGGCGGCGTTTACGTGCCGGCTGCAGCGTGGTTACCAGTTGTGCCTCGAGCCACCCTTCTACGTGGATCGTACCGATGATCCCGCACGCGATCTGCGCTCCGGCCTGCAGCGGCTGGTCGCACTGTTCGAGCGGCACATCCGGCAGGCTCCGGAACAGTGGGTCATCTTCCAACGCGTCTGGCCCGAGCGCCCAGCACCGGCAGATTGCGTCTTCGCCGCTGGCTCGCCGCTGGAGCCCGAGCTCCTGGCTCAGGGTATCGACCAGGCGCGGCCGCTGACGGAGCCGCCGGTTTCGCCCACAGATCGTACGGTCCCGCATCCACGACCCGTGCCGGAACGAGCTCCCCGACCGGCTGAGCCCCCGGGATGAAAACCAGACCGTCGACCTCCGGCGCGTGCCGCGCGGCACGGCCGACCGAGATCGGCTCGCGGTGACCGGCCTCGTCTTCCAGCTCGCCCACGCCCTCGACCAGCACCTCGATTGTCTGGCCGATCAGGGCGCGGTTCTTCTTCAGTGAGATCCGCTGCTGGAGCTCGAGCAGCGCCGCCCGGCGCTCTGCGGCGACGGCGGGGGGCACGGGGTTGGCCAGCTGGGCACTGGGCGTGGGCGCCTCGCGGGAGTAAGTGAAGACGCCGACGTGGTCGAACTCGACCTCGGCTACGAAGTCGTAGAGGCGCTGGAACTGCTCGTCGGTCTCGCCGGGGAAGCCCACGATGAGCGTGGTGCGGAGCACGGCGCCGTCGAGCTTCGCGCGTGCGTAGCTGAAGATGCGCCGGTACAGGTCGACGTTGCTCGGGCGGGCCATAGCGCGCAGGATGTCGGAGTCGGCGTGCTGGATCGGCATGTCGAGGTACGGCACACAGACGGGTGTCTCAGCCATGGCATCGATCAGCCGGAAGACCAGGGGGCTGGGATAGATGTAGAGCAGACGCAGCCAGCGCAGGGCCGGTACCTGCTCGGCGATCAAGCGGACGAGCCCTGGTAGGCCGTGCTTGATGCCGAGGTCGGCTCCGTAGCGGATGGTGTCCTGTGAGACCAGGACGGCCTCCTTGACCCCCGCGTCGACCAGCTCGCGGATCTCGCGCACCACGTCGGACGGCCGCTTGCTGGCCTGCCTGCCCTTGATGAGCGGGATGGCGCAGAAGGAGCAGGTGTGGTCGCAGCCGTCGGCGATCTTGACGTAGGCGCTCGGGCCGGTTACGGGTGCGCGGCGGAAGCTGGTGAGCATCGGCACCTGAGCATCAGGGCGTACTGGAGCCAGCGGGAGATCGAGCAGCCGGCCGATGACCTGGCCGATCTGCGGCCAGTCACGGGTCGAGAGGACGGCATCGACGCCGGGAGGGATCTCGGCCCGGTGCTCCTCGAGCGCCGCCATACAGCCAGCGGCGATCACCACCTGGCCAGATCGGCGGGCCTCGAGCAGATCCTGGATTGCCTGGGCCGACTCGCGGCGGGCGCTAGCCAGGAAGCCGCAGGTGTTGACGATCAGCACCTGAGCGTCCGCGGGGTGCGCGGCTGGTGCTAGCCCCTGCTCGGCCAGGAGCTGGGCCATGCCTTCGGAGTCGACCTGGTTTTTGGAGCAGCCGAGCGTGACGATGTGGAAGCGGATCGGCTCCATCCTCAAGTCGCCTTCACTCTGACCGGTACGACCGCCACTATGCCCACCGCCGCAGCGCTCCCCGTACGCTACCGACGAGCAGCGCACTTCGACCAAGTATGCGGATGCTGGGTACGCTGGACAACCCGGCTGACTGCCCGCTCGTGCGCGAGGACGAGGGTACCGGACCCGACGCGAGAGACCTTCGTCCGCGCGTTCCGGGGCCTGGATTGCTACCAGCCCACCGGCGCCCCCTTCCGGGCGTCCTCCACACGATCGTCCGTAACCTGCTCCGGGAACACAAGCTCCGGGACGGCAGGCGCAGGGTGTGGCTGGAGTGCGCGAGCGAGCTGACCGAATGAGTAGTCGTCGAGCAGCAGGTCTCAGCCGAGTTCGCGGCGCGACCTGCGTGGTGCCCTGGCTGGGCTTTCGGAAGGCCCCCCGGCCCTGATCAGGCTTTCCACTCCTCGAAGGACGCCCGGCTGCGCGCGTGGCTGCGCCGATGCACCGGACTCCTAGTGCCGCCCGCATCGTGCAGAACCGGGCGCTGACCATGCTGCGAAGCTTACTGCGTGAAGGGGCACGGCCATGAACGAGCACGCGTGCGCCGAGCGGCTCGCCACTTCATCGACCGCCTGCTGGCCGGTAAGGCACCTGGCCCCGGCGATGTCGCAGATCCAGCGTTGCCAGAGCTGTGCTCCCTCTCGCCGGCCTTTGGGTGGCGGGCACGGGCGCTCGTACGTACACTTTGACGTGGTGATGACGCGAGGAGCAGTGCATGGAGCCGATTGCCATCCGCCAGCGGATCGAGGCGCGCGAGGAGCAGTGGCTGCACCCAGCCGCCACCCGCAGCCGCGATGCCCACCGCCCCCGCCCCGAGCCACCCTGCAGCGTGCGCACCGAGTTCCAGCGCGACCGTGACCGGATCATCCACTCCAAGGCGTTCCGCCGGCTCAAGCACAAGACCCAGGTCTTCATCGCGCCCGAGGGGGATCACTTCCGTACCCGGCTCACCCACACGCTCGAGGTGACGCAGATCGCCCGGACGATCGGGCGCGCGCTTGGGCTCAACGAGGACCTGATTGAGGCGATCGGCCTCGGCCACGACCTGGGGCATACGCCCTTCGGCCACACCGGCGAGCGGGCGCTCGCCGCCGTTTTCCCGGGCTTCCGGCACAACGAGCAGAGCCTTCGGGTCGTCGACCGGATCGAGCGAGACGGCCGCGGGCTGAACCTGACCAATCCGGTGCGCGATGGCATCCTACGCCACTCCAAGCCGGTGGACAGTATCGCTGGCGAAGCCGCCGGCCGGCCGCAGACGCCGGAGGCCCAAGTAGTCAAGATCAGTGACGGCATCGCCTATATCAACCATGACCTGGACGATGCCATCCGCGCTGGCATGGTGCGGGCGGAGGAGATCCCCAGGGAGGCACTCGAGGTGCTGGGTTCTACGCACGGCGAGCGGATCGACCGGCTGGTGCGGGACGTGATCGAGACGTCGGCGCCGCTGCTCGATCGGTACCAGGTCGGCGAGCAGGTGATCCGGTTCTCTGAACCGGTCCGGCAGGCAGCCGACGCGTTGCGTGACTTCCTGTTCGAGCGAGTCTACGAGCCGCTCAACCACACAGATGCGACCCACAAGGCCGAGCGTCTGGTGCAGGTGCTCTTCGAGTACTATGCCGAGCACCCGCACGAGGTGCCCCGCGAGTTTGCCCGGGCCCTGGCCGACGACGGGGTGGAGCGCGTCGCCGCCGACTACGTCGCCAGCATGACCGACCGCTACGCCCTCTCGCGCTTCGAACTCATCTACGTGCCGCGGTTCTGGTCAGTGCTAGGGTGACAGCGATGCAGCGGGACGACCTCGAGCGGGTGCGCGACGCGACCGACCTGGTGGAGCTGGCCGGCGGCTACGTGACGCTGCGCAAGGCTGGCAAGAACTACAAGGGGCTCTGCCCCTTCCACCAGGAGAAGACGCCCTCTTTCATCGTCTTCCCGGAGACCCAGACGTTCCACTGCTTCGGCTGCGGCGCCGGCGGTGATGCCATCGGCTTCCTGATGCGAGTCGAGAACCTGAGCTTCCGTGAGGCCCTCGAGCGGCTGGCCGAGCGTGCCGGGATCACGCTCACCCCGGCGCGACCGTCCGATGCCGAACAGGATGCCCGGCTCCTGCGGCTGGCCGAACTGAACGCGCGAGCGGCCGCCTGGTACAGCCACGTGCTCTGGAACACTGCGTACGGCGAGCCAGGCCGGCGCCTGCTCGAGCAGCGCGGCGTCGACCGTGACACCGCTGAGCGTTTCCAGCTCGGCTTTGCGCCGGAGAGCCGGGACGCCCTGCTCGGCCACCTCACCCGCCAGGGCGCTACGCCCGACGAGCTGGTTGAGGTCGGCCTCACCGGCCGGCGCGACGACGGAAGCCTCTACGACCGCTTCCGCTCCCGGCTGATGTTCCCGATCCGCGACCGCGACGGCCGGGTGATCGGCTTCGGCGGGCGGGCACTCGGGGATGCCCAGCCGAAATACCTGAACTCCCCCCAGACCCCGCTCTTCGACAAGAGCGCCAGCCTCTACGCCATCGACCTGGCCTTGGAGCATATCCGCCGCACCCGCCAAGTAATCGTGGTCGAGGGCTATATGGACGCGATCACCGCGCATCAGTTCGGCTACCCAAACGTCGTCGCGTCGATGGGTACCGCGCTCACCGAGCGACAGGTGCGGCTGGTGCGCCGCTTCGTCGACCGCATCGTGCTCGCGCTCGACGCTGACGCCGCCGGCCAGGCGGCGACGCTGCGCGGGCTGGACGTGCTGCGCGAGTCGCTCGCCGAGCCGGTTCGCCCGGCGCCCGATCCCCAGCAACTTGTCCGCTTCGAGCGGACGCTGCGGGTCGACCTGCAGGTCGCACCTCTTCCCGAAGGCAAGGACCCTGACGAGCTGATCCGGCGTAATCGGGAGGTCTGGGAGCAGGCGATCCGCCAGCCGGTACCGCTGCTCGATTTCTATCTCGACGCGCTGATCGGCCCGGGACCGCCGGCGGATCCGCGGGCGAAATCGCAACTCCTGCAGCGGATTGGCCCGCTCCTCTACGAGATCGGCGACCGGGTGGTGCAGGAGCACTATATCCGCGAGGTTGCCCGCCGCCTCCAGGTGCGAGAGGAGATCGTGCGGCGGATTCCTCGTGCAGTCCGGCGGACAGCTGCGCAGGTGGCTGAGGGGCCAGCCCGCCGGCCGATGACGCCGGAAGAGCACCTGGTGGCGCTCTTACTGCGCTTCCCTACGACAGCTCCGACGGTCATCGCCGAGATCGGCGAGGGAGATATCGTCGACGCTCGCCACCTCGCCATCCTCGCCGCCCTCCGCGCGGCCGATGGGCCTGGCGAGCCGCCCGCGCTGCCGGAGCCGCTCCAGCCCTATGCCGAGGTGCTGCTCGAGCGGCTGGGACAGCTTCCGGAGACTCCCACCCGGCTGGCCCTTCAGATGATCCGGGAGACCCTGCTCCGGCTCCGCCGCGAGCGCCACGACGAGCGTATGCGCCTGCTCCAGGCCGAGATCCGCGCCGCCGAGGCGAGCGGCGACCGCGAAACACTGCTCCAAGCGCTGGCACTGGTGGAACAGCTCAAGCGTCGCTACCCCGAGTTCTATCCGGCGCGAAGCCCGTATTTCCCCGACACGCGCACCAACACCTTCG
The DNA here is from genome assembly GCA_938082375.1 of uncultured Thermomicrobiaceae bacterium. Lineage (GTDB taxonomy): Bacteria > Chloroflexota > Chloroflexia > Thermomicrobiales > Thermomicrobiaceae > Thermalbibacter. Next base: position 39,483 of record CALKCJ010000005.1, read on the forward strand.
GGACCTGAGTGCCCGCGACCTGTCGACCGCACCACTCCGGCCTCACCTGTCCAGGGGAGAAACATCTCGGATGCGAGGGTTCGCTGGACTGGAGCGCACGCCTCGCGGCCTGGTGTGCCCGGCCCAAGCTCACTCGGCGCCGAGCAGCACAGCGTCGATGAGGCGAGTCGTCCCGAGCCAGGCGGCCAGGGAGAGGACAGCCGGGCGGTCGGCGACCGCCAGCTCCTCCATCGTGCCGGCATCGGCGACGCTCACGTAGTCGACCCTGATCAGCGGCTCCTCGGCCAGCCGGGCATACACAGCTTGGCGCAGCCTCTCGGCGTCCCGCTCTCCTTCCTGCCAGAGCACTCGCGCGTGGGTCAGCGCGGCGTAGAGTGCCGGCGCGGCCCGCCGCTCCTCGGGGCTTAGGTAGATGTTACGGCTGCTGTAGGCCAGCCCGTCCTCCTCGCGCACGGTCGGCACCGCCACGATCTCGACCGGGATCGCGAGGTCAGCCACGAGCTTGCGGATCACGGCCACCTGCTGCGCATCCTTCCAGCCGAAGTAAGCGCGGTGCGGCTGGACGACCATGAACAGCTTGGTCACCACGGTAGCCACGCCGCGGAAGTGTCCAGGGCGGCTCGCCCCTTCCAGCCGCTGGCCGATCGACCCCACGTCAACGACGGTCGAGAAGCCGGGAGGGTAAATCTCTACCACCTCGGGAGCGAAGACGAGATCAACCCGCTCGTCCTGGAGCAGCCGGAGGTCACATTCCAGGTCACGGGGATAGCGGGCAAAGTCCTCGCCTGGCCCGAACTGCAGCGGGTTGACAAAGATGCTGACAGCCTCCGCGTCGTTCTCGTGCCGTGCCCGGCGGACCAGCTCCAGGTGGCCGGCGTGGAGATACCCCATGGTGGGCACGAAGCCGACCGAGCCTGTGACGTGCCCGCGCCAGGCGCGCACCTGCTCAATCCACTCGGCGACGAGCATCCTCCTACCCCTCGTGTCCAGGATCTTGGCCCTGGCCCGCCAATCGCCTCGCGAGGTCTTCGAGCCAGGCGAGGTCGACCTCCTTCGGGAGCTGGAAGCTCTCGGCCATGGTCGGGAACTCGCCGCTCCGGACCGCCTCGGCGTAGCGGGCCAGCACGTCGCGGATCAGCTCGCCCGCTTCCAGGAAAGGCCTGGAGTGCCGTGGCAGCGGCCCGGGCAGGAGGTGGAGGAGGTCGGCGATCACCTGCACTTGGCCGTCACAGTGCGGCCCGGCGCCGATGCCGATCGTCGGGATCTCAAGGAGCTCTGTCACCACCCGGGCGACCGGCCAGGGGATCCCCTCCAGCACCAGCGAGAAGACGCCGGTCTCCTGCAGCACGAGCGCGTCCTCGATGAGCCGCTGGATCTGTTCTCTGGTTCTGGCTTGCACGCGGAAGCCGCCGGTCAGGTGGACGGACTGCGGCAGTAGCCCATCACCGGGATCCCGGCAGCGATGATCTTGCGCACCTGCTCGAGCACAGTGCGCCCACCTTCGAGTTTGACCGCCTGCGCACCGCCTTTCTGGATCAGCCGGCCGGCGTTGCGCACCGCGTCCTCGCTGCTAACCTGGTAGGACATGAACGGCATATCAGCGACGACCATCGCGCGCTGCGTCCCGCGCATTACAGCCCGGGTGTGGTGGATCATCTCCTCGAGCGTGACCGGCAGTGTCGTCTCGTATCCCAGGGCCGTCATCCCGAGCGAGTCGCCCAGCAGCACGATCGGGATCCCGGCCTCATCGAGCAGGCGCGCCAGCGGGTAGTCGTACGCGGTCACCATCGCGATCCGCTGGCCGTTGCGCGTCATTTCCACGAGGTCACGCCCCGTGATCCGCATCGCTCTATCCTCACGACTCCTGCGCTGCCTGCACCGCCGCGAGAATCGCCCGAGCCACCGCCACGTCGAGCCCTCGCCGCTCCGCGAGGGCGACTGTCTGCCGGGCGATCTCGCGATACAAGCCGAGCAACTGGGGAAGGCGCTCCGCTAGCGCGGCGACGTGCCGCCGCACCGTCTCGACGTCACCGCGAGCGACCGGGCCGGTCAGCGCCTGCACCGCGCCGAGGCGCTCAATGTTCTCTACGGTGGTACACATCAGCGGCGCCAGGCCGCGCGTCGCCTCGTTAGTAGGCAGCCCGAGCTCTTGTCAGATCCGTGCCGCCACGGCCGCCGGCGTGACGACCGCGTTGGAGGCGAAGACCGCGGCCGCGTGGTAGAGCGCCCGGTTCGGGCCCTCTACTGCCAGCGGGTAGCTACCGAGCCGGCGGGCCCGCTCTTCCAGATAGCCGCGCAGCGGCTCCGCCGCCTTGATCCCAAAGACGCACCCGGCGAGCCGCTTGGCGTCCTCCTCGGTGCCAGCAAACGTCTGTACCGGGTGGAAGCCGCCGACCCGGGCGCCCGCTTGCCGCGCCCGCTCGAGCACGTCGAGTCCATGGACGCCGCTGCAGTGGACGGCTGCCATGCCTGGCCGCCACTCGAGCCCGGAGCAGACCCCCTCGATCGCATCGTCCGCCACAGTCAGGAACACCAGCTCGCAGGAGTCGACGGTCGCCTGAGCAGAGCCAGCGACCGAGCAGCCAAGGGTGCGCCCGGCCAGCAGCTCGGCGCGCGCTGGCTCCCGGTCGTAGACGGCGGTCACGGCCACGCCCGCGCGGGCCAGCGCCCCCGCCAGCCGCAGGCCATCCCAGGCATCGCGCCGCTCGAGGAACCAGGCCAGGGCCACGCGAAGGTTGTGGTGCTCGCGCTCCAGCCGGGCGAACCAGACAATCTGCTCCGGCCCGCGCAGCGTGGGCTCCGCCTCTTCAGCCAGGGCTAGGTAGCAGGCCGCATGCCGCGCGCGCAGCGCCTCGACCTCGCCGGCCTCCGCCAGCCGCTCGGCGGCGTACTGGCGCACCGTCTCCAGCAGCCGGTAGCGCCCGTCCGGGTCGCTCGCGTCGGTGACGACGAGCGACTTCTCGACCAGTTGGAACAGGAGATCCCAGACCTGCTCGCGCTGGAGGCCCGAACCGGGCACGACCGACTCGATCGCGGCGAGCGTGCCACCGCCAGCGAAGACCGCCAGCCGGCGCAGGAGCGCTCGCTCCGGCTCCGACAGGAGCGCGTAGCTCCTGTCCAGGGTCGCCCGCAGGGTGCACTGCCGGGGGCTAGCCGTCCGGCTCGCGCTGGCCAGGAGCCGCAGCGGGTCACCGAGCGCCGCGGCCAGTTGCTCCAGCGTCAGCGCCGAGAGGCGCGCGGCGGCCAGCTCGATCGCCAGCGGCAACCCCTCCAGTCTCCAGCAGATCTCGGCGACCAGAGGCACGCGCTGCTCGGTGAGGGTGAAGTCGGGCTGTACCAGGACGGCGCGCTCGCAGAAGAGGCGCACCGCCTCGCTAGGATAGAGCTCCTCGCTCGAGGGGAAGCGGTCGCAGGGCACTCATGTGCGCAATCCAGCAGACCTAGAGCTCCTCGCTCGAGGGGAAGCGGTGCAGATCTGGCAACTCCAGCGGGGGCACCCGCCAGACCCGCTCCCCTGGTACGCGCAGCGGCTCGCGGCTGGTGGCCAGGATCTGCACGCCAGGGCAGCCGGCCAGCACGACCGTCGCGAATTGAGCGCACGCGTCGATCAGGTGCTCGCAGTTGTCCAGCAGGAGCAGCAGCCGCCGGCTGCGCAGCGCCTCGACCAAGCTCGTCGTCGGCGACCGTCCGGGTTCGGGCTCGACGCCGAGCGCCGCCGCGACGGTCTCCGGGACGACGGCCGGGTCGGTGAGTGCGCCGAGCTCGACCAGCCACACGCCATCCGGGTAGACCGCCACCAGCTCCGACGCGACCGCGAGCGCGAGGCGGGTCTTGCCATAGCCGCCGACCCCGGTCAGCGTGAGCAGACAAGCCGGCGCGGGGTCGACCAGCAACTCGGCGATTGCCTCCTTCTCCCGCTGCCTCCCGACGAAGCTGGTGAGCTGCACGGGCAAGTTGTCTCGCCGCGGAGGCGTCGCCGGTTCTGGGGCACTACTCGGCTCCGAGGGAGCCGGGAACGAGCCCGACAGGATCGCGAGGTACAGGCTCTGCGTCGCCGGATCCGGCGCGACGTCGAGTTCGCGCCGCAGCGTGTCGCGCAGCCGGCGGTACTGGCGCAGCGCCTGCTGGCGCCGGCCAGTGAGCGTGGAGAGGCGCATCAGACGGGCGTGGGCGTCCTCGAGCGCTGGCTCGAGTTGGACTGCTCGCTCCAGCGTCGTGATCGCCGACAGGTACTCGCCGTCCCGCTTGTGCAGGTCGGCCAGCTCGAGGAGCAGCCCCAGGAACGTCTCGCGGAGCGACTCGCGCCGCGTGGTCGTCCAGTCCTCGTCGCGCTCCTCTGGGCGCAGGTCGCCGGCATAAAGGTCGATGGCCGCCTGGTAGGCAGCGACCTCGCCGGAGCGGCGAGCGGCTGCCGTGGCCGCTTCGAACGCCTCCACGTCGATCCAAAGGGGCCCCTCAGGGTAGAGCAGCAGGCGCTCGCCGCGAGTCTGGACGAGCGCCTGCGGGGGAGCCGGTAGCGCATGGAGCACGCGCCTGGCCGCGTGGAGCGCTGAGCGTAACCGGGCCGAGGCGATCTCCGGATCTTCGTCGTGCCAGAGGAGGTCGATGACCTCATCGCGATAGAGCGCGCGTGTCGGAGAGAGCGCGAGGAGCTCGAGCACCGCGGCGGCTGCCCGCCCTCGCCAGCGCGCGCCGCTCAGCGTCGTGCTCTCCAAAGCGATCGAGAAACCGCCGAGGAGCCGGATGCGGAGCGTCGCCGGCTCGCTCGCCGGTCGCTGTGGAGGATCGCCAGGTACACCAGATGGGTCAGCGAGCCCGCGGCCAGAGCCGCCGCTGGAGCGCGCATCCAGATTGGCGGCCGCCTCCCCGGCTGGACGCTCGATCACGACCGATATCCGTGTCCCAATGGAGCATGTCCTCGTTACTGGCATGATACTCACAGGCGCGGCTTCGGCCAAGAGGACGATCGTCCTGCTTCCGGGGCTCGGGCTGGAAGGAGCAGATGCGCGGGCAGCAGTGCCAGCGGGCGGCCGGTGGGCTGGCGGAGCAGGTGATCCTACGCCCCGCCTCGCCCCAGTGCCTGCCGGAGTGCCTGGACGAGGTCGCCGTCCTGGTCGGGCAGCACGGTGCGGGCGTCGATCAGCAGGCGCCCGCTCTCGACTCGCGGGATCACCGCCGGACGGCCGGTCCGCAGGCGGTGGGCGAGCTGGTCGAGGGTCAGGCCATGCGCGCGAGCAACCGCCTCCGGGATCGCCAGCGCGCGGCTCGGGAGGGTCTCGCCAGGCAGCGAACCGCCCCCGACCGTCGCCTGGCTCTCGACCACTGCCAGGCCAGGCACGTGACCGAGCTGGGCGAGCCAGGACCGGCACCGCGCCTCAAGCTGGTCTTGCGGCGTGCTGATCATCCGCCACACCGGCACCTTGGCCAACGCCTCGTGGTAGAGATAGTGGCGCAGGGTCGCGGCGATACCCGCGAGGGCCGTCTTGTCGGCCCGCACTGCCCGCGCCAGTGGGTGCGCGGCCACGCGGCTCACCAACTCCCACGTGCCGGAGACGATGCCGGCCTGCGGCCCGCCCAGCAGCTTGTCGCCGGAGAAGCAGACGATGTCGACTCCGGCTGAGAGCGCCTCCCCCACCGTCGGCTCGTGGGCCAGGCCGAAGGGTGCGGTGTCGAGCAGTGCTCCGCTCCCCAGATCCTCGATCAAGAGGATGTTGTGCTGGTGGGCCAGCTCGGCCAGCTCGGCCAGCGCCGGCTGAGCGGTGAAGCCGACGATGCGGAAGTTGCTCCAGTGCACCGAGAGGATGGCCGCTGTCTCCGAGGTGATCGCGGCTGCGTAATCGCGCGTGTACGTGCGGTTGGTCGTTCCGACCTCGACGAGCCGGGCGCCACTCTGTGCCAGCACCTCCGGGATCCGGAACCCCCCGCCGATCTCGATCGCCTGGCCGCGCGAGACGATGACCTCGCGCCCGGCGCAGAGGGCGCTCAAAACGAGTAGCACCGCAGCGGCGTTGTTGTTGACGACTAGCGACGACTCGGCTCCGACCAGCAGGCGCAGCAGCCGGCTGATCTCGACCATGCGCCCACCCCGGCGCCCGCTGTCGAGCTCGAGCTCGAGTGGGGTATAGCGCGAGGCGGCCAGGGCCATCGCCTCTGCCGTCTCAGCGCTGACAGGGGCACGCCCCAGATTCGTGTGGACGATCACCCCGGTTCCGTTGATGAGCGGAGTCAGGCGTGAGCGTTCCAGTTGGTCGAGCTCTCGCCGGACTGCCTCGATGATCTGATCCGGATCGATCTCTGCCGTGCCGCCCAGGATCGCCGCGCGGACGCGGCCGACGACCTGCTGGGCGACGTACGTGACGACCTCCTTGGGGAACCGCTCCAGGTAGCGGTCAAGCTCGGGGTAGGCCAGGATTGCGCTGATGGACGGGATCTGGCGGAGGCGCTGCTGTCGCTCCTCGTCTGTTGCTGCCTGCGGCGATGGTGCTGGGACACCTTCGGCCATGCCGGATCGCCCCTTCCGTCACTGCCCGCCTCGGTGAGGGAGCGTGCCCACGCTCGCCCAGCCGGCATACAGTGCTCGACCAGAGCGCGTACCAAGACAGAAAGCAACGGAGGACGGTACTTGCCGTCCTCCCGGTCGGGGAGAGAGGATTTGAACCTCCGACCTCCGCGTCCCGAACGCGGCGCGCTCACCGGGCTGCGCCACTCCCCGTTGACGCAAGAGTATACCACGAATTCCCTGGGTCGAACAACGAGCGCGCGAGCCGGCCGTCAGCAGCAGCGCAAGGCGCGGGTGCTTCATCGTCCCCGCTGGTTCGCGCGGCCGCTGGCCTGGAGAGGCTAGAGGTGCTCGGCGAACCAGCGCAGGATGTGGTGCAGCCGCTCGACCCGGTGCTTGGGCTTGCCCGACCGCGAGAGCCCATGACTCTCGTCCGGGAAGCGAACGAACTCCACCGTGCGGCCCAGCTTCTTGAGCCAGACGAAGAGCTGCTCGGCCTGCTCGATAGGGCAGCGGTAGTCCTGCTCACTGTGCAGGATCAGGAGCGGTGTCTTCATCTGTGGCGCGTAGGTCAGCGGCGAGAGCCGCCGGTAGAGCTCCGGCTGCTCCCAGGGCGTGCCGCCGATCTCGTACTCGCCGAAGTGGAAGCCGATGTCGCTGGTACCGTAGAAGCTGGCCAGGTTGGAGACGCAGCGCTGGGTGACCGCCGCCTTGAACCGGTCGGTGTGGCCGATCACCCAGTTGGTCATGAAGCCGCCGTAGGAGCCGCCGGTGACGCCGAGCCGGTTCGAGTCGACGTAGCCTCGTTCGATCACGGCGTCGACCGCGCCCATCAGATCGGGCATGTCAGCCTCGCCCCAGGCGCCGCGCGTGCAGGAGAGAAACTGCTGACCGTAGCCCTGGCTCCCACGCGGGTTGGTGTACAGGACGACGTAGCCCTGCGCGGCCAGGAGCTGGAACTCGTGGAAGTAGACGTTCCCGTACATCGCGTGCGGCCCACCGTGGATCTCCAGTACCAGCGGGTAGCGCACGCCGTCGCGGAAGCCGATCGGCTTGATGATCCAGGCGTGGATCGGCCGCCGGTCTTCGCTTGCGCTCGGCAACCAGACCTCCTCCGGCTCGGAGAGCTCGACGGTCGCGAAGAACCCCTCGTTCACCCGCGTCAGGCGCCGCTCGCCGGAGCCATCGGCCGAGCAGACGATAATGTCGCAGGGGTTCAACGGCTCGGAGACGGTGCAGGCAATGCGCGAGCCGTCGGCGCTGAGGCTGAAGTCGAGCACCCGGCGCCGGCCACCGACGACGAGCTGCGGCTCGCCACCGTCGGTCGGGATCCGGTAGAGATGGACATTGCCCTGATCGCTCACCTGGACATAGATCCACCGTCCATCCGGCGACCAGACCGGGCCAGGGTTCGAACTGCTCGCTGTGTCGGTAAGTGCCGCGTCCTCGACCGAGCGGTCGAGCGCGGCGGTCAGGCTCGCCGGCTCCCCACCACCGGCGGCGACTCTCCAGAGCTGGTGGTTGCGAGACGAGCCAGCGAAGGGCTCGCGGTGCCCAGTGAAGGCCAGGGCGGTGCCATCCGGCGACCAGACCGGCTTGAAGAAGTAGGCGGCGTCGCCGGTCGCCAGCGGGCGCGGCTCGCCGCCGCTCGCCCGCACCGCCCAGATCTCGCTCACCGTGTTGTACTCGCGGTCTGGCGTCCGGTTGGAGACGAAGGCGATCTCGTGGCCGCCCGGCGACCAGGCCGGCCAGCTCTCGTCGAAGTCGCCGGACGTGACCTGCCAAGGGCGACCGCCGTCCACCGGGACGCACCAGATGTGCGAGCGCTTGTCGTCGAGGAAGCCAGGGGTGCCGTCGGAGCGGTAGCGGATGCGGGTGATGTGGACGACGTCGGTCTCGGGCTCAGGCTTCTTCTCCGGCGGCTCGGCGGTCTCTGCCTTCGTCACCACGGCGAGCGTCGCGCTGTCAGGCGACCAGGCGAAGGAGGTCACCGGCTCGGGAAAGCGGGTGAGCTGCTCGGCTTCGCCGCCGCCCCGGCTGATCAGCCAGACCTGATCCTTGCCTGAACGGTTGGAGAGAAACGCCAGCTGGTCACCACGGGGTGACCAGCGCGGGAAGCGATCGCGGGCGTCGGCGGTCGTGAAACGAACCGGCTCACCGCCGGCCAGGTCGACGAGCCAGATCGAGGACCGGTAGTCGTTGCGTTCCCGGTCGAGCACCGTGCGGACGTAGGCGATGCGCTGCCCATCCGGCGAGACCTGCGCGTCGCTCACCAGCACGATCTCGTAGATGTCCTCGGGCGTCAGCCGCCGCTTGCCAGTGCGCTCTTCGGCCATCGCCTTCCCTCCCTCACCCGCTCGTCGTCACCGAGATACTACCATGGACGGCGTCCCGATCGGCCCACGGGGCGCATCGACACCGGGTGCTCCCGCCTCCAGCGCAGCGATGCAGTGAGCAATCCCCGGCTCGAAGCGACGGCCACGAGGTCGGGTCAGCGGATCGCCTCGTCTAGCCCGCGCTGGCGCAGGACGAGCGCGCGCAGCCGGCCCAGGATCTCCTCGCGCTGGGCCTGGTAGCTCTTCTCGTCGATCTCCCCGGCCGCCCGCTGCTCGTCCAGCCGGTTGAGCGCTGCCGCAAGCTCGAGCCGCTCGTCCCCCGGCACCGGCTCACCCGCGGGCGAGCCCTCTTCCGGCTCCACGCCGGCCTCTCCCGGCGCTGACTCAGTCGAGGCCCGCCGCTGCTTCACGATCTGATAGGTGAGCACGCTAGCGGTGATCAGCCCGATTCCGGCCACGACAGCAGCGATGAGCGTCCCGAGCGGCAGGTCGAGCAGCCCGCCGCCAGCGCGCGGCAGCTTCGAGACCTGCACCGTCATCCGGTCTCCGACCACCGGCCCGTCGATCGAGAAGACGCGGTACGAGACGCCGCTTACCTCGACCGTCCCACTGTCGAGCAGCGAGCGCGAGCTGAGCTCGTACGTCCCCTCCCGCACGAGCACACGCAGCGTGCCGGTCGGCATCGCGGTGCCGATCGTCAGCGTCGCGCGCGTCCCGGAGTAGGGCACGCTGTAGCCGAGCACGACGTTGTGCGTCCCTGGCGGCAACGGCCCGGTCGTCACCAGGGTGCCGTCCGCCTCGAGCCGCGGCTGGCCGTAGTCGAAGCCGGGCTGCGGGCTGATCTCTAGCGCGCCTTCCGGCAGCGGCAGCCGCAGCACCGTGCCGTCCGGCCCGCCCAAGTAGGTGCGGTCGCTCTGGTTGTTGACGATCACGATGTCCATGATGTCGATGGCCTTCAGCTCCGGCGCCGCGCCCGCGACGACCAGCGAGCGCGAGCCGATGCTGACGACGCCGGGGTCGGTCGTGGTCTCGTAGACCGCCACTTCGACCTCAGCGTTCGGGTTCTGGGTGAGCTGGATCATCGAGCTGGAGTACTCGACGCCCTGGTAGGTGACAAACGCCAAGTACGCCTCGCCTTCGGCGACCGGGAGGTCCGCGAACGTGAACCGGCCGTCGGCGCCGACGGTCGTAGTGTACTCCTGGGCCAGCTCCATCCCGCGGAAGCGCCGCAGCGTCACGGTCAGCCCCTCCACGCTCCCGCCGCCCGCGGTGCCGTTGCGCACCACACCGCTGATCGTCCCGCTCTCGGCCGCGGCGACCGGCCAGGGCAGCAGGCTGAGCGCGAACAGCACGAGGACGAGTATCCGACGCATCGACGAGCCGTGTCTCCCTCACGCGACACCGCGGCGCCTCTGGCGCGCCGACCCCCAGTAGTGTAGCAGGGTCGCGCGGGATCGATCCCCGCACCGGCGCCGCGAGCGTGTTACGCCGCGATGGCTCGCTTCGAAGGTCAGAACTGCCTGCGTCAGGGAGCGTCTCTACCCGCCGCCTCACGTCGAGCGCTCGGCCAGCCACTGGTCGAGCGGTGGCACCCGCGGGTCGACTTGTCGGAGATCGTAGTAGGGGATCGCCGGCCGGTACACCTCGAAGATCCGGCGTAGTTCACCGACCGGCTCCTCGTGCAGGTCGACGCGCAGATCGACCCGGGCGAAGTCCTTCCGGTCGTAGACGACCAGCGCCGCCGAGCGCTGCCCTTCGGGTTGCCCGCCGGCATCACGCCCCGCCTCGATGCTCCTGAGCAGTCGCTCCTCGAGGTCGAGCTCGGGATCGGCCAAATAGGCTCGCTCCATCGCGTCGATCACCTGCTCGCCAGCGATCGCGTTACCCAGCACGACGTACCCGTCGCCGATGCGGTGGCCGCACCAGGGGCGGTTCATGGCGCCGGTTCGCGCCGCGGCGAAGCCGTCGTCGTCGACGACCCCGAGCTGGCGATACTCGTGGTAGGGGTCGGCCCGCACCAACTCCTCGACGACTGCAGGTGCCTTGTAGCCGATCTCGAGGAACCTCAGCGCGGTATGGCCGAGCCGCTGGTCTGCGACCGCCATGATCGCGACGGCTCCCAGCCGTGCGCGCACGAACGGCACACGCACCCCGACGGCGTGAGAGTGGGTCGCGGTGGCGATTCCGAGCATTCCGGTACGGGCGCACCGGCCGATAACCGTGAACGTCATGGATACCTCCTCTGGCTACGGGCTGTACTGGACGACATCGTAAGACAACCAACCGATGAAGGCGAGATGAAAGCACAGCCGCGAGATGTTGCGGTTGTGGAGGCGACGAGAGCGCTCACCTGGTTCGTCAGCCGTTCACCCGGTCGGAGTCCGTGGGCGGCTTTGCCGCTGGGGCGGGTTCAGGCCTGCTGACCGGGTCCATCTCCTCGACGTTCTGGTCGGGGCGGACCATTGGCGCTATGCTGGGAAGCCTAAGCGTGCTCAGCGCACGCCCGATCGTGGCGGCTAGGCAAGATCTCGGCATCGAGGTCGGTGCCGAGCGACGCCGGGTTGCCCGCTCGCGTCGCCTGTCAGTCTGCGGCGAGGGCCTCGGCCGGGTGGCTCGCTGGGGCGGCGGCGTAGGCGCGGTCGAGCACCTCGATCAGGTGCAGCACCGGGACACGCTCCCCGCGGGCACGCAGCCCGGCCTGGAGCTGCAGCATGCAGCCGGGGTTGGCCGAGACGATCGCCTCAGCACCGGTGGCCAGCGCGTTGTCCAGCTTACGCTCAAGGAGGGTGGAGGCCATCTCCGGGCGCAGCAGGTTGTAGATCCCCGCGCTGCCGCAGCAGAGGGCTGACTCGGCCATCTCGACCAGCTTCAGCTCGGGGATCGCCTCCAGGAGCGCGCGCGGCTGCCGGGTGATGCGCTGGGCGTGCGCCAGGTGGCAGGGCTCCTGGTAGGTCACCCTCATCGGCAGCGGGCCGGGCTGGGCCGAGAGGCCGCGCTCGGCCAAGAACTCGATGACGTCACGGACTTTGGCCGAGAATGCCCGCGCCCGCTCGGCATAGTCGTGGTCGTCGCGCAGCAGGTGCGGGTATTCCTTGAGCACCGCGCTGCAGCCAGCGGCGTTGACGATGACTGCATCGATGTAGGGGCTGTCGAGCGCGTCGATGTTCCGCCGTGCCAGCCGGCGCCCGCTCTCGGGGTCGCCGCTGTGGACGTGGAGGGCGCCGCAGCAGCCCTGCCCGTCAATCAGGGCTACATCGAACCCGTTGCGCGTCAGCACCCGGATCGTCGCCTCATGGACGTGGGCGTAGGAAGTGCTCATCACGCAGCCGACGAAGAGTGCCACCCGGCCACGCCGCTCGCCGGCGGCCGGGTAGAAGCTTCCGTCGGCGACCACGAACCGGTCGTTGATCTCCGGCATCAGCCGATCGGCGTGCTCCATGCCGAGCAGGCGCAGCAGCCCGCTGCGGCGTGCCAGGCTCCGGAGGCCGCTCCGCTGGTAGAGCCGGAGCAGCCGGTTCGCGGCCCGGAAGCGGCGCAGGTCGCCCAGCAGCACCTGGAAGCCCAGGAAGCGCAGGAAACGTTCCTTAGCCGTCTGCGGGCGGTGCTGGACGAGCTGGGCCCGCGACGCCTCCAGGATCTCACCGTAGCGCACGCCTGAGGGACAGACCGCCTCACAGGCCCGGCAGTCGAGACAGAGCGTCATCTCCTCTTCGAAGAGCGGGTCGAGGAGGTCCAGCCGCCCCTCGGCGATCGACTTCATCAGCCAGATGCGGCCGCGTGGCGAGGAACGTTCCCGCCCGGTCACCCGGTAGGTGGGGCAGACGGGCAGGCAGAAACCGCAGTGGACGCAGGAGCGGATCACGTCGAAGTCGGGGATCTCCTGTCCCCGAAACCGGTGAAGGACGGGACGCGCCTGGGCAACAGCCATGCTCTTCGCCTCTCGATCCAGAGCGAACGCGGCCTACAGCCAGCCGACGAAGCGGCCCGGGTTTAAAATCCCGGTGGGATCGAACGTCTCCTTAAGCGCGCGCATCACGGCCAACCCGGCCGGCTCCCGGCCGAACACGTCCGTGTCGACTTTGACTGCTGGCGGAGCGCTCAGGAGCGTCGCGTGGAGCCCCAGCCTGGCCAGCCGTTCCCACGCCAAACGGAGGTCGGCCTCGCGCTCGGAGGCGAGTGCCGTGTAGCAGAGCCCGGAGCCGATATCCAGCCAGCGCGATCGCTCCGCGGCCAGGCCGGTGCACGCCCGGTCGATCTCCTCGGCGAGCTGCGGGAGTTCGGACGGGTTCTGGCCAATGCGGACGCGGATGGCTCGGTCGAGCGGTGCTGCTGCGATCGCTCCGCTGATCTCCGCCCACAGCCGCTCGCTGGCGCCACCTTCCAGGACGTCGAGTCGTTCGGCTGCTGGCCGCACCACCTCGCCGATCCGATCAGCTTGGCGCTGGACTGCTACGGGTGGCCCCTCGCAGCGCAGGGCGGCGACCCAGCCCTGCAGGTTCAGCCCGACCACCCGCGCTGCCCGGCCATCCAGCAGGACGATCGCCGTCGGCACGAGTTGCGAAAACCGGATGCGCAGCGCGCCTTCGGCGGCGTCCGCCAGCCGGCGATAGGCGGCGACCACGGTGCGCTCCGACCGGGGCTTGGGGATCACCTTGAAGTTGAGCTGCACGATCACGCCCAGCGATCCCAGCGCCGCGTAGTGCAGCCGCATCATGTCGTAGCCGGAGACGTTCTTCACGACCATCCCCCCACCGCGGGAGAGCTGCCCGCTCGGCAAGACGACCGAGATCCCTATCAGGAGATCGCGCAGCGCGCCGTACCCGTAGCGGCGCGGGCCACTCAGCCCGGTCGCCACGAGGCCCCCGATGGTCGTCCGATCGGGCGTCGGGCAGTCGACCGGCAGCATCTGGCCGTGCGCGCCGAGCTTCGCGCTCAGCCCGCCCAGCGTGCAGCCGGCCTGCACGGCGACCGTCAGGTCGTCCGGCTCGTACTGGACGATGGCATTGAGCTTCCGCAGGTCGAGAGCCAGGTCGAATGCCCGTGGCAGGTTCCCCAACCCCATCTGTGTGCCGCCGCCCCAGGGCACCGTGGCGAGGCCAGCCTGGCTGGCCACCGCCACGATCTCCTGCAGTGCCGCCACTGAGTGTGGGGCGACCACGAGCTGTGGCCTCCGGCCGTCGAGCTCGTACCTGGCTGGCTCCCGCCGTTCGCCCAGTCTTGCGATGTGCTCGAGCGCCTGCTGAAAGACGGCGTGCTCAGACAAACTCGATCCCCAACCGCTGTGCCAGCGCCTGCTGGCGGAGAGCGTTCACCTCACCACAAGAGAAGCCAGATGGGAAGACCTTGTCCGGGTTGAACAGCTCACGCGGGTCGAAGCTGCGCTTGAGCCCGGCCATGGCGCACAGGTCATCAGTGGTGAAGATCAGCGTCATGTAGTCGCGCTTCTCCAACCCGATCCCGTGCTCACCGGAGAGCGTGCCACCCACGTCGACGCAGTACTGCAGGATGTCGGTCGTACAGCGCAACACGCGCTCGATCTCACCCGGCACCAGGCGATCGAAGAGGATCAGCGGGTGCAGGTTGCCGTCGCCCGCATGGAAGACGTTGGCGATGCGCAGCCGGTACTCGCGGCTCAGCTCCTCGACCGTGCGCATGGTCGGCGGGAGCTTGGTGCGCGGCACGGTGGTATCCACGAGGTAGTAGTTGGGCGAGAGCCGTCCCATCGCACCGAACGCCGACTTGCGACCGAGCCAAAGGAGCTCGCGCTCCCGCGGTGTCCGCGCCACGCGCACCTCAGTTGCGCCGCACTGGCGGCACAGTTCAGCCACGCGCTCGGCGCTCTCGGCCACGATCTCCGCGAGGCCGTCCAGCTCGATGAGCAAGACTGCACCGGCGTCTTCGGGATAGCCGGCGTGGAACGCCGCCTCAACCGCCTTGATGGTGAGCTGATCCATCATCTCCAGCGCAGCCGGCAGAATCCCGGCCGCGATAATGGCCGACGTGGCCTGAGACGCCGACTCGAGATCGGGGAACGCGGCCAAGAGCACGTTGACTGCCTCCGGCAGTCGGGTCAAGCGCACCATCACCTTGGTGACGATCCCGAGCGTCCCCTCGGAGCCGACCAGCACCCCGGTGAGGTCGACGCCTGGCGACTCCGGGGCCGGTCCGCCGGTCCAGATCCGCTCGCCGCTCGGCAACACTACTTCCAAGCCGAGGATGTGGTTGGAGGTGACGCCGTACTTGAGACAGTGTGGCCCGCCGGAGTTGTTGGCGACGTTGCCGCCAATGGTGCAGGCTCGCTGCGAGGCTGGATCGGGTGCGAAGAAGTACCCGCGCGGCTGGGTCAACTGGCTCAGCTCCAGGTTGATCACGCCTGGCTCGACGATGGCGTACCCGTCCCGCTCGTTGATTTCGAGCACCCGGTTCATCCGGGTCATGACGAGGAGGATGCCGCCCCGAACGGCCAGCGCAGCCCCGGCAAGTCCGGTGCCGGCCCCGCGGGGGGTAACGGGGATGCCGAATCCGTTCGCCAGCTTGACGATCTCCTGCACCTGCTCGGCGGTGCGCGGCAGGACGGTGACCTCCGGGCGGTGATGGCCAGCGAAGACCTCGTCCGAGGCGTCGTACTCGTACACGAGCAGCTCGTCTGGATCGTCGATGACGCCGTCAGGGCCGACGATCCGAAGCAGCCGTTCGCGGAGGGCCTGGCGATCCATCACCTGCTCCCCTCGAAGGAGTAGCGCTCGCTCAAAGTATGCGCCAGCAGGCAGACAACGGCAATCGATGTCTGGAGGCGGGGGCGCTCTTTGCCGGCCGCGAGGCCTGTCGCGGCGCCGGTGTCCCCGGGCGCCTTCGCCTCGACCGCCTCGCCGAGAAGCGAGAGATTAGTCAACGCGTGGCTGGCAGGTGTGGACAAGGCTGCGTACGTATGCGTCCATCTGCTGGACAGGCGACACTCGCCTGAGGCATACTCCCAGCCGGAAGACATACGCCTGAACGCCGCGGAAGGAGTTGCGCCCATGGCGGAGCGGGGATACTGGATCGTTGTCGGCTCGCGGGAGAACTTCGAGGCTACCCGGCAGCACGGCTTCACCGTGCAGGGGTTCAAGAGCCGGCACCGCAAGAAGGCCGAGCAGATGGGGCCGGGCGACAAGCTGGTCTACTACCTGACCGGCGAGAAAGGCTTCGCCGCCATCGCGACGGTGACGTCGACCTTCTTCGAGGATCACGCGGTGATCTGGCGGAGCAAGGATCCGAAGAAACAGGCGGAAGACTACCCATGGCGGGTGAAGATCGAGCCGGAGATCGTCCTGTCAGAAGGCCACTCCATCCCGGCCGAGCCGTTGGCCCGCCAGATGCAGTACACCCGCAAATGGCCGCCTAGCCACTGGACTCTCGCGTTCCAAGGGAACCTCCACCGGATCGAGGAGGCCGACTTCGAGCTGATCCGCCAGGCGCTCGTCGAGGCCCATGCGACGGTCGCCTAGCAGGAAGCGCGCAGAGCTTGTCTCGATCGGCATGCGGAGAGCCGCGCTTGGCGGCCACCGACGCGCCCGTTTAGATACCCGGTGCTCCCTGTGGACGGCGCGTCACCTGGTATCACTGGCGGCACGCTCACCCCGAGATCCCTGCTCTACGGAGCCCTCTCCCACGGCAGGCACAGCCCGCGTGATCTGCTCGAGCGCTCGGATCAGCGCCGGCCCGATAGTCTGGAGCTCCTGCCAGTGAAAGGCCGCGAGATCCTCCAGTACCCGCCTGCCCTCGGCGGTGAGCCGGACAGAGACCTGGCGGCGGTCGCGTTCCCCGCGCTCGCGCCGGACGAGGCCCCGACGCTCCAGGCGATCGACTAGCTCGACGGCGCTGTGGTGCTGGATCTGGAGCCGCTCCGCCAGCTCTCTGATCGTCGGCTCTTGATCCGGCGGCAACCCGCGCAGCGCCAGGAGTAACTGGTGCTGTTGCGGCTCGAGGCCAACGGCGCGCGCCGCCTCCTCGCTCCACCGCAGGAACCGCCGGAGCTGGTACCGGAACTCGGCCAGCGCCCGGTAGTGCTCGTCACGGAGGGTTTGGCCCATCCTCACCTCCACGCAAATCATATCGGATCACGATATACTTGAGCGAGGTTGGGCCGCTGCCCTGCTGGCCGTGTCTCGCTGGAGGTAATCATGAGCGAAACGTCGCCGTCGGGAATCCGCCCGTTCCGTATCGTGGAGGGGATCGCGCTCTGCGGCATCGTCAGCCTGCTCGCGTTGCTGCCGCCAGGGCTGCACTTCGTCACTGGGCCGCTCGGCCCGATCATCGGCGGATTTGCAGCCGGGGCGGCGCTCCGCCTGCGGGCAGCGGAGGCGTTTAGCCTCGGTGTTGCCCTCGCGCTCCTCATCGGACTACCGGCTCCACTCCTGCTGACCGAACTCGGTATCCTCCCTCACCTGGCGATAGCCGCGCTGGTCTTCTTCTCGCTCCTCGCCGCCGTGTACATCGGCGTGTTCAGCATGGCTGGCGCCTACTTCGGCTCGCAGAGCGGGCGGCAGCGCCCAACCGCCTAGCTGGCCCGGTACACCGGCAGCCATCCGGGCCGTAACTGTGGCAGATATTGGTCAGGAGTACGGCAGATTCGAGGGATAGGCTACTGCCCACGCTTTGGCGGGAACCCTCCGTGGGCACCAGACCACGCCCGGCGCCGCCCACCAGTGGCGGCCCGTGCGAGTCCCCGCCGGGTTGAAGATCGCCCGGCTGTCAGGGGATCTCAAAGAGGGTGATCGAGTGCGCGACGCGAGTGTGGTGTCCGAGGTGCGCCGGAGAGGTTATCGAGCTTCAGCTCGGCGGGCGGTGACCCGGCCGGAGAGCGAATGACAACCGCCCCGGCCTCGATAGGCCAGGGCGGTTTCTCCTCGTAGAAATGGGGGCGAACCTCCGTTCAGAGCGTTGGGCGAAGGGATTCCTACAGACCTCGCCGAGGCTTTGGCTCGTAACACCAATCTCTCACCGACAGCATCTCGTCCAGTGCAGCCGGATGGGACTCAGGCCAGTCCGCATCGGTGCTTGGCCTGGCTCCGACCTCAGGTGTGCGACGCCTGCTCTGCACCCATCGCGGCCCGACGCGGCGACTAGCCGAGCGCCATGCGCAGCCGGTTGCCGCCGAGCAGATGGAAGTGCAGGTGGTAGACGCTCTGTCCCGCGTCCGGCCCCACGTTCGTCAATACCCGGTAGCCGCTCTCGGCGATCCCGGTCTCGCGCGCCACCCGCGCGGCCACCTGCAGGCAACGGCCGAGCAGCACAGGATCCGTCTCCTCGGCCTCGCGCAGCGACGTAAGATGTTGATTGGGGATGACCAGGACGTGCACGCGCGCTTGCGGGTGGATGTCCCAGAAGGCGGTCACGAGGTCGTCCTGATAGATAATTCGCGCTGGTTGTCGGCCAGACGCAATTTCGCAAAACACGCACCTGGTCTCCCTCATGACACTCCCTTCCTCGCTCGTGTGACGCTCTGGAGCACGCGATGCCGGAGTTGCCTGAAGTCGAAGTCGTCCGCCGCTCGCTCGAGCCGCAGCTCCGTGGCTCCAGAATCATACGCATCCTCGCCGGCCAGCACCCAGCCGATATCCTGGCGCTGCCGCTCGAGGAGTTCGCCCGCGAAGTCGAAGGGCGGCGGATTACCGGGCTCGGGCGGCGCGGGAAGACACTGCTGATCGACCTCGACTCCGGGGCGACCGTCACCGTCCACCTGGGGATGACCGGCGAGCTCTCCCTGGTCCGGCCGGACGAGCCGTGCCCCTCACACCACCACCTCACCTTCGTGCTCGAGCAGGGGCGGGAGCTCCGCTACCGGGATATCCGCCGCTTCGGGCGCATCGGCCTCCTGAGACCCGGCGAGCGGAACCGGCTGGAGGCGCGCCTGGGGCCGGAACCGCTCGCGCCCGAGCTCACATCGGAGCGGCTGCACGAGCGCCTCGCCCGGCACCGGCGAGCGATCAAGGCGCTCCTCCTCGAACAGTCGTTCCTAGCTGGCGTGGGCAACATCTACGCCGACGAGGCATTGTTCCGCGCGGGCCTCAACCCGCTGCGCCCAGCGCACTCGCTGAACCTCGAAGAGACACGTCGGCTGCTGGCCGCCCTGCGCGAGGTGCTGGAAGAGGCAATCGCCCGCCGGGGAACGACGATCCGCAACTACCGGGATGGGCTCGGCCAGCCAGGTGAGAACCAGGCCCGCCTCCAGATCTATGGCCGGCCGCCGGGAAGCCCCTGCCCGGTCTGCGGCACGCCGGTCGAGCGCGTGGTGGTGGCGCAGCGCGGCACGACCTTCTGCCCGCGCTGTCAGCCGCTCCTGCCGACGGCTGCGGCCAGCCGCTCGGGTAATGCCGGATCGTCGGGATCGAGCACTGGGTAGTTGCCCTCGACCAGCTCTAGGTGTTTGAGCCCGCTGCCGGTGAGGAACAAAACGACCTCGTCGCCTGGCCCGAGCTCGCCTCGCTCGCGCAGGCGCCGGGCGGCAGCCACAGTGGCGCCGGCCTCCGGCGAGACGAACAGCCCCTCCAGCCGGGCCAGCAGGCGCACTCCTTCCAGCATCTCCTCGTCGCCGACTGCCAGCGCCGTGCCGCCACTCGCGCGTACGGCGTCCAGGATCAGGTAGTCGCCAATAGCGACCGGCACCCGGATTCCCGGTGCGATCGTGTGCGCGTCGGCCCAGGGCTCGGCGTGGCGAGCGCCGTCCCGGAAGGCTCGCACGATCGGGGCACAGCCCTCAGCCTGAACCACGATCATCCGGGGTCGGCCCCAGCTGATGAGGCCCAGGCGCTCCAGCTCGTCGAACGCTTTCCACATGCCGACGATGCCGGTGCCGCCGCCGGTCGGGTAGACGATGGCGTCGGGCAACCGCCAGCCGAGCTGCTCGGCCAGCTCCAGCCCCATCGTCTTCTTCCCCTCGGCCCGGTACGGCTCCTTGAGGGTAGAGACGTCCATCCAGCCGAAGCGTTCCACCCCGGCCCGGACGACGCGGCCACAGTCGTTGATCAGCCCACGGACAAGGAAGACGTGGGCCCCGTAGGCCCGGCACTCGGCAGGCATCGCCGCGGGCGTGTCTTCCGGCATGAAGACGTAGGCAGGCAGGCCGGCATGGGCCGTGTAAGCGCTCATGGCCGCGGCCGCGTTGCCGGCCGAGGGGATGGCGACCGCCCTGGCGCCGAGCTCTTTCGCGCGGGAGACAGCCGCTGCGAGCCCACGCGCCTTGAAACTCCCGGTCGGGTTCTGGCTCTCGTCCTTGAGCCAGAGCCGCGAGAGGCCAAGTGCCCGGCCCAGCCGCTCGGCGCGCAGCAACGGCGTGCCGCCTTCGCCGAGCGTCAGCCGGTTGGCCGGGTCGCGCACCGGCATCAGCTCGTGGTAGCGCCAGAGCGTCCAGGGGCGCGAGCGCAGCGCCTCCCGCGTCAGGGTCTGGGCCGCGCGTATCAGGTCGTACTCGGCGAAGAGGACTTTGCCGCATGCCGGGCAGGTGGTGTGGATCTCATCGGCCGGGTACGCTTCGCCGCAGCTCGTGCAGCGTAGGCCGGCGAGACAGCTCGCCGAAACGACCTGTTCCATGTACCTCGTGCTCCCTTCGCTCTCGATCACCTGGCGCATCGCCGCGCCGGCCACCAGTGTACGGCAGCTCGCCGTGCCGGGCGTCGCTGCGGCGCGATGCCGCGGATAGAGCGCGAGGCCGCTGCCATGGTAAGATTCCGGGCACGACCCAACGATTGGCTGGCCCGCGCGACGCTGTGGCGCGTAATCCGCGCCTGGCGGTCGCTCGCAGGACGAGAGGATCGGATCCGTGGCCCGACAGACTGAGGGCGCAGCACAGCGAGTATGGCGACGGCTGCGAGGAGCCGAGCCACTGCTGGTAGCAGTGACGCTGGCAGCGTGGGTAGCCCGACGGATTGGCTTCTTCGACGGCTGGCGATGGTTGCTCGACGTGCTGACCGTCGCAGCCCTCACGGCGCTGGCACTGATCTGGTCAATCCGCCTCGTCCAGTGGGGGCGGGCGTTGTTCGAGGAGCCTCGACGCGTGCTGCTCATCGCCGGCAGCCTCCTCATAACAATTCTCTCTCCCCCGGTGCTGCTCTTCAGCCTGGCGCAACTCGGCGGCGAGCTGCTGGTACGCCTGCGCTACCGCGGCCGCCTGCCCGCGCCAGCCACCTATCGCCAGCAGGTACGCTACCGCCTCCCAGTCACTGGCTGCTGGACGGTCTACAATGGCGGGGTCACGCCGGAGACGTCGCACTCATGGGGGCTCGCTGGCCAGCGTTACGCCTACGATCTCGTCGTCTGCGACGAAAATGGGCGGAGCTGCCGCGTCGACCCGGCCCGGCGACCTGAGGACTGCTACGCCTGGGGACAACCGGTCGTCGCCCCGGCCGACGGTCTGGTGATCGCAGTGCGGGACGGCCACCGCGACTGCCCGTGGGTCGGCATTGTCGACCCATTCGCTTGGAGCCCGCTTGGCAACGTCGTGGTGATCAGGCACGCGGAGGGCGAGTACAGCCTGCTGGCGCACCTGCAGCGAGGCAGCGTGTGCGTGCGGCCCGGCCAGCCAGTCGAAGCCGGGCAGATGGTCGGGCGATGCGGGAATTCAGGGCACTCGACCGAGCCGCACCTGCATATCCAGGTGCAGGATAACCCCCACTTTCTCCTGGCCGCTTCGCTGCCGGTACAGTTCGACGGCTGGTGGCGTTTTGGGAGCGAGAGCGCAGAAGCGGAATACCTCTCCTGCGGCTATCTCCGCCGCGGCGACCGCGCGTGCGACTGCCTGAGCACCGAGGTGACCGAGGGTAGCGGTATGGCTTACGGCTCGCGAGGCCCGGCCGGAGGAGCTGGAAACGGCTGTTCAGCGAGGCCGATGACACCTGGGGAAAAACGAGACCGCCCTCAGTTTGAAGGCGGTGTACCGGAGCGGGAGACGGGATTCGAACCCGCGACAACCGGCTTGGGAAGCCGGCACTCTGCCAACTGAGTTACTCCCGCGTCGTTTGTCGTCATAGAGTATAGCGTGTCTCACCCCCGCTTGTCCAGTACTGAGATGCCGGGGCCGCGCCCTACCGCTCGGCGGCTGTCGATCGCGTTGCCGGCTGAACGCCTGCCTGGTCGCCTCTCCGCCAGCCAGCGCGCAGCGCTACAGCCAGCGCCAGCAGGTTGCCGAGCGAGAGGAGGAAGAAGCCGAGCGCAAGGCCGGTCGGCGACCCCTGCGCGAGCTGGCCGATCGCGAGGCCGAACAGGTTGGCGAGCACGGTGCTAATGAAGCCGATGACACTGCTGGCGAAGCCAGCGATGTCGCCGAGCGGCTCCAGCGCTGCACTGTTGGCGTTAGAGAAGATTAACGCGATACTGAAGAAGGCAGCGTTCAGTAGCAACCAGTATCCCAGTGGTCCGGCACCAAGCGATGCGGCGGCGACCAGCAACGCGGCGGCTAGGCTCAAGCCGACTATGGCAGGCGGTAGGACACGCCGCAGGCCGAGTCGCGTGACCCCCAAGCCGTTCATCACGGTACCCACCACCTGGAAGAGGCCGGTGCCAGCGAACGCCAGGGCGAACTGGGTGTTGGAGAGCCCGAAGTGCTGCTTGTAGAGCTGCGCGGAGCTGGCCAAATAGGCGTAGAGCATCCCGTAGGTGCAGGCGAGGATCAGCGTGAACGCCAGGCTGGACGGGGTCTGGAGCAGCCGTTGCCAGGCCCGCCGCAGGTGGTCGACCTGCAGCGGTCGTCGCCGCTCCGGAGGCAGGCTCTCGGGCAAGCGCAGCGCCAGCCAGATCACCAGGACGGCGGCGATGGTGGCGATCAGAGCGAACGGCGCGCGCCATCCCCAGCGCAGGAGGAGCACCCCGAGCGATGGCGCGACGAGCGGGGCGACGAGTAAGACCATCATCGCGAAGGAGAGCACGCGCGCCATCGCCTCGCCCCGATAGAAGTCGCGCACTAGCGCTGTACCGACGACCCGCATCGCGGCCCCGAACATCCCCTGGACGAACCGCACCGCGAGGATGAACCCGAACGATGGCGCGAAGACCAGCGCGAGAGCGCAAAGCAAGAAGCCGGTGGCCGCCACCCCGAGCACCGGTCGCCGGCCAAAGCAGTCGCTCAGTGGCCCGAAGTACACTTGCCCGAAGGCGAAACCGAGGAAATAGAGGTTGACGACCAGTTGCGCGCGGGTGTCGCTGGTCTGGAAAGCGAGCGCGAGGTCGTGCAGCGCCGGGAGCATCGCGTCGATGCTGAAGGCACTCAGCGCCATGAGGAAGCCGAGGAGCGCGGTCATCTCGGCCGCCGGGATCGGTAGTCCGGTGCGCACCTGCTCGGTGCCGGCACCCTTCCAGGTCGCCCGCCTGTGCTGCATTGTCATTTCGGTGCCGCTCTCGCATTGTTCGCATCGCCTCGCCAGCCGCTGCCGGCGGAGTGTGGGCCCGGCCACGCAGGCGGCGACGATCGCCTGATCATAGCAGAGGGGGCGTCTCAGCGGCCTCCTGGCTGGCCTTCTCAGGGTAAGGGGCGTGTGGCGCATCCGCGATACCTCGGGGGCTCGATCCGCAATGTTCCCGGGTGGCCGGGAACCCCTGTCTTCTCACCCGCCGCTGCACAATAGAGTCCCTATCTGCCGATTGGGACGTCGTGGGAAGGAGTACGGTGTCCAGTATGTTCGCGACGCACCATCAGGTGCTCGCCTGCGCGATCGCGACGCGCACCCCGGTTCTCCTGTGGGGCCCACCGGGAATCGGGAAGACAGCGACGATCCGCTCGCTCGCCGAGGCGATGAAGCTGCCGCTGGAGGTCGTCATCGCGGCGATCCACGAGCCGGCCGACTTCAGTGGCCTGCCATCGCCGCAGGGTGACCGGGTACGCTATCTCCCGCCCGAATGGGCAGTTCGCCTGGCGAGCGCGGGACACGGGATCCTGTTCCTCGACGAGATCAGCACCGCGCCGCCCGCCGTGCAGGCAGCGCTGCTCCGGGTCGTGCTCGAGCGGCGTGTCGGCCAGCTCGCGCTGCCGAACGACGTGGTGGTGATCGCAGCAGCTAACCCGCCCGATGAGACGGCCGGGGGGTGGGAACTCGGCTCGCCGCTCGCCAACCGCTTCTGTCACCTGGACTGGCCGGTTTCCAGCGCCTCGGACTGGAGCACCGGCCTCACTACCGGCTGGGCGGCGCTTCACCTGCCAGCGGAACTCCAGGAGTGGCGCGGCACGTTACCAACAGCGCGGGGCCTCGTCGCCGGCTTCCTCGCCAGCGCGCCCCACCACCTGTTCAACCTGCCGGAGGATCCGGTACAGCGCGGCCGCGCCTGGCCGAGCCCGCGGACGTGGGAGATGGCAAGCCGAATGCTCGCTGCGGCGCTGGCGCTCGGGCCGTCGGAAGAACTCCTGGTGGCGGTTGTCGGCGCCTGCGTCGGGATGGGAGTCGCCTACGAGTTCGCTGCGTTGGTGAGCGGTGACCGGCTGCTCGACCCGTACGCAGTGCTCGCCGATCCCGAGTGCAGTCCCTTGCCCACTCGTCCGGACAAGCTGATCGCCCTGCTGATGGCGGTTGCGGCGGTGGCGAGCCAGGATCTTGACCAGTACTGGACGGCCGCCTGGACGGTCATCGCGCGAGTGGCAGCCCAGCGGCGGGACATCGCCGCCGTGGCGGCCCGGCCACTCGCGCGCGTGTACCAGGAGCAACTCCGGCACGGGAAGCTGCTGCCGATGCCGGCAGAGGCGGTGGGGCCGCTGCGCGAGCTGCTGCAGGCTGCGGGCATCCTGTAGGAGGTGGCCATGCTCGACGCATTGGAAGAGCGCTGTATGAGCGAGCAGACGTGGGCGGCTGTACGCCAGGCACTGGTCGACCAGTTCAGTGATACGCGCGCGGCGATGACGCTCGCCGCGCGGCTGCGTTTCAACCTCCAGGCAGTCACCGCGAGCGGGAGCTGCGGGCCCTGGGCAGCCACCGTCAAGGTCATGAATGAGGACAGCCCTGGAATTCCCAAGGTGGAAGTTGCCCTCTCAGCTGGCACTTACAAGGTCGAAGAGAAGTGGTTCGCCGCCACGTACAAGGAGCAGTTCCTCAAATCGAACCTACAAGACCCCCGCGCCGCGGCAGCGCTTGTCCGCGCCGTGCAGGCGCTCTTGAGGGAGATCGAACAGTTGGTCGACGAGCGCCTCCAGGCGCTGGAGCAGGATCCCCACTGCCGCGAAGCCCGGAACTTGGTTGACGCGATCGCGGTCTCGCGCTCGCTGAACCCCGAGTGAGGAGGCTGAGCATGGAGGAGTGGTTCGACTCGTCACAGTGGGTCTACCTGGCGGAACTCGCCCTAGTGCGGGAGATGGGGGAGGAGGTGACGGAACTGGAGAAGCGGCTGCACGAGATGGTTCGCGAGTTGGCTTTCTACGGCCGTCCCCCACTGGTGGCGGAGTCGTCGGCCACTGCGGGCCCGCTCGAGAGTCGCTGGTGGGTGCGCATCGGCCCGCCAGCGATCTGGCACTGCGCCTACCGGACGAAAGGCCACACCGTGCTCAATGCGAGTGAGCCAGCGCTGCAGCAGCTCGTCTGGAACCTGGCGAGGGTGCCTGGGTTGCAGAACCCGCTGGCCTTCGCGACCACGCTCCGCTGCCTGGCCGAGCTGCGTCTCGAGGTCTCGTCGCTCCCAGCCCGGGCGGAGGAGGCGCTGCGGTCGATCCCTGGATGGCTCGAGTCTGTCCAGATCGTCGAGAGCTTCGTGGTCGCCCAGGGGCTGGCTGAAGAGAGGCATCGCCCTGCGGCCGGGCGAGGCGAAGAGGACGAGAGTAGCGGTGAGACGAGCGAGGAGCTCGACGATGCCCCTTTCTGACGCGTACCGGCTTGTTGCCGCGTTTCGCGTACCCGCGTCGCGAGGGGCATGACGTAGACACAGGGGGTATCCCGCTCGACCGACCCGACTGGCTCAGCATTCTGCGCTTGCATAAGGTGGAACTGCTCCGGGCCCTGCGCGACTGGTGTCGCTGGCAGATCGACGAGCCCATCCAACGCATTGGCGCACGGAGTGACGTGGCGGTTATCGAGTGGTACGGGAACGTCTACGCCTGGTTCTGGTCGAGTGCTGGTATACCTGTCCATTTGGTGCTGGTGAACTCCGCAAGCTCGACGGCCGAGCTAGCGTGTCGCTTCCGCAAGCTGCCTCCCCGATACGCTTTGGACTTTCTCATCCGTATTGCTCTTCCGGCTGACCGAACCTCGGGCGTGCGCGCATGGGCAAGCCGGGCAATAGAGACGGTAGCTGGATCACCGAACCTGTCGCGGTCTACGACGTCCTCGCTGACGAGGCTGGCCGGGCTGATCGTGCTCAGCCAGACGGTCGCCCGGCAGGTGCAGGCGGCCGGCGAAATCTGTCACTCCGTCCGGGGGGAGACCAGCCGATGAGGGCGCAGCGCGTGCTCGAAGCGGCGCGGTTCCGGCTCTGTATGCGGTACCCGTTCATCGCGCGCGCCGTCTTCGCCATGGTGCCCTTCTTCACCGACGAGATCCCCGCAGCGATGGGGGTCGATCGGCACTGGCGGCTGTTCGTGAACCCAGAACTGATCGACGGTTGGTCAGTCGAGCAGGCAGAGACGGTCCTCTACCACGAAGTCCTGCACTTGATCCTCGATCACGCTGGGCGGGCCGAGGCCCTCGGCGTCGGGCCCCACAACGCGCCGGCCTGGAACGTCGCTGCCGACGCGGAGATCAACGACGACGTCCGGGAAGAGGGGTTCACGTTCCCGCCGGTGCCCTGGCGGATGCCGGATGGGCGGGTCGTCCATGGCCAGGCCGTGTTTCCAGAGGCGCTGGGTCAACCGCCTGGCTTGCTCGCCGAGGCATATTACCAAGCTTTGCCTACTGTCGCGGTGTCCTTCCCTGGCTTCGGCCAGGAAGGATCGGGCGTCACCGGCTCCTCGGCCGACTGGGAGCGAGCCGTCGACACCAGCGAGGCCCCGGCTGGCCTCCCGCGCTCCTCGGCCGAGGTCGTCCGCCGGGCGATCGTCGAGGAGGTGAGGCGGACAGTAGGCAAGATCCCCGGCAGCCTGGAGCGCTGGGCGACCGCGTACCTGGCGCCGCGCATCGACTGGCGCGCTGCGCTGCGCGTCGCCATCCGGCGGGCCGTCGCGACGGGCCAGGGCCAGGTCGATTACCGATACGACCGGCCATCGCGCCGCCAGGCGGTCACCGACGTCATTCTCCCTCGCCTGCGCGCGCCGATCCCCAGGGTGCTGCTCGTGTTCGACACCTCGGGTTCGATCGGCGACGAGGCCTTGGCCAGCGCGCTCGCCGAGGTCGAGGCGGTGGTACGCGCGCTGGGCACTGCGGTCGATGTCGCTACCGGGGATGCTGCGCTGCAGACGTTTCAGCGCGGCCTCTTCCGCGCCGACCGCGTGCAAGCGAGGGGCGGTGGCGGGACGAACCTGGGCGCTGTGCTCGAGGCGCTTCGGCGGCTGGGCCGCTGGGACGTCGCGGTGGTCTTCACCGACGGCGAGACGCCCTGGCCCGAGCGCCGCCCGCTGCCGTGTCCTGTCCTCGTCGTGCTCCCCGAGGAGGGTCGTCGGCCGCCGGGGTGGGCGCGAGCCATCCGCGTCCCATAGGAACGGGCTCGGGATAGCCTGGCCGGAGCGGCATCATGGGAACTGGTCGAGCGGCCAGATCGGGCGGCGGATCCTTCGGAACGGCAGCCGGGTCAGGTCGCTCCCGGTGATCCCCGGGCCCTCGACCAACACCACTCGCTCGGCGATCGGCTCGAAAGCGGCGCGGAAGTGCCCCTTCCCTTTCAATGCGAGCACCCGCCGCCCGGTCGGCTCGATGCCGTGCGAGCGAAAGACATTGCGGTCGATCGGCGACTCGGCACGCTCGGTCACCAGCACCTCGACACCGTCGCAGACGAGGACGGCGGTGCGGCCGAGGTCGACGACGATCCCCGCGTGCATCGGCCCACGGTTGACGTAGCGGCCATCGGAGAGGAGGCGCACGTAGCCTCGTACCGGCAGCGGCGGCCCGTGCAGCCGGTCGGTCTTGCCGCCTAGCTCGAGTTCGACGCTCTGGCCCACTCCGGCCGCGAGGCAAGCGGCGACCGCCTCCGGATCCCGGATCAGCGCCAGTGCGGCTTGGCGGACGCCGTGCGCGAGCAGGAAGCGCAGCAGCTCGGCGCTGTCGCCGGGGCCACCCGTCCAGGGGTTGTCGGCGATGTCGACCAGAACCAGCGGCCCGGTTCGCACCTCTCGGATCGCCTGGGCAGCCTCCTCCCAGGAAGAGACGCCGCCCAGGAAGCCCTCACGCCGCTCCCAGGCCAGCCGTCCCAGTTCCTCGGCCAGCGCCTGCGCCAGACCCGGGTCGCCGTCGGTCGTGACCAGGACACTCAGCCCAGCTTCGGGCACGTCGGCCGGCGGGAAGCCGCCGGCCACGGTCACCTTCAGCACGCCGGGCAGCGCTTCGAACTCGTGCGCCCGTGCGATCAGCGCCCGCATCGGGTCGCGGTCGGTGGTCATGTTCTGCGAGGTCGGCAGCATGGGTGGCTTGACCAGCGCTTTCGCCGGCCGGATCTCACGCTGGATGAGGCGAACCAGGAGCTCACCTGCCTCCCGGCCGCGCTCCCGCTGGTCGACGTGCGGGTAGGTATCGTAGCCGAGGAGCAGATGGGCCGCCTCCACCATGGTCGCGCTGATGTTGGCGTGAAGGTCGAGCACCGCGACGACGGGCGTAGCCGGCCCGACCGCCGCGCGGACTCGCCGCAGGAGCTCGCCGTCCGCGTCGAGCGCGTGCTCGGCGACCATCGCTCCGTGGAGCGAGAGGAGCACGCCGTCGAGCGGGGCCATCCGCTCGAGGGTCGTCACGAGCTCGCCGGCTAGCACCTCGAACGCCTCACTGGTGACCATCCCGGAAGGAGTGGCCCAGACGGCGAAAACGGGCAGCACGGCAAAGCCCTGGCGCTCGGCGGCATCCAGGAAGCCGGCAATCGTCGTCGCGGTGTCGTGCAGGGTTTCGACAACCTCGGTGCCCCGGCGGATACCGGAACGCTCGAATGCCGCCAGGTCGGTCGGTACGCTGCTGAAGACGTTGGTCTCGTGTGACAGCTCGGCGATGGCGACGCGCACGCGCCTACACCTCCGGCTTCTCGGGCAGGCCGAGGATCTGGCGCGTCTCGGCCGGGGTGGCCACCTCGCGCCCCAGCTCGCGGGCGATCCTGACCAGCCGGGCGACCAGCGGTGCGTTCCCCTCGGCCAGCACGCGGTACGAGTAGTAGATGTTGTCTTCCAGCCCGGTGCGGACGTGGCCGCCCATCACCATGGCGGCCACGTTCATCGGGAGCTGGTGCCGGCCGATGGCGCAGACCGACCAGAGGGAAGTGGGCGGGAGCTGGCGCACCATGTGGGCGAGTTGGTCGACGGTGGCCGGGGCGCCGCCGCGCACGCCGAGCACCATCTGGAACCAGTACGGCGGCTGGAAGAGGCCGCGCTCGATGAAGCGGCGTGCGTTCTCGATGAAGCCGCTCTCGAAGCACTCGATCTCGGGCTTAACCCCGTATGTGTGCATCTCTTCGGCCAGGGCGTCCAGGAACTGGGGCGAATTGACAAAGACGCGCTCGCCGAAGTTGACCGAGCCGGCATCAAAGGAAGCGATCTCTGGACGCAGCCGTACGGGAGCGATCCGGTCTTCGTCGGGCACCTGGCCTGCGCCGCCACCGGTCGACATGTTGATGACGATGTCGCAGCCCTGGGCACGAATCAGCTCACGCACGCGCGCGTAGCGGGCTGGGTCGCAGGTGGGGCGGCCCTGTTCGTCGCGGACATGGATGTGGACGATGGCGGCGCCTTCGCGCCAGCACTGCACGGTCTGCTCGGCGATCTCCTCTTCGGTAATCGGCACGTACGGCGTCTGCTGTCGAGTCGTCCAGCTTCCGGTCGTCGCCACCGAGATGATGAGTTTGTCCATGGCGCTCCACTCGCCTCCTGAAAGGCCGGTACCCTCTGGCCGCAGTGTACTGGCCGAGCGCGCGAGGTGGAAGGGTGCGACCGTCCGATCGCGGCTACTGGCAGGTCGCGCCTCGGAGCCTCGTTGATGCGCGCTCTCCCAAGGCAGGCGCTGGCAGACCGCGTGCCGAGTGAGTCCCGGTCGGTACACACTTGCAGATATCGCGATATTGTGATATCTTGATGACGCAAGCGCGAGGCGTGTCGCGCAGTAGGCCAGACGAGGAGGCCCCCAAATGCGGAAGCTCAGCGAGCTGCTCAACCGGTTCCACGCCGGGACGGATCTGACGTTCGAGGACTACTACAGCGCGCTGCTGGCGCGCACCGGCAGCGGTGCGCCGAGCGCCGAGGAGGCGCGGCGTGACTTCGAGTCAATCCGGCGCATCGTCAACCGCGCGATGGTCTATCGGATCGGGTAAACGCCGCGCGGGCAGCGGCGTCCGCGCTGGTGAGGCGAATCGTCAACGGACGTACCCGAACGGGTTGTCGTTGACGGCGCCTCCGCCTCAAACCGGTGGATCGGCACAACCAGCGGCCCCTGGCGGCGCTCGAGTTCGAGCGTGCTCCGCTCGGGAGGCCACGTTGGCATCCCGGCGGTCAGCGGCAGCCCCCGAAGGCGGCGCACGGGCTCATGCCTCGTAGACCGTCTCGCCGCCAATAATGGTCTGGCTCACCCGGAGCTCGCTCAGGCCCTCGGGGTCGACCAGGCGCGGATCCTGCTCGAGAATGGTGAAGTCCGCCAGCATTCCGGGCCGGAGCCTCCCCTTCAGGTGCTCTTCGAAGGTGGCGTAGGCGCCGGCCACGGTGTAGAGCGGCAGTGCCTCCTCCGCGGTGATCGCCTCCTCGAGCGCATACGAGCGACCGCTTCCGGTCTTCTCCGTCACCGCTGCTTGGATGCACTTCAGCGGCTGGTAGGACGACACCGGGCAGTCGGTGGAGAAGACCAGCGTGATCCCGGCGTCGAGTAGACTGCGGAACGGGTAGGTGAGCTGGATACGATCCAGCCCGAGGTGACGGATGAAACCGTCGCCGTACTCGGTGATGAAGATCGGCTGGCTCACGACCAGGACGCCCAGCGCGGCGATCCGCTCGATCAGATCCGGGCGCAGGATACCGCAGTGCTCGATCCGGTGCCGGTGGTCGGGCCGCGGCTCGCGCTCAAGCGCCTTCTGGTAGGCGTCCAGCACCAGCTCGATCGCCCGGTCGCCGATGGCGTGCACCGCGACCTGGAAACCGGCGTGGTGGGCCTGCCAGACGTACTCCTCGAATTGCTCCCTGGGCATCATGGTCAGCCCGTAGTTGTCTGGCCGCGGGTCGTTGAGGAAGGGACGGCTGACGGCGGCAGTGCGCCCGATCAGGCTGCCGTCG
Source organism: uncultured Thermomicrobiaceae bacterium (assembly GCA_938082375.1). Taxonomy (GTDB): domain Bacteria; phylum Chloroflexota; class Chloroflexia; order Thermomicrobiales; family Thermomicrobiaceae; genus Thermalbibacter. The sequence goes on from CALKCJ010000005.1 coordinate 70,642, forward strand.
ATGAACAGCTTGATCGGCCCGATGCGCAGCCGGTGGTTGCCGAAGCCCTGCTTGATCCCGAGCGAGACCAGGTGGGGTAGCAGGTTCTCGCGGATCATCAGCGAGGTGCGGAGCTTGAGGGTGCCGCGCTGGACCGCCCGCTGGTACGCCTCGATCTGCAGCGGCGAGTCGCTGCTGGCGTCGGTGCTCGAGGTGATGCCAGCGGCGGCGTAGGCGTCGTTACAGCGGCGCAGCGCCTCCACCATCTCCTCGACTGTCGGCGCAGGGATGACCGCGCGCACCAGTTGCTGGGCCGTTTCCTGGAGCAGTCCGGTCGGCTCGCCGTGCTCATCACGGACGATATGCCCACCTTGGGGATCCGGCGTCTCCCGGGTGATGCCGGCGAGGCGGAGCGCAAGCGAATTTACCACGCACATGTGGCCGGAGCCATTGACGATGATGACCGGGTGCTCGGGCGCGGCCGCGTCGAGATCCCAGCGGGTCGGGTGGCGGCGCTCCTCGAGCTTGTTGTCGTCGTAGCCACGGCCTTGAATCCAGCTCCCGGGCGGAAGCTGGCGGGCACGCTCGGCTACACCGCGCTTGATCTCTTCGATCGACCGTACCGCTGGATACCCGCAGGCCACGTGTCCCAAGGCGATCCCGAAGTTGATCATGTGGTTGTGCGCCTCGTTGAAACCCGGAAGGCAGGTACGCCCCGCCAGGTTGAGCGTGCGGTGTCCACGCGGCAGAGCGCCCGCGACCGCGTCGCGATCGCCGGTCGCGACGATCCACTCGCCGATGACACCGACGGCCTCCACCTCAGGCTGCGCCGGATCCATGGTCAGAATCGTGCCGTTGGTGATCATGAACGCATCGATCATCTACCCTTCCTCCCCGCCCCTCACCGTGCCAGCCAACCGCTTGAGGCGACGGCACGGTAGCACGGTTCGCCCGCTGGCTCAAGACCCTGGGTGGCGTTCAGCCGACGCGGAGCACTTGTGCAAGCCGAGGCGGTGAGGTGTGACAGGGTACACTTTGCGCCGGAGCATTGCCGCTTCGTTCTTTGACCATTGGGCGCCACCATGAGGCTGAAGACAGAGCGAGCAGCCGAGGTGACGACAGCACAAGCCTGGTCGAGAACCCGGTGAGCCATCTGTCAGGGACCTGATCGCGGCTTGCGATCGGACTCTGCTGCTCGCCGATCGCTTGTCTGGATAGTGCGTGAGGATCAGCGCGGGCTAAGGCCCGGTGTGTCGGAGGAGGATAACCCGCGTGGCCGACGAGACCGCCGAGCAGTTGCCGTTTCCGCGCTCGTATCTGAAGCTCTGCCAGGGCTTCGGTCGAGCGTTGACGAGCGAGCTCCATCCCGAGGCGGGTGACTGGCTGTGGGGGCCGGATGGGCTCGAGGTGGTGACCTCGCCTCCGCGCGCACCGCGACCGGACGACGTTCTCATCCCGCGGCTCGACCGGCTGCTGCGCCTGCTCCAGGACGAGGTACCGGTGTTCGTGCTCGACTACAACCAGGGGGACTACGCCTGCCTCGCTTTCGACGAGGCGGGGCGTTCGCTGGCCAACGTCGTGGCGCCCTATCCTGCCGAGGCGGTGCTGCGGGCGATCCTGTTCATCCGGGCAGAGCGTGCCGCAAACGTTAGGCGGGAGGCAGAGGCTTGACTGAAACCGGAAGCATACTGGTACGATGTCGTAGGTAATGGGCTGTAGCGCGGCGATGTGCAAGAGCCGTAAGGAGGGGTGATGACTTCCCGCGAGCCGATCCGGCACGAGGACCTACGCGGCACCTGGGCGATGGAACACGCCGACGATATCCCGCCCGCTCGCCGAAAGGAGCTGACCCAGCTCTCGCTCGAGCATGGGCTGGAATCGGCCGAGTCGATCCGCGATCGGGAGATCCCGCTCTTCAACCGGGGACAGTGGGGCTTCTCGAACAGCGGGACGTTCCTGCGGGTGCCGTTCCTGCGTGATATGCGCGAGCTTGGCGGACAAGACGTCGCCTTCGTCGGGGTACCGCTGGATACTGGCACCACGTTCCGCTCCGGCACTCGCTGGGGTCCGGAGGCGATGCGCCGCATCTCCTCGCTCGGCAGCGGATCGAACCTGGTGCTCGGCGTCGACTTGGTCGAGTCGCTGACGATGGTGGACGTCGGCGACGTCTCGGTGATCCCGGCCAACATCGAGAAGAGCTTCGACCAGATCGACAAAGCGATTGGCTACATCATCGAGCGCGGCGTCTTCCCGGTCGTGCTCGGCGGCGACCACTCGATCGGCTATCCAGATATCCGCGGCCTGGCGCGCTACATCGATGGCAACGTCGGCATCATCCACTTCGATCGCCACAGCGACCTCAGCGAGTACAACATGGACGAGCGGATGCATGGCACGCCGTTCTTCCATGCCACCAACATCCCCAACGCGCCGCCGACGAACCTCGTCCAGATCGGCATCGGTGGCTGGACGAGCTCGCGCGACGGGCTGCGCAATGCCCGCCAGCGCAAGGCGACGGTGATCACCATCGACGACATCGACCGCTACGGGATCGAGCGGATCTGCGAGTACGCGCTGGAGATCGCCTGGAGGAACGCGCGCTGTGTCTACCTGAGCTTCGACATCGACTGCATGGACCCTGCCTTTGCGCCGGGGACGGGGACGCCCGAGCCGGGTGGCCTGCTGCCGCGTGAGGTGTTCCAGATGCTGCGGCTGATCGCCCGCGAGGGGCTGGTTGGGATGGAGGTGGTGGAGGTTGCGCCGCCCTATGACGTGGCCGACATCACCTCGCTGCTCGGCACCCGGGTGATCATGGAGGTGCTGGGCGCTCTAGTACTCAACCGCAAGCTGGGGCGCATCCCGCAGCGCGAAGAGGCAGCAGGTGAGCCGGCTGCGGGCAGCGGGGAGGCAGAACGCGGGTAGCACCCGGCGGACCAGGAGCGACCTGCTTACCCCGGCGCGACGCTGGGGCGCTTGCTCCTGGAGCCGGCCGGCGTAGCAGGAAGCGGAGCCCGCCGAACCGTGGCGCCAGGAGGATCGCCACTACGCGGCGTGCCACGTACGCCCCGATGGCCGGCGGCAACATCAGCGCGGGAGCCGCTCCCAGTGTGGTCACTCCGGTGACGGCCGGGGCTCCGGCCAGGCCGCGCAGCACCGCGATAAGCACCACCTGGGCGGCCCAGGCTAACCCGTAGGCGAGTGCCAGGTAGACGATCACCCCTCGCCAGGCTGCAGATGACCGGCCGATCATCGCTGCCCTCGGCGCGTGAGGATTCCTGGCACGATCACGACGAACCAGACCATGCCCGCGCCGAGGATCGGTAGCAACTGGCCGAACTGCGGGGTGCCGCGCAGGATGAGCGCGGCGGCCGCCAGGATCGCAAGCCACACGATAACCGCGCTGGCCACGTAGGATGTCGTCTTCATCCATGCTCTCCTTCGTTATCGTCTTGCTCTCGGCCGGCAGCGCCCGCAGCGCAGCCTGGTGGCCGCCGGGTCATCGACCTGGCATGGCTCGCCACTCGGGGCTGAGCCCGGCTTCACGCAGGAGCTGGCGGATGCGCCGGATGGTGACATCTGCGGGCGCGCCCTTCGGCAGGAGGAGGAGAAGGCGCTGGCTGCCGATGCCCTCGGTAGCGAAGCCAGCCTGAGCAAGCTTCTCACGCGCCTGCTCGAGCTGATGCGGCTCGGCGCTCTCCACCACCATGGCCTGGGTCAACCACGCCGCGTGGTAACTGCTCACCCACTGCTCGAGGCGCTGCACCAGCTCGCCGGGCGGCGGCTCGCTGAGTTGCCCTTCGAGATAGCGCACGATCTGGTCGAGTTGCAGCCCACCGCGCAGTGCCCGCAGGAGACTGCTCCGGGTGATCCGGTAGCGCGCCGGTGGGCCGAGCTCCGTCAGGTCGGCGAAGGCGGAGACGGCCCAGACGAGGGCCGGCGACGGGTGGATGACCGCGATCCAGCCGTCCTCGTCGGCCGTCACCGCAGGGCCTGACCGAGGCTGAGCCGGGGGAGCGCTGTGCACGCCGAGCAACCAGGCGCCCGCATCGTTGAGCCGTACCACGGGATCCCCGTCGGCGTCGCGACCGTGCTCGACCAAGCCGAGCCAGCGCAAGCTGCTGCCGAGCGTGGTTGCGACCACCTGATGCAGCGCCTCTTCCAGCCCTGGGGCCGGCGCTGTCCGTTGCTGGTCGCCATGCAGCCTGCCAGCAGGCGCTAGCAGTGCGGATAGGCGGTCGACCACGGCGTCGAGCGCGTACCACTGTCCGGTGCGCAGCTCGCGAAGCCCGCTGAGCAGGCGCGCGCGCAGGGCAAGCCAGTCGAGATGTGGCACCGCTAGCCGAGCCTGGTTCTGGCCCTCAGGCCAATCAGACAGGCGCCGCCAGGCCCGGAGCAGGCGTCGTCCTTGCTCCGGAAACGGGAACCGAAGCCAGGAGCGCAGCCGGTCGCGCGGGGCTGGCGCGCCGTTGGAGTCGATCAGGCCGAGGCTGAAGGCGAGCGCGTTGAGAAACGCAAAGTACGCTGCCGGCGGCTGGCCTGGCCGACCGATCCACAGGCGACCTTCCACTCGTTTGAGCACAACCGAGGGCGGCTGCCCGTCGCCGGGACGCCAGCGAGAGCCGCTGGCGTGCAGTGCTCGCAGCACGGTCAACAGATCCCAGGCAACGGCCCAGGGATAGGCGAGCGGCCAGGTCGTCGCTGCCTGTGCCTCGATAAGCGCCGGCAAGAGACGTGCGTGAGGACGATGAGGCTGGCGTGTTGCCTGGGGCACCAACAGCAGGAGCCGGCCGTGCGCGTCGTAGCTGCGCCACAGGACGCCGAGTTGCGCCAGCTCGCGGACTGCGCGGCGCAGCTCACTGAATGAGAAGCCGGTGGCTGTCTGGACCTCGCTGGCCAGCGGCGCGCCGGAGCAACCGTTCAGCCAACTCCAGAGGCGCGCTGCTGCCGGTGAGAGCGTCGCCAGCGCCTCGGCGAGCCAGTGCCGGTCGTGCAGCCGTTGCTGCGCGAAGCGGAGCGCTTCCTGACGCTGGGTCACCGCCGGTAGGACGCTCATGCCCATTCGCTCTGCGAGCTCGAGCAGCTCCACGTCGGCCAGCCGCTCCAGGAACCACGCCAGCGGCTCGGTTCCTGATGGGGGATGTACGCGCTCTTCCTCGAGCCGTGAGAGGATGTGAGCGATCTCGGTCGGTACATAGAAGCGCAGCGTGCTCTCGTCCGCCTCTGCGGCCCGCTCGCTCGCGATCAACCCGATGCGATAGAGGCGCCGGAGCGCTGGCAGCAGCGCGTGCGGCTCCTGCGCGAGCGTGGCCGCCAGCGACTCCAGGTCGACTGGCCCACGCGCGCTGGCCAGCATGTCGAGGATCTGTTGCTCGCGCGGTGACAGCCGTTCCCAGGCCAGAGCGAGGCTCCAGGCGTCGGTCAGTACTGGGTACAGCTGGCCCGCGTCTCGGTGCGGATCGATCCCGTCGAGTGGGACGTCCCAGAACTGCCCGATACTGGACAGGCTCTGTGGCGAGCGCTCGATCAACCGGCCCAGCAAGTTCCTCATAGCTACCCCGGGATGAATGTGGTCCCGTGCTGGAACTATAGCGAGCATGCAGGAGGATGCAAGCGTCGAATCACCCGTCGAGCAGCCGGCTCAGCTCGTCCAGGCCGGCGGTGACGATGGCCTCGTCTCGGAAGGTCAGGCCGAAGTGGACGGCGTGCAGCGGGATGGCGCGGATCAGCACCTGGTGCCGCAAGGGTAGGGTCGGGTCGTCCCGCCCGTAGGTTGCGAGCATCGCCTCGACGATTTCATTCGGGAGCCCGGCAAAATCGATCGCGGGGTCGCCCACGCAGACGTCGCCGAAGTCAATGATGCCGGTGACCTCGCCGGTGGCAGGATCGAGCAGGACGTGGTCAGGATTGAGGTCGGCATGGACGATGGCCGGCATGAACTGACGGTAGGAGGGGTCGCGGCGGTACGCTTTCCAGAGATCCAGGAACCGGCGAGCTCGTGTGGCACCGAGGGAGCGCTCGACGAGCGGCAGGATTTCCTGCGCGAGCGCCCAGTGGTGCTCGATCCAGGAGTCCGGCGTATAGCACCGCGCGCCACACCGTTCGGCGAGCTCGACCGGCGCGCCGTGCAAAGCGCGCAGGAAAGCCCCGAGCGCGCGCCCCACGTGGTCGGGATGGATGCAGGCAGCCGGGAGCTCGGCCAGCGGGCGGCCGGGCAACGCGCGATAGCCGACGAAGCGCCAGGGGTAGCCAGGGAACGGTCCGCCGACGAGGTCGAAGTGGGGTATCGGCAGAGGCAAGAGGGCGGCAAGGCGTGGCAACAGGCACCGCTCGATCTCCAGCGTACGCGCGACGTCGTGCCGCTGCGGGAAGCGGAACACGAGCTCGCCGTTGACGAGCACAGTCACGCTGTCCCAGCCGGCTCCGAGGAAGGAGATCTCGCGAACCTGCAGCTCGGGAAAGGTGTTCTCGATCAACTGGCGATAGAGATGCGTCTCGATCACCGGTCTCCCTTGCCGTCTGGTGCTATGCTGGCGCACAAGGATCTCGTCGCCCGTACTGGCGTCATCACGACGCAAGGGGTGCGCACCCCCATGGCCGCTCTGACGAGACGAGACTTCTTCCACGACGTGTTGACCGCGCTGCGTGGCCGGCTACCGGGCGAGCTGGTGAACGTCCGCATCGCGCAGGCCCAGCACCTACTGAAGGTGTACTACGCGGAGCCGCGTATCCACTATGAAGTCTGGGTCAACGGGCGCGATCGCCATATCGAAATCGGCTTCCACTTCGAAGACGGGCCTGAGAGCACGCAGCAACTCTTACTCTGGTTGGATCGGCATATCCTGGAACTGAAGCACAAGCTGGGGCCAGACACTGAACTGGAGCGCTGGACGCCGGGCTGGGGCCATCTCTACCAGCACCTCCCGTATCAACCGCTCACCGAAGCGTTGGCGGATGACATCGCCTGCCGGCTGGCCCATTTCATCGTCGTCACCGAGCCGCTGGTGCGCGAGTGGCGGCAGGGCAGGACCCTCGCCGTCCGCAACCACCGAAGGAGACAGCGTCCCGGGTCGAGCCTGGAAGGCGACCGCCTAGTCCTCGCCGGCGACAGCTAATCCCTCACTCGCTGGCGGGGCCACCTCGGAGAGCGCACCGATCCGCGAGGGGCCACGCACCGCGATACGCGGCGCAGCGGCCGGAGCCGGCGCGCGCAGCTCGCCACCTCGGACTTCGATCAGCACCGACGGGTAGCACGCCAGAAGCGTGAGCAGGCCGATCGCGGTCCGGAAGAGAATGCCTACAGAGCGATAGGTCAACGCGATAAAGGTCGCGCGCCCCAACCCGATGCCGATGTAGTTCAACATCCCGGCCAGGCTCGCGTCGCTGGCACCGATCCCGCCTGGCGTCGGAATGAGAAAGTGCGCCAGCATGCTGAAGCTGTGGACGTAGACCCCTTCAATGAAGGCGAGTCCACGCGCGGTCAGGCCGTTGACCAGAATGAAGAGGATGCTGACCGACAGGAGCGTGGTGCCGATGCTGAAGAGGGTACCACCGGTTAGCACACGGGAGCGCAACATACGCTTCAGATGGGCTCGGAAATCCTCTTCCGTCGGAACGAATCGCCGGGTAAGTCGACGCCGGCCCATCGCACGCAGTAACCAGCGAGCGGGACGCTCGCTGCGAAAGATGACGATCGCTGCGAACGCCGCGATTGTGGCAAGCGCGGGGATGAGAAATTGGATCGCACGCTGGTGGGTCAAGAGAATCGCTACCACAGCGAGCGACGAGACGGCCAGGATATCACCGAGCATCTGCACGACGAGGCCTGGGGCCGCCTGTCGCATCCGAACCCGACCACGAGCATGTTCCTCGACCAAGCGAGCGCTTAGTACCGATCCCCCAGGGATCGCGGTGGCCGCCTGTGCTGCCAGGTAGCTGGTCAGGCCGTCGATAACCCGAATCTCAAGCTTGGCTGCGCGAAGATAGAAGGCCCAGCGGAATCCCTTGAGAAGCTCGTTCAGAAGGAGAACGCCGAGCAGGGCGAACACACTGCCGGCGGACAAGCTGAGCAGTGCCGCCGTGAGCGCCTGAGGATCGGCGAGGGCAGCAAGGGCCAAAACCGAGGCCAAAATCGCGACACACAACACCAGCCGCTTCATGCTGGCCTGTCATCCCTCCCACCCGATGCATCTCGCCCAGGTGCGCTCACGGGAGAGACTGCGCCTACCAGGCATCACCGATGGGACACTCTCACGCGCTCGGTGGCTCTCCTGAGACGATGTCTCGGTCCGGCCTGTAGTAACCCACCAAACGCTGTCTCAACTCTATCACACTGGGTGATGACGGGCTCTCCGGTGTGGACAGCGTCGATCATTGCAATATGATGTCGCATATCTGTCGTCAACTCGAGCCCCCGTCCCTTAGCGCGGGGAGCGGGGAAGCCACCCTGCCTCGCACAAAAGCTCGACGACGAGCAGGCCGTGGGTAATCTGACCACCTTGTCCAGTCGGAGCCGGCCACCATTCCAGGCGAGCGCGCTCGAAGAGCTGGGCGACGAACCAGCGGCCATCAGGGAGTTCGACGCGGTACTCTTCGGTGATCGGCAAACCGAAGGTGTGCCGTCCACCGTTCTCGATCCAGTGTTGCTTGAAGCCGAAGCTGAGTGAATGTCCCGTCTCGGGGAAATACCAACGCTCCGCGGTGTCCTCGAACGGCGTGACCGGCATCCAGGCCTCGGGAGGCGCGGCCGCGTAATAACCTATCGGCGCTGGCTGGATCGCCTCGCCCGCGGGAGCTGCCGGGTCGTAGACCAGGATCGACCGCTCGAAGTACTGCACGAACCGTACGGAGCCGTCGACTCGAACCTCACGGAAGAATTCGCTCACCGGCAGGCCGAAGAGACGCCAGCCGCCGTTGGACGACCAGTAGTCCATGAGGAACAGCGGCACGTTGTGCTCTGTCTCCGGGAAGTGGACATAGCGGGCTGGATCCTTGGCCGGCACCGGATCGAGCGGCGGGCGCTCGCCAGGGTTGACGGTTGGGATGTCCTCGTACCCGGACGGCGGCGGCGCGAGCTGGGCCGGTGGCTTGACCAGCCAGAGGAACGTGATCGTCACCCAGTCGGACTCGGTCATGCCCAGGTCGTGCCAGAAGGCACCGTCGGCGATATCGATCCCTGCCGGACTCCTGACCTCGCGTCCTTTCCCGTCGAGCCCAGAGTTGTAGTCGTTGTAGTATGCGGCTGCTGCTTGCGGCGTTCCCTGGGGTAACCCCTTCCAGCGGCGCTTCTCGGGAGGATCCCAGTAGTTGTCGTCGATGTTCCAGGGGCCGACGTCCCAGACCGGCAAAACGACCGACCGCCCCTTGTATTCGATCAAAACCTGGTACTCGTTTCCGCCCTTGGACGCAAGAGCGCACAGGCAGGGCAGTGCAACGAATCGATCGTTCTCCTGGATGACGTGGCCGTTGGCTGTCACCCCACCGACCAGGCCCAATCGGTGCGCGTAGACGCGGAACGTCGCACCGGGCGAACCAGGCAGCGGCAGTGGCACCTGATTGTCTCCAGACGCCCGAAGATAGTCGGCCTGAACCCAGCCACGCAGACCACGGTAGTCCACCTGCCACCACGTGAAGCCCTGGCCATCCAGCTGCGGGCCGCCAATGATCCGCATCAGCGCGCCTTCAGGAGCAACCGTCAGCACGGACGCGCCATAGCCCGGCTGCTGGCGGACGTTGACGCCCTGGCCATCGGTCGCCGCGACTTCGGCCAGGATTCCGTTAGCCAGCGACGCTGGTTGGGCCTGGCTTGCCTTGTACACAGAAGAGTGCGAGACCAGAAACTCGCCCAGCGCGTAGCCAGCAAGCGTTCCATAGCTGATCGGGAACCAGAGGTTTCCCTCAGGGTCGGCGACAGCCGGGCCCGTCACCCGTACTTCAGCGCCTTCGGGCATCACCGTGAGCGTAGTCGCGCTGAAACTCGGGCCGTCGCGCAGCCGCAACCCGTCACCGCCGGTGCCGCTGACGACGGCGAGATCCCCAGCGGCCAGATCAGCAGCTCCGACCTGGGAGGGAAGAAGGCTGAAGAGCAGGACTGCACAGCACGCAAGATAGGCGAGACCCCGCGTCTTCCCCAATCGGTCTCCCTTCCCTAATCCAAGGCCGCCTCTCATTCGTCGGAAGCCGGGCGATGATTGTGCCCGGGCAACCGCCCTCGCTTGGACGTGCGTCGTCGGCTCGCTGTCCCCCACCACCAGCGCGCCCTGGCCGGAGCCAAGGCCTCAATCCGCCGGGTCGTCAAGACGCAGACTACCATGAGCCGCGAGCAGACGCAACCGGACGATGGTCGGAAATGCTCGCCTCCAGTCAGTACAGGGCTGGCGGTACAATCAAGAGCGTGCCTTGACGCAGAGGCTGGATGGGAGGGCGCATGGTACCGGGACAGACCACGCTGAGTACGACCCGGCTGGCTCAGCTGGCTACCCTCGCTCGCGACTTGCGGCGCGAGGTACTGGTCATGACGAGCGAGGCCGGTTCAGGCCACCCGTCGAGCTCGCTGTCGGCCGTCGAGATCCTTGTCACCCTCTACTTTGGCGGCATACTACAGTACGATCCGGCTCGGCCGCACTGGCCCGACCGCGACCGCTTCATCCTGTCCAAAGGGCATGCGGCGCCGATCCTGTACGCGGTACTGGCCTACGCTGGGTACTTCCCCAAGGAGCAGCTCAGGACGCTGCGGCAGCTCGGCAGCCCGCTCGAAGGTCACCCGAACATGCGGCGCCTGCCGGGGGTAGAGGCGTCCACCGGGAGCCTCGGGCAGGGGCTCTCGATCGGGCTGGGCCACGCGTTGGCCGCCAGGTTGGATGGCCGGAACTACCACGTGTACGTGCTCCTGGGCGACGGCGAGATCGAGGAGGGCCAGATCTGGGAGGCCGCGATGGCGGCGGCCCAGCGGCGAGTCGGCAACCTGGTCGCCATCGTCGACCACAACCGTTACCAGCAGACCAGCCCCGTGGCCAGTGTCACCGACCCGCTGACCTATACCGCCAAGTGGCAGGCGTTCGACTGGAAGGTGGTGGAAGTCGACGGGCATGACCTGCTCAAGGTGCACCAGGCCCTTCGCTTCGCGACCGCATTCGAGGACGGCCCCGTAGTGGTCATTGCGCATACGGTCAAAGGCAAAGGCGTGCGGCTCCTCGAGCACGACTTCACCTGGCACGGCCGCGCTGTGCCGCGCGATCGGCTGCAGCAGGTATTGGAGGAGCTGAAATGAACCTCGGGACACGCGTTGGGCTCAAGCTCGGCAAGGCGACTCGGGACGCTTTCGGGGAGGCCCTACGTGATCTGGGGCGCGACTTTCCCCAACTGGTTGTGGTCGACGGCGATGTCAGCAACTCGACCCGCACGGAGTGGTTCGCGAAGGAGTTCCCCGACCGCTTCTTCAACGTCGGCATCGCCGAGTCGAACCTGGTTGGCGTTGCCTCGGGGTTGGCGGCCAGCGGCAAGATCGCCGTTGCGGCGAGCTTCGCCTGTTTCCTCCTCTGTAATGCTTTTGATCAGATCCGGATGAGTGTGGCCTTTCCGCGCCTCAACGTGAAGCTGGTGGGCAGCCATGCCGGCATCAGCATCGGCGAAGATGGGCCCTCGCAGATGGGGATCGAGGACGTGGCGCTCGCCTGTGCCCTCCCTGGCGTGGCGGTGCTGGTGCCCGCCGACGAACACGCGACGCGGTCAGCGACGCGCGCGATGCTCCTCCACGCGGGGCCGACCTATCTCCGCCTAGGACGCCCGCCGGTTCCGGTGATCTACGACGAATCGTTCGAGTTCGTCATCGGCAAGGCGTACCAGCTTCGCGCGGGCGATGACGTGACGCTGGTGGCAAACGGCATCATGGTCGCGGCGGCGCTCGACGCGGCCGAAGAGCTGGCGAGTCGGGGAATTCGGGCTCGGGTACTCGACGTGCCGACCGTCAAGCCGGTCGACGAAGTGGCTCTGGTGGTAGCTGCGCGCGAGACCGGCGGCATCGTCGTGGCTGAGGAGCATCTGCACTACGGCGGGCTCGGGAGCGTGGTGGCGATGACGGTCGCCCAGCGTTATCCCTGCCCGATGGCGTTCGTCGACCTCGACGACACCTATGCCGAGTCTGGCACGCCTGACGACCTGCTTCGCGCCTATGGTCTGACGGCCGAGCGGATCGTCGAGGCCGCCGAGCGGGTGGTGGCGGAACGATGACCGCGCAGTCAGGACGCCAACGGAATGCCGTGTACGAGCTGAAGCGGCTGGCAGCCGCCCATGCGGCCGAGCTCGTCGAAACCGGGATGGTCGTCGGGCTCGGCAGCGGTTCAACGGCCGAGCTCGTCATTCGCGAGCTGGCGAGCCGGATGCGAGCTGGGTTGGCGTTGAGGGGTGTGGCGACTTCGCGGCGCTCGGAGCGGCTATCCCGGCGGCTCGGTATCCCGCTGTTGGCCCCGGAGGAGGTACCCGTCATCGATCTAGCGATCGATGGCGCCGACGAGGTCGAGCGGGGCACGCTCAAGGTGCTGAAGGGCTGCGGGGGTGCTCTCGTCCGCGAGAAGCTGGTTGCCTCGCTGGCTCGGCGACTCATCATCGTGGTTGACGAGTCCAAACTTGTCGATCGGTTGGGCGAGCGCGTGCCAGTCCCGGTCGAGGTGGTGCCGTTTGGCTGGACGGTGCCAGCGCGCGAGCTGGAACGCTTGGGTGGGAAACCGGTGCTGCGGTTAACCGCGTCCGGTCGCCCCTACCACTCAGACAACGGCAATGTCATCCTGGACGTCAACTTTGGCCCGCTCGATCGGCCGGAGGCGCTCGCACGGGCGATCAAGTTGATCACCGGCGTCGTCGACCACGGCCTGTTCCTCGACCTGGTCGAAGCGGTGGTCGTTGGCGAGCCGAGCGGAGTGCGCATCCTCCGCCGGGCGTAGACCGGTGCCGAGTCAGGTCACTTGCCAGCCTCCCTGCTGGCCGCTATACTGTACGTACAGTATGTACGGTGTACGTACAGTATGTACGGTCACCTTGAGCCGGGGAGGGCGCGTCGATGGAGCGGCAAAGAGAGACCAACCGGAGCCTGGTGGCGCTATACGCGACCCGGCAGCGGCAGCGCCAGCGCGAGGGTCTTCTGGTGGTACCATTGCCGGCGCCGCGCGTACGTCGCTTTGGCCGGCGGCCGCGCAACAAGTTGCGGTTGAGGCAGCTTCCTCCGGCGGTGCTGCTCGGTGGGCTCTCGGCACTGCTGGTCGGGCCGACTGCAGCCGGCGCGGCGACGACCCACCTGATCCAGCCCGGCGAGACGCTGAGCGAGATCGCGGCCCGCTACCGGACGACCGTGCAGGCGCTCGCGCAGCTCAACGGAATTGCGAATCCCGACTTCATCCTTGCCGGTCACGAGTTGCTCCTCTCCGAAGCGTCGAGCTCGGCGGCTCGGCGTCACCGTGTGCAGCCCGGTGAGACGCTCACCGGCATCGCACGACAGTACGGCGTCACGGTGGACGCGATCGCTGCGGCCAATGGCCTGGCTGACCCCGACAGGCTGCTGGCGGGTAGCGAGCTGGTCATTCCGGCCGATGAACGCGCGCCCGCGCTGAGCGAGTCGGAGAGCCTCGTCCACGTGGTAGCGCCTGGTGAGACGCTGGGAGGTATTGCCCGGCGCTACGGCGTGGACGTCGCCGTCCTGGTGCAGGTCAACGGCCTACCGGATCCTGACCGGATCTTCGCAGGGCAGATGCTCCGAGTGCCATCGAGTCGGCCAACCACGGCGCAGTCCGGCAAGGGTATGCTGCTGAGCGGCGTGCCAGCGCTGCAGCAGTCTCTCCCGTTGAGCTGCGAGTCGGCTGCCCTGAGCATGGTGACCGCCTACTATGGCCGCCAGGTCTCGGAGTGGGTCTTTATCGAGAATATGCCGTATCACCCCAACCCGCACCGGGGCTTTCGCGGCAACATGAACGGCGCGTTCGGCGGTACCGACGACTACGGGGTCTACGCCGAGCCGCTGGTGCCGCTGCTCGAGCGCTACGGGTTCCAGGCGCAGGTGGTGTACGCCCAGGGCGATGCGGCTGTGCTGCGGTCGGAGATCGACCGGGGCCGTCCGGTCGTGGTCTGGATGACCAACATGGCCAGCGTGCAGCCGCGGCTGACGGCCGAGTACGAGGGTGAATCCTTCTCCCTCGTACCGCAGGAGCACGTCGTTGTGGTCTACGGCTACGACCAGGACTGGGTCTATGTCGCCGATCCTGGGGATGGCCGATACCGTGCCTTTGGCTGGGACGACTTCATGCGCTCCTGGGGTTACTTCGACGGCATGGCGCTTCTGGTCACCCCGGCGATATAGACGGCGCTGGCCACAGCAGGGAATCGGTGCCGGCCACCGCGGGCGGCCCTGCGAGTGTCATTTCGGGTAAGCGCCCTCGATGCCGGCACCGCCCCGGGCGGTACGCTGCGGCAACGGTACCAGCGAGACGCTCCACGGCCTGACCCGTGTTACCAGACGCGCACGCCGCGCACTGGTGAGAGCATGGACAGGATGGTGAACAAGGGTGGGAGCCAGGCGACAAGCGTCAACACGATCGCGACCGTGACCCACGGCCGCCAGCGGTCGAGCAGCACTGGCACCCGAGGCATCTCACCGGGAGCGTACTCGGCCAGGGGCACTTCCACCTGTGCTGGTCGGCGTGAGACGGTGAGCGTGAGCACGATGTTGAGCAGGTACAGAACCCCGCTGATGAACAGTACCGTGCCCCCGACGGCCACGATCGGTGAGTTGAACCAGGCGTGCCAGGCGGGGAGGTCGTACTGGGCGGCAGCGATCTCTGTCCGGCGCGGCATGCCCATCAAGCCGAGCCGGTGCATTGCTTCCGAGAAGATCAGCTCCCCCACGAAGAAGGTCCAGGCCTGCGCCAGCGCCAGCCGGGGACTCCAGAGCGCCCGGCCACTCAAGAATGGGACGAGCCAGTAGGTGATACCGAAGAAGGTCAAGGTGACGGCCGCGCCGACGGTGAGATGAAAGTGCCCGACGATCCAGCGCGTGTTATGCACGACTAGGTTGACGTTGTAGGAGGCGTTGGCGAGTCCGCTGATACCACCGAAGATGAACAAGATCAGCGCCAGCGCTTGGGCAGTGAAGGCCGGCTCTCTCCAGGGAAGGCGCGGGATCCAGTCGAGCCAGCCGCGGGCGCCGCGCGCCCTCCCGGCGAACTCGAGGCTGGCCCCCACGTTGAACATGGTCAACAGACTGGCGAAGAAGACGAGGAACGTGAAGAAGGCGTGCACGAGCTTCATCCACTGCGACACACCCGGATCGGTGTACTGGTGGTGCAACCCGACCGGGAGCGACATGATCAGGAACACGATGAAGGCGATGCGAGCGACGTTCTCGCTGAACAGTCGGCCGCCGGCCAGGCGCGGCAGCATGCCGTACCAGGAGACGACGGCGGGCAGCAGCCAGAAGTAGACGATGGGGTGGCCGGTGAACCAGAAGAGCGAGCGGGCGAGGAGGGGGTCAACGGTCGAGACGATGCCGACCGACCAGGGCAGGAGCAGCACGACAACCTCGATGGCGACGCCGACGCTGGCGATCGTCCACATCACGAAGGTCATCAGCGCGCCGAAGGCAGCGATCGGCGTCCGCTCCCCTGGATGCTCAGCGCGCCAGCGCTGGTAGGTCATCACGTAGTTGACCAGGATCAACCAGGTGCCGATCACGATCAGGGCCAGGCCGAGGTAGAAGGCTGGGTTTGCCCGCATCGGCGCGTAGAAGGTATAGAGCACGGTCGCCTGGTTGAGGAGGATCGCCCCCACCGTTAGCACCCAGCCCACCAGCATTAACCAGAATGTCCACCAGGCCAGCCGCAGCGAGGCGAGCGGGCGGCGTAGCGCATAGACCATGGTGAAGCTAAGGAATCCGCAGATGAAGAAGGTCGTCCAGAGCAACGCGTTGCCGACGCCGTGTAGGGTGAGCCCCTGGTAGTACGAGCGAAAGATCGGAAACCGGCCCTGCAAGTCGACGTTCGCGGTATCGAAGGCCTGGTAAATCGCTGAGATGTTGGCGAGAGCGAGCGAGACGAGCGCGACGGCGAGGAAGGCCCCGGTCAGCCGGTGCACCGAGCTGAGCTCGGCAGCAGAGCGCGTCGGCTGGCTGCTCATGGCGTCCCCTCCACGATGATGCGACCCCACATCAGGTGGTGCCCAACACCACAGTACTCATGGCACATGAACTGATAGGTTCCCGGTTTAGAGAAGGTGACCGTGCTCCGGGTAACCCGGCCGGGGATGAGCATGAGGTTGACGTTGGTACCGGGGATCTCGAAGCCATGAATCACATCCCGGCTCGTCCCGACAATCTCAACCTCTGCACCGGCGGGGAGCTGCACTTCTTTCGGCTCGAACTGCCAGGCGCTCGCGATCACCACGAGCTGGTAGCGGTTCGGGCCGATCTGGGTCAGGCCAGGAGTGGCGAACGGCGGTGTCTCGCTCAGGCGAGCCGGATCGACCGTGGTGCCGACGCCGGGCAGGTGGATACCCATCCCGAACGCCGCGATGATGACGGCGACCAGCATGGCCGTCGGAATCGCGATGCTGGGGAGTATCCACGCTAGCTCGAAGATATATGGCTCGTGGGCCTCTTGCGGCTGTTGCGCCGTCATCACTCACCTCCGCGTCCACAGCTCGGCGTACAGGGTGAGCCAGGCGCCGACCAGCACAATGAAGAACAAAAGCATCAGCAGAAGCGCACCTTTGGGAGCCTCTCCAGGAGGCGTCGCGTTCATCCCCCTGCCTCCTCCGAATAACCCGTGTGGTCTAGGGACATGGTAGGCGCGAATGTACACGGTGTCAAGCAGGTCTCGTGAATGTTGCGTGCACGTTCGCTGAACGTGGGTCGCCGGTATGAGCCGGCCACGCTGTCTGCGTGAAACCGGAATTGATTGTCGCACGAGCGCGAGCACGTTAAGGTACTGTGTACGAGCGGCGGGAAGAGTGCTTCCAGAGGGGGTGGCATGCAGTCGACCGGCACAGGGCCGCTGCGAACTGATCGCCGGCCTGAATGGCGGTCGATCCTGGTTTTTCTCGTGGTCAGCCTGGCTCTCTTGATGTCGAGTAGCGGGATGACGGCGGTCGCGCTGGCGTTTCCGGCGATGACCGAGGGGTTAAACGCCAGCGTCGTCTGGGTCGGTTGGGTGCTGACCGGCTACCAGCTCATGCAGACGATCATGATGCCCCTTGCCGGCAAGCTGAGTGACGAGCTCGGGCGTAAACAGCTTTTCCTGGCTTGTGTGGTGCTCTTTAGCGTTAGCTCGCTGCTCTGCGGTCTAGCACCGAACGTCTACCTGTTGATCCTCTTCCGTATCTTCCAGGCGGTCGGCGGTGGCGCGTTCATGCCGTCAGCGGCAGGGATCGTCAGCGATGTCTTCGATGAGCGCCGGCGCCCGACGGCGATCGGCCTGTTCACGAGCGTGTTCCCAATCGGCGGGCTGGTGGGGTCGGTGGCCGGTGGGTGGTTAGTCGAGCAGTTCGGCTGGCGTTCTGTCTTTTTCGTCAACGTGCCGATCGGGCTCGTTTTGCTGCTGGGAGGACTCGCGTTGATTCCGGGTGGCGCGCGGCGGGGGCGAGAGCGACGGGTCGACCTCACCGGTGCCGGCCTCTTCGCGCTCGGTCTGCTCGGCATACTGAGTGGCATGACTGCGCTGGGTGACCGCCAAGCGTTCACCTGGCACGTGCTGCTGTGGTGGCTGCTCGGTTTTGTCGCGCTAGTCGCGTTCGTCTTTCAAGCGAGCCATGTCGCTGACCCGATGATCGATCTGCGCCTGCTGCGTGGGCGTGCCTTCGCGGCGGTGAACCTGTACAACTTCCTCCACGGCGCGCTGGTCTTCGGCTTTTTCACCTTCGTGCCGCTGTACGCCATCGATGCCTATGGTCTTGGCGAGACGGCGGTCGGCTTCCTCCTTACCCCGCGGGCGCTCGCCATGGCGCTGTGCTCGACGCTGAGTTCCTTCTTCTTAATCAGGCTCGGGTATCGCCTCCCGATGATCGCTGGTGTCCTGCTGGTGAGCGCGAGCCTGTTCCTGACCGCTCAAGGCTGGCACCAGGTGTCCGTCCTGGGGTATCCGGTGAGCGACGCGGTATTGCTCGCGGTGCTCGTGGCGATCTCGGGCGTCGGTACCGGCGTTAGCGCGCCGGCCTCCAACAACGCGGCATTGGAGTTGATGCCGGAAGCGGTGGCGCGCATCGTCGGGATGCGCGGGATGTTTCGCTCGACCGGTGGCGTGGTCGGCACAGCGCTGGTCGTCCTGCTGCTGGCCTATTTTCGGCGCCCGGGTGAAGGGCTCGCGGTGATCTTCCAGGTCAGCTCACTGCTCCTTTTGCTGATGATCCCGCTGGTCTTCCTGATTCCCGATACCGCCCGCCTGCGCCGTCAGGCACGCCGGCAGCCAGCGAGCCCGGCCCGCGGCAGCGCGGCGGACTAGCTGCCCGCCGCGTCCGCGTGCCCGGCTAGTGCTCGGCTCTCCCGCATGGGAGTGCCGCGCAGGCTTGCGCGGCAGACCAGACGTACCCGGCCCGGATACCCGGCTCGCTCTCAATAGGGACGTCGAGGCCCATCGCTCTCCCTTCGTCGCGGCGCGTGGTTTGTCGGGGGTCACTCATGCCTTCGCTGACCTGTCATCCCGTACCTTTAAAGTACCAGCCGTGCCGCAAGGTAGACGATCGCCAGGTTCAGAAGCAGGTTGGTGACGGAAACGATCGCCGACAGCCGCGCGAGGCGGCGACGGTACGCCTCGGCCTGCGGGTCGTTACCGGCCGCCTGAGCCGCCAGACGGGCCATACGGGGGCCGAGAACTTGGCCGTGGAGAAACGTCAGCGCGATGACCACGGCCACGAGGCACAGCTTGGCGAACAAGACCTGCCCATAGGTCGACTGTGCGACAGGCAGCGACTCCCAGGCGACGCCTCGCCGCTCCCCGTTGAGGAAGCCGGTCACGATGAGCAGCGCCAGCGCGAGCCAGCCCACCACCGCAAAGCGACGTCCGAGCTGGGTTACGAGGAGCGTCCGCTGGGGCGACGGGAGCGCCCCTCGAAGTACCGGTAGCACGACGAGCACCAGGAAGATCTGGCCGCCGATCCAGGTTATCGCGGCAAGCAGGTGAACCCAGCGGATCGCTGCCCACACCCAGTCCATACGGTTCGCTCTACCCCACTCGATTCACGCCGCGCCCCTACCATCAGTGGATCGTAGCGGCTTGGCAGCGGCGACGACCTCATCAAATGGTCTCCGCGAGTGTAGAGTAAAGAAGAGCACAGGGTAAGCAACGAGGGAACCGAGTGTGAACACTCTCACGATTTGGTACGATACACCGCTGAAAGGTGTGCCGGCGGAACCCGCGGATGCGGATCAGATGCCGCGCCACGGTCAGGCGGATAGCAGGGTCGCGGCCGGCCGGGCGCTCGGGTGAACGAGCTACCCGGCCGAAGTGTGGGCAAAAGGCGGAGGAGCGGCCATCGTGCAGTCAGCGAGTTCAGCCTCGACGCCGTTACTGACGATCGGAGTGCCCCGCGAGACGATACCGGGCGAGCGGCGCGTCGCGCTGACGCCCGAGGCCGTCCGTAAGCTGGTGGGGCGCGGGTTCGCGGTGCTAGTCGAGCGGGAGGCCGGGCTGGCCGCCGGCTTCACCGACGAGGAATACGAAGCGGCGGGCGCGCAACTCGTCTCGGACGCCGTCGCCGTCTACAGTCGGGCCTCGCTCGTCGTGAAAGTCCAGCGCCCCACCCAGCACGAGGTCGACCTGTTCCAGCCCGGTACAGCGCTCATCGCCTTCCTCCAGCCGCTGGTTCGCCCGGAGTTGATCGCTGCGTTAGCGGAACGCCAGGTCACGGCGATCAGTATGGACACCATCCCACGCATCACGCGGGCGCAACCGATGGACGCGCTCTCCTCGATGAGCACGGTCGCCGGGTACAAAGCGGTGTTGCTGGCGGCCAACGAGCTGCCCAAGTTCTTCCCGCTGATGATGACGGCTGCCGGCACGATCCGGCCAGCGAAGGTGCTGATCCTCGGCGCTGGCGTGGCCGGGCTACAGGCGATCGCGACGGCGCGCCGGCTCGGTGCCATCGTCGAAGCGTTCGACACGCGCCCGGTGGTGAAGGAGCAAGTGGAAAGCCTTGGCGCCAAGTTCCTGGAGATCGAGATCAGGACGGAGGAAGTTGGCGGTTACGCCACCGAGCTGGCCGAAGAGCACCTGCGGCTGGAGCAGGAGTTGATCCATAACCACTGTGTCGAGGCGGACGTCGTGATCACGACCGCGCTAGTACCCGGTCGTCGAGCGCCGCTGCTGATCCGCGAAGAGACCGTGCGGGCGATGCGACCGCGATCCGTTATCGTCGACCTGGCAGCCGAGATGGGTGGCAACTGCGAGTTGACGCAGCCAGGGGAAACGGTCGTCCGCAACGGCGTGACGATCATGGGGCCGCTGAACTTGCCGAGCGAGATGGCATACACGGCCAGCCAGATGTATGCCCGCAACGTGACCGCGCTGATCGAGCACCTGGCGCCACGGGGAGAGCTGGTCTTCGACTTCGAGGACGAGATCACGCGCGGTGTGGTGCTGGCGAGAGGCGGCGAGATCCTGCACGAGCCGACGCTGGCCCGATTGAAGGAGGAGGTGCGGTGAACCAGGAATTGCTGCTCGGCCTCTACGTGCTCATTCTCACAATCTTTCTGGGGTTCGAGGTGATCTCGCGGGTTCCCTCGTTGCTGCACACCCCGCTGATGTCGGGCACCAACGCCATCCACGGCATCGTGCTCTTGGGCGGCGTCCTGGTGGCCGGGAGCGCCGACCGCCCGCTTCTCTACCTGCTGGGGTTCCTCGGCTGCGCGCTCGGGGCGGGCAACCTGTTCGGCGGGCTCGTGGTGACCGACCGCATGCTCGAGATGTTCAAGCCGCGGGCGGCGGAGAAGCCGGCGGAGGCGCGGCCGGTACCGGCCGGCGCGGCTGTGCAGGCGGTGCAGGAGAAGGAGCCGGTGAGGAAGCCGTGATCGAGAACTATCGTGACGCTTTGATCGACCTTGCCTACCTCGTCTCCGCGGTCGCGCTGGTCTTTGGCCTGAAGCGGATGAGCGCGCCCCGGACGGCCCGTTCGGGGAACCAGATTTCCGCGGCCGCGCTGCTCTTGGCCGTCGTGGTCACGCTGCTGGATCGGCACATTACCTGGGGCGCGGCCAACGTGGCAGTGATGGTCTTCGGCATCGGCGTCGGTACCGTGGCGAGCGTCTACCTGGCGCGGGTCGTGCCGATGACTGCCATGCCGCAGATGGTCGCGCTGTTCAACGGCATGGGTGGCGGTACCGCCGCGGTCGTCTCGGTGGCCGAGTTCCAGCGCTTCGCCGCCTCGGGGGCCGTCAGCAGCGGCGAAGCGGTGTCGGTCGCCTTCGGCACGACGATCGGCTCGATCGCGCTCACCGGCAGCCTGATCGCGTTCGCCAAGCTGCAGGAGCTGATGACCGGGCGCCCGGTGCGGTTCCCGCTCCAGTTGCCGGTGAACGTGGCCGCCTTCCTCGGCATCGTCGCGCTCTGGGTCTGGCTGCTGGGGCTAGCCGGTGGGGTGGCGGTCGTCTGGCTGTTGTTCGCGCTGGCCCTGCTGTTCGGCGTCCTGCTGGTGCTGCCGGTCGGCGGTGCCGACATGCCAGTGGTGATCGCGGTGCTGAACTCGATGACGGGGCTCGCTGCCGCGGCCACCGGGTTCGTGCTGGACAACCAGATCCTGATCGTGGCCGGTGCGCTGGTGGGTGCCTCTGGCTCCCTGCTCACCGTCCTGATGAGCCGGGCCATGAACCGCTCGCTCGCCAACGTGATGTTCGGCGCGTTCCGCGTGTCGGGCCGCGCCGCGGCGGTCGCTGAAGCCAAGCCGATCCGGGAAATCACGCCCGAAGACGCGGCTGTGCTGATGGCCTATGCCAACGAGGTGATCATCGTGCCGGGTTACGGGCTGGCGGTCGCGCAGGCCCAGCACCAGTTGCGCGAGCTGGCCGTCGAGCTGGAGAAGCGCGGGGTCGAGGTGAAGTTCGCGATCCATCCGGTGGCCGGACGGATGCCCGGGCACATGAACGTGCTCCTGGCCGAGGCCAACGTGCCGTACGACCAGCTCTACGAGATGGAGCAGATCAACGACGAGTTCCAGCGGGCTGACGTGGCGCTGGTCGTCGGCGCGAACGACGTGGTCAACCCGGCCGCGCGCACCGACCCCACGAGCCCGATCTACGGCATGCCGATCCTGAATGTCGACCAGGCGCGCAACGTGATCGTGCTCAAGCGCAGCATGCGGCCTGGCTTCGCCGGGATCGAGAACGAGCTGTTCCACATGCCGCAGACCCGCATGCTGTTCGGCGACGCTAAGGAGTCGCTGGTCAAGCTGATCGAGGCGGTCAAGGCAGCCTAATCCCGAGCGGGGGACACACGGAGGGTGGCCTCGACGCACGGGCGAACGGCGGTGGCCAGCAGGCGGAGCGTGCGCTCGACCCGCTTCGGCTCCACGCCGCTCAGGTAGGGATTGGCGAGGAAGGCATCGAGCCCGAGCGTGCGTGCCGCCTGGACGATCGCCTGGGCACAGGCCTCCGGGCTGCCGGCGATAAGCGCTTCATTGGCCAGCAGCCGGTCGAGCGCATTCTCGGCCTCGGAGGTGGAACGCAGCTGCTGCAGCGAGGAGGTCGCCTCCGCTGGCGACGCCGGGAAGAGCTGTCCCAGGCGGCGGAGATCCGCGACTATCTCCCGGCGGGCCTGCGCGTCGCTCTCCGCGACGTACAGCGAGCGCATCAACGCGAGCCGTGCCGGGCTCGATGAGGCCTCGGCCTGCCCGGCGCGCCAGGCGTCGCAGGTCGCCTGGAGCTGGCTCAGTGGCCGGAAGCCGACCGCCAGCGAGAGGCCGTTGCGGCCAGCCCAGCGCGCGGCTTCGGGGTCGGTGCCGGCGTACCAGAGGGGTGGATGGGGCCGCTGGTACGGCGGCTCGACGTAGAGCTCGCGGAACCGGAACGCGATGCCAGGGTGATCGAACGGCTCGCCCTGCCAGGCTCGGCGCATCAGTACGAGGGTCTCGAGGAAGAGCGCCTGGCGCCTAGCCGGGTCGATGCCCAGGCTGGCGAGCTCTTGGGGGCGGTGTCCCAGCCCGATCCCCACCTCGAGTCGTCCCCGGCTCAGATGGTCGAGCACCGAGATCTCCTCGGCCAGCAAGACCGGGTTGTGCAGCGGCAGAGTGTACGCCAGCACGCCCAGCCGTACCCGCCGGGTGCGGGCGGCGACCGCGCCCAGCCAAACGCCCGGCGCCGGTGTCCGGTACAACGGGAGGAAGTGGCGCTCGGCCACGAAGTAGTAGTCGAGATCCAGCCGGTCGATGAGCTCGGCGTCGCGCAGGCGCTCAGCGTAGACTCGCTCGGCTGGCACGTCCGGCATGACTTGAAAGATGTCGAATACCCCGAACTGCACGATGGCCCACCTCGCCTGGATCGGCTCCCCTGGGGTGACTATACCGGAAACGAGGTCTCCTCAGCTCGGGAAGCGTCTGAACTTCGCTGGTGTTGAGGGCATCCTGAGTCTCTTCACCCCGCCTGGTGCAGCGGCTCGTCGGCTGCGCTAGGCTACTGCGCGAGGGCAGGCAGCGCGGCGCGGGCCGGAGCCCGCATTGCAGAGGAGGTACGTCCGTGGAATACCGCCGGTTAGGCAACAGCGGGGCCCTAGTGTCGGTCATCGGGCTCGGGGGCAACACCTTCGGCCGCTACTGCGACGAGCGGCAGACGGCCGCGATCGTGCACCGTGCGCTCGAGCTCGGTGTCAACCACATCGACACGGCCGATACCTACTCCAAGGGTCTGTCGGAGGAGTACATCGGCAAAGCGATTGCCGGGCGGCGTCACGAGGTGGTGCTGGCCACCAAGACAGGGTATCCGTTGCACGAGGGGCCGAACGGCCAGGGACTCTCGCGCCGGCGGATCATTGCTAGCCTGGAGGCCAGCCTCAAGCGACTCGGCACCGACTACGTCGATCTCTTTTACCTCCACCGGCCCGATCCAGACACGCCGATCGAGGAGAGCCTGCGGGCCCTTGACGATCTCGTGCGCGCGGGCAAGGTGCGCTATCCTGCGGTCTCGAACTACGCGGCGTGGCAGGTCGCCGATATCCTGGGGCGGTGCGAGCGCCGGGGCTACGTGCCGCCGGTGGTGAGTCAATCGCTCTACAACGTGCTGGAGCGTGGGATCGAGCAGGAGCTGATCCCGGCCTGCCACTTCTACGGGCTGGGCATCATCCCGTACTCACCGCTGGCCGGAGGGTTCTTGTCCGGCAAGTACCGCCCTGGCGAGCCGGTGCCGCCGGGCGTGCGTGGGCACGACAACCCGGCTTGGCAGCAGCGCTGGCTGACCGAGCGTCACTTCCGGGTGCTGGCGACCTTGGAAGCGTTCGCCGCCGAGCGCGGGCGGGCGGTCGGCGAGCTGGCGCTGGCCTGGCTGGCTGCTCAGCCGGTGGTGTCGTCGGTCATCGCCGGCGCGACGAGCCCACAACAGGTCGAGTCCAATGTGCGGGCCGGAGAGTGGCGGCTCTCGTCGGAGGAGTTGAACGAGCTCGAGCAGCGGCTTGCTGCAGCGTCGAACCAGGAGGTGTGAGCGCGATGGGCAGTCGCCTGGACGAGTTCCGGGCCTACCGGGCACGGATGAATGCCCGCATCAGCGAGATCGGCCACCGGGACATCAACCGCTTCTTCAGCCTCGACAACGCGACCTACCGCGACGGCGCGCTGGACGCCAGGACGAAGGAGCTGCTGGGCTTGGTCGCCTCGACCGTGCTGCGCTGCAACGACTGTATCGACTACCACCTCGACCAGTGCGTGAAGCTCGGTTGGAGCGACGCTGAGCTCTACGATGCCTTGAACGTGGCGCTGGTGGTGGGCGGGAGCATCGTGATCCCCCACCTACGGCACGCGATCGAGACGCTCGACCTGCTCCGCGCCGAGCAGGCGCAGCAAGCCACCGTGGCGGAGTCCGATTGACCGCACGCTCGGGGTGTGCGGGCCCGGGTTCGACGTTTCGCATCGAACCGGCGAGGGAGCGGAGCTTTTGGTTGTCGTTGCACCGGCTTTGATCGGGCAGCAAACTTCCGGGCTAGCCGGTCGACGCGCTGGATCACGTAACGAGCGCTGTGGAAACCGGCGAAGTCCTCGCCCCCGGCCTGGTGGCATCAGCGCTCTGACCTCGAGGGCCTTGCGCCGGGCGCCCGACACCGGATCGACTGTCCTTGCCCTGCGTCACGCCGCTCAGTGCCGCTGCTCAACGACGCTGCTGGTCGGCTCGGCTCAGGTGCGATTCGGTATGCTTACCGGAGTGTAGTGTTGCAGTCGACACAGCCTGTACTGAGCCGAATTGGATCGGAGGCCAAGCTCGTGACATCGGGCGAGACGTTCGAGAAAAGGCACCAAACGCGCGACCGCCGGAAGCGATTTCCACTCATGCTTGTCGTCCTTGTGCTGGTCTTTGCCCTCGGGGTCGGCCTTGGTGCTGCTGCGTCGCCGGTGATCGCTCCTCTGCACTCGCAAGCAGCCCCGTCTCCAGTCGCGCCGATCTCGGTTTTTGGCGAGGCGTGGGACATCGTCCACCAGCACTACGTCGATCCTTCGGCGATCGATGATCAGAAGATGCTGGTGGCGGCCATCAGCGGGATGCTCGAGACACTTGGTGACCAGGGGCACACGCGGTACCTGACGGCCGACGAGTTACAGATGCATGCGGAGGAGCTCTCCGGCACCTACACTGGCGTGGGCATCCAGATCGAGGAGCGCGACGGTAACATCGTCGTGGTCACCCCGCTTGACAACACGCCGGCCCAGGAGGCTGGGATCCGGCCGGGTGACGTGTTGATCGAGATCGATGGCCAATCGGCGCAGGGGTTGGGGCTGGACGAGGTGGTGCGGCGCGTGCGCGGCCCGGAGGGTACCAGCGTGACGCTGGTCTTTCGCCGTGCAGGCCAACCGGAGCTGGTCCAGGTGACGCTGGTACGCGAGGTGATCCGGATCAGCCCGGTGAGCTGGGCCATGCTCCCCGGCAACATCGCCGATATCCGGCTGAGCCAGTTCTCGAGTGGAGCGACGGACGACCTCAAGCGCGCTCTCGCCGAGGCGCAGGCGGCTGGAGCAACCGGAATCGTCCTGGATCTCCGCAACAACCCGGGTGGGCTCGTCAGCGAGGCGATCGGAGTGGCCTCGCAGTTCCTGCCGCCGAACAGTACTGTCTTTCTCTCGCAGGTCCGCAGTGGTGCGCGCGACGAGTATCGCACCGATGCCTCCGCCACGCCGACGGATCTGTCGCTGGTCGTCCTCGTCAACAACGGGACAGCTTCGGCGGGAGAGATCGTAGCGGGCGCTATCCAGGAGAACAGGCGCGCACCTTTGGTCGGCGAGAAGACGTTCGGTACCGGAACCGTGCTGACCGAGTTTCGGCTCCAGGATGGCTCGGCGATCTTGCTCGGCACGGAACTGTGGTTGACGCCAAAGGGTCGTCAGATCTGGCGCAACGGGATCCAGCCGGATGTGCGGGTATCGCTGCCGACAGAGGTTTCGCCGGCCATGCCGGGCAGCGGGAAGCCGCTCACCGAGGAGGCGATCGCGCAGGACGCGCAGTTGCAGGCCGCGCTGCGTATCCTGCAGGGCTATCCAGCGCCGGGGACAAGCGCGCCGAGATCGGGTTGCCTGCGCTGTGAGTGAGCGTGACGAACCGGTGCATGCCCGCTGTGGTGATGTACCCCCACCGCTGCTGCTCGAGGGCGTGGCGCTGTTCAACCGGGGAGAGTTCTTCGAGTGCCACGAAGTCCTCGAGGAGCTGTGGCGGGCAGAGCGCGATCCGGTGCGCTGTCTCTACCAGGGTATCCTGCAGGTCGGGGTCGCATTTCACCACTTGCGGCGAGGGAACTGGATTGGCGCAGTGCGCCAGCTCGAGCGGGGACTGGCGAAGCTCGATCACTACCCACCGGTCTGCCAAGGCGTCGATGTCCTTGCCCTCGCGTGTGAAGCCCGGCACTGCCTGGACGTGCTCCAGCGGCTGGGGCCGGATCGAGTTGCCGAGTTCGACTGGGCGCTCGTGCCGCGAGTCCGGCTGCTCCTGTCCCCTTCGATACCGAGGGGTGGGCGGGAGCCTCATTCCTGTGGGACACGGGAATAGCTTGCGCTATCGGCGCGTTGGGTAACGCTGGTCGTCGGCCCGCAGGCTGCGAAAGGGGTATCGATGAGCGAGCACCGCGAGCAAGGGGAAAGCCGGGTACCGCCTCGCTTGATGGTCATCGTGGCCCATCCAGACGACGCTGAATTCATGTGCGCCGGTACGGTGGCCCGGTGGGCGGCTTCCGGCTGCGAGGTCGTCTACGTGCTCGGCACCAGCGGTGACAAGGGCAGCAACGATCCGACGGTGACCTCGGAGCAGTTGACCGAGATCAGAGAAGCCGAGCAGGTCGCGGCGGCGCGAATCCTCGGTGTCAGGCAGGTCGAGTTCCTGCGATTTCCCGACGCTGAGCTGGTTCCTGACCTGACACTCCGGCGAGCGATCGCCCGCGCGATCCGAAAGTACAAGCCAGAGGCTGTGATCTGCCAGGATCCGACGGCGCGCTGGTTCGGACAGGAGTACATCCAGCATCCGGATCACATCGCGATGGGTGAGGCGGCGCTGGCCGCCATCTTCCCCACCTCGCGGGATCGGCTCACTTTCCCGGAGCTGCTCGCCGAAGGGTTGGAGCCACACACGGTGCAGGAGGTGTACCTGGCGGGCACCAGGGAGCCGGACTACTGGGTGGACATTACAGAGTACTTCAGCCGCAAGGTCGAGGCCCTGCAAGCCCATGTGAGCCAGATGGGCGACTGGGATCCGGAGCCCTGGATCCGGCTGTGGGCACAGGATGCGGCCGCCGAGGCGCGGCGTCGGCGCTTCCCCGGCGCTGAGCGGATGCAGCTCGCCGAGGCCTTCAAGTACTTCCGTATCGGCTGACCTCACCCCAGGGCGCGGCATCCGCACTGGCTGAGCGATCCCCGCC
>CALKCJ010000006.1 GCA_938082375.1 uncultured Thermomicrobiaceae bacterium
CCAGGAGCAGCTCGATGCCAGCGTCGAGCTTGTCATGACCACGCTCGACCTGACTGCCTGGCAACTCCGGGCGGCGCTCATGCAGGGGGTGCTGACGCAGCATCCAGACATGAGCCTCGTCCAGCGCTGGATCGTCAGGACGACGCCCCAGCGGGCGCGCGAGTTCAAGCAGCGGCTCCAGGAACTTATCGACCTGTTCCAGTCGCTCGGGCAGGAGGATGGGGAGGTCACGCTCGAGTTCACTCCAGTCCTCTTTCCGCACGCGACGCGAGCGGCTTACTCGCAACGGCGTAAACGCCAGGCCAAGCGCTCGCGCGGCAAGACCGATAGCGAGGGAGAGAGATCACACCCATAGCGGCACCGTGGGCGTTAGTTCTGCCTGTGGATGGATAACCGGACAGAGAAGGGGGAGGAGACCATGACTGAGCTCAACTCTGGTCTTAAGCGCGACGCTCGGGGTACCGGGCTCACGCTGCGACTGAATCGCCGTCGCGTCCTCGCGTCTGGCCTGGCCGCTGCCGGAACGCTGGGCCTGGGCAGTCTCCTGGCGGCATGCAGGGGAGGCCCGCAGGGGACAGAAGAGACGGCTGGGGGGACACCGGTGGCGACACCTGCAGCGCCAGCGGCCGCCACGCCCACGGAGACACCGCGGCAGGCAGCCGGGCGCATCGTCGTCGGGCGGACCGGGGATGCGGACAGCCTTGACCCGCACCACACCATCGCCTCTATCTCTTGGCAGGTGTTCACCAACATCTACGATCCGCTGGTCTCCTGGGATGCCAACCTGCACATCGAGGGCATCCTGGCCAAGGAATGGGAGATCTCCGACGATGGCCTGGAGTACACCTTCTCACTCCGCGACGGCATCACGTTCCACGATGGTACCGAGTTCAACGCCGACGCGGTGAAGTTCACCTTCGACCGGATCCTCGACCCGCAGACCGGCGCCCCGGCGGCAGCCTGGATCACCAGCCTGGAGTCGACCGAAGTCGTTGGCCCCTTTACCATTCGGATGCGGCTGAAGGAGCCGTTCGCGCCGTTCCTCGGCAACCTCTGTGTGGGATACTTTGGGATCGTCTCGCCGGCTGCTGTCCAGAAGTATGGCGACGAGTTCGGGAAGAACCCGGTTGGCACCGGGCCGTGGAAGTTCAAGGAGTGGCGCACCGGCGAGGAGATCGTCCTCGAGCGCAAGCCGGACTACAAGAACTTCCACTCCTACGTGGAGAACAAGGGGGCGCCGCTGGTCAGCCAGCTGGTCTTCCGCAACATCCCGGATGAGCAGACACAGATCGCCGCCTTCGAAACTGGAGAGATCAACGTGCTGGCGGTGCCGCCGCGTGCGGTGGCGGCCTTCGAGCGCAATCCCAATGTCCAGCTCTTCCGGGTGGAACAGAGCATCGGGATCAGTTTTCTCGAGTTCCATATGGATCCCCCGCAGGGCGAATACGGGGCAATCTTCCGCCCGCCGTTCGATGACATCCGAGTACGCCAGGCCGTCGCCTACGGCGTGAATGCCGACGAGATCATCGCCACTGTGCTCGAGGGCCTGGCTGTGCGGAACTACGGCCCGCTGCCGACGGGTGTTGCGTGCTATGACCCCGCCATCGAACAGTTCGGCTACCACTACGATCCTCAGCGTGCCGCCCAGCTCCTGGAGGAAGCCGGGTGGATCCTGCCGCCCGGCAACTCCGTCCGCCGGAAGGACGGCCAGCCGTTGCAGGTGACGCTCTGGACGTGGAGCGCGACGACGCAGGAGAAGGTCGCACAGGTAATTCAGAACCAGCTCAACCAGATCGGCTTCGACGTCAAGCTGGAGACGATGGAGCCGGGGAGCTTGTTGGCGCGCCTGGGGACGGCGGACGACACCTCGCACTTCGATCTGATGGGCTGGGGCTGGACGGAGCCGCACATGCTCTTCATGATGACCCAGACGAGGGCCGGTATCGGCCTGTACCGCCCCGAGGAGTACCAGAAGCTGGTCGTCGAGGCGAGCCGGGTGGTCGACCTCGAGGAGCGCTGCCGGCTGTACTTCGAGGCGATGAAGATCATGCTGCGCGATGCCGCCATGGTGCCGCTGTGGTCACCGGTCTCGGCCGTCGGGGCGCGCAAGGAAGTGAAGGGCTTCAAGATCGGGCCGCAGGGGATCTACGTCTACGAGGACGCGACGATCGAGAGTTAAGTGTCCTGTTCCGGTCGCGGCCAGTCGCGGCTGGCACCCGTTTCGAAGGCTGGACGGATGCTGCAGTACCTTCTGAAACGACTCGTCTCAGCCATCCTGGTGATCTTCGGGGTTACCTTGCTGGTCTTCACCATGGTGCGACTCGTCCCCGGAGACCCGGTCGACATCATGTTCGCCAACCAGCCGCGACCGACGCCCGAGCAGCGGGCGGCGCTCCGCCGCCAGCTCGGGCTCGACCTGCCGATTCACCACCAGTACCTCCAGTTTCTGGGGAGGGCTCTCCAGGGCGACCTCGGGCGGTCGTTCCGCACCAAGCAGCCGGTCACCAGCGAGATCGTGGCTCGCCTGCCGAACACGGTTAAGCTGACCGTGGCCAGCCTCTCCGTCGCAGTGCTGTTCGGGGTCGGCGCTGGCATGCTGGCAGCGGCGTTCAAGGGATCGTGGATCGATGCAGCGACGATGGCGATCGCGATCCTCGGGGTGTCACTCCCCGGGTTCTGGCTCGGGCTAATGCTGATCCTCCTGTTCGCCGTGCAGTTCGGCTGGTTCCCCGTGTCCGGGGCTGCCACCTGGCGGCACCTGGTCTTGCCCGCGGTCACGCTCGGCGTCCTCACCTCGGGCATCCTGGCCCGCATGACCCGATCGAGCCTGCTGGAAGAGCTCTCCCACGACTACGTGCGCACCGCGCGGGCCAAAGGCTTGCGGGAATCAGCAGTGATCGCGCGGCACGCGCTGCGCAATGCGCTGATCCCGGTGGTGACGATCGTGGGTCTGCAACTGGGGCAACTCCTGTCCGGCGCGTTCATTATCGAAGCAGTGTTCGCGTACCCCGGTATCGGCCTCCTCGCAGTCAATGCTTTGCAGGCCCGCGATTTCCCGCTGATCCAGGGGATCGTGCTGTTCGTCGCCGTCATCTACGTCGTGGTGAACCTCGTGGTCGATCTGCTCTACTGCCTGATCGATCCACGGGTGAGTTACGCGTGAGGAGCGCGTGCCGATGATCGGGCGAGCCTGCGACGATGGCTGAGCTGGCAGCAGTTGGACACCGGCAGCAGCTCCGGAGGCTGCAGGGCCGTCCCCCCTCACTCTGGCGGCGGCTATCCGGGCACCGGAGCGCGCTGCTCGGCGGGAGCATTGTCGCGACGCTCCTGGTCGTTGCGCTCGTGGGCCCGCTGCTGACACCACATGATCCGGTTGCAATGAGCCTGAAGAACCGCTTCCTGCCGCCCAGCCTAGCCCACCCGTTCGGCACCGACGACTTCGGCCGGGACGTGTTCACGCGGGTGATCTACGGAGCGCGCATCTCCCTGCAGGTCGGCATCATCGCGGTCGGCATCGCCGGCACGCTCGGCTCGCTCGTGGGGCTGCTGACCGGCTACGTAGGTGGGTGGGTCGATGCTGCCGGGCAGTGGCTGGTCGATGTGTTGCTGGCGTTCCCTGGCCTGCTCCTGGCGCTCGCGATCATCGCGGTGCTCGGCCCGGGGCTACCGAACGTGATGGTGGCCGTGGGCATCGGCTCGATGCCGGCGTATGCCCGGCTGATGCGGGGGCAAGTGCTCTCCCTCAAGCACGACGAGTTTGTCGAGGCGGCACGGGTGATCGGGTGCTCCTCGAGCCGGATCCTCTTCGTGCACATGCTGCCGAATACCCTCTCACCGATTATCGTGCTTGCTTCGCTCGGCTTCGCTGGCGCAGTACTCTCGGCCGCCGCGCTCAGCTTCATCGGGATGGGGGCGCAGCCGCCGACGCCGGAGTGGGGTGCCATGCTCGCGACCGGCCGTGAATCCCTTCGCCAGGAGTGGTGGATCGCAACCTTCCCCGGCATCGCGATCGCACTCACCGTGCTCGGGTTCAACCTACTCGGTGATGGGCTGCGCGACGCCCTCGACCCACAGGGACATACAGTCCGCATTGGACGTTAGGAGAGTGCCTATGGCGACGGTAGTAGGAAAGGTGGTATGCAGTGAGTGAACGCGCAGTCTTCGAAGAACTCGGGGACTTCGTTCGGGAACGCCTGGATGACTGGAAGGTGCCGGGACTGGCAGTCGCCGTCTTGCACGAGGGCTCGACCGAGGAGCAGGCGTTCGGCGTCGCGCACGTCGAGACCGGTTGCCTGGCTCGCCCGGACACACTGTTCCAGATCGGCTCGATCACGAAGGTCTTCACCGCGACTGTCGTTATGCAGCTCGTTGAAGAAGGGAAGGTCGGCCTCGATACACCGGTCATCCGGTACCTTCCCGATCTCCAGCTCACCGACAGCGAGGCCCAGCGCGCGATCACGCTACGCCACCTGCTCTCGCACACATCGGGAATCGAAGGGGACTACTTCGCCGACTTCGGCTGGGGTGACGACGCGTTGGCGAAGTATGTCGCCAACCTTTATACGCTGCGGCAGTGGACGCGGCCAGGCCAGCTCTGGAGCTACTGCAACAGCGGTTTCAGCCTGGCGGGCCGCGTGATCGAGGTGCTAATGGAAAAATCGTACGAGCAGGTAGTGAAGGAGCGTATCTTCGACCCGCTGGGGATGTCCCGCTCCACGTTCTTCGCCCACGAGGCGATCACCTTCCCCGTCTCGGTAGGCCACAACTACGACCCGGTCTCGGGTGTAGGCCCGACGATTGCCCGACCCTATCCGATCCCACGGAGCAGCAACCCGGCCGGCGGGATCATTTCCACCGTCGGCGAGCTCCTGCGCTTCGCGGCGCTTCACCTCGACGGCGGGCGCGTCGGGGAAACCCAACTCCTGAGCCCGGCCTCGGTCGAGACGATGCAGCAGCCGCAGGTGGTGGCGGCCAACTTCGCCGATGCCTACGGCATCGGGTGGGCGATCCGTACCCCAGGTGGCATCCGGATCGTCGAGCACGGCGGCTCGACTAACGGCTTCCAGGCGCAGCTCCTCCTGGTACCCGAGCAGCGGTTTGCGATCGCGATCCTGACCAACTCCAGCCGCGGCACGGCGGCGATCCGCCAGATCGAGGAGTGGGCGCTCGACCGCTACTGCGGGATCGCCCTTCAGCAACCGGCGGTCGTGTCGATCGCGCCAGAGCAGCTCGAGCGTGTGGCGGGCCGCTACCGGCGGCCGGGTGTCGAGCAGGTCGTGCGAATCGAGAACGATGCTATCGCGATCGAGTCGACGATGCAACACCCGCTGACCGGCGAACAGGTCAAGCTCCCGCCCATCGTGGCGAAGCCCATCGGCCCGAACGAGTTCATCGTGATGGAGGGGGACTACCGGGGCTTGCGGCTCGATTTCATCGACGGCGAGGCGGGGCCCCCAGTGTTCATGCGCTTCGGCGGCCGCCTCGCCGAGCGAGTCGAGAGCGGCAAGCAGGGTGAGACACAAGGGTGAGCCTGTCTAGCCTTGGCGTGCGGTATGCTGCCGCTGGTGGCAGCACGACTCGACGCTGACAGGAGAAGAGCAATGGGGCAGCCGTTGACACCCGAGGTGCTGGTCTCTGCCTGGAAGCAGCCGGGCGATCCGCAGATCTCCCCTGACGGCAGCCGGATCGTCTATACGCTGGCCGAGGTCGACCCGAAGACGAAGAAGGCAAGCTCGCACCTGTGGCTGTGCCGGGTCGACGGCAGCGAGCCGCGTCGGCTGACCTGGAACGGCCAGCGCAATGGCGGCGCCCGCTGGTCGTCGGACGGCCGCTCCATCGCGTTCGTCTCCGATCGGGTCGAGAAGAGCGGCGTCTTCGTCCTGCCGCTGGACGAGGGCGGCGAGGCGCGGGAGGTCACCCGCCACCGCCAATCGATCAGCGGCCTGGCCTGGTCGCCGGACGGCCAGCAGCTCGCCTACGTGACCACGTTCGACCCGGAGAACCCGAACGAGGACGAGTTGCCGAAGGACGCGCCGCCGCGGGTGCGGGTCACTCGACGGATCGACTACAAGCAGGACGGCCGCGGTTACCTGGGCGATGCCCGGCAGCAGGTCTTCGTGGTGGACGTCGAGAGCGGCGAGCGGCGGCGGCTCACCGACGTGCCGCTGGATCACGAGCTACCGCAGTGGTCGCCGGACGGCCGCTGGATCGCGGTGCGGCGGCTCCGGCTCAACGGGATGTTCTCCCAGCTCGTCCTGATCCCGGTTGAGGGCGGCGAGCCGCGGGTGGTTGGCCCGGAGACAGGCGTGATCGGCGCCTGGGCCTGGTCGCCCGGCGGTGACCGGATCCTCTACGCCGGTGACCTCGAGAAGTCCTGGCACCACGACCTCTTCCTGTACGACCTCGCGAGCGACACCTCCCTCCGGCTGACCGACGACCTCCCCTCTCTCGTCGAGGTCTACACGTCCTCGCAGCCGGTCTGGCTCGACGACAAACGCGTGCTGTTCCACGCCTTCCGTGCCGGGGCGAGCGGCTTCTACCAGATCGACGTGACCACCCGGGCGGTCGAGCAGATCGAGTACGGGCCGTCCCTGCGCAGCGGCCTGAGTGCAGATCGCACGGTTCGATACGTCGTCCAGTCCTTCAGCAGCCTGGAAGCCGGCGACGAGGTCTCGGTCTTCGACCGGGCGACTGGAGAGCTGCGCCTCGTCACGAGCTGGAACCGCGCGCTGCTCGAGGAGCGCCCACCGGCGCGTTGGGAGCGCTTCGAGACGCGCCGCGACGAGTTCACGATCGAGGCCTGGCTCCTATTCCCTCCAGACTTCGACCCGGCGAAGCGCTACCCGCTTGTGCTAGCGATCCACGGCGGGCCGAATTCGTTCTATGGGTATGGCTTCGATCCGACACGCGAACTGCTGGCGACCAACGGCTTCCTGGTGGTCTATGCCAACCCGCGCGGCTCGACCAGCTACGGGCGACGCTTTACCCAACAAGTGACGCGGGACTGGGGCGGCCAGGACTATCTCGACCTGATGGCCGTCGTCGACCGGGTGCTCGAACGGCCCTACGTCGACCGCGAGCGGCTCGGCGTGTGGGGCTACAGCTACGGCGGCTACATGACCGCCTGGATCATCGGGCAAACCGACCGCTTCAAAGCGGCCGTCTGCGGGGCGCCGGCATTCGATCTCGAGTCGATGTACGGCACCAGCGATATTAGCCATGTGTTCGGCGAGCTCCAGTGGGGTGGGCCACCTCACGCCGAGCGCGAGTGGTACGAGGCGCACTCGCCTTCCACCTTCGCCCACCGGGCCAGGACGCCGACCCTGATCGTGCACGGCGAGGCCGACGAGCGCTGCCCGATCGGCCAGGGCGAGCAGATGTTCGTAGCGCTGGTGAAGGCAGGCTGCGAGGCCGAGTTCGTGCGCTACCCCGGGGCCTCCCACGGGATGCTCCGCGAAGGACTGCCCGAGCACCGGCAGGATTTCCTCGCCCGGATCCTCGAGTGGTTCAAGAGCCATCTGGGCGAGCCGGTGTAGCGCCGCGCCCCGCTCGTGCTGGCCGATGCCCGATGGCGGACTGCCGGCTGGCGACGCTCAGCGTGACGCCGGCCACGCGGCGGCTGGACGAGCGGCTGGGCCTCGGCGCTGCTGCAACGCTCCGTCACGATGTCGCTGGCTGAGGCCGCGGGCCCAGGCGACGTCACATCGTGACGCAAGACATGGCGTGGTAGACTGGGCTGGTGGGCGCGAGGATCGAGCGCGTGAGGGTGGGGATAGCGTGGTCAGGGTCGTCGACACGATCAAGGATCGGGCCGGGCTGGAGCGGAAGCTGGCTGCCACCAGCTACAACGTCGATGCCAGCCGGGCCCACATCCGGATCATCGACCCCGACGTCTGCCTCCAGTGCGAGCGGCAGCAGTGCATCAACTGCTGCCCGGCGGCCTGCTACGCGCCCCAACCGGACGGGCGGGTGCTCTTTTCGTACGAAGGCTGTGTGGAGTGCGGCACCTGCCGGATCGTCTGCTTTGAGTTCCACAACATCGCGTGGACGTATCCGCGCGGCGGCTTCGGCGTCCAGTACCGCTACGGCTAGCCCGTTCACACGACGGTGAATTGGCCACTCCTGATCAGCGAGCCGGGCAACCGTGAGCCGCCCGGCTCGCTCGGCTTGCCATTGCTGGCGGAACGCTAGCTGTGGGCTGCGGCGACGCCAGCCAGTGCGCGGCGTACCACCTGCGCCAACCGGGCGATCCCCTCGTCGATCTGCTCCAGGGTCACCGCGCTGTAGGAGAGCCGCAGGTGCCGCTCGCCACTGCCGTCGCCGTAGAAGGCTGGCCCGGGGATAAAGTCTACGCCGGACTCGCGGCACTCCGGTAGGATCGCCGGGGCGCTGACGCCCTCCGGCAGCGTTAGCCAGATGAAAAAGCCGCCGTTGGGCTTCGTCCAGCTCACGCCCTCCGGCATCTCCCGCTCCAGCGCCCGCAGCATGTGGTCGCACTTCTGCTGGTAGATACGACGTAGCTCGTCCAGGTGCGCGCGGTACTTGCCGGTGCGCAGATACCAGTCGGCCAGCGCGGCACTGAAGCTATTGCGCAGGCTGTCGACCCGCGCTCGGGAGAGCGCCGCCACCACCGGCTCGGGGCCGACGATGTAGCCGAGCCGCAAGCCCGCAGCAATCGTCTTGGAGAGGGTGCCACAGTAGAGGACGTTGCCTGGCCGGGCCAGGCTGTAGATCGTCGGCGGGTAATCGCCACGGAAGCGGAGCTCGTAGTAGGCGTCGTCCTCGACAATCAGCAGCCCGCGCTCGTCAGCCAGCCGGGCCAGCGCCTGTCGCCGTTCGACGCTCTGCTCGACGCCGGCTGGGTTCTGGAAGGTCGGCAGCGTGTAGAGGAACTTCGGGCGTCGACCCTCGCGCTCCAGTCGGTCGAGGGCAGCTGCCACCCCGTCGGGATCGACGCCGTGCTCGTCGATCGGGATCCCGACCATCTCGGCTCCGGCCAGGCGGAAGATCATGGTCGCACCCATCCAGGCGGGGGCATCGAGCAGCACGGTGTCTCCCGGGTCGATCAGCGCGTCGCAGATCGTGCCGAGCCCGCTGCTGGAGCCAGCAGTGACCAGGATCTGCTCGGGGCGCGCCTCGATCCCCTGGTCGCGCACCAGTTTCTCGGCCAGCGCGCTGTTGAGCTCGTCGCTGCGGATCGGGTTCTGGTAGCCGAGAGCGTCGCGCCGCTCGTGCTCAGCGAGGAACTCCGCTGCCTGCGCCATCTCGTTGAGTGGCAGGCTTGGCCAGTCCGGATCACCGTAGACGAAGGAGATCATTCCCTCCGGCGGCGTCCGGGATGGGCGATCAGCAGACGCAGCCAGCCGACCACGCCGAGACCACCGCTCGGCCCAACGCTCGTCCATTCGCTGCTCCTTTCCGCGCGCGTGGTATCCTGCCGTATGGGCAGCCTCAGCCCTGTCGCCTCAGTATAGCGGATGGCGTGGCGTTGAGGGCGCAATGGTCTGAGCGGCGGCGAGACAGGAACACGAGGAGGAGCATGAGCGCGAGCGTCGTAGTCGAGCAGCACTTTGTCGAGCAGATCCAGCGCGCTTTCGAGCACTACCAAGACCTGGAGCCGCAGCATATCCCGGTCGACGACCCGGAGACCCCAGAGTTGGCGATGCCCAACCGGCTGGCCTACGCGCTCGGTTGGGTGCTGGCCAGCGCCGTTATCGGCAGCCGCTTCCAGGTCGCGGCGATCGACGTGCTGCCGGTCTACCACCCGGAGCACGGCTGGGATCGCTTCCTGGTCACCCGTCGCGTGAGCTGCGCACTCCATGCCGACGAGCCGGCCGACAGCCGCGGCGTGCTCTGGCTGGGTGAAGAGGACGCCCCAGTGCTCACCATCGGCGAGAGCGTGCGGCTGGCTCTGGGCAGGCTCTGCCGAACCGAGCCGGCCGAGGCGATCCGCCGGCTGCTGTACGCAGTGCCTGCTCCCCGGTTGCGGCAGGGTAACCACGCTGGCTGCCTCCACACGCGCGCGACGGCCTACCCGACGATCCACCGGGTCGTCACCGACCTGATTGTCGATTATCCTGGCTTGGTCGCCGCGCGCGAGCTGTTCATCGACGACCAGCAGGTCGACGGAGCCTACCACCCGCTCTACCTCGCTACTGGCGCTAAGCTCACCGGCTGGACATACGAGTACTTCCAGCTCGTCTATGGCGACCAGATCGCCTTCCTGCGCACGGACGGCAAGCTCCTGACGTACGAGCGGGAACCGGGCACCTGGCGCACCGTCGGCGAGCTGCCGCTTACCGACCCGGCAGCGCTGCGTGCCCGCTTGGCCGAGGTGCTGCGGCTGGACGAGGCGGCGAACCCAGCGGACGCCACGACGGGTGAGGGCGTGCTGGAAGAGCGTAAGGCGACGGAAGAGACGTCCTAGCGGAGCGCGCGCAGGGCGGGGATGCGTGCGGCCACGGCCAGGGTCGCGAGCGACGAGAGCACGGCACCAAGCGCGACCGCGTGCGGCACGCCGATCCGATCCCCCACAAAGCCCATCGGCAGCGCGCCGAGCGGCATGAAGCCCCAGCTCATCATATAGATGCCCATCACCCGCCCGCGCACCTCGTCGCGCACGTTGAGGTGGAGCAGCGTGTTAGTGATCGACATGTAGGACGAGCCCAAGAGGCCACCACAAAGGAGCATCAGCAGCGACAGCGGCAGCCAGGTCGAGTAGGCAAAGACGATGATGACCAGTCCGTAGACGAAGGTGGTCGCTAGGATGAAGCGGCCCTTGCGTTCGATCCGCTGGAAACCCGCGACGAACAGCGAGCCGGTCAAGGCGCCGAGGCCGCCCGCGGTGTAGAGCAGCCCCAGGCCACTGGCTCCCACCGTGAGGATGTCGCGGGCGTAGACCGGCAGGAGCTGGATGTAGGGGAAGACAAGGATCGTCGGGACGGCCGCCAGTAGCATCAGCCCCACCAGCGTCTCACTACGCCGCACGTAGTCGATGCCCTCGGCCAGGTTGCGGAGGAAGGGGATCCCCGCCCGCGTCGATGACCTCGCCGCGGGGAGCTGTAGCGTGTTCACGAGCGCGATCGCCAGGCAACCGACCTGGACGAAGAGCGCGCCGCCGGAGCCGAGCGCGGCGATCAGCGGGCCAGCGAGTGACGGGCCGACGACGCGGGTGACGTTCATCCCCGCCGAAAGCAGGGCGATCGCGTTCTGGAGCCCCTCGCGAGGCACGAAGGTCGGAACCAGCGTCTGCCGAGTCGCGTTGTTGACCGCGAGCGCCGCACCGTTGAGGAAGGCTCCGAGCAGGAGGTGCCAGGGCTGCGCCAGGCCGAGTGTCGCGAGGATAGCCAGCGCAAGCCCGATCGCGAGCGCACTCGCTTGGCAGGCGACTAGCAGGGTACGGCGGTCGAGCCGGTCGATCAGCGCGCCGGCCGGGATCGAGATGACCAGGAAGGGGATGCCGCTGGCGAAGCCGTTGAGGCCGACCCAGAAGGGAGAGTCGGTTAGCTCCAGCATCAGCCAGCCGAGCGAGACCTGAAGCATCCACTGGGCGATCTGGGTCAGCACGCTTGAGGCCCAGAGGAGCCGGTAATCTCGATAGCGGACGAGTGCGGCAAAGAGCCGGCCCGCCCCGGGTCGAGCAGTCGTCGATACCACCGGGTCGGGTGTGGCCAGTCCACGTTTCGCCATCGAGATCGCCTCCAGGCACCCGCGCACCGCTGCGCGGCAGCCAGGTACCGTAGCAGACAGGGCCGGGCCGGCGCAAGGAGAGTCGGGGAGCAGGATCGGTGAGCGCGGGCAGAGCGGCGGTGTACACTCAGCAGGGCTCCGGCAACGAGCCATCGCGAGCTGTGGCGAGGGCATGGCAGTCGAAGGCGGGTAGTGTGGCGACGATCCCGGGGGAAGGACAACAGCCAGCGCCGGGCACACCGGAGTTTCTCCACGCCGTCCGCCGGGCTGCTGGCTGGCGCGTCTCTCCACGGGAGATCGAGCCAGTCGTCGAGGCACTCCGGCGTACCCGTGCTCCAGTGACTCCCGAGCGGGTCGCCGAAGTGGTCTCCGCTCTCCGCGGAGAGCGATCGGCCCGGCAGCGTCGCCACCCGGAGCTGTGGCGCCTGCTGGGCGCGTACCTCGCGCTTCAGGGCAAGCCCGCTCACCCAGAGGCCCAGCGCGCCTTCATCGGTCGCTGCCGCCGGCTCCTCGGCGACCAGGTGAGTGACTTGGTGCTGCTCAGCGTGGCGACCGAGGTCGGCGCGACTGGCAAGCCACTGGACGCCCGCTTCGTCGCCCGGGCCACACGGTGGCTCCTCGAGCAGGGCGTCACTGGGGCGGAGGCTGAGCGGCTCGAGGAACTGCTCCCCCAGGCCATCGAGTTCGCGTCGCGCGCTATAGCGTCAGCGCGGCGTCCCCCGCCGGGCCGGCAGGGAGGAGATCGGCTGTCCTCGCGGCGGCCCCGGCCACCCGGCCAAGGCCCGACACCGCCTCGCCGCCAGCGCTGGTGAGCCCGCTTCCCAGGTAGAGCGACCACGCCGAGCCAGTCGCCAGGTCGGATCTCGCACGGCAACTCGGAGGGACGGCGCCGATCCCGAGCTCTTGTCGCCTCAGGATCGGCGCAGCTTTCCTCTGTATTTCCTGTGCCCACGGGGCAACTCTTGATTACGAACATATGTTCTACTATGCTGGGCGTAGGAGCGAAAGGAG
The DNA here is from genome assembly GCA_938082375.1 of uncultured Thermomicrobiaceae bacterium. GTDB lineage: Bacteria > Chloroflexota > Chloroflexia > Thermomicrobiales > Thermomicrobiaceae > Thermalbibacter. The sequence continues at coordinate 12,700 of CALKCJ010000006.1, forward strand.
GTCGCCCCATGCGCCCGCGGAGCCCTGAGGAGCGCCAGGCCCTGCTCGAGGATCTGCGTCGCCAGCTCGCCGCCCGCTTCGGTGAGCACGTCCTCCTGCGCTGGGAGACAGCCCGCCCCCCGCGTGGCGCCCGCGCCCTCCCCACTGGCTCGCTCGTCCTCGACGTGCTCACGGGGATCGGTGGCCTCCCCCGCGGTCGCCTCAGCGAGCTGACCGGGCCGCCCTATTCCGGCAAGCGGACGCTCGCTGCCCACGTGGTGGCCCGGGCCCAGCGCGAGCAAGGCTGGGCTGCCTACCTCGACGGAGCCGCCAGCCTCGATCCCGACCGCTGGCGCGCCCTGGGGGTCGACGTCGGTGACCTGCTGTGGGCGCTGCCCCGCTCGCTCGCCGAGGCGCTGGAGATAGCCCAGCTCCTGGTGCGGACGCGGGCGCTGGATCTCGTGGTGCTCGATGTCCGGCCGGGCTGGCCGGAGCGACTACTGGCGCGCGGGGCGCGCCGCCTGCGGCCGTTGCTGCGCCGGGCGCCGACCGCGCTGCTGGTGGTGCGCGACCTTCTGCCCCCCGAGCGGGATCCGGGGCTCGGCGGGGCGGCGCTCCGGCTGCGGCTGGTTCCGGAGGGGGAGCTCTGGCTGGGCGACGGGGTGCGCACTGGACTGCGCGTCCGCCCGCGCGTGCTCCGCAGCGTCTTCACCCCGCCGGTGGACAGCCCAGTGGCGCTGGAGCTGGACGAGCGGGCTGGGCTGCGGCGGGGGGCCGAGCTGCTCGACCTGGCCTGCTGGCTGGGCGTGGTGACACGGCACCCGCTGGGCTTCCTGGGGGCAGGCACGGTGCTGGGACGGTCACGGGGCGCGGCGCTCGCCCGCCTGGAGGCGGAACCGGCACTGTGGACGCGAGTAGAGGAGGAAGTCCGTGCGCGTGGGCTATCTCCGGTTGAGCGACTCGCTGCCGGTGCCGGCCGCTGAGCTGCTGGTCGCCCACAGTCCGGTCGTGGAACCGGACGGGCCGCTCGCCGCCTGGTTCGACGCGACAGGGGTGCGGCTCACCCTCGGCTCGGAGGCAGCCTACGGGGCGGCGGTGCTGGCGGCAGTGGCGGCAGCCGGCGGACAGGCCCGGCTGGGCATCGGCCTGAACAAGTGGGTGGCCGCGGTGGCCGCCCGGCTCGGCGAGCCCGGCGAGGTCACCGTCGTCTCCGACGCGGAGACGCGCGCCTTCCTACGCCCGCTGCCGCTGGAGTGGCTGCCGCTGCCGCGGGCAGCGCGCACGACGCTCCGGCTGCTGGGAGTCGAGACGATGGGGCAGTTCGCCGACCTGCCGCGAGCGGAGGTGGGACGGCGCTTCGGCCGCCAGGCGGTGGCGGCGCACCGGCTGGCCTGCGGGGAGGACCCTCGCCCCCTCGTCGGGGCAACGCTCGAACCGGCGGTGCTGATGTACGCGGCGCCGGAGCCGCCCTTGGTCGAACGGGGACAGCTCCGAGGCACGCTCGCCCGGCTGGCCGCGGGTGGCCTGGCGGAGCTGCGCCAGCGCGGGCAGGCCGCCCGCACGGTGATGCTGGGACTGGCGAGCGCCGGGGGACGGCGCGGCGAGCAGGCGCGCCACCTGCCCGCCCCGGCGAGCGAGGTGGCCGAGCTCCTGCCGCACCTCGAGGCCCTGGTCGAGGGGATGCTCGGCGCCGGGCTGGGGCCGAGCGCGGCGGTCGAGGGGATCGGCGAGGTCTGGCTCCGGCTGTCCGGGATCGCGCCGCCGGCCGTGGCCCAGGCACACCTGCCAGGGCTGGAGGAACCCGAAACTGGCCGGGCGGAGCGGGAGCGGGTGTGGGCAGAGCTGCGCCGCCGCTACCCGGGCCAGGTGCCGCGGCTGCGAGAGGTCGTCCCGGCGGCGCCGCTGGCCGAGGAGCGCTGGCGCTTCGACGTCGCGGTGCCGCGCCAGCCGGCCCGGCTGTGGCGACGGGGCCAGGTGCGCGAGCTGGAGCTCGAGGGGCGGCGCTTCCGGGTGGTAGCTGGGGGGCTGCTCGAGCGGGTCGACCTCTGGTGGCCACGCGAGCGGCACCGCCGGGTGGTCTGGGTGGAGCTGGCCGACGGCCAGCGGCTGCTCCTGGGCTGGGACAGCCCGCCCGGCGGCTGGGCGCTGCTGGGCCGGCTGGACTGAGCGCGGAGGCAGGGCGATGGCGGCCCCCTACGCCGAGCTGCACACCCACTCCTGCTTCTCACTGCTCGATGCCCCCTGCCAGCCGGCGGCGCTCGCGCGGCGGGCGGCCGAGCTGGGGTACGAGCACCTGGCGCTGACCGACCACCAGGGGCTGCACGGGGTAGTCCGGTTCGCCCGCGCCTGCGCTGAGGCCGGGCTGCACCCCGTCATCGGGGCCGAGGTCACGCTGGACGACGGGAGCCACCTGACGCTTCTGGCCGAGAACGATGTGGGCTATGCCACGCTGGCCCGGCTGCTGTCGGCGGCGCACCTGGGCTGGGGGAGCCCGCGCCAGCCGGTCGCCCGCGCCGGTGCTGAGGCTGCGACTGGGGCGGCGGCCATGCGCCGGGTCATTCACATCCCTTGGGCATGGCTGCTCAAGGAGCACGAGGGGTTGGTCGTGCTGACCGGCTGCCGCCAGGGGCCGCTGGCGCGGACACTCGCGGCCGGACGGCGGGCGGAGGCGCTGGCGCTGGCCCGGCGGCTGCGCCAGGCCTTCGGCCCCGAGCACTGCTTCGTCGAGCTCCAGGAGCACGGGCTGCCGGGCGACCGGCGCCGCTGCGCCGAGCTGGCCGCGCTGGCCAGCACGGTGGGCCTGCCACTGGTGGCGACCAACAACGTCCACTACCTCGACGCCGAGAGCTGGCGGCTGCAGGACGTCCTGGTTTGCATCCGCGAGCAGTGCACGCTCGACACCCCACACCCGGCGCGCAAGCGCTCGAGCGCCTACGCCCTGCAGCCGCCAGCAGCGATGGCTCGGCGGTTCGCGCGCTACCCGGAGGCGGTGGCCAACACGCTGCGGCTGGCCGAGCGCTGCCAGGTCGCACTCGACTTCCGGACCGTCCGCTTCCCGCCGCTGCCTCACCTGGTGCCGCCCGGGGAGACGGCCGACCAGACCCTGCGCCGGCTGGCCTACGAAGGGGCACAGCGCCGCTACCGGGAGCTCAGCGCGCCGGTGGTGCGCCAGCTCGAGCACGAGCTGGGGGTGATCGCCCGGCTAGGGGTGGCCCCGTTCTTCCTGATCTGCGCCGACCTCGCCAATCGCTTCCGGGGGCGGGGGCGCGGCTCAGCGGCCGACTCGCTGGTCGCCTACTGTCTAGGGATCACTCAGGTCGACCCGCTGCGCCACCGGCTGCTCTTCGAGCGCTTCCTCAACGAGGAGCGCCCGTCGATGCCGGACATCGACATCGACTTCGGGGTCGAAGACCGCGAGCGGGCCATCGCCTATGTCTACCAGATCTACGGCGCTGAGCACGCGGCCATGGTCTGCAACTACGTGACCTTCCAGGTGCGCAGTGCGGTGCGCGACCTGGGCCGGGTGCTCGGCCTGCCGGCGGAACTGGTCGCCGAGTTGGCCGCCTCCCAGGGGGGACTGGGAGAGGAGCTAGACGCGGCGGCTCGGCGGCTGGCGGCCGGGCTGGATGCCGAGGGGCGACGCCGCGTGAGTTGGCTGGTACGGCTGGCGCCCCAGCTCGAGGACATCCCGCGGCACCTCTCGATCCACGTCGGGGGTATGGTCATCACGGGCCGGCCGCTGGTGGAGCTGGTGCCGCTCGAGCCAGCGCGGCTGCCCGGGCGGGTGGTGGTCGGCTGGGACAAGCGGGACGTAGAGGACGCCGGGCTGATCAAGACCGACCTCTTGTGCATCCGGGCACTCTCGCTGGTGCACCAGGCGGTGGAGCTCGTCGAGCGGTACAGCGGCGTGCGGCTGGAGCTGGAGAAGCTGCCGCGCGACGACCCGGCGGTCTACCGCCAGCTCCAGACGGCCGACACGCTCGGCGCCTACCAGGTGGAGAGCCGGGCACAGCAGCAGAGCTTGCCCCGGAGCGCGCCGACCTGCTTCGACGACCTGATCGCCCAGGTGGCGATCATCCGGCCGGGGCCGATCCAGGGTGGGATGGTGCACCCCTACCTGCGGCGGCGGCAGGGGCGGGAGCCGGTGCGCTACCTCCACCCGAAGCTGGAGCCGATCCTGGCTGAGACGCTAGGGGTGATCCTCTATCAGGAGCAGGTGCTGGAGGTCGCGATGGCCATCGCCGGGATGTCGGCCGGCGAAGCCGACGCCTTCCGACGGGCGATGGGGAGCCGCCGCTCGCGGGCGGCAATGGAGGCGCTGCGGGGGGCATTCCTGGCCGGGGCCGCGCGCCAGGGGGTACCCCGTGCGACAGCCGAGCAGATCTTCGCCCAGATGGCGGCCTTCGCCGAGTTCGGCTTCTGCAAGAGCCACGCGGCGGCGCTGGCCCAGACCGCCTATGAGACGCTGTGGCTGCGGGCCCACTATCCCGCGGCCTTCTACTGCGCGCTCTTGGACAACCAGCCGATGGGCTTCTACCCGCCCGAGGTAGTGCTGTGGGACGCGGTACGGCACGGGGTGCGCTTCCTTCCGCCGGACGTGACACGGAGCGCGGCCGGCTACACGCTCGAGGGGGACGCAGTACGCGGGCCGATCCGGCTGGGGCTGCGGACGGTCAAGGGGGTAGGGGAGGCAGCCGCCGCACGGCTCGTGGCAGCGCGGGCGGCGGGGCCATTCCGGGAGCCGGAGGAGGTGGTGCGCCGGGCGAGGCTCGGGCCGGAGGCGGTACGCGCGCTGGTGCTGGTGGGGGCGTTCGCGGCGCTGGCGCCCGGGGTCGAGCGACGCCAGCTCCTGTGGCGGCTGCTGCCGCTGGCGACGGCGGGCGGGGAGCGGGCCGCGCCGGTCGAGCAGGCGGCGCTGGAGCTGGGCGCGGAGGAGCCGGCCTCGCTGCCGCCGCTGGAGGCAGGGGAGCAGACGCTCATCGACTACGCGCTGCTGGGGCTGTGCCTAGACCGCCAGCTTCTGGCGCTCTACGCCCGGCAGCGCCAGGCGCTGAAGGTGACGTCGGCCGGTGAGCTGGGGCAGCGGCCGCACGGGGCACGGGTGCGGGTAGCCGGGCTGGTGGTGTGCCGGCAGGCGCCGCCGACGGCCAAGGGGGTGCTGTTCCTGACGCTGGAGGACGAGAGCGGGCTGGCCAACGTGATCGTGCGGCCGGCCGTGCGGGCGCAGTTCCGGGCGACGCTGCGGGCGCCGGTACTGCTCGTCGACGGGCGAGTGCAGCAGGAGGAAGGCCTGGTGAGCGTGGTGGCGGACGAGGTGCGGACGCTAGGCCGGCCGGCGGGCGCTCCGGCTCTGGCCGAGCGCCCGCTTCGCGCCCACGACTTCCATTGAAGCGGCTCGGGTTCCACCCAGTGCGCGGGGGATGGTTCGTGAGAGGTATCGCAAACCAGGGCGCGATCTGGTAGGCTTAGCACCAGCACTTTGGTGGCGACCTGGCATGCCAGGGAAGGAGCGCGATCGGAAGTGGCGGACGGACAGAATGCACGGGTCTTGGTCGCCGAGCGCGTCGAGCGCGTACCGCGTGCGGGATTGCTCGACCACGAGTATCGCTACGGTTTCGGCTTTCTCACCTTCGTCGCGCTGGTCGGCGTGAGCGTACTGGCATTCATCGTCGGCATGATTCTCGGCATCATTTACCTGTAGACTGCCGGGCCGTCTCAGGGCACGCGGAGCGGCCACGCCCGGTTCTGGAATATGCCGTCGAGCTGGCAAAGATGCGAGCGGGCCGGGGGCTGCTATCCCGGCCCGCCTCGTGCTCTCGCCTAGGCTACTGGGCGGCAGTGCCTTGTTGCTTCAGAAGAGCGGCCACCTTGAGCGGCAACCCGAAGAGGTTGATGAACCCCTGCGCATCGGCATGGTCGTAGATCGGATCGCTGCTAAACGTCGCGAACGCCTCGCTGTAGAGCGAGTACGGCGACTTCCGCCCGGTGACGATGCAGTTCCCCTTGTAGAGCTTTACTCGTACTTCCCCGGTCACCGGTTTTTGTGTCACGTCGACGAACGCGTCCAACGCCTGGCGCAGCGGGGTAAACCATAGCCCATAATAGACCAACTCGGCGTACTTCTGAGCCACCAGGTCCTTGTAGTGGAGCGTCTCTCGGTCGAGCACCAGTGACTCGAGTTCCTTGTGCGCGGTCGCCAGGATCGTTGCACCCGGCTGCTCGTAGACACCCCGGCTCTTCATGCCGACCAGCCGGTTCTCGACTAGGTCGATGCGGCCGATCCCATGCTGGCCGCCGATCTCGTTCAGCGCGGCCACGAGCTCGACCGGGCCCATCGCCTGGCCGTCGATGCTGACCGGATAGCCTTCCTCGAAGCCGACCACGAGTTCCTGCGGCTTGTCTGGCGCAGCCTCCGGGCTGACCGTGAGCTGGAACATCGCCTCGTTGGGCTCCTGCCAGGGATCCTCGAGCTCGCCGCCCTCATGGCTGAGATGCCAGAGGTTCTGGTCGCGGCTATAGATGTTCTGCTTCGACTGGCTGACCGGGATACCGTGTGCGTTGGCGTACTCGAGCAGATCCTCGCGCCCGCCCAGATCCCACTGGCGCCAGGGAGCGATCACGTTCAGCTCGGGTGCCAGCGCCTTGTAGGTCAGCTCGAAGCGCACCTGGTCGTTCCCCTTGCCGGTACAGCCGTGCGCGACGGCGTCAGCTCCCTCCAGCTTGGCGACCTCGACCTGGTGCGCGGCGATCAGCGGCCGGGCGAAACTGGTGCCGAGCAAATACTTGCGCTCGTAGACTGCGCCGGCTCGCAGGGTCGGGAACGCGTACTTGGTTAGGAACTCCTCTTTGAGATCTTTGACATAGACTTTCGAGGCGCCGGTGGCCAGTGCCTTGGCCTCGATAGCAGAGAGGTCGTCTCCTTGGCCAACATCGGCGGTGAAGGCGATCACCTCGCAGCCATACGTCTGCTTGATCCACTTGAGGATGACCGAGGTATCGAGCCCACCGGAGTAGGCAAGGACAACCTTCTTGACTGGGATCTTCTCGACCATGTGTACCATGCTCCTCTTTTCCCATCGCAGCTCCAGCCCTCTTGCCTGGAGCCGAACCGGTTCCCAGCGGCTGCCAGGATAGCGCGAACGTGCAGCCAGCCTGGCTGCCATCACCTGTACCTGGCGCGTCCGGGCATCCGGTAGAGCATGGTGTTGCCTGTCCTCCTCCGGCGGCCTCTGGTGCCGCATCGGCGCTAGCCTAACAAGCCGGAACGGCGGCGTCAAGGAGCTGCCGAGACCGAGCACGGTGTCGGGTCAATTCCCTGCTGGGGTATCATCCTCTGCCGGGCCATAGCCCTCTGGGAACGTGGCAAGGTCGAGGGAAGGGATCGTGGTCAGCGCACAGCGACAACCGCGGTGGATACCGCTGCTCGTGCTGGCACTCGCGCTCGCGCCATTCCCGAGCCCGAAGGCGACCGCCGCTCCGGCCGAGCCGGGGCGACTGCTCGCTTTCATCGATCGCGACCGCACGCTCTGGATCGGTGACGACCGCGGAGGCTGGCGACAACAGCTCACCAGCGGGGTCGCCGTCACCAGCGTGGTCTGGTCGGGCGACGGTGACCGGCTCGCCTACACCTTCCTACGTGACGGGCGTCACGTCGTCGCTCTCGCCCGGTTTCTCCCCGAGCCGGTGACCCGCGAGCTCGGCCCGGGCGATCACCCTGTCTGGTCGTGGGACGGACGCTGGCTCGCCTACCTGAACCAAGAGAGTGTCGTGGTCGTCGAGCGCGAGGGTGAGCTAGCCGGTCACTATCAGGTGGGCGCGACGAGCCTGCTCTGGTCTCCCGACGGGCGCTACCTCGGTTTCACCCGCCCCGCTGGCGTAGCGGACTTCAGCGACTGCCCGGTGCTCGAGCTCGGCTGGGTCGACCTAGCCAGCGGTGAGACCAGGATCGTCGGGCGTTCCTTTGGAGACTTCGCCTGGGCCGGCGACGGTGTGCGGCTCCTCTATGCCGCGGCCGCGGACGCGACCGTCTGGAGCTACCACGTGCGCAGCGGCACGACACGGCGGATCGCCAATCGCTTCCCGAACCCGTGCCGCGGCCCGTTCCGGGTCACCCCGGACGGGCGCCGTCTGTTGTTTCTCGACTTCCGCAGCGGCGGCGACGATCTCGTGGTGCTCGACCTCGATACCCTGCAGGAGCGTGTCTATGCCGATCTGCCGATCGGTTATCCCTCGAAGACGCTGCCCCGGAGCTACCTGTGGGTCGACCCGCTCGGACGCTTCGCCTATGTGGCCCGTAGCTACCCGACGATGGTGACCCGGGTCGACCTCGGCAGCGGCGAGCGGACGGTGCTCGTACCAGACGACTACCGGATGCTGCTGGCTGTCTCGCCCGATGGGAACCGGCTCGCCTTCCTCGACACACCTCATGGCAAGCCACCGGAGGTCGTGGTTCGTGACCTGCGCAGCGGTGAGACGTCCACCCTCGCGCGGGCCGGCTGGGCCGCCTGGCAACCACCAGCGGTCAGCCCGGTGGTCGCGCGGGCCTGGACCGCGGTCTGGGATCGGGAAGATCGGCCGGTAGCGGCTGGCGCGGTGGCAAGAACCTGGATTTGGGGCCCGGAGCCGTTGCTGACGGTCGAAGAGCCATATGCCGATGCCGCCGGAGGACGGCGCGCTGTCCAGTACTGGGACAAGAGCCGGATGGAGGTGAACTGGCCCGCGGGCGATCGCTCGAGCCGCTGGTTCGTCACCAACGGCTTACTCGTGCGCGAGCTGATCTCCGGCCAGCTCCAGATCGGTGACAGCCAGTTTGTCCAGCGCGAGCCGGCCGCGATCCCGGTCGCTGGCGACCTCGACGACCAAAGTGGGCCGACCTATGCGACGTTCCGCGCGTTGCTGACCGCGCCGCCCAGGGAGGTCGGCACGGAGATCCGCGCCCGCGTCCACCGCGACGGCTCGGTCACCGAAGACGGCCCCGGTGGCGTCTTCGCCGCCTATCACGTACCGGAGACGAACCACACCATCGCCGATGTCTTCTGGGCCTACCTCCAGGCGGAGAGCCTGGTCTGGGATGGAGCCGCCTTTGTCCCCGGCCGCCTCTTTGAGCCGACATTCTTTGCGACCGGCTTCCCGATAACCGAGGCCTACTGGGCGCGGGTGAAGGTTGGTGGCCAGGAGAAAGACGTGCTCGTCCAGTGCTTCGAACGACGCTGCCTGACCTATACGCCAGATAACCCCGCTGGCTGGAAAGTGGAGATGAGCAATGTCGGCCGCCACTATGTCCTCTGGCGCTATGGAGGGTGAACCGGCAGGCGGCGTGCGTCCGCGCACGGCTGTGGCTGGATCCGCCGCGACAGGCCGGATCTGGGCCGTCGTGGTGAACTACAACACGGCCGATCTCCTCGACCGCTGCCTGCAGCACCTGCTGGCCAGCGAGACCGACCGGCCGCTCGAGGTCTACGTCGTCGATAACGGCTCGACCGACGGCAGCCCGGAGCTGCTCCGCGCCCGGTACCAGCAGGTGCGCCTGATCGAAGCAGGTGCCAACCTCGGCTTCGCCCGCGCCAACAACCTGGCGCTGCGCGCGATCCTGGCCCAGGCTGCCAAGGAGGGCCGACTGGGTCACGACTACGTGCTCTTACTCAACACCGACTGCTTCGTCCAGGCAGACACGCTCTGGCTCCTGGCTCGCTTCCTCGATACGCACCCGGACGCAGGGATCGTCGGCCCCAAGGTACTGCTGCCGGATGGGCAGCTCGACCTCGCCTGCCGCCGCTCGTTCCCGACTCCGACGAGCGCGCTCTGGAAGCTGACCGGCCTGGCTCGCTGGTTTCCGAACCACCACCGGTTTGCTCGGTACAACCTCACCTACCTCGATCCAGATCAGACACTGGCCGTGGACGCGGTCACCGGCGCATGCATGCTGGTTCGGCTGGAGGCTGTGGCGCGGGCGGGCCTGCTGGACGAGGACTACTTCATGTACGGAGAGGATCTCGACTGGGCCTACCGGATCAAGTCGCATGGCTGGCAGGTGTACTACTATCCCGCGGCGCGAGCGACCCACATCAAAGGCGGATCGGGTGGCCGCCGCAAGGCGCGCATTATCATCGAGTTCTACCGCGCCATGTACCTCTTCTACCGCAAGCACTACGCGCGGCGGTCACCACTCCTCCTCAACCTGCTGGTCTACGCCGGCATCGCGCTGCGCTGCGGTGTCGCGCTGGCTGCGGCGCCCCTGCGCCGTGAGCGTGCGCGGAAGGGGAAGAGGCCCATCAGCAATTGAGCCTCTAGGAGGGCTGCTCTATACTGCCGCTGCCTGAGTGGAGCGCCAGATACGCCTAGGAGGGCAAGATGACGGGCACAACTGGCCTCGAGGTAGGGAGCCTGCTGAGTAGCAAGGCTCGGCGTGCTGGCCCTGGCTGGTTTGGGGCACCGCGCTCGGCCGAGGGGCGGCTCTCTCTCCTCGGCGGCTTCCCCGATCCGCTCAGCCTGCCTCGCGAGGACATCCTCGAGAGCGCCCGGCTGGCCCTGGAGCAAGACGGAGTCTGGGCCCTCGAGTACGGGGCCACCCGCGGGTACGAGCTCTTGGTGGAGCAACTCCTGATCAAGCTTCGGCGCGACCACGGGATCACGGCGCAGCCGGAGCAAGTTCTGGTCACCGCTGGTGCTTCTCAGGCACTCGGGCTTTTAGTCGATGCTCTCTGCGACCCCGGCGACGTGGTCCTAAGCGAGCAGCCCACCTGGATGGGCGCAGTGCGGATCTTCCGCGCTGCCGGCGTCGAGGTGCGGCCGGTGCCGGTCGGTGCCGAGGGGATCGAGCTGGACGCCTTGGTGGAGACGCTTGAGGGGCTCACCGCCGAAGGTCGCCGTCCCAAGTTCCTGTACCTCATCCCGACGTTCCAGAACCCGATGGGGGTGACTATGCCGCTGGCGGCACGCCGCCGGCTCCTCGACCTCGCCTACGAGCACCGGCTCCTCGTCATCGAGGACGACGCCTACTTCGATCTGCGCTACGAGGGGGAGCGAGTGCCGCCCTTGCGGGCGCTGGACGGACGGGAGCACGTCGCCTATCTGGGCACGTTCTCCAAGATCATGGCGGCCGGTATGCGGGTGGGGTGGATCGTCGCCGAGCCGTCGCTCATCGCAGCGGCTGCCGGCGTGAAGCCGGAAGGTGGCACCAGTCCGTTCGCCGCCGCGGTGGTGGCCCAGTTCTGCGCCAGCGGCGCGCTACTCGAGCACGTGGCCGAGCTGCGCGAGATCTACCGCGAGCGGCGCGACGCGATGCTGCGAGCCCTCTCCGAGACGATGCCCGAGGGTGCCGCGTGGACGCGTCCTGCGGGCGGCTTCTTCGTCTGGCTGACCCTGCCACCAGGGGTGAGCGCGGCCAGGGTCGCCGAGCGGGCGCGCGAGCGTGGCGTCGACGTCATGCCCGGTTCGGCCTGTTTCTTCCACTCCTCCGGCGACGACACGATCCGGCTCTGCTATTCGTTCGTGACGACTGAGCAGATCAGCGAGGGGATCGCACGGCTGGCAGGCGTCATTCGCGAGGAGACGGCCGACTGAGGCGCCGCTGGCCTCTCTCCTTCAGCGAGCCTCTGGCCCGCCGCTCCTCCCTGTATCTCGTAGCCTGGCGCAGCCTCGCCAGACCGACACGACCCTGAGAGGCACGAGCAACAGAAGCACCCCCCAGAGGTAGCCGCCGAGCACGTCCGAGGGTCAGTGCGCGCCGACCAGTACCCGGCTGTAGCCGGTCGCCAGGACGAGGCCGAGCGCCAGCGCGCGGGCGGCGTGCTGGGCGATCCGCCGCCTCGCCAGCAACGGCGCACGCCACCACACGAGGCCGAACAGGAGCACCGCACCAAAGGCGTGGCCGCTGGGAAAGCCCGGATCAGAACGGAATTCGAGCACAGTGAGCAGCTCTGGAGTGGGTCGGGGGCTGGCGACGAGCTCCTTGACCGCGCTTAGCAAGAGCCGGATCGGCAGTGCTCTGAACGGCCGGCCGCCCCCGCCACCCGGCGGATGACACGCGCTTGCGCATCATGGCTCCCCCTTGGAGCGCGCTCCTCACTGCCGACCGTTATGGCACAGACTCAGCCTGGGGGCGAGGCAGAAGCGAGGCCGCTCGCGTAGGTCGAACGTTGACAGTTGTCTCATGCCGGCGTACGCTTCAGCCCGGGGCTAACTGCCGTTCCGATCGGCCGTTCGGCAGCGCCGGAAAATCTTCGATAGCGCGCGAGTCCCATCTTCCTCGAGGAGGGTATGGACTGAGGATCGAGATCGACCACCAGTGAGCCAGCCCACTCGTCCGATCCGTCCACCACAGGTAGTTCGACGGCCTGGCGACCGCGTGGTACGCCGGGCAGTTTTACGTACGGAGACCGTCAAGCTTCGGGCACCGCGCGTGCCTCGCCGTGGGCGCCCGGTGGCGCTGACGCTCGTCTATGGCTTCATTGGGCTGATTGCACTCGGAACGCTGCTTCTGAGCCTGCCAATCGCGACCGCCTCGGGAGAGCGGGCTCCGCTGGTCGACGCGCTGTTCACGGCGACTTCGGCTGTCTGCGTTACCGGTCTGGTCGTGCATGATACCGGCACGTACTGGAGCCGTTTTGGGCAGGTGATCATCCTGCTGCTGATCCAGGCCGGCGGCTTCGGGTTCGCCACCAGCGCCACGCTGCTCCTGGTCACCATCGGCCACCGGCCGACCCTGCGCGAGCGGCTGGCGGCCGGCTTCAGTCTCGGGGCGGACACGGTTGCCCCCGGCGAGAGCCTGCGCCTCGTCCGCCGGTTCGCTCTCCTGACACTGCTCGTCGAGGTCGCTGGCGCAATGCTCCTTCTCCCGCGTGCGCTCAGTTACCAGCCGTCGGGGCAGGCTATCTGGTGGAGCGTGTTTCACAGCGTCTCCGCCTTCAATAACGCGGGCTTCGACATCGTCGGAGGCTACCGCAGCCTGATACCGTACCAGCGAGATCCTTGGATCTTACTGACGATCGGCCTGCTGATCGTGCTCGGTGGGCTCAGCTTCGTCGTCATCGGCGATCTCGTGGCCGAGCGGCGCTGGCGCCGCCTGACTGTCGATAGCAAGATCGTGCTCACGACCACCGGCTTCTTGCTCGCCTTCGGTACCGTGGCGATCCTGTTTCTCGAAAGTGGCAACCCCGCGACGCTGGGTACGCTGGACTGGGGTGCCCGACTGGTCAACGCCCTCTTCCACAGCATTACGCCGCGCACGGCCGGCTTCAACGCGGTCGATATGGCGGCGCTGCGCGAGGAGACGCTCTTCTTCCTCACGGCGCTGATGTTCATCGGGGGCGCCAGCGGTTCGACAGCGGGCGGCATCAAAGTGCAGACCTTCAGTCTGCTCTTCTTCGCGATCCTCGCGAGCGTGCGGGGCCACACCCGGGTCGTCGCGTTCGGACGCGAGCTGCCACATGTCCAGGTGTATCGGGCACTCGCGCTGGCGCTGCTCGCGATTGCACTCGTCTTCATCGCAGCACTGATATTAGCGCTCACAATCGAGACGCGCTTCATCGATACCTGGTTCGAGGCGGTCTCGGCGTTCGGCACCGTCGGGCTCAGCACTGGCATCACGCCGGAACTGAGCCCTGCAGGGCGGCTGGTGCTGATCGTCACGATGTTCATCGGGCGGCTCGGGCCGCTGACCCTAGCACTGGCGCTGGCCGCGAGAGTCCGGCCTAGCCCAGTTCGTTACGCCCCGGAGACTGTCCGGCTGGGATAGAGCGCTGAGAGGGGACCACAATGCGGCGGCAGATCATGGTCATCGGTGTTGGACGTTTCGGCAGCGCGGTGGCAATCGAGCTCGAGCGGCTCGGCCACGAAGTGCTCGCGATCGACCGCTCGAGCCAGGCGATCGAGGCGGTGGCCGACTACGTGACGCACGCCGTTGCCGCCGATGTGACCGATCAGACGACGCTCCGCGAGCTGGGCGCCCAGGACTTCGACGCCGCGGTGGTTGCGATCGGCACCGATGAGCGCTCCAGCATCATGGCGACAGTCCTGCTGAAGAAGCTCGGGGTGAAGTTCGTGCTGGCGAAGGCCCAGAACGCGCTGCACGGCGATATCCTCAGCATGGTCGGCGCTGACCGGGTGGTGTACCCGGAGCGCGAGACCGGGATCCGGGTCGCTCACAGCTTGACAATGCCGCTGGCGAAGGACTACTTCGATGTGGGGCCTGGCTACGGGCTGGCCAAGGTGCTCGTCGATTCGCGCTTGGCTGGCAAGACGCTGGAGGAGTTAGATCTGCGGGGACGCTTCGGCGTCACCCCGCTCTTCCTGCGGCGGGGCGAGCAGGTAACGATGAACCCGCACCGCGAGGAACGCCTGCGCCTCGGCGATGAGCTGACCATCGCCGGGCGGGACGAGCAGCTCGAGCAGGTGCTCCAGATGTCGTGAGGCGCGACACGGGGACATGCGGGCTCGCCCACAGGGAGCGCACCAGCCGCGCAACGAGCGCCCGCTTGGGTACGATCGGCGCGAAGCACTCGACACCGGTCGCACCCCGGCTTACCGGACAGGCCGACCAGTGCGACTCCTGGTATCGTTGCCGGTGTGCTGTTCCAGCGTGTCGCCTGAGCCGTTCGCCCGGTAGGGAACCAAGCCCCGAGTATCCCCGAGGAAAGGAGGCCGGTATGGAGCGCGACGTGATATGGGTGCCGTGGGAAGGCCCTGGGCTGGAACACCTCCATCTCCGGCAAGACGCGAACGGCGTCCTGGTCGACAGCATCATCATCGGACTCGACCGCGGCCGTCCGTTTCGACTCCGCTACCGCATCCGCTGCGACACCGGCTGGCGTGCGCTCGAGGTCACGCTGGGCCTGCTCGGCCCGCGGGAAGTCGAGCTAGCACTGGTCTCCGACGGGCAGGGGCGGTGGGGGACGCCGGACGGGCAGGGAGTCTCAGCGATCCAGGGCACGGTCGATGTCGATATTTCGGCCACACCGTGCACCAACACGCTGCCGATCCGGCGGCTGGGGCTGAAGCCGGGGCAGTCGGCCGAGCTGACCGTTGCCTACCTCGCCGTCCCCGAGCTGCGGCTGGAGACGGTTCGCCAGCGCTACACCTGCCTCGAAGCGCGGCCGGACGGCGGCCGCTACCGCTACGAATCGCCAGCGCGCGGCTTCGTGGCTGAGCTGGTGGTCGATCGCGACGGGCTCGTCGTCGACTATCCAGGCCGCTTTCGGCGAGTCTGGCCCGGGCTGGCCCAGCCATCCCCGACGAGCGAGTGAGCCTTTAGGCGGCTACCGCAGCGCGCCCTCCTTCGACGCCAGCGGTCGCTCGAGTCAGCCCTGGTATCGGCTACGGCGCTGGCGCGACCACCTGGTTACGCCCGAGCGACTGAGAGACCGGAGAGGTAAGTCGCCAGCGCGCGTGGTGATACCGCAGAAGGGCGGCCTGCCTGAGCAGAGCCGGGACAGGTTGGCCAGTACGAAAGTACTCTTGCTTTACCGAAAACTGGCCACTAGCCTTACCAGTGCTAGGATAGAAGTCCTATCTCCTGTTCCTGTGCAGCACCTATGGGACTGGAGAGGACGAGCGTCCGCGGTAAGCGAGGCTGCGCCGACGCCGAGCCGCGGCGGCTGGCTTCGAGCGTATCCGGGCCGGAAGCCCCGTCGCCGCGGGAGCGTCTGAGGAGAGGGAGGTGTCACCATGAGGAGACCCAAGCTCAGGGCTAGTGCCCTGCTCGCCGTCTTGATCGTGGCGCTGGCGATCCCCGCAGGAGTCCTTGGCCAGGGCCAGGCGGGCACCACGCTGAAAGCCTGGAAGACCGCCGAGGGCTACTGGATTCGTGACTACGCCTGGAGCATCGGGAAGCAAGCAGATGTGGACTCGCTGACGATCCCGAGGGGCGAGAGCCGGACCGTCACCTTCACCATCGAGGCCACCCGCGGCGAGCCGAGCGAGACTTATGGTGTCCGCGGCGAGATCTGCGTGACCAACGGCGGTGAGCAGGCCACCGCGAACCTCACGATCGTCGACGTGGTGCAATACAAGCTACCGGGCCCTGGACAGTTCCAGGATTTGTTTGAGGCCACGGTGGACACTAGCGCCAAGCCGGTGCTCGCTCCCAAGGAGAGCTACTGCTACCCGTATGACGTCCAGTTCCGCCCAGTCTCCGGCGCCAGCTACCGCAACGAGGCGCGGGTAACGATCACCAACCACTCTGGCCACCTCGGCAAGCCGTTCGGCCCCGAGCCGAAGGAGGACTTCAGCCTGCCGTCCATGCCCACCGAGCGCGACGCCACGGCGACACTCACTGACACGCTCGACTGCCCAGCCGGCTTTACCTGCACCCCCGGCGCCGCTGGGCCGTGGCCGCTGACCGACTCCCACACGGTGAGCATCGCGGTCACGGTGACCAACGACTCGGCCTGTGACACGACCGCGACGTTGGCAAACACGGCGACGCTGACCGAGGACGACTCGGAGACCGAGCACACCGACAGTGCCGAGGTGACGCTGGTCGCGCCGCGGTGCGTGACCGAGCCGGGCGGCGAGCTGGAAGGCTGCACGCTGACGCAGGGCTACTGGAAGACCCACCCAGGGGCCTGGCCTAAGGACTACAAGCCCACCGACGACTTCTACTCCAGCGGCAAGAAATGGATAGACGTGCTCTGGACGGCGCCGAGCCGCGGCAACGCCTATTACATCCTGGCTCACCAGTACATCGCGGCGAAGCTGAACCTGGCGGCGAGCGGTGACCCAACCGCTCCGGCTGAGGTGCAGGAGGCGCTCACGTGGGCTGAGGGCTTCTTCACCTCGAAAGATCCCAACGCCCGGCTGCCCTCCGACGAGCGCGCCCAGGCGCTGGCGTACGCCGCGACGCTCGACCGCTTCAACAAGGGCGAGTTCGACGGCTGGCCGCACTGCGACGACTAGGCCAGGCCCACGCCTGCTCGGGCGATGGGGTGGAGAGGCCGAAGTCTGGATCCGCCGGGTGGTCACCCGGCGGATCTTCTTGTGCTGCCGCCCGCTCGGCCGCGCGGCTATGATTATCGGGACGACAGCAGTAGCGCGGGGAGGTGCTATGGGCGCGGTCACGTGGGTGCCGATCAAGCAGTACAGCGATATTCTCTACGAGCGGGCCGAGGGCGAAGGCATCGCCAAGATCACGATCAACCGGCCGGAGGTGCGCAACGCCTTCCGCCCGCTCACCGTGGCCGAGATGATCGACGCCTTCGCCCACGCCCGCGAGGACGCCTCCATCGGCGTGGTGCTGCTGACCGGGGCGGGCGACAAGGCCTTCTGCTCCGGCGGCGACCAGCGCGTGCGTGGCGAGGGCGGCTACGTCGACGACCAGGGGATCCCCCGGCTCAACGTGCTCGACCTCCAGAGGCAGATCCGCTACCTGCCCAAGCCGGTGATCGCGGTCGTCAACGGCTACGCCATCGGTGGCGGGCACGTGCTGCACGTGGTCTGCGACCTGACGATCGCTGCCGAGCACGCGATCTTCGGCCAGACGGGTCCGCGAGTGGGCAGCTTCGACGCCGGCTACGGTGCGACGCTGCTCGGCCGGATCGTGGGGCACAAGAAAGCCAAGGAGATCTGGTTCCTCTGCCGCCAGTACACGGCGCAGGAGGCGCTGGAGATGGGCCTGGTGAACGCGGTGGTGCCCTACGAGCGGCTGGAGGAGGAGGCAGTGCAGTGGGCGCGCGAGATCCTGGAGAAGAGCCCCACCGCCATCCGCTTCCTCAAGGCGGCCTTCAACGCTGATACTGATGGCCTCGCCGGTCTGCAGCAGCTCGCCGGCGACGCGACGCTGCTCTACTACCTGACCGACGAGGCCAAGGAGGGGAAGAACGCCTTTCTGGAGAAGCGCAAGCCGGACTTCTCGAAGTTCCCCCGCTTCCCGTAGGTGATCGGGCGAGGTGACAAAGATGACAGCCCCGGCATCCGGAACGGCGCTGCCAGAGAGGCACTCCGGGCGCCCAGCGGGCTGGCGCGTCTGGGTGCTCGCCGCGCGGGTGCCGACGCTGGTGGCAGCAGTGGCGCCGGTGCTGGTCGGCACCGCAGCCGGCGCGCGCGAGGCAAGCTTCCGGCCGCTGCCGTTCCTGGCTGCGCTGGTGGCCGCACTGCTGATCCAGGTCGGCACCAACTACGCCAACGACCTGTTCGACTTTCTCAAGGGCGCCGACACGCCCGAGCGGGCCGGCCCGACTCGGGTCACCGCCCGGGGGCTGGTCACACCAGAGCAGATGCGGCGGGCCGTCATCATCACCTTCGGGCTGGCAGTGCTGGTCGGGCTCTACCTGGTGTGGGCTGGGGGCTGGCCGATCCTCGCCATCGGCCTCCTCTCGATCGCCTGCGGCCTGCTCTACACCGCCGGCCCCTGGCCCCTGGCCTACCTGGGGTTAGGCGACCTCTTCGTCTTCGTCTTCTTCGGCGTGGTGGCGGTGACCGGCAGCGCCTACCTCCAAACCGGTCATTTCAGCGCCCTGGCGCCGGCAGCGTCGGTACCAGTCGGCCTGCTGGTGACCGATATTCTGGTGATCAACAACCTGCGGGACATCCCCACTGACCGCGCCGCTGGCAAGCACACGCTGGCGGTGCGGCTGGGCGACCGGGCGACGCGGCTGCAGTACGCGGTCTTCCTCGCCGTGGCCTACGCCGTGCCGCCGGTGCTCTGGTTGGCCGGGCTGGCCGGGCCGGGAGTCCTCCTAGCCTGGCTCTCGCTGCCGCTGGCCTGGCGACTGGGCCGGGCAGTGCTCGGCGGCGCCGCTGGGCCGGCGCTAAACCCGGTGCTCAAGCGCACCGGCCAACTCCTCTTACTCTACAGCTCGCTGCTGGCCGGAGGGCTGCTGTGGTGAGCTTGGCGCTCGGCTGGGTAGCTTACCGGATGCCCTTCGCCCGGCCGGTAGCGACGGCCCACGGCGGGCTGGAGCATCGCGCCGGGGCGATCCTCTGGCTCGACGGGCCAGACGGCGTGCGCGGCCTGGGCGAGGTGGCACCGCTCCCTCACCTGGCCGAGCGCGAGCTGCCACGGGCGCTCGCGCTGCTGGAAGCGCTCAGAGGCGAGGTCGAGCGCGGCGAGTGCGCGGTGGAGGCCCTGCTCGCGGGCTGGCGCGATTGGACGCCAGCCGGCCGGGCCCTCCGCGCGGCGCTGGAGACGGCGCTGCTCGAGGCGCGGGCGCGGCGCGCCGGGCTGCCGCTGGCGCGCTGGCTCTCGGAGGAGGCGAGGGCAGCGGTACCGGTCAATGCCATCGTGACGGCTCGATCGGTCGCGGCAGCGGTCGGCGAGGCGCGGGCCGCCATGGCTGCGGGCTTCCGGGCGGTGAAGCTGAAGGTAGGGGGGACAGAGACCGAGGCGGCGGAGGTCGAGCGGGTGGCGGCGGTGCGAGCGGCGGTCGGCCCGGAGGTGCGGCTCAGATTGGACGCCAACGGCGCCTGGACGGCCGAGCGGGCCATCCGCCTGCTGCAGCGGCTGGCGAGCGAGGAGATCGAGCTAGTCGAGCAGCCGGTGCCGGCCGACGACCTGGAAGGGCTAGCGAGGGTGCGTCGCCGCGCGCCGGTTCCGGTTGCGGCGGACGAGGCGGTCACCGGCCCGGAGGCGGCGCGGCGGATCCTGAAGCTGGAAGCAGCCGACGCCCTGGTGCTCAAGCCGCCGGTCACTGGCGGGATCGCCCTGGCGCGGGAGATCGCCGAGCTGGCCGCTGAGCGCGGCTGCGCGGTCATCGTGACCAGCGCGTTCGAAGCCGGGGTGGGGCTGGCAGCGGCGCTGCACCTGGCCGCCTCGCTGCCGGGGCCGCTGCCGGCCTGCGGGCTGGCGACCGCAGGCGTGCTGGCCACGACGCTTGTCGACGAGCCGCTGCTGCCGAGCAGAGGAGACCTGCACCTACCAGTGAGGCCAGGCTTAGGCGTGACGCTCGATATGGCCGCGCTCGAGTGCTGGTGCCGCGAGAGGGAGGAGCGATGACCGCGCACTGGGGGGGCGTCCCCGATCGACGAGTGCTGGCACTGGCGTTGACGCTGATGGTCACCGGTGTCATGCTCTTCTCGGCGCTGGCGAGGTGGTCGGCTCGGCAGCTCGGCCTGCTGTTGGGGAGCTTTGCTATCTTCGCTGGCGTCGGGCTCTTCGCGCTCGGCTGGGTACTGGTCGGGGCCGGGCTGCGGCCACGGGGCAGCGCCCGGCGCGGCGCGCTCTTTGCGGCTAGCTTGTACATCGCCGTCGGGGCCCTGTGGACGACCGGGTTCGTGCTCGTCAACCCCTGGGGCACCGACTTCAGCCAGACTAACCTCGCCCTGTTCCTCGGCTACTCAATCTTCCTCTGGCCCTTCGTGATGGCATTCGTCTTCGGGCTCTTCGGCCTCAGCCCGAGCTAGGGACGAAGTGATGGGCGAACTGGCAGGGCAGGCGACGTTACAGGCGGACGCTGAATCGCTCCTCCCAGAGTGGCTGCACTGGCGGGCGTGTGTCACGCCGAAGCGGCTGGCGCTGCTTGCTGGCGGGCGCCGGCTCTCGTTCGCTGAGCTTGCCGCCGAAGCCGACCGGATGGCCCGCCGGTTCGCCGTGCTCGGCCTGGCACCGGGCGACCGGCTCGCGACGTTGCTGCCCAACAGGCTGGAGGCAGCGGTCGTGGCGCACGCAGTCAGCCGGCTGGGCCTCGTGCTGGTGCCGCTCAACGTCCGACTGGCTCCCGGCGAGCTCGCCTGGCAGCTTGCTGACTGCGGCGCCCGCTGGCTGCTCGCTGCCGCGCCGACGCTCGACCTGGCCCGGCAGGCGGTCGAGCGCGTCGCCGACTGCCGACTGGTCACTACGGAGCCACTCGGCCTCGGTGTGCCGGCACTGGCCGAGCTGCCGGAGGCAGGGGCGCCGCTGCGGCGCATGATCGATTTGGGCCAGGTGCACACGATCGTCTATACCTCGGGGACGACCGGCTGGCCCAAGGGCGCGCTCTTAACCTACGGAAACCACTGGTGGAGCGCGCTCGGCTCGGCCATGAACCTGGGTGCACTCCCCGGCGACTGCTGGCTGGCCTGCCTGCCGCTCTTCCACGTCGGCGGGCTGTCGATCCTCTTCCGGAGCGTGATCTCCGGCTTCACCGCGCTGGTGCACGAGCGGTTCGACCCCGTGGCGGTCAACCGGGCCATCGACGAGGAGAGCGTCACGCTGCTCTCGGTGGTGAGCACGATGCTCTGGCGCATGCTGGAAGCGCGGAGCGAGCGGCCCTACCCGGCGACGCTGCGCTGCGTGCTGCTGGGTGGGGGACCGGCACCCCGGCCGCTGTTGGAGGCGTGTGCCCGGCTCGGCCTGCGGGTCGCTCAGACGTATGGGCTGACCGAAGCGGCGTCACAGGTGGCGACGCTGGCGCCGGAGGATGCGCTGCACAAGCTCGGGTCGGCGGGCAAACCGCTCTATCCTAACCAGGTACGGATCATGACACTGAGGGGCGACGAAGCCCGGCCAGGCGAGGTGGGTGAGATCCACGTGCGCGGGCCGGTGGTGACGCCTGGATACTTGAACCGCCCCGAGGCGACGGCCGCTACCTTGCGCGACGGCTGGCTGCGCACCGGCGACCTGGGCTACCTGGACGAGGAGGGCTACCTCTACGTCGTCGACCGGCGCGAGGACCTGATCGTCAGTGGGGGCGAGAACGTCTACCCGGCCGAGGTGGAGGCAGCGCTGCTGGCGCACCCGGCGGTGGTCGAGGCCGTGGTCGTGGGGGTACCGGACCCTGAGTGGGGCCAGCGAGTGGTCGCCGCGGCGCGACTGGCGCCCGGGGCCACCGTGAGCGCGGACGAGCTACAGGCCTGGTGCCGCCAGCGGCTGGCGGGCTACAAGGTACCGAAGGAGATCCGGCTCGTCAGCGACCTTCCCCGCAACGCGACCGGCAAGCTCCTCCGGCGCGCCGTGCGGGCGTGGTGGGAGACTCCGGGCGCCTGAGCTTCCGGTAAGGCCGCGCCGCTGCGGCTGACGCACGTCAGGTATCGACGGCTCCGCTGCATCCCCATGTGGCCCCCGACGAATGATGCTATAGTGCCGTCGCCGTGGCCGACCGAGCGTTCGGTCGACGATGGCGAATCACGCCCTTCTGTATCGTCAACGTGCCGGTGAACACCTGGCCCTATCTGCGCGAGCTGATCGCCAGCACGCTCGGCCGCTTCGGCTGGCAGCCGTTCGCGCTCCCGACGATGAAGCGCCTCCCGCGCCGCTCGTCGCGACGGCGGTCATCGCGCGCCGCGCTCTCGGATGCACCAGCAGAGTCATCTTGAGCGCTGAACCCCCGCTGTCCTCCTTTAGCACCGTCCAGCCCGTTCGCGGGTGGCTAAAGGAGAGACAACCTGGTGCGGCCGATAGTGCGTCGGTGCCGTCCTGAGTGAACTTCGGCGCGGTGGCTACGATGAGGGCGACGTGTCGTCGAGTACCAGCGAGCGGACTGGCGAGCCGGTCGCGCTGACTGACCTCAGCGGCGTGCAGACGACGGTGAAGCGGTCACCGCGCGGCAGCCAGCTCGTCGAGCTGGAGGTTCCCGATGATGGAGATGCCACGTCGGGCCAGCAGGGTCTGTCTGGGGAGCTCGCAGCCGATGTCTGGATCGAACAGCCAGAGCACCTCTCAGGCCATATTGTCGGCGCCGACTGTCCGCACGCCCTGCTCGGCGAGCCAGGCCGAGGCAGTCCTTGAGACTCCAGGCCTGGCAAGGGAGCGCTCGGGCTCGTCCCAGTAGCGTAGGTGCCTGTGCGCACGAGCGCGACCTCGTCGGGCCAGACGTCGACTCCCTGTGCTGCGCAGCAGGCCTTGAGGTCGGCAACCGTGACCGCGTAGCTTGGCTCGAGCGCCTCCCGCCCGTGCACGCCTTTGCATCCGGCCACGCCGAGCAGGACGCCAGGCCCGACGAGCGGCGGGATCTCCTCCACCGCGATCCGGGTGAAGCCGCGGGGCGACTCGACCTCGACCGCCGGGGTCTCCCCGAGCAGCTTCAGGTCGTCTGCCTGGTGGCAGGTCGCGTCGATGTGCGTGCCGCTTGCTCCATGCAGACAATCACGCCGCCCGCGCCGGAGCGCGGCCCGCCCGTCTCGGGCTGAGAGGCCTCTTCGTGCCGCCGGTGCCGGAAGGACACGGAGCCGGGACGATGCGAGGGGCGGATCGGCATCGCCGCGGTGCGTGGCTGCTCCAGATCGACACGAAAACCGGCTATCTGCTCTTCCCTCGACTACGCACCACCGGAGGAGCGGCGCGGACTGGTTTGCTCGAGGTAGTCCATCACCAGACGGTAGCGGGCGGTATCGAGCAAGCCAAACTCGTGGTAGTATGTCAGCATCGTGCGCAGGCGAAGGATCGGCATCACGTGGTAGCCGTGCTCGTGGAGCCGCTCAGCGCCACCCTGCTCGCGGTCGATCAGCACAATGAAGTCGCGCACCACCAACCCGCTCTCTTCCAGCGCCTTCGCCGTGCGCAGCAGGCTGGTACCACCGGTCATTAGGTCGTCGATGACGAGCACGGTCTGCCCCGGGATGATCCGCCCCTCGATGGCCGGCTTCTGCGAGTCGGGGCGGACGTAGAGCAGCGGCGTATCACTGACGAGCGCGTAGGCCGTCGCCAGGTGCAGGCCGCCCATCGGCACGCCAGCGACCGCCCCGAAACTGGCCAGCCGAGGACGCCGCCGGGCCTGATCGGCCTGGATCTCGTGGTGGATCAGTACGGCAATGCGTCGCAGGACAGCCGGGTCACTGATCAGTACGCGGGGGTTGAGGTAGATCGGCGAGCGGCCGGCGGTCGGGCCGAGGTCGAACTCGCCGAACTGTACCCCGCCGAGGTCGTAGAGGGCCTGGGCCAGGTCGAGATTGGATTCGGTACCGAAGAGCACGTCTGGCCTCGCTTCTGCCTGTGTCGAGGATCCTTCCAACTGGGCTGGGTAGAGCTGTACGAGAGAGCTGGCAAGACATCGGCAAGTATAGACAGTTCATACCCGGATAGGGAGTTTAGCATTCTCGGAAAGGAGCCCGCTAGTGAGCCAGTAGCCCCACCCCCCTCATCTCAAGCCTCCGGAAGACGACTGGGCGAAGGCCCTGCTCGATCCCCTCGCTCGCTGTAGCCGGCTTAGCGTGGAGCTCGGTCAGACAGAGGGTCTCAGGGTGGAGCAAGCCGCTCCGTGCGTGGTATCCCTGATGGAGCTTGCTCCTACGGCTCGTCGAGGAGGAGACGGAACCCGGTGAGGATGGACTACCTCGAGGCCCTGCGGTATCTGAGCGAACGCTCGGGCTACGACCGCGGCTTCGTGGCCAACCCGTTCGAGCGCGAAGGTATCGGGTTAGAGCGTACCGCCTGGATCCTCCGCGCAGTCGGGAACCCTGAGCGTCGCTATCCGTCCGTGCACATCGCCGGCACGAAAGGGAAGGGGTCGACCGCCGCCTGTCTGGCGTCCGTCCTGGCCGCTGCTGGATACCGGGTTGGGCTCTACACCTCGCCGCACCTCCATACCTTCCGCGAGCGGATCCAGATCGCTGGCCGGCCGATCGATCCCGAGCTCTTCGCCGACCTCACCGCGGAGCTGGCCACGGCTAACGCTGCACTGCTCGCCGAGCGACCGGACTGGGGGGAGGCAACCGCCTTCGAGCTGGCGACCGCGCTGGCGCTGCTGGCCTTCGCCCGTGCCGCGGTGGATGTGGCGGTGGTCGAGGTTGGGCTCGGGGGCCGGCTCGACGCCACTAACGTGCTCTTGCCCGAAGTCGCCGCGATCACCTCTATCAGCTACGACCATACGCAGATCCTGGGGAACACGCTGGCCGAGATTGCCAGGGAGAAGGCCGGCATCATCAAGCCAGGCCGGCCAGTCGTCTCCGCCCCGCAGCCGTCGGAGGCGGAAGCGGTCATCGCCCGTCTCGCGGTGGAGCGAGGGGCAGCATTGCTGCGCGGCGGGCGAGACTGGACTGTCGAGGGGATACCAGCGCGGTTCAGTTTTCGTGGCCCTGGCGGGGGGCTCCGCAATCTCCGGTTGGCCCTCCGCGGGGCCCACCAGGTCGAGAACGCCGGCGTGGCACTGGCGGTGGTGCAGCTCCTGCGCGAGCGCGGACTGTCGATCCCGGAGGCGGCGGTGCGCAGTGGTCTGGCGGAGGTGTGGTGGCCGGGCCGGCTGGAAGTCCTGCGCGAGCGCCCACTGGTGGTCGTCGACGGTGCCCACAACGTCGACTCCGCCGAGCGGCTGGCCCAGGCGCTACGTGCCGAGTTCACCTGGCGGCGGCTGGTGGTGATCCTCGGCATCGCGCGGGACAAGGATATCCCCGGCATTGTGCGGGCGCTGGCGCCACTCGCGGACGAGGTCATCGCCGTGGCCTCGCACTCGCCGCGGGCGGCCGCACCGGAGCGGATCCTGGCCGCTGTGGGAGAGGTCATGCCCAACATTCCAGCGCATGCAACCGGCTCGGTAGCCGCTGCCCTCCACGCCGCCCGAGGACGCGCGCAGCCGGACGACCTGATCTTGCTCACTGGCTCGCTCTACGCTGTCGCTGAGGCGCGCGAGACGTTGGGGCTGGCCCTTGCCGATCCCCAGGAGCGGGCCCTCCTATTCGGCTAACCGATGGATGACCTGCCAGAAGCTTGTAGGTTGATATTGTCAAGCCGTATACTGCCGCGCCGTCGTGGGCTGATGGGCGCACGGTTCACTCGAAGGCGCAGAACATGGAGGGGACGCCTGGACGCTCTCTACCCGAGCCGGCCCCGTTGCGGCGACTCACGCCGCGCGAGATCCGCCAGGCACGCTGGGCGAGAGGAGAAGCAGCACCGGGGCCGCAGAGCGGTGCCCGGCCGTCAGCGGCAATCAATGCGTCGCCAGCAGAATCGCCGGTTGAGCCCCAGGCCCCGCGCGGAGAGCAGCCGGCCGGGCCGGCGGCCTGGCCACAGTTTCGCCGCTTGATCCGCTGGACTCTGGTCGTCGTCTCGCTCCTCCTCGCCGGTGCCTTGCTCGCCTACCTCATTCCGATCCTGCTGGCAGCACACCGGGCCTATAGCGAAATCTTCGTCACGCCGGTGCCACGGCCGACCGTAGTGATCAATCCCCACGGGACGCCGGAACTGGTGCTCGCGACACCGGAGCCCGGGAAACCGACGCCCACCCCGCTCCCGAGCTGGGACGGCACGGAGCGGGTCAATATCCTACTCCTTGGCGTCGATACGACGCCGGAGCGCGTCGCCCTAGGTGATCCGCCGCGCTCGGATACCATCATCCTCGTCTCGATCGATCCGGTGACGAAGCAGGTCGGCATGCTCCCCATCCCCCGGGATCTTCTGGTCACGATCCCTGGCTACGGCGACGATAAGATCAACGCCGCCTATGCCTACGGCGCGCAGTCCGAGTTGACCGGCCCAGGACTGGTTCGGGCGACGATCGAGTACAACTTCGGCATTCCGATCCACTACTTCGCCGAGGTCGACTTCCAGGGCTTCGTGCGGATCGTCGATACCCTTGGCGGCGTGACCGTCGACGTCCCGGCACCGATCAAGGACGACACGTATCCTGGAGAGGGCTTCAACTACACACGGCTCTACTTCCCGACCGGACTCCAGCACATGGACGGGCGCACCGCGTTGCGCTACGTCCGCACTCGGCATGACGACAACGACTTCGCCCGCGGCGCCCGCCAGCAACAGGTACTGGAGGCGCTCCGACGGCAGGCGATCCAGCTCGAGCTGATCACCAGGGCCGCCGAGTTGATTGACGAACTGGGTGGAGCAGTGCGAACCGACCTGCAACCCCGTGACGTGCTGGCGCTTGCCCGGCTTGCACTCGAGCTCGACGACGAGGACATCCATTCTTACAGCCTGCGAGATGCTGTCACCGACTACTGGGTGCCCGGCGGGGCCTTCTATCTCATCCCCGACTGGCCCGCTGTGCGCCGGATCGTGACCGACCTGACCGCGGCGCCCGGGTAGGCTCGAGATGGGCGATGGAACCGGTCAGCCCACGCGCCCGTTAAGAGAGGTGGTGGCCCAGCGTTCAGGCACGCCCTCCGTGACCGAGCGGGACGACAGCTCGTGGCCTGCCTGAGCGACTCCCGTGCTCCAGGTGCACGCGGCCAGATCTGCAGAGAACAGGAGGCACCCGTGGCCAGGCGTTCCGCTGGTATGACCGTACTTGTCGTCGGGCTCGTCCTCGCCGGGCTCCTCAGTGCCTGCCGGAGTCCTGCCGGTTCCGCGACCGGCACAGCCGGCCCGACCGCAACCCCGGCGACGACAACCGAGCCGACGTCACAACCAGGGCCAATTCCGACCGTGGGCTCGACGCCCACCCCAGCGGCGGTCAGCCCGACGCCGACGACCGGCGCCCAGCAGGCCGATCTCTCGGTCTATTTCCTGCGCGGCGAATACCTGGCAGCCACGCGCCGCAAGATCCCACGGACACCGCGGGTCGGGACGGCTGCACTGGACGCGTTGCTCGCCGGGCCAACTGCTGACGAGCAGTCGATCGGCTTCAGCAGCGCGATACCACCGGGTACGCGGCTGCTCGGCCTGACGATCGAGAACGGAGTCGCGACCGTCGACCTCTCGGGGCAGTTTGCCGCAGGGGGCGGAAGTTTCTCAATGAAGGCCCGTGTCGCTCAGGTCGTCTTCACACTGACCCAGTTCCCGAGCGTCCAAGGCGTGCAGTTCCGGCTCGATGGCCAGCCAGTGGAGGCGCTTGGCGGCGAAGGGCTGCTACTCGACCGGCCGGTAGGGCGAGATGACTTCGAGGAACTCCTTCCGGCGATTCTCGTCGAGTCACCGGCCCCCTTCGCCATCGTCTCCAGCCCGCTCCGCCTGTGGGGCAGCGCCAACACGTTCGAGGCCACGTTCATCGTTCGGTTGACCGATGCGAGCGGCACGGTGGTGCTCGAGCAGCCGGTCATGGCGACCTCGGGCAGCGGCACGCGCGGGAGCTTCGACGTCACCCTCGATCTCGCCGTGGAGCGCGCCGGCCCCGGGACGCTGACCGTCTACGAAGACTCAGCGCGCGATGGCTCGCCCGTCAATGTTGTGGACATCCCGGTCATCCTGCAGCGCTAGTGGCAGGCCAGACGAGAGCGGTGTGAGGGGCGTCGGTATGATGGCACAGTGGGAGCGAGCTTTCCGAGCAGGAGGCCGACATGGTACGCGAACGCGCGGTCGAGGTCGATGGAATTCGGATCTGGCTTGCTGAGGCTGGTGACCGGTCACAGCCGGCTTTGCTCTTGCTCCACGGGCTCTACGACCGGTGGGAGAGTTGGGAGCCGGTGCTGCCGGCGCTGGCCGAGCGCTTCTGGGTGCTCGCGCCCGACCTGCGCGGGCATGCCCGCAGCGCCAGGCCGGCTGATGGCTATCGGCTGGCTGACTATGCTTCCGACGCCGCGGCGCTGCTGGACTCGATCGCCCGGAAGCCAGCATGCATCGTCGGATTCTCGCTCGGGGCGCTGGTAGCGGCAGTGCTAGCCGGCACCCAGCCGGAGCTGGTCGAAGCCCTGGTACTGGAGGATCCCCCGCTCGCGCCGCTCGGCGAGTCGGCACGTGCCTGGCTGACCGCACTCCTCGAAGCGAAGCACGCCGGCGAGGAGGCGGCCTACGAGCTGGCGCGGGAGCTCCACCCCGAGCGTGACGAGGCGGAGTGGCACCGGGAAGCCGCCTGGCTGTGCGACACGGCGGACGGCCCCTTCCTGGCGCTGCTGGAAAGCGAGCACTGGACAGAACTTTGGGCTGTGCTGCCATCGATCACCTGCCCCACGTTGGTGCTCCAGGCTGATCCGCTGGCCGGTGGGACTTTGGACGACGAGAGCGCGGCGCGAGCGCTGGCGGCGCTGCCGCGCGGTACGCTCGTGCGCTTTCCGGAGACCGGCCACGCGATCCACCGCGAGCGGCCGATCGAGTTCGTGGCGACCGTGCTCGAGTTCCTCGCATAGTCTCGCCCTGTCCGGTTGCTCGGTGCGTGCGCTCCGGATAGACTGCGAGCGTCGGGATAATACTGCAGGGGAATGGGGGCGTACGAATGAGTGGAGAGGCTGGCAGCTCACCGGTTGGCGGAGCGCGAGCTGTGCAGGCGGAGGGGTTTCTCGATCGCGTCTTCCAGCTCCGCGCGCTGGGAACTAACGTGCGCACGGAGCTGATAGCTGGACTGACGACCTTCATGGTGATGGCCTACATCATCTTCGTCAACCCGGGGATCTTGACCACGCCGAGCCCGCCCGACAAATTGCCGATCTCAGCAGTCACGACCTCGACAGCGCTGGTCGCTGGCATCATGACGATTGCCATGGGGCTCGCGACCAACCGGGCGTACGCAATCGCCCCAGGGATGGGCCTCAATGCGGTGGTCGCTTTCCAGCTCATGGGCGCGATGGGGCTGACAGCCGCCGAGGCGATGGGGGTGATCGTGGCCGAGGGTCTCATCATCACCGTTCTGGTGCTCCTGGGCATCCGCCGCTACGTCATGACCGCCATCCCGCTGGAGCTCAAGCAGGCCATCTCGGTCGGGATTGGGCTCTTCATCCTCTTCATTGGCCTGGTGAACGGCGGCCTCGTCGTCCCCGATCCGGCGACGCTCGTCCGGATGGGTGACCTGCGCGGCGTGCCGGTCTTCGTCACCGTGGTCGGGCTGCTGCTGACCGTGTTCTTGATGGCACGCAACGTGCGCGGGGCGCTGCTCTGGGGCATCCTCGGCGCAACCGCCGTTGCGATCGTCGCTCGCGCTGTGACCGGTACCGAGGCGTTCCCGCCAGGGGTAGCGCAGCTCCCCTCGCAGTGGGTAGCCGCACCGGACTTCAGCCGGGTGGGTAACTTCAGCTTCGGCTTCTTCGCCAAGCTCGGCGTGCTGACCGGGATCCTCGTGGTACTCTCGATCATGATGGCGGACTTCTTCGACACGATGGGCACGCTGATCGGTGTGGGCCGCCAGGCCGGCTACCTGGACGAGCAGGGCGACCTCCCCCAGGCACAGCGCGCACTGCTGGTCGACTCATTGGCGGCGGTTGCCGGCGGAGCGGCGAGCGCGTCGTCGGCAACAACCTACATCGAGTCGGCTGCCGGCGTGAGCGTCGGTGGACGCAGTGGGCTCGTCTCGGTTGTCGTCGGGGTCTTGTTCCTGCTCTCGATGCCATTCTGGCCACTGGTGGGGATCGTCCCAGCACAGGCGACCGCTCCGGCATTGATTGTCGTCGGCTGGATGATGATGGGTGTCTTGAGCCAGGCGGAGGCAGAAGCAGAGGGCGTGCGGAACGCGGCTCAGCGCGGCATCAACTTCACCGATATCGAGGTGGGCCTACCGGTCGCTGTGACAATGCTGGTCATGCCGCTGACCTACAATATCACCAATGGCATTGGCGCTGGGTTCATCACCTGGACGCTGGTGAAGCTGTTCCGGGGCAAGACGCGCGAGATTCACCCGGTGATGTATGTCATCAGCCTGGCGTTCCTGGTCTATTTCCTGCGTCACAACCTTGGTCTCGCGATCTGATCCGCGGGCACCGGTGCGGTTGCCCGAAGAAGGGCGTGCTGGATCACGCGAGCAGCGCTCTAGCCGGGTTTGCCGTCGCTCGGGGCCCAGCAAGGAGGGCGAGGGCGTGCCACCAGGAGACGAGTTCGACCGAGCTGTGCGAAGAGCGCTGGTGATCGCCCTTGTGGGGGTCGTGCTCCTCTGTTGCCTGGCGCTCGCGCTCGTCTTGGTGCTCACGACTCAGGTGTTCCGCGATCCGCTGGAGTGAGAAAGAATATGACTCTCTCAATCTGCCCGAACGAATCGTGGTGGCGCCTGCCGAAGGGAGCCTGCTGGCCAAGTCGTTCGATCGGTCACGACCGGCTGATTGACCGTAACTAAACAGTACACTGAACTGGGCCTGCGCTCGTGCCGAGCGCGCGTTCCGGTGTGCCTATCCGCCATTACTCGGGCGAGGTGTTGTCGCTCTCGTCTCCGAGACCGATCGAACGCTTCAGCGAAGGGGAGAGAGGATGGACGAGCTCCACCGTACACGAGCACTCTACGCGGTCATCCCCGCGGGCGGCAGCGGCACGCGCCTCTGGCCGGCGAGCCGCAAGGGCCAGCCGAAGTTTCTGCTCCCCTTGCCTGGGCCGCGGTCGATGCTCCAAGCGACGGTCGACCGCCTATCGCCACTGATGCCCTATAGCAACATCTATGTGGTGACCGGCAGTCCTCACGCCGTCGCTGTTGCCCGACAGCTCCCTGAGCTACCGGAGGGGAATATTTTGGTCGAGCCCGCGCCACGCGGTACCGGCCCGGCAATCGGTCTCGGCGCGGCCCTGATTGCCCGCCGGGATCCGCATGCCGTGATGGGATCGTTCGCCGCCGACCACCACGTGGCCGAGCCAGAGCAGTTTCGCGCAGCAGTTCTTGCCGCCGTCCGGGCCGCCGAACATGGGCACCTCGTGACCATCGGGATCAAACCAACCTATCCAGAGACCGGCTATGGCTATATCCGCTGCGGCCGGCCACTGCTGGAGCATGACGGCTTCGTCATCCACCAGGTCGAGGAGTTCAAGGAAAAGCCGGACCGCGCGACGGCCGAGTCCTACCTTCGCAGCGGTTGCTATTTGTGGAACGCGAGCATGTTCGTCTGGCGCGCGTCGACCCTGCTGGAGGAGATGCAGCGCTTGCTCCCGGAGGTGTACCACACACTCGAAACGATCGCTGCAATCTGGGGCGAGCCAGGGTACGAGGAGAAGCTCGCCGAGCTCTGGCCACAGCTCCCGGAGGTCACGATCGACAACGGCATCATGGAGCGGAGTGACCGCGTGGCTGTCGTCCCGGCCGACTTCGGGTGGACGGATCTCGGTGACTGGCACAGCCTCGGCGAACTCCTCGGCGCCAGCGAGGGCGCGAACATTGCGGTAGGCTGCCCAGTGATCGCAGAGGACACCGAGTCGACCCTCGTCTACGGTCGGGGCCGCACGGTCGTGACGCTGGGCGTCAAGAACCTCGTGATCGTCGATACCGAGGACGTCGTCCTCGTCTGTGACCGCTCGCGTGCGCAGGACGTGCGCCGGATCGTCCGGCGTCTCGAAGAGGAAGGCAAACTCCTGCTGATCTGAGAGGCTGCTTTGGCGTGTGCCCGCCGTCATCGCTCGCCGTGCCTCGTCGAGGCAGGCTCCGGTGCGACCGGAAGCGAACGCTCGCGGGAGCTGAACTCCGCACACTGGCACGAGTGTAACGTCGGGACACATGACCATGTGCCCCAGTATGGGCGGCTCCCGGTGCGATGTAAGGCGTCTCCACGCGTGACGGGTGTCCGCTCGTCGGCATTGTGATATCGGCCTACCACCTCGGCGCTGGAGTGGGGCTATGCCCATGGCCGTGTGCCGACGATTGGCGGGCCTGGTTTCCTGATGTGGCCGTAGTGGTAGACTGCGGCCGCGGGTTCGCCCCGGAGAAAGGGTACCGACTGTGAGCCTGCGCGTCCTCTTGCTCGGCACCGGGTCGCCACGACCGACGCTTGAGCGGGCCAACACCGGCCAGGTCGTCTTCGCGGGAGAGCGACCGATCCTCGTTGACTGCGGAGCTGGTGTCATGCGCCGGTTGCTGGAGGCCGGTCTCGACCCGGCGCGCCTCACGCTGCTCTTCTTGACCCATTTGCACTCGGATCACACCCTCGACTATGCCGAGTTCGTCCTGGGAAGCTGGGCGATGGGCCGAGGCGAGTTGGCGGTCTACGGCCCGCCGGGCACGGAGCGTCTCCACCGGCTACTCCTGCTGGAACCCTACGGAGACGACATCGCGTACCGGGTCTCAGTAGGCCGTTCACCAGCCGGGGTGCTCGACGTAGCCATCTACGAGTGCCTGCTCGAACGGGGGGTCGTCTACAACGACGGGAGCCTGCAGGTGCGGGCCGCGCCGGTGATCCACTCGGCGCCGACGCTGGCTTTCCGGTTCGACTACGCCGGCAAGTCGCTGGTGATCTCCGGCGACACGGCGTACTGCCCAGCACTGGTCGAGCTGGCGCGCGGTGCCGACGTGCTAGTGCACGACGCCTGCCTGGCTCCGGCGCTGGCGTTAGAGCCGAACCCGCTCTGGGGAAACCTGGCCGAGCGGCTGCGTCACCACCATGCGACCCCGGCAGAGGCAGCCCGCGTCGCCCGCGAGGCCAACGTCCGCACGCTGGTGCTGACCCACTTCTTGCGTGGTGTCTTCGAGGATGCCACGCTCGACGAGGCCGAGCACGAATTCGCTGGCGAGGTGATCGTGGGACGTGACCTTCTGGAGGTCTCCTGTTGACGATAGACCCGCGCCCTGATGTGTCAGTGTGCGTTGCCTCGAGTGGTTCCGTATACTCTGGTGTCGTGGCAGACAGTGCGGGCTGTCCTCCTCCGGCCAACGGTGCTCGGAGCGAGGATGCACCATGAGCGGTGCGGAGGCGAAGCAGCGATGGACGAGCAGGGACTGGAGCAAGAGGTCTACGATGTGACCGTCATTGGCGGTGGGCCGGTGGGGCTGTTCGCCGCCTTCTATGCCGGCATGCGCGGGCTGAAGACCAAGATCATCGACAGCCTGCCGGAGCTAGGCGGCCAGCTCATCGCAGTCTACCCCGAGAAGTACATCTACGACGTGGCCGGCTTCCCCAAGATCCTGGCCAAGGACTACGTGGCCGGTGCGGTGGAGCAGGCCCTTTCCACCGGCGCGGTCGCCTGCTTGGAAGAGGCCGTCGTCGGGCTGGAGCGGCGGGAGCCAGAGGGACTGATCCGACTGACGACGGACAAGCGCGCCCACTGGACGCGCACGGTGATCATCTGTGCCGGGATCGGCTCGTTCGAGCCCAAGCGGCTGGAGGCGCCCGGCGTGCGGGAGTTCGAGGGCCGCGGCGTCCACTACCTGGTGCGCAGCCTGGAAGTGTTCCGGGGCAAGGACGTGGTGATCGTCGGCGGCGGCGACTCGGCGGTGGACTGGGCGCTCGCGGTGTCCCCGCTGGCTCGACAAGTGACACTGATCCACCGCAGCAAGTTCCGGGCGCACGAGCGCTCGGTGCAGCAGTTGCATGAATCGCCGGTGCGGATGTACTACCCCTTCTACGAGGTCAAGGAGGTGCGGGGGGACCACCGGCTGGAGGAAGTCTGCTTCCACCAGACCCGCACGGGCGAGGAGCACGTGGTTCCGGCGCAGGAGATGATCGTCGCCATCGGGTTCGCAGCGGATCTGGGACCGATGAAGGCGTGGGGGTTGACGATCGAGCGCAACAGCATTCTGGTCGATCCGCAGACGATGGCGACGGGGGTGCCGGGGGTGTTTGCCGCCGGAGACGTGGTGACCTACCCGAGCAAGTTCAAGCTGATTGCGACGGGGGTGGCGGAGGCGATCATCGCGGTCAACCACGCGGTAGTGTACCTCGACCCGA
>CALKCJ010000007.1 GCA_938082375.1 uncultured Thermomicrobiaceae bacterium
GCGGCGGATTCAGCACGTCTCGATCACGGCCCCGCTCGATGGAGCCGAGACGGCGCGGCAGTTCTACGGCGGCGTGCTCGGCTTCCGGGAAAAGCCGGTGCCGGAGACACTTGCGGGGTTGGACATCCTCGCCTGGTTCGAGGTCGGCCCGGACGAGCTGCATGTCGTTGGGCAGGACGAGCCCGGCCGCGGGAGCTCGCGGCGGCACGTCTGTTTCGAGGTCGAGGATCTTCACGCCGTGCGCGCGGCGCTGGAGCAGGCTGGGTACGCTCCCTACGATGCGGCTCCGATTCCCGGGCGGCCTCGCTTCTTCTGTCGCGATCCCTTCGGCAACCTGCTCGAGTTCATGGTCTTCGAGTAACCGGCAGCGGGGCGCGCTCCGTTCTCTCGACACGGCTCTACTTCGTCCCGATGAGGATATTGGTGGCGCGTGCTCGTGGGCTCGTGCGGGAGCGCGGGGCGGCGCTGTGACGCCGGATCACGGTGCGCGGCGCGTCCAGCGGCCAAAAGCTGTCGTCTCGCCACGGGGCCGTCGGGCGCGCCGACAGCGCCTGCACCGGCACTGGTCATTGGCTCGCGGTTTCCATAGCCCTCCCCGCTCGTTTTGCCGGACAGACGCAACCCCACAGTGGTGGTCTTGACACTCGCTCGATCATCGATTACGATCATCGATAATCGGTGATCCATCTGACTCGGGCATCAGAGACCACTCGACCCATGCCGGGTGTCGCGCACAGCGGTCTCACGGAAACGGCTGAGGCACGGTGACTTGGACGCAGTTCATCACGGTAACCCTCAACGGTCTGACGCTGGCCGCGCTCTACTTCCTGGTGGCGGTGGGCTTCACCCTGATCTTCGGCCTGATGCGGGTCGTCAACCTTGCCCACGGCTCGCTCTATCTCTTCGGCGGGTACGTGGGCTGGGCAGCGGCTGAGCGCTCCGGCAACTGGATCCTCGGTGCCGTGACGGCGGCCGCCGTTGCTGCCGTCACCGGTCTGGCCCTCCAGCAGGCGCTCCTGCGGCCGATCCAGGGACAAGATCTCCGTGAAGCACTGGTCACCATCGGCGTCTCGATCGTGGCCGCCGACTTGATGCTGGCCCAGTGGGGCGGCTTTACGTACGGCTTCTCCCCGCCTCGGTCGATCAGCGGCGGTGCGCGGCTACCAGTGCTCGACATCGGTTATCCGAAATACCGGCTGTTCCTCCTGGCCTTCGCCGTGTTCGTCGGCCTGGCGCTCTGGCTCCTGCTCACCCGCACCCGGCTCGGCATCACCATCCGGGCCGCCATCGATGACCGCGACATGGTCTCAGCGGTGGGGATCAACGTACAGCGGCTCTTCGCGCTGATGTTCGCCTTCGGTGCCGGGCTCGCCGGGCTAGCCGGGGTGATCGGCGGCTCAGCGTTCTCGATCGCCTCCGGCGAAGACGCTCGCTACCTCTTGGCCTCGCTGATCGTGGTGATCATCGGGGGCATGGGCAGCCTGCCCGGTACGGCCGTGGCCTCGCTGCTGGTGGCGCTGGTGGAGCAGTATAGCCTGGCGCTCTTTCCCACCTATGCGGCCATCGTCAGCTTTCTCCTGATGGTGGTCGTCCTGGCGCTGCGACCACAGGGGCTATTTGGGAGGCCGGCATGAGTGCGCTGGCTTCGCCTCGCACCATGCTCACGCTGCTCGTGGTCGGGCTGCTGGCGACGTTCCCGCTGTGGGGCAGCGCCTACTTCGTCGGGCGGGTATTTAGCCCAGCGCTCTTCCTCGGCATCGCGGCGCTCAGCCTCGCTTTTCTGGCGGGCTACGGGGGGATGATCTCGCTCGCCCAGATGACCATCTTCGGCCTGGCCGGCTACGGCTATGGCGTGCTCACGGTCACCCACGGCCAGCCGTGGTGGGTCGGCGTGATCGGTGGCCTCGCGGCGGCGACGCTGGCAGCTTTCCTCTTCGGGCTCGTCGCGGTGCGCACGCGTGGGATCTACTTCCTGATGATTACGCTGGCGCTTGGGATGGTCGTCTACGCGCTCGCCAACCAAAACCGCTCCATCTTCGGCGGGCATACCGGCATCCTCGGCATCCGGGCTCCAGAGGTCAGCGGCCACCTGTTGACTGAGCGGGCGCTCTTCTACGAGCTCTGCCTGGCGGTGGCGCTGGCGAGCTACCTCGGTGTGCGGTATCTCTTGCGGACGCCGTTCGGCCTCACCCTACAGGCGGTGCGCGATAACCCACGGCGACTTGCTGCCCTCGGCTACCATGTGGCGCTGCACCGGCTGGCGGCGTTCACCTTCGCCGGATTTCTGGCTGCGTGCGGCGGGCTGCTGGGGGTCTGGTACAACGGCGCCATCTCCCCCACCACGATCGACGTCACCAGGTTGATCAACGTGCTGGTGATGGCGGTGATCGGCGGGCTGGCCTCGGTCGAAGGCGCCTTTCTCGGAGCCTTGGCATTCGTCCTGGTGACGAACTTCGCCAGTTCGTTCACCGAGCGCTTCAACACCGTCATCGGTCTTACCTTCCTTGCCATCGTGCTCTTCTCGCCGGAAGGACTAAGCGGGCTGGTGGCGCGACCGGTCGAGCTGCTTCGGCGACAGAGCCGGGCGCGACAGCGGGCCCGTGATGAGCTGGATGAGTTGAGCGTGCAGCAGGCGATTGGTCATCAAGACGAGTGAGAGGAGGGGAGTTCCATGCTCGATGGAGGAAACCGAAAGCGGTTGAGCCGGCGCGAACTCTTGCGACGGGCCGGGCTGCTCGGACTGGTGGTGCCGGTTGCCTCGGGGTTGCTCGCTGCCTGCGCGCGTGAGGAGGCGACGCCGACCGCGGCCCCGTCCGCAGCTTCCCCGACCGCGGCCCCGGCAGCCACGCCGACGACCGTCGCGGCTCAAACCCCTGCAGCCGCGGCCTCGCCCACCGTCACGGTCGGCCCGGCAGCCGGTGAAATCGTCATCGGCGTGCTCGCAACGCTCGAGGGCGCGTTCGCGCTGTTCGGCGATGAGGGTGTGCGCGGCGTCGAGATGGCGATTGCGGAGTTCGGCGGTGAGATCGGTGGGAAGAAGCTCCGCATCGTAAAGGAGAGCACCGATGCCACCCCGCAGGTCGCGCGCGAGAAGGCGCGCAAGCTGATCGAACAGGCTCGCGTCGACCTCATCGTCGGGCCGCTCTCCGGTGATGAAGGGCTGGCGATCCGTGACTACGCCAAGACGGTGCCGGACAAGACGTTCGTCAACGGCACCTCGGCAGCGCAGGACACGACGCTGCGCGACCCGGCACCCAACTTCTTCCGCTTCTCGACCGACGGCGTGCAGTGGATGGCAGGGCTGGGCACCTACTGCTACCAGGAGAAAGGCTACCGGCGCGTGGCCACGCTCGGGGAGGACTACTCCTACCCCTACAGCCAGGTAGCCGGCTTCCTGCTCGAGTTCTGCCGACTGGGTGGCGAGGTCGCGGCCCAGTTCTGGGTACCGATCGGCACGCGGGACTACAGCTCGGTCATCGGCTCGATGCCCACGGACATCGACGCTATCTACGTGATCCTCGGCGGCTCCGATGCGGTCAACTTCCTGCAGGCCTACGCAGACTTCGGTGGCCAAGCGGCCCTGATCGGCGGGAGCTCCACGATCGACCAGAACGTGCTGGAGGCGAAAGGGAACATCCGGCAGCGAGTCATCGGCATCCCTGGCGCCGGGCCGGTGGCCGCAGACAACCCCGATCCTGCCTGGCAGGCCTGGGTTAAGGCCTACAAGGAGCAGTTCCCGCAAGGGCTCACCACGCCGTCGCTCTTCGCCTGGGGCTACTACGTCAATGCGAAGGGGTTGCTGCTGGGTCTGCGGGAGGTTAATGGCGACCTGAGCGACGGACAGAAGAAGCTGCAGGCGGCGCTGGCCAAAGTCGAGTTCGACGGCCCCACCGGGCACATCAAGCTCGACAAGAACCGCCAGGCCATCGCCAACAACTACGTGACCGAGGTGGCGGAGGGGCCAGACGGCAACCTGTACAATAAGCTGGTCAAGGTGGTCGAAGGCGTGAACCAGACGCTCGGCTTGCCCGAGGAGCAGTATCTGGCCCTCGGATCGTTCACGCGCGACAACCCGAAGTGCGAGGATATTCACCGCGCCTTCGGTTCTTAGAGACGGTCGCACTCGATGGTCACCGTGCAGGCCACACCGGCGCAAGCGATCGGCCACGCCCTGGAGCTCCAAGGCGTGAGCCGGCGTTTCGGTGGCCTGTGGGCCGTCGAGGATGTCTCACTCAGCCTGGCCCCCGGAGAGCGCCGGGCGATCATCGGCCCGAACGGCGCGGGCAAAACGACGCTGTTCAACCTGATCGCGGGCGACCTGCGGCCGACCAGCGGAACCATCCGGTTCTACGGTGACGACATCACGCGGCTGCCGCCGCACGAGCGTATCCGCCTGGGCATCGCTCGCACCTACCAGACACCGCTCGTCTTCCCGCGCCTGAGCGTGCTGGACAACCTCTACCTTGCGGCGCGCGGCGTGCGTCCTTGGCGCATGAGCCTGCGGCGCCCGCGTGCCAGCGACCCCGAAATCGTGAGGGCGCGGCAGCTCGCGGAGCAGGTGGAGCTCGGCCACGCGATCCACGCGCTCGCTGGCGCGCTCGCCCACGGCCAGCAGCGGCAGCTCGAACTGGGGATGACGCTGGCGTCCAATCCTCGACTCCTGCTCCTCGA
This sequence comes from uncultured Thermomicrobiaceae bacterium, assembly GCA_938082375.1. Classification (GTDB taxonomy): domain Bacteria; phylum Chloroflexota; class Chloroflexia; order Thermomicrobiales; family Thermomicrobiaceae; genus Thermalbibacter. The sequence continues at coordinate 4,672 of CALKCJ010000007.1, forward strand.
TGAGCCGGCCGCCGGCCTCTCGCCTGCCGAGCGCGAGCTGCTCACCGGCCTACTCCTTGGGCTCGATTCGGCCATGACGATCCTGCTGGTGGAGCATGACATGGACGTGGCGTTCCGGGTGGCCCGGCAAGTCACCGTGATGCACGAGGGGCGGGTGATTGCGCAAGGCACTCCGGGTGAGGTCAGTGCCGACGAGGTGGTGCAACAGGTGTACCTGGGGGTGCGCCATGGCTAGAGCGCATCGCGTAGCCGATCGCAGGGTCGGTGCCGCCGTTCACGAGCTCGAGGCAGCCTGTGGCTACTCCAGTCGACGATAGGGAGAACATGGCCGTGCCTGACCACCTGCTGGAGATCCAGGATCTCCACGCCTACTATGGCCAGAGTCACATCCTCCAGGGCGTGAATCTCACGGTCGCTCGCGAGCCGCTGGCGCTGCTCGGCCGCAACGGCATGGGCAAGACCACACTCTGCCAGGCGCTGGTTGGGCTCGTCCCGGCGGTGCGCGGCTCGGCCCGCTTCGACGGCCAGGAGCTTGTTGGCCGGCGGCCGCACGAAATCGCTTCCGCGGGCATCGGCTACGTCCCACAGGGGCGGCGGATCTTCCCCTCCCTGACGGTCGAGGAGCACCTCCGGCTGGTGGCGCGGAGGGAGAGCGACCGCCAGAACGGGTGGACGCCGGCGCGCGTGTACGAGCTCTTCCCCCAGCTTGCCGAGCGGCGGCAACACCGGGCCGGCGCGCTCTCCGGCGGCGAGCAGCAGATGCTGGCGATCGGCCGGGCGCTGCTGACCAATCCGCGGCTGCTGATCATGGACGAGCCGTCGGAAGGGCTGGCGCCAGTGGTCGTGGAGCACCTGATCGAGGTGCTGAGGCAGCTCTCGACCCAGGGGCTGGGGATGCTGGTGGTCGAGCAGCGGCTCGCGGTGGCGACGGCGCTCGCTGAACGGATCGCGATCATGGTGACTGGGCGGATCGTACTCGAAACCACAGCATCGGCGCTGCTCGCCGATCCGGCGATCCAGCAGCAATATCTGGGCGTGAGTCCGCGACGTGAGGTGGCCTGAGCTTGGGCTGGAGGGTACACGCGTGGCGACGGTCGTCTTGCTGGGCACGCTTGATACGAAAGGCATCGAGTACGACTACCTGCGGGCGCGCCTGCGTGATGCCGGCTGCGAGGTGATCCTGGTCGACACCGGGGTGCTGGGGCAGCCGCTCGCGACTCCCGACATTTCTCGCGAGGAAGTGGCACGCGCGGCCGGCGCCGATGTTGCTGAGCTGGCTGCCCGTGGCGACCGGGGCGCCGCGATCGAGACGATGGCCGCTGGCGCGAGGGCAGTCGTGCTCGATCTGTTTCAGCAGGGTCGGCTGCACGGGATCCTGGCGTTGGGCGGTTCAGGCGGCTCGGCGCTCGCGACGCCGGCAATGCGCGCGCTGCCGATCGGTGTCCCCAAGCTGATGGTCTCCACACTCGCCTCCGGCGATACGCGTCCCTACGTCGGCGCTAGCGACCTCGCCATGTTGTACCCGGTCGTCGATATCGCCGGCATCAACCGGATCTCGGAGCGTATCCTCACGAACGCTGCGGCCGCCATCGCAGGCATGGCGAGGGGCTACGAGTCGTTCCAACCGTCAGCAGCGAGCAAGCTGCTGATCGGCGCGACCATGTTCGGGGTGACCACGCCCTGTGTGACGGAGGCGCGCAAGGTGCTCGAGGAGCGCGGCTACGAGGTGTTGGTCTTCCACGCCACCGGCACCGGTGGCCAGGCGATGGAGGCGCTCGTCGAGGCCGGCTACCTGGCCGGCGTGCTTGACGTGACGACCACCGAGCTGGCCGACGAGCTGGTCGGTGGCGTCCTTTCCGCTGGCCCCCAGCGCCTGGAAGCCGCCGGCAAGGCCGGTGTCCCGCAAGTGGTCTCGCTCGGCGCTCTGGATATGGTCAACTTCGGACCGATCGACACCGTGCCGGAGCGCTTCCGCGGGCGCACCCTCTACAAGCACAACCCCACGGTAACGCTGATGCGCACGACGCCAGAGGAATGTGCTGAACTGGGGCGGATGATCGCCCGCAAGCTGAACCAGGCACGCGGGCCGCTGGCAGTCTTCATCCCGCTCCGCGGCGTCTCGTTGATCTCGAAGGAAGGCGGCCCGTTCTACGACCCAGAAGCCGACCAGGCGCTGATCGAGAACCTCAAAGCCAACCTGCGACCGGATATCGAAGTGCATGAATGGGACACCGACATCAACGATTCCGCCCTTGCGCGGGCGATGGCGGAGCGCCTGGACGAGCTGATCCGAGCCCAGGCCGTAGCGCGAGCGGAGGTGTAGGGATGAGCGGGCTGCCAATGACCCGAGCGGAAGCGCTCGCCCGGTTGCGCGCGACCGTCGCCGCCGGGGGCGTGATTATCGGTGCTGGAGCGGGCACCGGGCTCTCGGCGAAGTGTGCCGAGGCGGGTGGTGCCGACCTGATCATCATCTACAACTCCGGCCGGTACCGCATGGCCGGCCGCGGCTCCCTGGCCGGCCTGATGCCCTACGGCGACGCCAACGCGATCGTGGTCGAGATGGCGGCGGAGGTCTTGCCGATCGTCAAGCACACCCCGGTACTGGCCGGGGTGTGCGGCACCGATCCGTTCCGCCTGATGCCGGTCTTCCTACGCCAGCTCAAGGAGATGGGCTTCGTCGGCGTCCAGAACTTTCCCACTGTCGGCTTGATCGACGGAGTCTTCCGGCAGAACCTCGAGGAGACCGGTATGGGGTTCGACCTCGAGATCAAGATGATCCGCCAGGCGCATGAGCTCGATCTCTTGACTGCGCCCTACGTCTTCGACCCCGAGCAGGCGCGGGCGATGGCGGAGGCCGGGGCCGACGTGCTGGTGCCGCACCTCGGGTTGACGACCAAAGGGATGATCGGGGCGAAGACGGCAGTGACACTCGACGAGGCGGTCGAGCGCGTGCAGGCGATGTGCGATGCCGCCAAAGCGGTCAACCCGGACATCATCGTGCTCTGCCACGGCGGGCCGATCGCCGAGCCGGAGGACGTGCAGTACGTGCTGGAGCGCACGCGGGGCGTGGTCGGGTTCTTCGGCGCCTCCAGCGTCGAGCGGTTGCCGACTGAGCGGGCGATGACCGAGACCATGCAGCGGTTCAAGAGCCTGCGGCCCCAGGCCTGAGCATGGGATGGCGAGCGGCTTCAAGGCGTCAAAGGGCACTAAATCGACGTGATGATCTCCTTCGATCGGGACAGGTTGGGTGGTCGCTTGGAGGGTGCATGACGACAGGATCGAGACGCGGAAGTGCTTTGCCGGGGGCCGAGGCGCGCTCGAACCGGCGGCCGATTGCCCGCCGGGTTTTGCGCGACGAGATCAAGGAGTACCTGATCGAGGCGATTCTCCAAGGTGTGTTCAAACCAGGCGATCGGATCGTCGAAACCCGGATCGCCCAGGAGCTCGGTGTCAGCCAGACGCCGGTACGCGAGGCGCTGCGCGACCTGGAGATGCTCGGCTTCGTCGTCAGCTCTCCCTTCCGCGGCACCCACGTCCGTGAGTTCACCGACGAGGAACTGGTGGAGATCTACCCCATCCGCGCCGCGATCGAAGGGGTGGCAGCGCGCGCCGCTGCCCAGCGGATCACCGCCCAGCAGATCCTCCAACTGGAGGAGCAGATCGACCGCATGCGCGAGGCATCGGCGGCCGGCGACGAGGCGGCCGCGATCGAGGCGGACGTGGCCTTTCACCGCATCATTGTCGAGGCGTCCGGTAACCGGCTGCTCCAGCAGTTCTGGACGAGCTTGAGCCTGGCCACAACCACGTACCTGACCTTCACGGCGGTCAAGCGTGCGCTCGGCGGGTTGGCCGAGCGCCACGAGCCGGTGTTGGAGGCGCTGCGTGCTCGCGACCCCGATCTGGCCGAACAGGTGATGCGTCGCCACATCGAGGAACCGGGCCGCTGGGTGTTGCAGGCACTGAAGGGCGCTCCTGCAGACGAGGCCGCGGAGTAGGGATGTTCAGGGTGAGCGACGCGAAGGAGAGCAGGATGGGAGTGCGACTGATTGACTTGAGCATGCCGGTGCATAACGACATGCTCACCTTCCCGCGGATCAGCAAGCCAAAGCTGGAGATGTTCGAGACATGGGAAGAGTTCGCCGAGAACATCGGCGCCGCCAAGTACGGTGCGACTTGGCTCACCGCGAGCTACAAGATCGAGCTGAGCGACCACGTCGGCACGCACATCGATGCCCGCAAGCACCTCGTCGCTGAGGCACCCGGCCCCGAAGGTATTCCACTCGAGTACTGCTACAGTGACGGTGTGCTGCTCGACTTTCGCCACAAAGAGAAAGGAGCCGGGATCACCGCCGCCGAGGTACAGGAGGCGCTCGCGAAGATCGGCTATCAGCTCAAGCCGCTGGACATCGTGCTGATCTGGACGGGCGCTGGTGCCTACCAGGACGAGCAGCGCTACCTGACCGACCACTGCGGGATGACGCGCGAGGCGACGCTCTGGCTTCTCGACCAGGGTATCAAGGTGATGGGCATTGATGCGATCACCTTCGACCCGCCAGTCTGGGCCATGTTCGAGCGCAAGCAGTTCTGGGAAGCTCACCTGGTGATGCGGGAGCGCGAATACTACCACATCGAAAACATGACCAACTTCGACCAGATCCCCGTCTCCTTCGGCTTCAAGGTGGCAGCCTTTCCCATCAAGTGGGTCGGGACGACCGCGGCTCCGGTGCGGGCGGTCGCGATCGTCGAGGAGTAGCGTCGATGGGTTCGGTGGCGCTCCGTCCGTTGATCCACTGGTTCAGCGACCCCGCCTGCGCTGAGGTGCGGCTTGCCGGCGGGAAGGGGGCCAGCCTGAGCCGGATGGCCTCCGCTGGTCTCCCGGTGCCGCCCGGCTTCGTCGTCAGCGCGACGGCGTTCGCGCGCTTCCTCGATGAACACAGGGTCGCCGGACGGATCCTCGAGGCGTTGGAACGTGTCGACCCCGCCAGCAGGGCCAGCCTGGAGGCGGCCTCGCGGCAGATCAAAGAACTCATCCGCTCGCTGGAGGTGCCACTGGAGATATCGCGGGCCGTTCATGCGGCATACGCGGAACTCGGAGGAGGGATCGACGTCCCGGTGGCGGTGCGCTCGAGCGCGGTCGCTGAGGATTCCCAGGCTGCGTCCTACGCTGGCCAGCAGGAGACCTATCTCAACGTCTTCGGCGCGCGTCAGGTCGTCGAGCGGGTGCGGGACTGCTGGGCCTCGCTCTTCGGTTCGCACGCCCTCTTCTACCGCTCGGAGAAAGGCGCCCTCCGCGACACCGCGATCGCGGTCGTCGTCCAGCGGATGGTGGTACCAGAGAAGTCCGGCGTGCTCTTCACCGCTGATCCGGTGCAGCGGCGCCGGGATTGCTGCGTGATCGAGGCGACCTGGGGTTTCGGCGAGGCGGTCGTATCCGGGCTGGTGGTGCCGGACAACTACCTCGTCTCTCGCGTGGATCGCTGTCTGTTGCGGGCCTTCGTGCCAGCGAAGACTGTGATGCTCGTGCGCGATCCCTCTGGTAATGGCTTGAAGCAGGTGTCGATTCCACCGGGAAGAGAGCGTCAGCGGGTGCTTTCTGACGTCGAACTCCACGCGTTGATCGAGCTGGCCGAGCGGGTCGAGGCCTACTTCGGGGCGCCGCAGGACATCGAGTGGGCCATCGAAGGCGGCCTGGTCTACCTGCTCCAGAGCCGGCCGATCACCACACTGTGAGGGGAACTGATGCCGACCGTCGATGAACTACTCGAGCGAGCCAGTGAGTGGATCGACTCGTACTGGAACGCTGACCATCTCCGGCGCACGCTCGACTGGCTACTAGTGCTGGCGCCGGACGCCCGGGGCCATCTCCGCCTGGCTGCGTTGACGCACGATATGGAGCGGGCATTCCCTGGGCCGGACTCGCCGGTGGCGGATGCCCGGCGGCCGATCCCCGACCCTGACTACGAGCGGCAACATCAGGAACGCTCGGCGCGAATCGTGGCGAAGTGGTTGCGCCAGCAGGGGGCTGAGCCCGGACTTATTCAACGCGTGCGTGCGCTGATCGAGGTACACGAGGAGGGCGGATGGCCCGAAGCCGACTTGCTCCAGGCAGCCGATAGCCTGAGCTTCCTGGAGACCAACGTGGAACTCTTCGTCGGATACGCGCGAGAGGGAAAGCATCACTACACGCCGGAGCGCGTCCGCGAGCGTATGACCTATATGTACGAGCGTATCCGGCTGCCGCAAGCGCGCGAGCTGGCGCGGCCGCTCTATCAGGCCGCTCTCGCGCGGATCGACGAGTTCGTCGCGCACGAGGCGTCGCGTGTTGGGGGGGAGAGTGCCAGGTGATCATCAGCCAGGAGTTCACGCTCAGCGCGCCTCGCGAGCGGGTCTGGGAGTTCTTCCTCGACGTTCCCCGATCGAGTGCCTGCATGGCCGGAGTCGAAGACGTCACGCAGGTGGATGAGAAAACGTACACAGGGCGTATCCAGGTCAAAGTGGGGCCGCTGCGAGCGACGTTCGGCGTGACGGTCGAACTTTCCGAGGTGCAGCCGCCGGAGCGGCTCGTTGTGCAGGTACAGGGTAACGAGCGCGCGACCGGCAGCCTGGTTCGCGTTGTGGTGAGTGCCTCTCTCCACCCACAGGGGGAGCAGACACTGGTGCGCTACCAGATGGAGCTTTCGATCCGCGGTGCCCTGGGGCGCTTCGGTGGCACGGTGATCCAGGACGTCGCGCGCAAGATGACCGAGCAGTTCGTCGAGTGCGTCGAGCGGTCGTTGGCTGCCCCAGCCGGGATCGACAGGCGGTCAGATGGCTGAGTTCGCGGTCGTGGAGCCGGGAAGTGTCGCTGAGGTGCTGGATCTCCTGGCCCGGTACGGCGAGGAGGCGAAGCTGGTGGCTGGCGGCACCTGGGTTACCCTCGTGCTCCGCCAGGGCTTGCTCTGGCCCTCGCTGCTGGTCAGCCTGCGGCGTGTCTCCGAACTGGCGGGGATCGCGGTGGATGAAGCGGGGAACCTGCGACTCGGAGCGATGGCCCGTCTCCGCTCGGTCGAGACCTTGCCGCTGGTGCGCGAGCGGCTGCCAGTCGTCGCCGAGACCTGCCGCCAGGTGGCCAACGTGCGTGTGCGCCACCAGGCCACCGTCGGCGGCAACCTCTGCGATGCGGACTACGCCTCCGACCCGCCGGCGCTGCTCGCGGCGCTGGGTGCCAGGGTGGTGGCGGTGAGCCAACGCGGCCGGCGCGAGATCGCAGCGCGCGACTTCATCGTCGGCCACTACCAGACGGTGCTGGAGCCGGACGAGCTGGTCACCGAGGTGGTCGTGCCGGCGCTGCCGCCGGAAGTTGGAGCGGTCTATCTCAAGTACCGGACGCGCTCGCACGAAGACCGGCCGTGCCTCGGGGTAGCCGCGGTGGTCGTGCCGGACAGGGATGGGCGACTGGCGCGGGCCGAGGTGGTCGTCGGTGCGGTCGCCGAGCGTCCCCAGCGGCTGCCGGAGGTTCTCGAAGGCGTAGCGGGCCGGGCGCTCGACGACGCGACGATCGCCGAGATCGCCGAGCGCTACGCGGCGGGAATCGAACCGCTCTCAGATCTACGCGGCTCGGCCTGGTATCGCACCGAGATGATCCGCGTCTTCGTCGAGCGGGCGCTGCGCGTCGCCCGCCAGCGGGCGCGATGGGAAGGAGGACGGTCGTGAAGCTTGCAACCTTCGCGATTCCGACGCCAGCTGGCCCGGTGCGCCGAATCGGCGCGCTGGTCGATGGCCGGCTGGTGGACCTGCAAGCGGCCTACGCAGGCTATCTCGAGCGGACCGAACCCGGCTGCGACGCCACACGCCTGGCGGCGGCCCTGCTCCCCGACGACATGGTTTTCTTCCTCGGCAACGGTGCGCTCGGCCGGGAGGCGGCGCTCCGGGCGATCGAGGAGAGCGGCCGAGTCGAGGAGGCGCTGGGGAGGCGGACCGCCTACCGGCTCGGAGAAGTCCAGCTCCTGGCACCGGTGCCGCGCCCGCGAGTGATCCGTGATTTCCTGACGTTCGAGGGCCACATGCGCAACGCGAGTCGGGCACTCGGGCGAGGCGGCGAGATCCCGCCGGCCTGGTACGAGGTTCCGGCCTATTACAAGGGCGACCCCGACACGGTGGTTGGTCCCGACCATGATGTGGTCATGCCGCGCTACACCGAGAAGTTCGACTTCGAGCTGGAGCTGGGCATGGTGATCGGCCGGCGCGGTAAGGACATCCCGAAGGCGGAGGCGCCGAAGTATATCGCCGGCTTCACGATCTTCAACGACTTCAGCGCTCGCGACCAGCAGATGCGCGAAGCCCCAATCGGTATGGGGCCGAGCAAGGGTAAAGATTTCGATACGGGCAATGCCATCGGCCCTTACCTGGTGACGCCGGACGAGATCGATGTCAGCAACGTGCGCATGGTCGCCAGGGTGAACGGCGAGGTCTGGTCGGAGGGGCGGAGCGCGGGGATGCACGTTTCGTTCGCCGACTTGATCGCGCACGTGTCGCAGAGCGAGACGATCTACCCGGGTGAGCTGTGGGGCTCAGGCACGGTCACGAACGGATGTGGTCTCGAGCTGGGGCGCTGGCTGCAGCCCGGTGACGTGGTGGAACTGGAAGTGGAGGGGATCGGAGTGCTGCGTAATCGCGTCGTGCGCACGGAGTGAGCGGTGGTCGCGTCGCGGCGCCAGGTGGTGGGGCGCGCCATCGCCTGCCGAGCTGGATTCGTGCTCCGCGTGGGGCATGGGGCGTCGCAGCGGCTTGTGCCAGAGTGCGGTCTGCGAGCGCGAGGAACGAGGGGACAAGACCGAGAGGAGGTCGCCGGTGTTCGTGGTGGTGGCGCAGTACTATACGAAGGAAGGCAAGGACGACGAGGTCGCGGAGATCCTCAAGCAGATGGTTCCGGTCTCGCGTGCGGAGCCAGGCTGCCTCGTGTACTATGTCAATCGCTCGCTCGACGACCCGCGGAAGTTCCTGCTCTACGAACAGTATCGGACGCGAGACGACTACGAGGCCCACAAGGCCACCGCAGCGTTCCAGGAGAACATTGTCAACAAGGTGATCCCGATGCTGGAGAGTCGGGTACCGGAGTTCTACGAGCTCGTCGAGCCGGAGTAGGCACAGTGCCCGGCTGCAGCGGGAGAGCGATGCAGCCGGGTCGGTGGCGAGGTCGAGGCGGGGTGCGGCGTAAAGACAGGAGGGAGGCCGGACATGGCTGCGACGACGCCCGAAGTCCAGTTGCCGGTCAGCTTCTTCGGTGACGAGAAGTTTCCGGTCGAGTGGGAGAGCGAGGAGGAGAAGCAGCTCCACTGGTGGTGGGACGATCTCCACTGCCCGCAGCCGCTCTCACCGATGTGGTTCGACTTAGGCGGCTGGTGGTCGACCTGCGCCTACATGTTCCGCCGCTTCGGCGCGCCCTTCGCGGTGGACTGGAAGGCCAAACTGGTGAACGGCTACCTCTACACCGCAGTGGTGCCCCCCGACCCGAAGTATGCGCAGGAGATCGCTCCCTACTACGGTATGGTGATGCCGATCTATGCGGAGAGAGGGCTCGAGTGGTGGGAGACCCGGCTGAGGCCGGAGATCCTGCGCAACTTCGAGTATCTGGACAACTTCCCCTACGACTCGGCCAGCCTGCCGGAATTGATGGTCTTGTTCGAGGACGCGCTCGATATCCAGGAGCGCCACTGGCGCATCCACTGGATCCTGAACCTCTCGCAGTTCCAGGCGTCGCTCGACTTCCAGAACGCCGTCCGCGAGGTGATCGGCGAGGTAGACAAAGATCTCCTCGGCCGAATCATGGTCTCGGACGACGACCGGAACTGGGATGCGATCCGCGAGCTGTGGGAGGCCAAGGAACGGGTGAAGCGGAACGTCGTCCTCACTGAGGCCTTCTCCAAGGAGACGCCTCGGGAGGTTCTGGAGGAGCTCGCGAAGACGGCGGAGGGACAAGAGTTCCTGCGCTGGCTGGACAAGTACAAGCGAGAATACGGCAACAAGGCCATCTTCAGCCACGAGTACGTCTACGTGACCTGGCGCGAAAATCCAGCGCCGATTATCGCGGCTATCCAGGGATACCTGGCGACCGACTACTCCTTTCCCGAGGCGCTGCAGCGCCTCCGTGACGACCGCGACGCGGCGATCCGCGAGCTGATGAGCATGATCCCGGCGGACGACGTCCGTGGTCGCGAGATCGTACAGGCCGCGCTCGACCGGGTGCTGCAGATGATGCCGTTGACGCCAGATCATCACTTCTACATCGATCAGGGCACGTTCGCACGCGTGCGCTACGTGCTGCTCGCTATCGGCCGGCGGCTGGTCGAGGCTGGCTTGCTCGACCAGCCCGACGACACGATCTTCCTCAAGTACCACGAGCTGCGTGTGCTGGCCGCCAACCCAGGCGCGCTGCCGAATGCCAAAGAGATCGTTCGGGAACGCCGGGAGGCTCGAGAGCGTGCCATGGCGATCCGCCCGCGAGAGTGGGTTGGCACGGTTACCCACTGGTCGCTCTTCGAGGAGCCGTACAAGCAGGGCCTCTGGGGTTACCCGCAGAAATTCTACGACTCGCTCAAGCGCGAGAAGCGGGAGCCCTCGGCGCGGGTCGAGGGGCTGCCAGCCTCCCCGGGCGTGGTCGAGGGAACCGCGCGGGTGGTGGAGTCGCCCGACGAGTTCGACGAGGTACAGCAGGGGGAGATCCTGGTGTGCCGGATGACCAACCCCGCCTGGGTGGTCGTTTTCACCAAGATCGGCGGCCTGGTCACCGACTCCGGCGGGCAGCTCTCGCACCCGGCAGTCGTCTCGCGCGAGTTCGGGATCCCGGCGGTGGTGGGCACCACCAATGCCACGCAGATGATCAAGACCGGGGCGCGGGTGCGGGTGAATGGCAACACTGGCGTGGTGGAGATCCTGGAGTGAGTGTCGGCCAGGCGGTTCCGATGATCGACGCGGTCGAGCGGGTGACCGGCCGCATCCGGTTCTCCCAGGATGCGAGCCTGCCGGGCATGCTCCACGCTGCTGCCGTGCGCAGCGTCGTGCCCCACGGCCGCATCGCGCGCATCGACACCGCGGCAGCCCTGGAGGTGCCGGGTGTGGTCGCCGTCGTCACCGGGGAAGACCTGCGCCGCCTCCCCGGTCTGCGCCCGGTGTACGGCCCGCAGATCGAGGATCAGCCGGTGGTCGCGCTCGACTGTGTGCGCTACGTGGGCGACATTGTGGCGCTGGTCGCGGCGGAGACGTTGCAGGCAGCGCAGGAGGCGGCGGCGCTGGTGGCGGTCGAGTGCGAGGAGCTGCCGGCGGTCTTCGACCCGCTGGAGGCGCTGGAGCCCAGCGCGCCGCTGCTGCACGAACTGGAGCCAGAGCGGCCGCACGAGGGCACCGCGCTCTACTTTGGGATCAGGCCGCAGTTCGGCACCAACTGCTGTAACCTCTTCCGGATCCGGCGCGGTGACGTCGCCCGGGGCTTCGCCGAGGCCGACCTGGTGATTGAGGAGACCTTCCGCACGCCAGCGATCCAGCACGTGGCGATGGAGCCGCACGCTGCCCTGGCCCTCTGGGAGGACGGCCGGCTGACGGTCTGGTCCGGCACGCAGACGCCGTTCAACACGCGACAGATCCTGGCCGAGATCTTCGGTTTGCCGGTCGAGCGCGTGCGGGTGATCGTGCCCCCAATGGGCGGCTCCTACGGCTGCAAGGTCTTCCCGCGCATCGAGCCCCAGGCCGCACTGCTGGCGTACGTGACCGGCCGGCCGGTCAAGTTCGTGCTGCGGCGAGATGAGGAGTTCGTCACCCTGACCCGGCACGCCACTGTCGTTACCATCCGGCTGGGGCTGACGCGAGACGGCCGCATCACGGCGAAAGAGGTACGAGCCTATTGGAACACCGGCGCCTACGCCGACTGCGGGCCCGACGTAGCCCGCAAGGGCGGCTTCGGCATCGTCGGCCCCTACCGGATCCCGCACGTGGCGGTCGATTCGCGTTGCGTCTACACCAACCTGCCGCCGGCTGGCGCCTTCCGCGGCTACGCGGTGACCCAGGCTGCCTGGGCTTCGGAGTCGATGATGGACATCGCCGCCGACGCGCTGGGGCTCGACCCGCTCGAATTCCGTCTGCGCAACCTGCTGCGTGACGGCGAGACCTTCGCCACCGGCGAGACGCTGCACGACGTGCACTTCGCCGAGTGCCTGGAGCGCGCGGCCGCGGCGATCGGCTGGGAGGGGCCGTGGCGTCATGAGCTGGGCGATGGCCGGGTGCGGGCCAAGGGGCTGGCGGTGGTGCTGAAGGGGATGACTACGCCCAGCCGCTCGGAGGCGAAGGTGGGGATCGACCGGAGCGGCCGGGTGACTGTCTACTCCTCGACCGTGGAGTTGGGCCAGGGCGCCCGCACCGTGCTGGCCCAGCTCGCGGCCGAGGCGCTCGGCGTGCCCTACCAGGAGATTCGGGTGGTCGACCCGGACACTGCCCGCACGCCCTTCGACAACCGCACGACGTCGAGCCGCTCGACCTACATGATGGGCAACGCGGTGCGGCAGGCCGCGCTAGCGCTGCGCGAGCGGCTGCTGCGGATCGCCGCAGAGCGGCTGGAGGTGGAGCAGGCCGATTTGGAGCTAATGGATGGCAGCGTCCGGGTGGCCGGCGCACCGGCCTCGGCGCTCAAGTTCGGCGAGCTCGTGGAAGCGAGCCGACAAGAGGCGCTGGTCGAGCATGGGGAGTTTCGCAACCAGGGCGGTCTCGACCCCGACACCGGCCAGGGGATCGCCTCCTCACACTGGCACCAGGGTGCTGGGGCCGTCGAGGTGGAGGTCGATACCCGGACCGGCAAAGTGACGATCCTCCACGCGCACGCCAGCGTCTACGCCGGGCAGGTGGTCAACCGGCACACCGCCGAGCTGCAGAACCTGGGCAATATCGTGTTCGGCCTAGGCAGCGCGCTCTTCGAGGAGCTGGTCTACGAGCAGGGGCAGCTCGTCAACCCGAACCTCTCCGACTACCTGATCCCCTCGTTCCTAGACCTGCCGGAGCGGATGACGCATGACCTGGTCGAGCGGCCCGGCGCCGAGATCCATGGGTTGGGGGAGACCGCGCTGCCGACCATCCCGGCGGCGGTGGGCAACGCGGTGGCGCGGGCGATCGGCGCGCGGGTGACGGAGCTGCCGCTGACGCCGGAGCGCGTGCTGCGGGCCATTCGGGCGCGCGGCGGGGAGCGAGGCTGATGGAGCAGTCGATCACCATCGAGTTGAACGGCGAGCGGCGGGCACTCACGGTGCGGACCGATGCCACCCTGCTGGAGGTGCTGCGCGATGGCTGTGGGCTGAGCAGCGTGCGCGAGACCTGCGGGATCGGCATCTGCGGGGCCTGCGCCGTGCTGGTGGACGGTGTGCCGATCAGCAGTTGCCTGCTGCTCGCGCCGCTGGCCGACGGCTGCCGGATCACCACTGTCGAGGGGCTGTCGCGCGGCGATGAGCTGCACCCGGTGCAGCGGGCCTTTATCGAGCAGATGGCCTTCCAGTGCAGCTACTGCACGCCCGGCATGGTCCTGAGCGCAGTCGCGCTGCTGGCAGAGCACCCAGACCCGAGCCCGGAGGAGATCGCCGAGTACCTGGCCGGCAACCTCTGCCGCTGCGGGTCGTACCCGCGCATCCTGGCGGCAGTTTCCGACGCCGCGCGCCTGATGCGCCAGGCAAGCCGCTGAGCGCGCCCGGGGCTCCTCGTTACCCCCTCCATCCTGCGACCGCTCCCTCTCCCGATCCTTCGGGAGAGGGAGGAGGGGGTGAGGGCCGCACGACGCTCTTGACTTCCTGGCTTTCTCCTCTTGACAATATCCCCCCGTACTAGAATAAGGCTAGCGTACCCGCTCGCTCAGCGGTAGGAGGACGAGGATGGCAAGGCCGGTTTCGCGTCTCGCGGCCCTGCTCGCGGTGCTGGTCGTCGCGGGAGGGGCGCTCGCCTGGGGATACTGGTCGGGCGCCCGCTCCCGGTCAGAGGCCGGCGAGCAGCCAGCCGTGGGCTCCATGCTGACCCCTGCTCAGGAGCAGCTCGTGCGGGAAGCGACCCTGGCGCACCCGACGGTCCAGGCGGTGCTGGCGACGCTCCCGTCGCGCGAGGTGGCGATCTCCTACGGCACGGTCAACGATCCGGCCGGAGAGCTGGCCGGCGGTATCGCCTGGATGCCGTTCGACTCCCAGCAGACCGTGCGCGGCGAGTGGCTGACCCCGCTCGACTGGCAGGCGCGCTGGCCGCCGACGCGCTTCAAGCAGGCGACCTACACCGTGCGGAACGCCGAAGGCCTGCTGGTCTGGGTCGACCTTGCGAGCGGGCGCGCGGTCCGCGTGGAGGCGACCGGCGCGTATGCGAGCATCGACCCGGCCGAGGACCCGTGGGCACTTCCGAGCGAGCTCGAGCAGCGCGCTGCGGAGCTGGCGCTGGCCGCGCCCTGGCTCGAGCCGCTGCTGGCTCAGGGGAAGCCCGAGGTCAGTGGGGTCAGTCCCGTTCATGACCAGGAAGGTGAACTCGTTGGCGCGCTAGTTTTGCTCGAGTTCGCAACTCCGATAACGCTCGAGGGAACCTTCCCCGTTGCCGTCAAGCCACCCTACAAGCCGATCGATTTCGTCACAGTCGAGGTACAGCGGATCGACGAGCCGCATGTCGAGGGAATCATGGTTCTTGTTCTCTTCGAGGAGGACAAGGCGATCGGCCTCTACTTCGGAGAGTAAAGCATGGGAAGCGTCCATCTAGAGAGGAGCAATCCATGCGGAACCGCACTCTGTCTGGTCTCTCGCTCGCCCTCGGGTCGGCGCTCGTGCTCACGAGCGTCGTCCTCGCTGGCACCACCACGACCTACACGACGGTGAGTTACAGCGGCGATACGTTCTACAACTGGGACAACACCTCGACTTCCTGTGCCTGCGGCAACGCCGTTGACTGGCCGGTCACGATGGTCTTCCGCACCTACGCCGACGTGAATAGGGTCAAGGATATTCTCGCCCCCTACTACATCGGAGGCCCCATGTACCTGCGTGCCAACGACGGTGCAGGCTGGTTCTGGGACAGTGATCGCGGAAGCTAGAAACCCATCTCTGGGTACGGGAACTGGTATCACCATGTCCGGCTCTATGCGCCGAACCCGCCGGACTACTTCTACAGCACGGCATGGGGCCGGTACGTCCTCGGCACCACGCATATCGACAAAGACGAAGACGGGACGAATGAGCAATTCGGTTGGAGCGAGACGGCCGAGGAGTGGTTTGCGGCCTACTTCCGGAACCGCAACTACAGCGTGACTGAGGACGCTTTCTGGATGGCGAACCGCGACGGGTGGTCTAGCGGGCGCTGGGAAGGGAATCGCTTCGTGCTCAACAACGGCTACGCGACGATCACCGTGATTCCGACTCCCACGCCGACGCCCAGGCCGTGAGCGGTGTCTGGCGGTACGGTCGCTCGCGATCCGCTCGCCCTGGTAACCGATATGGGTACATCGGGAAGCGCCACACGGGCCATGGTAGGACGAGCGGCCCGGCTTCTCCTGGGTGCGGCCACGGGAGCTGCCGGGCTCGGGCTGGTGCTTTTGGCAGGCTGGCTGGTGCTGGACTCGTTCCGCGCCGAGTACTCCGAGGCGCGGTTCGACGCGCGCCGCTTCGCTGCCGTGGCTGTGTACTATGGTGCCATCTACCTGGCACACGTCGTCGCCTTCCTGCGGCGTGGCCGGCCCCCGCGGTGGGTCGTGCTCCTCGGCGCGCTCGGCTTCCTGACCCCGGCACTCTACTCTGTCGCCGACTGGCTCTACCTCGGGATGGCGACTGATCCACGGTGGTTTCCGATAGATATACTGGCCGAGCACGTGTGGGAATTCTACCGGCCGCCGTTCACGGTTCTCCACGCTGTGCTATACGGCTGCGCGGCACTCGCCCTGGCCGCTCTCTGGCTCAGGCGGCGCCCCGCGTAGCTCCAGGCGTAAACGGGCTACGGCCAGTGACGCTGGGAGGGGGTGACGCGGTGACCCGGCACTGGGCCCGACCGGTGCACGGCATCGTCATCGGCCTCATCGCGCTGGGGCTCGCGCTGCCGCTGACCGCTTCCTCGCTGGCCGTCGGCAAGCCACCCTATCCAGGCTACTGGTCGCTCGCGGATCTCGCCGCGCCCGGACTGGATCTTCACAGCCCAGAAGACGGTGCCTACATCATCGCCAATATCTCCCTCCCGCCGACAAACGGAGCGTACGTCGCGGTCTTGCTGCACTACCTGATCGAAGTCGATCCCTCGAGTGGCCCGGGGGAGCTTCTCCTTTGGGACGAGCGGGCCGGCGGGAGCGCGACCCTGGTTCGCCTCCGCTGGTATCCTGGGCAGCCCAGCGGCTACCTGGAGTGGGACACGCTCGATGTGTTCCGGGGCCTGCGGCGCGGGATCATGCTCGGGCCCAGATTGGAGCTGGCGGTGCACAACCTCGTGCCAATCGACTGGCTGGCGTCCGGGAATCTCCCGCTCGTGCTGCGCGTGGAGCGGCACGGCGGGATCCGTTTGAGTCGACTCTCCGTCCTTCCGGACTCAGGGGTCGAGATCGCGCGACGTGGTCCACCGCGCCTCGATCTCGTGGTGGCGGTTCCACGCGGCGAAGTCGAAGCCGGGCGAGAGATCTCGATCAGAGCGCTCGGCTACAATCCGGGGCGCGAGCCCCTACAGGACGTCGTGCTGCGCCTGCGTGCCGACCCGTGCGCTACAGTCGTCCCTAACCTGGGTGAGGCTCGCTGGCCACAGGTCGGTAGAGTCGTCGCGGCCACGTTCCGCCTACGTGTGGCTGCAGGGCACTGTCCTCTGGCCCTCGAGTGGGGAGGCCGGGGCAGCGGCGGTATCTTGCCGCTGGTGATCGAGGGCGAAACTCCGTGAGGTTCTCGCACGAAGAGGGGGTCGTCATGCCGCAACTCACCAGCAGGAACCGTTCTCGACAGCCGGCGCTCGCCACGCTGACTGTTGGAAAGTCGCTTGTCACGTGTCTTCGCCTGCTTCTCGGTATACTCGTACTCGCCTGGGCAGCGGGTCAGTTCGGATGGGCCGGCTGGCTCCTGGCCGGCCCCCCAGGCTGGCTCGTTCCGGAATCGATCGCCTCCGCTGGAGAGCTGGCGCTCTGGCTCGCCGGTAGCGGCCTCATGGCTTGTGTAGCCGCGACTGTCTTGCTCAGCGGTGGGGAACAGGTCTGGCACGTCACGGCCCTGTCGAGTGTGATCGGCTGGGTCGCATGGCCAGCGCGCGTGCTCCTGGAACGCTGGTGGCTGCTCGGCACACTCACAATTGAATCGCACGGGAGTTCGCTTGGAGTGCCCTGGCCGGTTCGAGAGGGGTGGCTCGTGCTACTGGTGGTGAGCGCGGTCGGTATCCTCGTGGCTCGGCACCGGGTGCGCGTACCGGCCCACTGACCTGCTGCTGGAGCACGCGGATCCCGCTGGCGCTCGGACGCCGCTGTTCAGGAGTGGGATAGCGGGCCGGCTTACGGGGGCGGGTTCAGGTGGCTGTGTCGTCGCGCAAGCGGCGCCCGGTGCCCAGCCGGGGCTCGGGCAGCGCGTCGTCGCTCGGCGCGCCGGTGGCGAGCCACTCGCTGAAGCTCGGATCGTGGCGGGCGAGCTGGTACTCCTGGTAGATCTCCTGGCAGATGGCCCGTAAGCCCCCGCTGCCCGGCGTCGCCAGTACCAGCTCGAGGAGCCAGGCTTCGAAGACATCAGGGTCGGGATCGGCCTCGATCACCCGCTCCAACACTTGCCGCTTGAGGCCCAGGCCGATACTGTCAGGCGTCTGGTCGCGCTTGCGCCGCTTGCGCCGCCCCTCGGCCGCCTCGAGCGCCTGGAGCAAGGCCCGGCTGAAGGCCGCCGGGCGCACCAGCGCGGAGCGATCGGTCCATCCAGCCATACCGTGTCTCCCTGGTCAGGCCTCGCGGTCGCGCGGCACGACTCGCGTGTCCAACTGGAAGCCGAGCGGGCCCGGTCGCCGGTACTCGCGGTCGAGGGCGACCAGGTCAAGCTCGACCGTCATCAGATCCTGGAGGAGCAAGTCGCCGAGCGACCAGGCGGTGATAGTCGAGAAGGTCTTCAGGTAGCCCCGGCAGCGCTCG
Organism: uncultured Thermomicrobiaceae bacterium; assembly: GCA_938082375.1. GTDB lineage: Bacteria > Chloroflexota > Chloroflexia > Thermomicrobiales > Thermomicrobiaceae > Thermalbibacter. Next base: position 22,769 of record CALKCJ010000007.1, read on the forward strand.
CACACCTCCACGCGCTGCGTATCCTGCTTGCCTTCCTCAGCCAGGTAGCGCAACGTCCGGTGGTCGGCGTTATCACAGAAGGGACATTGCTGGTGCGGGTATGACCACTCGCTGGCGCAGCGGCCGCAGCGCAGCCAGCGGCTGCGCTCGAGCCCGCGCAGCTCGGCGAGCGCTGGCCAGGCGCCGCAGACCGGGCAGTAGCCGGCCCGCCACGCGAGCTGTCGCACCAGATCACGCGCCTGGCGCCCGCAGGTGCCAAGCACTGGGAGAGCCAGTGCTTGACCAGCCACCGTGAGCAGCGAGGACGGTACGCTCGCCTGCACCGCCAGCCGCTCGAGCTCGACCTCGCGGTGCGCGATGCTCGCCGCCAGGAGCGCGACGGCGGCGAGCCTGCCGCCGGTCACCGCGGCCCGGAGCTCCTGCCCGCCCTCGATCGATTGCGATGCGACGACGCGGGCGAGTTCGTCGAGCAGGAAAGCGAGTCGGGCGCTCTCGACTCCGATGGTACGCTCGTGCAGGAGTGGAGCCCGGGATGTGCCGTGCGGCAGCGCCACGAAGTCGATCGAGACCCCGACCTCCCACGCCGGATCGGCAGCCGAGCGGAGCGCCGCCGCATAGAGGCGTGCCAGCGGCGCGGAGACCGCGTCGTCACGGGCCAGGGCCTCGAAGCGCTGGAGAGTGGTGCCACTCACTCTAGCGGCATCCCGGCAAGACCGCTCGCGCTACCTGGGCGCGGCGTGTTGTAGTAGATCACGCGTGGGCCAGTCGGACGGAGCTCCACCGTCGCGCCGCGGTTACCGATGTCTGCCCCTGGGCCACCGCCGCGGGTTCGCGAGGCCTCGGGCCCACAGGCAGTAAGGAGCAGAGCCAGAGCGAGGAAGAGCACTGGCACCACCTGCTGGGCTACACGACGCACCTGCATCACGTTACGCCGCCTCCGATGAGAGCAGCATCACGACCCGCAGTACGAACCCGCCGACCAGCACCAGCAGCGCGGCGCCGGGCACCGTTAGCCTGCCGAGCAGCGGGCGATAGTGCAAGAGCCCGGGCACCAGAATGCCCACGAGCACGACGCCGAGGACAAGCAGGACTCCCCAAGCGTTGAACAGCACCGGGCGCAGGACGGCCATGCCGACCGTCGCGAGGAGCACGATCAGCACGACGAGTTCCAGGCCGAGCACCCAGGTGTCCAGCTCCTTGAGCCAAGCCAAGGCTGGGAGGTTCTGGCGCCAGCTCAGCAGGATCAGCAGCGCGGCGCCGGTGGAGAAGCCGGAGAGGAGGAAGAGCAGGCCGAGCCAGACCGTATCGCTCCAAAGCGGGCGGTTCGTGGTCGATAAGAGCACGCCGGTATACCCAGCCAAGAAGAAGCCGGAGATACCCCCCAGGACATTGACGACTGCGCCCAACCCACCCTGCACCAGCGCCTGTAACCCGCGCGGCAGAATCCCGACCTCAGCCAGACCGCCCACAAAGGCCAGGAAAGAGAAGAGCCCGAACAGGAGGAGACCCCACGACCCGACCGAGATCGGCGACCACCACTTGAACGCCGGTGCGAAGGTCTCGGACTGGATCAGCATGTGCCAGAAGCGCTCCGGCCGCTTCAGGTCGGCGATCAACAGGATGCCGCTGATGATGCTGCCAGGGAAAGCGATGTAGTAGCCCAGGCGGGACAGCGGCCGATCGACCTCGCGCCCGAACAGGCGCAGGAGCGCGGCGATGGCGAAAGCGCCACCAGCGATGCCGCCGACGAAGAAATAGAAAACGATCCACCAGCGCCATTCGGGCGATGCCGTGAAGAAGCTATCCGGCATGGCTCCCGTCTCCTTCCTGCTGCTCCCGAGCCTCAGCGGCCAGCTTGTCCATTCGCTGCTTGCGGAGGCCGACAAGTCCGAGCACGCCGAGCGCGACGGCGCCGGCCGCCGAAAGGCCGGCCGACGGCGCGACGTTGCGGCTTGGCAACTGCGGGTTGGATGGCAGGCCGTAGACTTCCGGTTCATCGAGCAACAAGTAGAAGGAGTTGAGGCCACCCAGGATCGACTCGTCGTGCCCGTAGAGCCGCGCCTGGCTGACGCCCTGGGCCTGCAACTGGGCCAGGCGTGCTTCCGCGTGCTGTCGCAGCTCGGAGATCGGCCCGAACTGGATCGAGTGCGTCGGGCAGGCCTGAGCGCAGGCCGGTACCATGCCTGCTTGCATGCGGTCGTAGCAGAGCGTGCACTTCATCGCCGTGTTGGTCTCGGGGTTGATGTCGATCACCCCGAACGGGCAGGCCGCGATGCAGGCCCGGCAACCGTTGCAGACATCGGACTGGATAACGACGGTATCGAACTCGGTGCGGATAATGGCCCCGGTTGGGCAGACCTCGAGGCAACCGGCTTGCACGCAGTGCTTGCACACGTCGCTCATCATCAACCAGCGCCCACTGCTGCGGTCGGGGCTGAACTGCTCGATGAACTTGACGTGGCGCCACTGAATGCCACTGAGCTCGACGGTATTGTCGTAGCTCTGGCCGGTGAGTGGAACCTTGCCGCCGTTGCGGGCCGGGAGCTGGTTCCAGGCCTTGCAGGCGACCTCGCAGGCCTTGCAACCGATACAGACGGACGTGTCGGTGAAGAAGCCCATCGGTTCGGCCATCGTGCGGCTCCTTCAGATACGCCCCGCGCGGCGTGCGTCACCGCGCGTGGGTCACACCTCGCACCCTACTGTAGCCTCTCGACGTTACAGCACAGCGCCTTGCTCTCGTGGATCGAGACGTTGGGGTCGCCGACCATCGCCGTGAGGTCGTTGACGATGTCGCCGGTGACGATCCCCATGTAGCCCCAGTGCCACGGCATGCCGACCTGGTGGACAACCTTGCCATCGATCATCAGCGGGCGCAGGCGCGGGGTGACAAGTGCCTTGGCCACGATCGAGCGGCGCTTGGTCGTGATCCGCACCAGGTCGAGGTTCTTGATTCCCTTCTCCTGGGCGAGCTCCGGGCTCATCTCGATGAAGAGCTCGGGTTGCAGTTCGGCGAGCCATGGGAGCCAGCGCGTCATCGCTCCGGCCAGGTGGTGCTCGGTGAGCCGGTAGGTGGTGAGCACGATCGGGAAGTTGGGATCGGCCACCACGGCGAGCTGGTTCTCCTCGTGCTGCCAGTACTTGGCGATCGGGTTGTGCTGCTGCTTCGGGTAGAGCAGGTTGACAACGGGCGACTCCATCGGCTCGTAGTGGGTCGGCAGTGGCCCGTCGGCCAGCCCGACGGGCACGAAGAGCCAGCCTTTGCCGTCCGCCATCATGATGAAGGGGCTCTTACCGTCGTGAGCATCCAGGCCAGTCGCGCCCGGCTTGGCTGGGGTATCGGGCGCCTTGGTCGCCGCGAAGTCCGGCACGTCGTAGCCGACCCACTTCTTCTGCGCGGCGTCCCACCAGATGAACTTCTTGCGCTCCGACCACGGGTTGCCGTCTGGATCGGCCGAGGCGCGGTTATAGAGGATGCGGCGGTTAGCTGGCCAGGCGTAGCCCCAGTGGAGGTTGGTGCCCGGCTTGTTGTCCGGATCTGGCTCGCGGCTGCGGGCCAGCAGCTTGCCCTTCTCTGGGTAGATACCGCAGTAGATCCAGGAGGCGCAGGTCGTGGAGCCGTCGTCCTTCAGCTCGCCGAAGCTCTTGAGTAGCTCCTTGGAGCCAGTCTGGTAGCCGTTGATCTCGCGGATGATCTTGAGCACGTCTGGCTCGCCCTGGATCCGCGTGTCGGTGGGGTATGTACCTGGCTCGTAGTCGAAGTCCCAGAGGAGGTTCTTGATCCCCTCGTCGCGCGGCAAGGTGCTGTCGGCGTACAGCTTCTTGAGCCGTAGTGCAAGCTGGTGCGTGAACCAGGCATCGGAGCGGCAGTCACCCGGCGGGTCAGCGGCCTTCTCGTGGAACTGGATGAGCCGCTGGGTGTTGGTGAAGGTACCCTCGACCTCGCCGACCTGAGCCGAGGGGAAGAGGAAGACCTCGGTCTTGATATCCTCGGGCTTGAGCTGGCCACTCTTGACCTCCGGCGAGGCGTACCAGAAAGAGGCTGTCTCGGTCTCGAAGTTGTCCTTGACCACGAGCCAATCGAGCTGCATCAGCGCGCGGCGTTGCAACGCAGCGTTAATCGAGGTGGCCGGGTTCTGGCCGAAGATGAGCGCGCCCTTCACCTCGCCCTTCGCCATGGCGATCATGGTCGGCATGTGGGAATAGTCGCCAGCGATCTTGGGGTGCCAGTCGTAGCCGAAGTCGTTCTCCGGCGTCGCGGCGTCGCCGTACATCGACTTGAGATAGCTGACCATGAACTTGGGCAGGTTGGCCCAGTAGCCGGTCGGCCGCGTCTCGGTCAAGATGTAGTCGGTCAGCGTATCGTGGGCCTTGCGGGCATCCGGGTGGGCCATGTAGCCCTGGATCGAGTGGTAGAGCGTGGGCACGTCGGTCGAGCCCTGGATGGTCGCGTGGCCGCGCAGGGCTAGGATCCCGCCCCCTGGCCGCCCCATGTTCCCGAGTAGGAGCTGGAGGAGTGCAGTGGTGCCGATGGTCTGGACACCGTAGGTATGCTGTGTCCAGCCCATGGCGTAGACGAAGGTGGTCGTCCGCTCCGGGCCGGAGTTGGCGGTCACGGTCTCCGCCACCTTGAGGAACACGTCTTGCGGGCAGCCGGTGATTCGCTCGACCAGCTCCGGCGTGTAACGGGAGAAGTGCCGGCGCACGAGCTGGAAGACACTGCGCGGGTGCTGGAGCGTGGGATCCTTCTCGGCGGCTGGAGGCACCATCTTCTGGATCATCTCGGCGAAGGTCGCGGCCTTCTTAGCCTCCTCGCGCGCCTTGGCAGCGTCCCACGGCTGCACCCGCTTATACTGCCAGGTCGCGTTGTCGTAGATGTACTTCTGGTCGCTCCCCTGCGGCGCTTCCTTGAGGCCGGAGAAAACCCCCTCGAGGTCTTCGGTGTCCTGGAACTTGTCGTTGATGATGGTGGCAGCGTTGGTGTAGTTGACCACGTAGTCCTTGAAGTACTTCTCGTGCTCGATCACGTAGCGGATCAGCCCGCCCAGGAAGGCGATGTCCGTACCCGAACGCATGGGGACGTAGAGGTCGGCCATGGCCGAGGTGCGGGTGAAGCGCGGGTCGACGTGGATGAGCGTTGTGCCGTTGAGCTTGGCCTGGGCCACCCAGCGGAACGCGACCGGGTGGTTCTCGGCCATGTTCGAGCCCATGATCACGATACAGTCGGCGTTGACGAGGTCACCGGGGAAGGTGGTCGAGCCACCGCGCCCGAGTCGCGTCCCCAGACCGGGGACGGTCGAGCTGTGTCATATCCGGGCCTGGTTTTCGATGCGGACGATCCCCAGGCCGCGCATCAGCTTCTGCTGCAGGTGGTTCCACTCGTTATCGATCGTGGCCCCGCCGAGGGAGAAGATGGCCGTGGTGTGCATGACCCGCTTTCCGTTGGGCAGGGTCTCGACGAAGGTCTCATCACGCGTCTTCTTGACCAGCTCCGCCACCCGATCCATTGCCGTATCGAGGTCGATCAGCTCCCACTGGGTGCCGTGGGGCGGGCGGTGGAGTACCTTGGTCAGCCGGTTCGGGTTTACGTGGAGCTGGTAGGTCGCTGCGCCCTTGGGGCAGAGGTTGCCCATGTTGATCGGGCTCTTCGGGTTCCCCTCGATGTTGACGATCTGGCCGTTGACGACGTGCACCAGCGTGCCGCACCCGACCGCGCAGTACGGGCAGACGCTGGGGAAGGCTTGTGCGTTCTGGATACGCAACGACTGGGCGCGCACCTGCTTGGGGTGGAGGTCGACTCCAAGTCCCAGCAGCGCCCCGACTGCCGTCCCGGCGGCCGCCCCACCCACTTTGAGAAAACGGCGTCGCGAGAGTACGACAGCCATCAGCCTCGCCCTCCTTACTACCTCTCGGCACTGTCATCGGCGCGGCGCGCCAAACGAAGAATTAGAGCGACGAACAGAGGAGGATGTTAATAGAATAGTGATTAAAAACCTCTCCTGTCAAGAGGGTAATTTGCCGATTGACCCGCCTGTGCTTCTTCGCACCGAAGCGCCGAGAACCCAAGCGGGCGCGGCCGAAAATGGGGGACGCTGTACACGCTTCGCTTAACCGGTCAGGAGGTGATCGTGTCGTCGCTGCTACGCTTTTCGCCGAGTGTACTCTTCGCCGCTCTGCTGCTCACGCTGGCCGCAGCCTGTAGCCGGAGCCCGGCACCGACGCCGACACCAACGCTCTCTCCGAGCGACGAAATCAAGGTCACTGTTCGCCGATACCTCGACGCAATCTATACCGGTGACGCCGAGAAGGCGTGGGGTATGCATACGCGAGAGACGAACCGCGGCGAATCGTTCGATCTATTCGCCGAGGCGGTCAACGTCGCCGCGAGCATCGGCGACCAGATCGAGATCGTCCAGATCGACGAGCCGGAGATCAACGGCGACGAGGCCCGCTGCACCGTCGTGCAACGTCTCGGCCCCCGCATCTCGGTCTACACTTTCGTTCTCCGCTACGAAGACGGGCAGTGGCGGATCCACAACCCGGCGCAGTTCAGCCCCTGAGCAGCCGATGTGCGACACAGTGGCGGAAGCGTGAGCAAGGCGCGCTTGGAGCGAGGACGGTGGACGAGCGCGAGCGAGTGACCCACGTGGTCGCGGTGGGTGGCGTTGTGGTGCGCGATGGCGCCGTGCTCCTGGTACGGGTAGCCTATGGCCCAGCGCGTGGTCAGTACTTATTCCCTGGCGGGTTAGTGGAGCCCGGAGAAACGCTGGATCAGGCAGTCGCCCGCGAGGTGCTGGAGGAGACCGGCGTGGCCGCCGAGCCGCTGGGGGTGATTGGCCTCCGGACGCGCTACGACGGGCCGCGCTCGGATACCTACGTGCTATTCCTGCTGCGGCACCGCTCCGGCGAACCGCGCCCGGACGGCCAGGAGAGCGACGACGCCCGCTACTTCAGTCAGGAGGAACTGGAGGCCGCTGGCGACGCGGTCACTGGGCTTTCCCGCTACGTCGCGCTGCGGGTGCTGCGCGGGGAGTACTGTCTTCAGCGCTTCGCCGCCGACTTCGACTACCAGGCAGCCGGCCGCGACCCAGAGCGCTGGAAGATCTTCTGCTGAAGCGTGCCCGGCGGCCCGCGCCCGAGGCGACCCCCGCACGCCGGGCGCCGCTGGCGGCCGCGCTCAGGCGATCTCCCGGTAGGCCTCAGGGTCGAGCGGAACCTCGATGAGGAATGGGACATCGGCGTGCAGTGCCTGCCGGGCCGCCTCGGCGATCTCTTCCGGCGTGCCGGCGCGGACGCCCTCGGCGCCGCAGGCATGGGCAGTCGCGACGTTGTCGATCGGCCCGAAGTCGACGCCGTGCCGGGGCAACCCGCGCGACTCCTGCGCCAGCCGGATCAGCGAGTACGACTGGTCGGCGATGACGACCACGATCACTGTGGCCCCGATGCGGCGGGCTGTCTCCAGCTCCTGGCTGTTCATCGAGAAGCCGCCGTCGCCCAGCGCGGCCAGTACCGGCACGTCTGGCCGGGCCAGCTTGGCGCCGATGGCGGCCGGCAGCCCGTAGCCCATCCCAGAGAGCCCGTTGGACATCCAGAACGTCTCCGGGTAGCGGCTGGGCCAGAACTGGCCGAAGAGGTACTTATGCGAGCCGACGTCGGTCGTAACGATGGTCTCGGGCGGGAGCACGCTCGCCAGCGCCTGCACGATCTCGGCCGGTTTGAGTCCCCGCCTGGGTGCTCGGGACTCCCCGCGGGCAATCGCCAGCCGCTCGGCGCGGATGCGGGCGAAGGGCTCACCCCAGGCGCGCGGGGGATCCTGCCGGTTGAGGCCTTCGAGGAGCAGATGGTGGTCGGCCAGTAGCAGGTCGTGGCGTGGCAGCTCGCCGGCCGCGTTGGCCGACTCGAGCACCCAGAGGATTGGCAGGTGGGCATGCCAGGTCTTATCCACCTCGACCGGGTCGAAGCCGAACCCGACGAGGAGGTCGGCCTGTTCTAGTGCCTGGAGCATCAGGTCGTCGATCGCCATTCCCCCGATCACTCCAACGAAGTTCGGCGCCGTCTCGTCGACCAGTCCCTTGACCTTGGGGGTGACTGCGACCGGGAGCTTCCAGCGCTCGAGCCAGCGACGCAGCGCCGGGGCGTTCACCGGCCGGATGCCGAGCCCGAGCAGCACCAGCGGCCGCTCCGCCTCACACAGGCGCCGGGCGAGTTCCTTGGCGGCCGCGGCGGGGTCGCCGACCGGTTCCGGCTCGGGAGACTGCCAGGGGGTTGCCGGCTCGGCGGCGGGCAGCCGGGCATCCTCGGCCGAGAGCGTGAGGTAGCTGGGGCCGAGCGGCTGGGCGAGCGTGGCGGCGAGCGCCCGACGGACCGCGCCGCGAACGTTGAGCGGCGTGATGCGCTCGACGTGCTTGGTGAGCGGACGGTAGAGATCGTGCAGTGGCAGCCGCTGGTGGGTGTGGCTGGGGGGCCAGCTCGCCGGGATATCGGCCGAGAGGGCGAGCAGCGGCTCGCGGTCGAGCCAGGCGTTGGCGAGGGCGAGCATGAGGTTAGCGGCGCCGGGGCCGAGCGTGGTGAGCGCCACGCCCGCCGTACCTTTGAGCTTGCCGTAGACGCCGGCCATGATCCCGGCGTCGGCCTCGTGGCGGCAGAGGACGTAATCGATGCCGCGCTGGCGGAGCGCCTCCAGCAGCACGAGCACCTCCCCGCCCGGCAGCCCGAAGACGCGGTCGACCCCGGCTGCTTGGAGCTCCTGCGCAATCGCATCAGCGGTCGGCTGTCCTGCTGTGATCATTCCTGTCCTCGCTCTCCCTCAGCGCCACTGCGAGTCACGGAACGATCCTTGATCAAGGGCCGCGACAGCCCAACGGACCATCGTGGTGACATCGAAGACGGGTAAACCGGTGAGCGCGCGAATGCGCGGTGCGTAAGGAGGCATGTTCGTGCATTCGAGCACGATTGCCCCGACGTGCGGATCGCGTTCGAGCAAGAGCCGCGCGGCGTCCTCGTGCTCCCGTGCGGCGCGCTCGACGTCAAGTTCTTCCAGGTTGTCGAGCAATACTGAAGTAAAGTGGCCGCCAACTTCTTCAAGACCAACGATGGTGATGGGAAAGTCAGGTGCTACCCCGGCTGCAGCAAGATGGTGCGGGGTGAGTGACCGGCGTTCAACCGTCAGTACCCCGACCGTTCGGCCACGCGGCAAGAGCGTGGTGACTAGCGGGATCTGCAAAAGGCTCGACGTGAGCACTGGGATATTAACATGTCTCTGGAGCTGGTCCTGATACAGGATCAGAAAGCCACAGCTCGTGGTGATTAGGCCTACCCCTTGCGCTTCCAGTTCGCGCGCCGCATCGATGAAGTTGCGGAGCAGGTCGCACTCCCTGAGATGGCGGACAACCAGGTCGGGGGTAGCACCCGACACGATCCGATACGCGACCGGGAACGGCCAGGTGCTGGCGTTTCCAATGTCTCCAGGGATACGCGGGAAGCGGGTATCCAGCATCAGGATGCCGACCGGTATCCCGTAGAGCGTGCGTCCACCCTTTACCGATGGGGCCGCTGGGGTGCCGTTGGCGACCATTCTGCTCCTCCTTTACTGTAGCGGATCCCGGCCTAATTGGCCCGTTGCGACGCCCTCAACCGAAGCGCGAGTCGCTTTGCCGGTGGGTAGAAGCGTGCCCAGAGTTGGCGAATGAGGGCGACACTGCCTTGGCGATAGGTTCTCATGAGGATGATGACTGCGACACCAAAGAAGAGCATGCGAAGCTGACCGAACTCCCGAAAATACTCACTTAAGCCCTGAACGATAAGTGCCCCGAGCACCGGGCCGAAGAACGTTCCAATGCCTCCAATGATGACCATGACAATGATCTTCCCCATCTCGTAGAATTCAATCGTTTCCGGGCTCAACACTGAGACATAGAACCCGTAGCAGGCGCCGGCTACTCCGGCTAACAGCGAGCTGAGTGCGAACCCGAAGATCTTCCATCTGGTCGTGTCGATTCCTAGGCTTTCGGCTCGGACTTCATCGTCTCGAACCGCTTGGAGGTAGAGGCCATAACGGGATCGAATCAGCAGCCAGATTGCACCGAGGGTGAGTAGGGAAAGGGCCAAGAAGATCCAGTAGTACGGTCGGGGATCCCTCGTAGCGAACAGAGGCGGGACGATTAGCCCAACTGAGCCCCTTGTGATCGGATAGGCGGCCACGATCACGAGCCGAAACGTCTCGGCGAAAGCCCAGGTAGCAATCGCCAGGTAGATCGCGCGCATGCGAAGGGTAGCGAACCCCAGGACCAAACCGACCCCCGCAGTAAGCATGGCCGCGACGAGAATTGCGGCGATGCTTGGAACAGCCAGGCGCAAGACGAGCAAGGCGGCAGTATACCCGCCAAAGGCAGCGAATGCGTGGTGGGCCAGCGAGAACGGGCCGGTATACCCCGCAAGCAGATTCCAGCTTGAAGCCAGGATTACGTAATAGAGCACGCTGACCGAGACGTGCACGAAATAGTCCGAGGCGCGCCAGGGTATTGCCGCTGCGACGCCGACAGCGGCTGCGACAAGCGCAACGTACCAGATTCGCTGCTGTAACCGCACGGTGACCCCTACACGCCCAGTAAGCTTGCCTGAATCAGCTCACGAACGCGAGTCGGCGTGAACGTCTCGCTCGGGCCGTGAGCCTTGATTTGTCCAAGAGCCAGTAGGTAGACGTAGTCAGCGATCGCGATGGCGGCCTCCATATGCTGATCGACCAAGACAATCGTGCTGCCCGATCTCTGGTGGATCGAGCTCAACAGCTCATAGATGTGCTCGGCGAGATGAGGCGCAAGCCCTGCAGTCGGCTCGTCCACAAGCAATAAGCAGGGCTCGCTCATTAACTCGCGAGCGATGCTCAGCAATCTCGCCTGCCCGCCGCTAAGCTCGGTCGCCCTCACGCGCCGTCGTTCAGCCAACACCGGAAATCGCGTATAGATCTCGTCAAGCCGCTGCCGCACCAGGCGCGCGTTGGAACGAAACGTCCAGGCCCCGAGCTTGAGATTTTCTTCCACGGTCAGATGGGGGGCGATGTTGATTCCCTGTGGAATGAAGCCCACGCCAAGTTGCTTAATCTTATGAGGGCTTTGCATGGTGATGTCGAGACCGTCGAGGGTGATCCGACCACGGTGTGGATGGAGTAACCCGAAGATCGTGCGCAGAAGCGTCGACTTTCCCGCGCCGTTGGGCCCAATGATCGCGACGAACGCGCCGGACTCTGCCTGGAGCGAGAGCCCTTGCAGCACGTCGATTCCCGGCTGATACCCTGCGGTCACCTCATGGACGTCGAGGTAACTCATACGAGCTCCTTCACGCTCGAGCCGAGGTAGGAGCGGATCACGAGGTCATTCCTCGCGATCTCGTCGAGCGTCCCCTGGGCGATTATCCGGCCCCCGCCCATCACCGTGACTCGGTGTGTCAGCTGCCGAATGACGGCCATCTCGTGGCTCACGATCACAAAGGTAACCCCGCGCGCACGGTTCTCTTCGCGGATGAGACGCATGATGATGTCCTTGATCAGCGGGTTGACTCCGGCAAAGGGCTCATCGAGGAGGTAGACCTGTGCACGTTCGCTCATGAGGCAGGTGGCGATCTGCAGTAGGGCTTGTTGTCCACCAGAGAGCTGCTTGGCCGGTAGAGAAGCGACTCGCTCAAGCGTGGTCAGGTGGATCAGTGCCTCCGCACGCTCCACACGGCGCCGATGGCTCCACCCGGGGTTGAGCGCATAGCCAGCGACGAGCAGATTGTCTCGGACGGAGAGTTGCCCAAAGAACCGCGGTATCTGGAAGGTCCGCAACAGACCCTGGCGGGCAATCTCGTGCGGTGGCCGACCGGTAATGCGCTGCCCAAACAGGAAGATGTCGCCTTTGGTCGGTGGGATGGTCCCGCTCAGCAGGTTGAGAAGCGTGGTCTTGCCGGCCCCGTTCGGCCCGATGAGCCCATGGATCTCGCCTCGGTCGATCGTGAGGGAGACGTCAGCGACAGCGACAAGCCCGCCGAACTGACGCGTCAGTGCGTGAGTCGTGAGAGCACTGGTCACCGTTGTCATACTTCACGTTCCCGCTCGCCGAAGAGACCGTACGGCCGAACCAGCAAGAGTGCGAGCACGAGCAGGAAGCCATAGGCGTGCTGGAATCCGGGTGAAAGCAAGACAGAGCAGAGCGCTTCGACGAGACCGAGAATAAGCCCGCCGAGCAACGCCCCAGGGATCGAACCAAGCCCCGCGATGATGATGATCTCGAACCCCTTCATCGTCGTGATAGCGCCGTTTGTCGGATAGACGAGAAAGACCGGTGCGAGCAAGGCCCCGGCAACGCCAGCGAGCGCCACGCCGATGCCGAAGGCGAGCTGGTCTAGTCGCCGGATGTTGACCCCAGCGGTTTGGATCGCAACCCGGTTTTGGGCCGCGGCGCGCAGGGCCAGTCCAAACCAGGTGAAGCGGAGAAAGCCGTAGAAGAGGGCAATCGCGATTATGGCGCCAGCGAAGGCGACCGCGCGCTCGCCGGGGATTGTGAGTTCCCCGAGCGTGAGGCGCGGCAGGTTCGTCTGCGGGTTGCGCTGGTACGGGCCACCGAGGACGTACGCCGCGCTGCGGAGTGCCAGCATGAGCGCGATCGTCACGACGGTGGCGTATTCAGTCCGTCGTTCCACGAAGCCACCAAACATCGGCCTGATGACGACCGGCTCCAGGATGCAGCCAAGAATGAACACGGAGACCGCAGAGACCAGCACGCCGAGGTACCAATACTTGACTCCAAGCACATAAATAACAAAGATATACTGGAGATAACTTCCAATCATGTAGAACTCACCCATAGACCAGTTTATCATCTTCATGATACTGTAGATGAATGTGATGCCAAGCGCCATGACCGTATAGAGGGCACCGAGCATCATCCCTGCCACGATGTACTGGAGGAAAAGGTCAGCCGATGGCACGATCACCTCACTTGCTCGCTGGCGATGGCCAGGTTCTCAGTATCGAGGCGCTGCCCGCGGTTTCCGCCCTCTCCCGTCATCGAGACGGCTGGTACTCGTAGACGACCTCCGCTTGCCGCCAGTCCTGCTGTGGTTCGGTGTAGTGCAGGATGAGGAGAGACGGGGTCGCCTGATGCCAGTAAGGCCCCTCCGCGCGTGGGAACGTCACCTTCCCGTACCAACTCTCAAACGTTCCATTTTCGAGGGCGGCGATGAGCGCCTGAGGATCTGCCTTGCCTGCTTGATTCAGCGCTTGCGCCAGGACGACGATGCCGCCGAACGCGCTGAGCGCGCTGTAGACCGGCGGTTCGTTATAGGCCTGCTCGTACGCCTTGACGAACCACTCGCCTATTGGAGTGAGTGACTGGCGAGGATGATAGTAGGCGATGAAGTAGAGTCCATTCCCTTTCTCACCGAGGTTCTTCCAGAACTCAGGCCGGACAGGGAAATCGTACGAGGCGAGCATGGGCGTGTCGGGGAATAGTCCGATATCGTACGCCTGCTGCACCATAAGATAGGCCAACTGTCCCACAGCGACGTTGATGACGAGATCGGGCTTGAAATCGCGAACTTGGAGAAGTTGCGGTGTTAAGTCCGTGCTGCGGCGGTCGACCACGAATTCGCGTAGTTCGACCTGGAGTCCGCGTTCCTTAATCTGTCGCTTGGTTTCCTCGATCAACCCAATACCGTAGTCGGTGTCCTCTGCGACGAGCGCCACGCGGGTATAACCCTGCTGCTGAATGAAGTCGAGCCAGCCCTCGACCCGGATCGGATCGATCAGGTGGGTGCGGAACGCGATCGGATAGTGCTTGGCAGTGATGTCCTTCGCCGAAGCCTGCGTGGAGAAGACCGGAACGCCGACATCCTTGGCGATCTCGTTCACGGCGAGATTGACCGCGCTGTGAAACTGGCCAACGACGGCGACGACCCGCTTCTCGTCAACGAGCCGCCGGTAGCCCGCTACGCCCTGTTCGGGTGTCCCTTGGTCGTCCTCGACCACGATCTCGATCGGACGTCCGTCGAGCACGCCTCCCATCACCTCATTCACGTACTTGACGCCGAGTTCGGCGCCGCGCACAATGAGTTGCCCGGCTGCGGCGTCACCCGGAGGGGAAAGCGGCGTCAAGACGCCGATGCGTACCGGCTCACCCGATGGGGCGGGCTTAGACGCGGTGGTCGGGCTGGGTGCCGCCGTCGGTGCAGCGGTGGCGGTGGAAGTCGCTGCCATCGAGACTGTGGTGGCTGTGGGTATCGGCGTCGCCTGCGGGGCTGTAGTCGGACTAGCAGCACCCTGCCTACCCGCACACCCAGCGGCGAGCGCGATAAGGAGTAGCGCGGCGAGGACACGCAGGAACTTCATGGCTCCTCCTCTCGTCAGAACACTGCCGACTCTTCAATTACTCGACCGGCACGGAAACGCTCCAGGGTCAGGTGGGTCGCATCCCAGGTTCGCGGAGTGCCATACACGATCCACTCGGCGAGCAGAAGGCCGACAGCCGGACTGTGCATCACGCCGTGCCCGCTGAATCCGCAAGCGAGATACAACCCGAAGAATTCCGGCACGGGGCCAAGGATCGGATGGTGGTCAGGTGTTAGCGAGCGCGCACCGGCATAGGCACGAAGGACTTTGGCATTGACGAGAACCGGCATCCGCCGCAAAGTGGCCTCGTGGACCCGTGCAAAGCGATCCCAATCGACCGTGGCTTCCATTCCCGGGCGATCGTCCTTATCCGTACCGCCCAGGAGCACCTCGTGTCCGTGCGTATGCGCATACCAGCCGGTGTCGACGTCGACCGTAAGCGGAGCGGTACTCGGCATCGCTGATGGTCGCTCGACCACAAAGACTTGTCTGTGGTACGGGTAAACCGGAACATTCACACCGGCTAGTGCCGCAACCTCCCGTGTCCATGGCCCTGCTGCAAGGACGACAGCGTGGCTCGCCCACATCTGCTCAGGCGTCTGTACCTGCCATGTCGGCCCATCGAGTGTAGAGAGCCCAGTGACGGGACAATCAGTAACGACCTCACCGCCAAGGTCGCGGAACCGCCCTAGAAAGCCCTGCACGACTGTGTGCGGGTCCAGCGAGCCATCCAGGGGACAATAGGTTCCGCCGATGAGGTCGTCGACGCGAACAGCCGGGTGAAGCGCGGCGATGTCATCGGGAACAAGCTGCTGCGTCGGGACGCCCAACTGGTGCTGGAGCTCGGTTTGCCGTTGAAGAGATTCCCATCGGTCCGGACTTGCCGTCAGGAATAGGTAGCCGTGCTGCCTGAACCCAGGATCCATGCCGAAACGCTCCCGGAACTCGAGGAAATACGGGAGACTAAGTTGGCTCAGGCGAATATTTGCTTCGGTGCCGAACTGCAAGCGTACGCCACCGGTCGCCTTGGCGGTTTCACCTGTTCCTGGAAACGCCCGGGCTTCCAGGACGACGATACGGAGCCTCGGATTAAGGTCTTTCAGATGGTATGCGACGCTTGCGCCAGCTACGCCCGCGCCGACTATTACGACATCTGCTGTGTATGTCACTGGCTCTGCCCTCACTTGAGGCGCTTCTCTTCGACTAGGTAAACCATCGTTGAAGCCGACCAGAGGCGATCTCGGCAAGGACATCGTCGAGATATACGAGGATATGCTCGCGCATGCGCTTGGCTGCCCGAGCTGCGTCGTGGCAGCGGACGAAGCTGGCGATTTCCTCGTGCTCGCGCATCTGCTTTTCCGGATGACTCACGATGGCTGCTGAGATCATACGGATACGGTGCATCTGAGAATCGATGGTAGCCAGGAAGGATATGAGCTGCTTATTGCCGTGTTTCTCGACGAAGTACTCGTGGAATTCGCGATTGATCTGGAAAAAGGTCGGATAATCGCCAGAGCTGAGCGCCGCGCGGGCGCGCTCAAGGATCTGTTCAAGGTCGACGAGATCGTCCTCGGTCAATCGAGGCACAACCTGCTCGACGACATAGGGCTCGATGAGCGACCGTGCTTCGTAGATGTCGCGCACATCTTCAACGCGTAGCTCAGCGACGACTGTCTCCTTGAACGGCGTGATCACGACAAGCCCGTCACGCTGGAGGTGAACCAAGGCGGTACGGATCGGGCTTTTGCTAATGCCGAGCATGGCGGCGAGCTTGGCCTCAGTGATCGGCTCACCTGGCTCAAGCTTCAGCTCGAGGATCATCCGCTTGATGACCTCATAGGCTTGTTCGGCCAGTGAGGTCCGGGTAAGCGGTGTAACCGAGGCCTTCATCGCCACACCTGCTCCTCGCCCGTTGAGATCTGATGTCGGACACATCATATATCGGATACCAACCGCTGTCAAGACCCTACCCAGTTTCGGCGCCGGATATCAGGGTTGGAGCAGCTCGAGGAGGGAGAGAGGGCGGCTACGCGTCCGCCCCGGCGGCGGGTTACCTGTTCGGTAAGCAAGAGGTTGACAGGGCCGGCGGGCGGGAGTACGGTGAAGGCGAGTTCAGCGTACTATCGAGCCTGCGAGGTGCTCCCTCGGCGAGCAGTGGGAACGAGCAGACGCTGGCTGGAGATCGAACCATGGCGACGATTGGATTCATCGGCCTGGGCAACATGGGCTACCCGATGAGCCGCAACCTCCTGCGCGGCGGGCATCGCGTCGTCGGCTACGACATCGCCGCGCCGACCCGCGACCGGTTCGCTGCGACCGGCGGCGAGGTGCGGTCGGGCGTGGCGGACGTGCTTCGGGAAGTGGAGGTCGTATGCAGCAGCCTGCCGGGGCCGGCCGAGGTGGAAGAGGTCTACCTCGGGCCAGGCGGGGTGGCCAAGACCGGCCGGGCAGGCCAATTGGCTATCGAGCTGAGCACGATCGGCCCGACGCTGGGCCGCCGGGTGGCGGGGACGCTGGCGGAGAAGGGGATCGGCTTCGTGGGCGCGCCGGTCTCCGGCGGGGTGGAGGGTGCCGAGGTCGCGACGCTGACGATCATGGCTGGGGGCTCGGCCGACAGCTTCGCGCGGGCCAAGCCGATCTTCGATCTCCTGGGCAAGAACGTCTTTCACGTGGATGAAGACCCGGGGTCGGGCTACATTGTCAAGCTGCTCAACAACTTCTTCATCGGCTTCTACACCGAGGCGGTGGCCGAGGCGCTGGTGCTGGCCGTCCTCCTCGGGTTCGATAAGGACAAGCTCTTCCAGATTCTCAACGTCAGCTATGGCCGGAGTGGCATCTACCAGCGCAACTACGAGCTGTGCATCGCCAAGGAACGTTACGAGCCGGGGTTCGCGCTGGGCCTGCTGCTCAAGGATCTCACCCTCGCCCGGGCGATGGCCGAGGAGCAGGGAGCGCGTCTCCCGATCTTCGAGCGCCTGCTTGACGTCTACCGCCAGGCGGTGGAGGCCGACTACGGCCGCAAAGACATGGCGGCGCAGTACCTCTATGTCAAGTCACTGCAAGCTGCGGGCGGGGGCTGAGCGTCTCGGTGTGGGCGGCTATCAGCGCGGTCTTCCCCGGCTGTGCTCAGGCCTGCGCAGGAAGCTGTAAGGGATCGGGCGCTTCTTCGCGCTCCGAAAAGCACGTAACCCTCGCTAAGTCGATCCAGTGGCGGTGCTCCGCCAGGTTCCAGCCCCGCGACCTCGCCGAGCGGCAAGCGGTCGCTTCCTACCAGCTTTTAACGTAGGAAACGAGCGCGAACTCCACGGACTGGCCGAGGGCCAGCCCGCGCTCGGCGCCGTGGGCCAGGTGGTCGGCGCGTACCACGATGTTGAGGTGGTTCGGCTCGTGTGAGGTGTCGAAGCCGGCGACGGTGCCGACCGTCTCACCATCGATCGAGCACCTGTCGCCGACGATGACGAGCCCGCCGGTTGGGAAGCGCACGAAGCCGAGGTAGGCCGCCCGCTGGACAGTCTTCCCCGGCTGGGCATCGGGCTCGTCGGTGACGGCCAGCTCGGCGATCGACCCGTCGGGGAAGGCCCGCGAGCCGACCGGTTCGAGTTCCAGCCCGCGTCGCTCGAAGGTGACCCGCAGGACGGCGACGAGCTGACCGCGGAGCGGTGTCTTCGCCGCGAAGGGCTGCGGCGGCACGATACCCAGGGCATAGGGGTCACGTGTGCGATCTCGATCTTTCCCGCTCATCTCCCCTCCGCGCTCATGCGGCTTGGCAGTGCCTCGGACGCACTCCAGTCGTTCGTCGAGCACCCGCGCTACCTCTCACCGGCAGCCTAGCAAGCCAGGGCGAAACAGTGCAAGGCTAGCGCCGGTCCACCGATCGTTCGGATTCGACTGATCCAGCGCCCACGGGGCTCCGGCGTCACACATGGGAAGGTTGCAGGTGCCTACTGCAGCGCGTAGGATGCGGTAACCGGGAGGGCTCACGATTCGGGAGGGAGAGGAGCGAGGCAATGTTCGGGCATGCGCGTCACGTGCTCCATGTCTGGGACTATCATCACGGGCAGGCAACCCGCATCGTCGTCAGCGGCTGCCCGCCGCTGCCGGGCAAGACCATGGCCGAGAAGCAGGCCTACTTGGCCGAGCATTACGATCACCTGCGGGCGCTGATCTGCCGAGAGCCGCGCGGGCACCGCAACATACTCGGCGCTTTCCTGACCGAACCGGCTACTCCAGGCTGTGACGCGGGGGTGATCTTCGTCCATCCCGACGGCTATTTCGAGGCCTGCGGCGACTCTACCTTCAGCGTGGCGGTCGCGTTGGTGGAGAGCGGGATGGCTCCGCGACAGCTCGAGGACGGCGAGCAGCTCCTGCGGCTCGACACAGTACTGGGTCCGGTGCCGGTGACCGTGGAGCTGGCCGGTGGGCGCGTGCGCTCGGTCACCATGCGCAGCGGCTGGTCGCACGCGCTTGGCGCGGCGACGCTGGAGGTGGAGGGGCTGGGCACGGTGCCGGCCGAGCTGGCCTGGGGCGGCCTACTCTACGCCTTCGTGCCGGCGGCTGCGGTCGGAGTGCAGCTCGGGCCAGATCTCGAGCCGGCCGAACGGGAACAGGTGCTGGAGACCGGCACCCGGATCTGGCGGGCGGCCCGCGAGCAGGCCCGTGCCGATGTACCGGGCGTGCAGGCCGGCCGGCCGGTCGACCTGATCACGCTGTATGAGGACGTCGACGAGAAGGGGCAACCGATGCCGCCCGGCGACGGGCAGCCGGCCGGCGCCCGCGTAGCGAACTTCTACGCGCCGCGCACAATGGGGCGCACTCCTTCTGGCACGGGTACCGCGGCGCGGGTAGCCCTGCTGCACCGCGCCGGACGGCTGCCGCTCGGCGAGCGGTTCTACCACGAGAGCCCGCTCGGCCTGCGCTTCACCGCGCGGCCGGTCGCTGCCAGCACCGAAGGCATCGTCTCCGAGATCTCGACGATGTCCTATTGCCTGGGGATCGGGACGCTTGTGCTCAGGGACGACGACCCCTTCCCCGCAGGCTTCGCGCTCTAGCGCGCCACCGTAGGCTCGCACTCGACCGAGCCACCGACGCTCCAGGGTACCCCGCGCGCTCCGGGGAACACGTGAGGACCCCGCCGGCGCGTGCGGCCAGCTCTGCCACGCCCCGGTGAGTGGGTGAGCTTGGCGTACGCGGACGGCGTTTGGCTCGCTTTCGCTGCTGTCGGCAGCCTCTCCCCATCGCGATCCCGCTTTGACGCCAGCCTCACGAGTCGTTCCACGCTGGGCGTGGAGCGGAGGCTAATCGTTCTCTAAGGCGACAGGGAGATACTGGCAACCGTGACCGTGGATATCGCCGGGCGGGACCCGGAGGGAGGTTACCGAAAATGTCGAGGGCCACCACGCTGTGGGTAGTGGCAGCGCTCGCTCTGGTCACAGCGCTATTGGTCGGCGCGGTGGTGCTGCGCCAGGTCTCTGCGTCGGAGGCCGGGACGCCGGGCGACCGGGCTGGCCAACCGCCGCTCGAGCTGGTGCGTGCGCCATCCGATGTGACGGGCGATGCATGGCAGTCAGACGACCGCGAGAGCGACCGAGAGGATGCCGGGCCGGGTGACAGCTCCCGGGAGCGCGTCGAAGCGAGCCGGCAAGCAGGCGGTGAGCACAAGCACGAGGGCGACCGGCATGGCGAGGAACACGAGGAGGTGGAGTCGCATGACTAGCGCGGGTCATCATGGTCCGGTCAAGGAGTTGGCCGATCCCCACCAGAGCCACCGTGCCGGACTCACCACCGTAGAGCGGGCCGAGCACGAGGCGCGGGCCAGACGGCTGCTTCTCACTGGGGCACTCGGCGCGTTCGTGGCGTTCTTTGCTCTGGCGGTGGCTGCCGATCTGACGTCCGCTGATGGGCCGAGCAGCGCTCCGGCCGAGCCAGTTCCGGTCGTGATCTCCGGTCAGTGGGACGACGGTCGAGTTCCGCTCGTGCCCGCACCGCAGGTGCGCACCCGGTCGTCGTGAGCCAGCTGGTCTACCGCCACACGTTGGCAGCCATGGGATCGACGGTGGAGATCGTCCTGGTCGGTGGGTGTGCGGCTGAAGCGGGGGAGGCGTTCGCACTCGCTGAGCGGCTGGCGGCCGAGTGGGAGCGGACGTTCAGTCGCTTCCGCCCCGACAGCGAGCTGAGCCACCTTAACCGTCGATCTGGGGAGGCGGTGGCAGTGTCCGACCTCCTGTATAGCGCGACCGAGATGGCGCTCCACGCCGCCTTTCGTACCGGCGGGCTGTTCGATCCGACTGTGCTGCCGTCGCTCACCGCGCTTGGCTACGACCGCACGTTCGAGGCGATCTCCGAGCGCGGCGATCTTCCGAGCGGTCTTTCGGCAGCGCCCGGCGTGTCCGGAGTCATGCTCGATCCCGAACGGCGTACGGTGAGACTTCCTGCCGGAGTGCAGCTCGATCTGGGTGGCCTGGCTAAGGGCCTCTACGCGGACGTCCTCGCCGGCACATTGGCGGGCTGGGATGGGGGCGTCGTCTCAGCCGGAGGCGATCTGCGGGTGTGGGGGATCTCGCCCGATCGTGACCGCTGGTCGATCGGCATCGAGGATCCGGACGAACCGACGCGGAACGTCGCGACCGTACTGGTGACGACCTGCGGAGTCGCCACCTCGGGAACCAATCGCCGCACTTGGCTGCGAGGTGGCCGGCCGGTCCACCACCTGATCGATCCGCGAACTGGCTGGCCGGTCGAGAGCCGTTTCCGGTCGGTGACGAGTATCGCGCCGACGGCGACTCGGGCTGAGATCGCATCCTTGGCGCTCATCGTCGGCGGGCCGACTGCAGCAGAAGCCGAGGCCGTACGCTCGCTCTTTACTCTCGCCCTCGCGGTCGGCTGCGAAGGGGAGATCGTCGCGTACCGAGGCTCAGCAACGGTGGGTGGGAATGGGTACCGGTAACCGGCCACGTGAGCACGAGGTGGAAGAGAGCGCCTGGATACTCTTGGGGCCCCTGGGCGTTCTTGCGGTGGCCCTCGGGTTGGCGGCGTTGCTCGTACTCCTGGGGCTGATAGGGCTTTCGCCCAGCCCGCTGACCTGGTATCTCGCACGTGCCTCGGGCCTGACGCTCTACCTCCTGCTCTGGCTCTCGCTTGTCAGCGGTCTGGGGCTGACGACTAGGCTGCTCGACCTCCTCGGTGGCCGACGCGTGGTCTGGGAGCTCCACTCTCTGGCGACTGAGCTCGCCTATAGCTTCTTGGCCCTGCACGTTCTCTCGCTCGCCGCCGACCCGTCAGTGCCGCTGGGGGCCACAGGTGTCCTCCTGATGTCTCAGACGAGCGTCCGCCAGCCGTGGACGGATATCGGGATCGTCACCGCGTACGGCTTTATCGTCGTCGCAGCCAGCTTCAGCCTGCGCCGCTTCATCGGCCGAGCAGCCTGGCGCGCGCTCCACTACGTCACCTTCCCGCTCTGGGCGATGGCGCTGTCCCACGGCCTGGGGGCAGGCAGCGATGCGACGCGCCCGTGGGCTATACTTTTGTATGCGACGACGACCGGTCTCGTCGCTTTCCTCGGATCCATCCGGCTACTCCAGGCCAGACGTCCCAGGCAGCAATGGAAAGGGGAATGGAGGTCGGGTGCCAGCCTAGCGGTACCGGGGGGAGGTTCTCCGAGCGCAGACGATGCGAGTCCTCATCGTTGAAGATGAAGCTCATCTGGCCAATCTCATCGCACGAGTTCTGCAGCGGGAGCGGTACGAGGTCGACGTCACGTACGACGGCGAGGCCGGGCTCGCGCGCGCGTTAGGCGGACGGTACGACGCGATCGTGCTGGATCGGATGCTACCCGGTGTCGATGGCCTCGAGGTCTGCCGGAGGATGCGGGCCGCTGGCGTCCACACCCCTGTGCTCCTCCTTAGCGCCCGCCGTGAGCTGGATGAGCGCGTCCAGGGGCTGGACGCAGGGGCCGACGACTACCTCGGCAAACCGTTTGCCTTCACTGAGCTGCTGGCGCGCATCCGGGCACTGACGCGGCGTGGCGATCGCCCGGTGTTGCCGGCCGTGCTCAGAGTCGGTGACCTCACGCTCGACCCACGAGCGCACCGGGTTGAGCGCGCCGGCCGGGAGATCGCGCTGAGCCAGCGGGAGTTCGCGCTCCTAGAGTATCTGATGCGGAACGCTGGTCAGGTGTTGACGCGCGAGCAGATCCGAGAGCGGATCTGGGGGCCGGCGGCCGAGCCCGAGAGCAACATCGTGGATCTCTATATCCATTACCTGCGAAAGAAGCTCGACGACCGTCCAGAGTCGCTCATCCGGACGGTGCGGGGCGTCGGCTACATGCTGCGCGCCTAGGTGAAGCAGCGATGTTTACAAACATCGGTCGCCGCCTGGCACTGCTCAACGCGCTGGTGGTCATCGCGGTCATCGCCCTGGCTGGGCTGGTCATCTACCTGGCACTGCGCCAGAGTCTCGACGCCGAGGTCGACGAGGCGCTGCGCCTCCGTGTCGAGCAGGTGGCCCGATCGTGGGAGGATGGGCGCATCGCGGAGCCGGTTCCGTCGGTAGAGCGGCGTGAGGAGGACGACGAGCGTGAGGAGCACGGGGAAGAGATCCTGCGCGAGGGGGACACGATCGTGCTCGTCGCCGACTCCGCCGGGCGCGTAGTCTCCAACCCGCGTGGCATCGCGCTTGCGGGAATCCCGATCCGACCCGGCATTGAGCGGGCACTGGGCGGAGCAGACGATCGTCGCACCGTGGAGATCGCGGGCGTCGGCGCGATGCGCGTGCTCACGGTACCGGTTCGGCACGACGGGGAGGTAGTCGGAGCCGTGCAGGCGCTGCGTAGCCTGCGCGAGCATCAACGCGAGCTCGAGCTCGTCAAGTGGATGACGCTGCTCGGGGTGGGGCTCGGTGCCATCGTCGCCGTGCCGGCCGGCCTCTACCTGGCACACCACGCGATGCGGCCGATCAACGCCGCCTTCGAGCGGCAGCGCGCCTTCGTTGCCGATGCCTCGCACGAGCTGCGGACGCCGCTGACGCTGATCCGGGCCAACGCCGAGTTCGCCCTGCAAGACCCGTCGCTGCCGGTCGCAGAAATCCAGCACGAGCTGGGCGTGATCCTCGAGGAGGTCGACCGGACAGACCGGCTGGTCGATGACCTGCTGACGCTGGCCAGGCTCGATGCCGGCCAGTTGCCGCTGCGGCGCGCTCCGCACGATCTCGGTAAGCTCGTGGCCAGAGCAGCGCAGGGTATGCGCCCCCTCGCTCTGGAGCGGGGGGTTGTGCTCGAGGTCCGCGATGCCGATCGATGCCGGGTGATCGTCGACGATGACCGGGTTATCCAGGTTGTGCGCATCCTGGTCGATAACGCGATCAAACATACCCCATCAGGTGGGCGGGTGGAGATCGCGACCGCGTGCGCCGGAGGCCAGGCGAGGATCACGGTTCGTGACACCGGGGTGGGTATCCCGCCGGAGCACGTGCCGCGCGTGTTCGACCGGTTCTATCGGGTCGACACCGCGCGGAGCCGGGCCGATGGAGGCATCGGGCTAGGACTGGCGATCGCCAAGGCGATCGTAGAGGCGCACGGCGGCCGTATCTGGCTGGAGAGCCAAGTCAGTGCCGGGACGACCGTCACGATGATCTTGCCGGCTGAGGCTCGCGCCGCGCCGGGGGATCGGTCGAGCGCGGAAGAGGCCGTGCGGAGCACAGGTCCCTCGGCCCGATCGCGTCTCACTCACCGCCCGCGATAGCCCGGAAGTGCTCCATCGTCAGGCAGCCGGTAGGGCAGCGGTCGACGCATGCGCCGCAACGGATGCACCGCTCTTCGTCGAGTACCATCACGACCGCGTGTGGCTTGAACGCCTCCTTTACCGAGCGCGGTCGTGCCGGATCGTTGTCGATCGCTTGGATCCGATCTGCCATGACCATCTCCAGGCACCGCTGCGGGCAGGCTTCGACGCAGCCGCTACAGAGGATGCAGCGGGTGCCGTCGATGAAGATGTTGAGCTGACATTGCAGGCAGCGCCTGGCCTCGGCCTGGGCGCTCACCGGTGAGAGCGGGAGCTCGACCTCCGGCGCCGGGCGGAGTGACGCGCCCAGCCCGCGTTCGTCAAGCGGCCGGGA
Source organism: uncultured Thermomicrobiaceae bacterium (assembly GCA_938082375.1). GTDB lineage: Bacteria > Chloroflexota > Chloroflexia > Thermomicrobiales > Thermomicrobiaceae > Thermalbibacter. The sequence continues at coordinate 47,235 of CALKCJ010000007.1, forward strand.
CGGTACCGCTTGCCGCTGGATCTGGAGGTAGGGATCGCCATGACGGAGACGTCGGTTCGGTGTCGCCAGCGTCCAGTCCGCGACTCCCCCAACCAGTAGCCTGCGGAGCACGCACGGCTCCGGTGTAGAGAGGGGCACGAGTTCGATTTCGGTCGTGGGCTCGGAAGCGGTCGCCGGCCTCAGCGCGGCGTCGATCGAGCGTGCAGCGCGCTTGCCGTCGGCGATGGCCGAGATAACGTTGCGCGGGCCGGCGACATAGTCGCCGGTAGCCCAGATCTTAGGATGACCCGTTCGGAATTGCTCATCGACCTGCGGGGCACCGTGCCGGTCGACGTGCTCGAAGAGACTGCTCTGTCCCAGGGAGCGGTCCGGCCGCTGGCCGATGGCGACAATTACCCGGTCACAGGGTACGACGAGCTCGCTGCCTGGCACCGGCTCGATCCGTCGCCGGCCGGTCTCGTCTGGATCGCCGAGCCGGTTACGCGCGAACTTGACGCCGGCAACCCGGCCGGCTCGGCCGGCGATCCGGGTCGGCGTGGCCATGAAAACGAACTCCACACCCTCGCGCTCGGCTTCCGCGATCTCGTCTTGGCTTACTGGCATGTCATCTCGCCCGCGCCGGTAGGCCAGGATCGAGCGGACGGCCCCCAGGCGCAGCGCTGTGCGGGCGCAGTCGAGCGAGACGTAGCCGCCGCCGATGGTGAGCACGCACTCGCTATGGAGCATCCCCTGTGACCCGTAGACGTTCACCCCCTCCAGGAAGCGTAGGCCGCTCAGTACCCCCTCCAGCTCCTCACCGGGAATGCCGAGAGTCGCGGGCTGCTGGCAGCCAGCGGCGAGCAACACCGCATCGAAGCGGTCAACGAGCTCCTCAAGGGAGACATCGCGTCCCACTTCGACGTTGTACCAGATTTCGACGCCGAGGCCGGTAATAAGCTCTACCTCGCTGCGGATAACGTCGCGGGGCAGCCGCCACTCAGGTACTCCGACCCAGAGCATGCCCCCGGGTACGGGATAGCGTTCGAGGATCGTCACCTGGTGACCCTGGCGGGCGAGCTCTCGCGCCGCGGCCAGGCCGCTCGGCCCGGCGCCGACGATGGCGACGCGCTTGCCTGTCGGCGGTACGACCGGCTCGAGGCGTGCCAAGCTGCCGTAGTCCGCGGCGACGCGCTTTAGCGCGCAAATCGCGACTGGGGCATCGACGACCCGGCGTCGGCAGGCATCCTCGCAGGGACGTGCACAGATACGGCCCAGGCACACCGGCAGCACGTTGGCCTCCCGGTTGACCTCGTCACTGTCGCGGTAGCGGCCGTCAGCGATCAGCGCGATATAGCGGGGCACGTCCGTGCGGGCTGGGCAGGCAGCTTGACAGGGGATATTATCTTGGAACCAGCGCAGGTCGCCGGTGAAGACGTCGTACTTCGGGCCGGTCCGCTTCGCGTCCGCGGGAACGAAGTTGGTCCGGATGACTGCCAGTAATCTGATTCGTCGTCGCGCACCCAAGAGCAGTGTCCTTCTCACTGATACCCGCGGCGCCGGCCGCACATACCAGCGTAGCGAGCGCCGATTGGGCGCGGATTAGAGCGGGCGATCGACTGCCGGGCCAGCAGAAGGCCATCTTCCTGGACATCCCTTTCTGGCGAGACCTGGATGAAATGGCCCTGCCCACACCCAGGTAGGGACGAGCTGGAGCTCCTAGGCGAGCCGGCGCAGCGCGGCAGCGAGCACCCTAATCCCCGTGACCGCGTCGTCGGTGGTGGTGAACTCGGCCAGGGTGTGGCGACGGCCCCCACCCTGCGGACGAACACGGTCGCGACCCGGGCGATGTGGGCCAGCCGCTGGGCATGGTGTCCAGTCCCGCTCGGCATGGTCGTCACCGGAGCTCCTGCTCGGCAGTGGCTTCGACGAGGAGCCGGACGAGTTCCAGGTCGCAGGCGCAGGGTGGGTGGCTCGTCGTGCTCTGCCAGCTCGCCGCGCGACCGTGCCGCAGGGCGACCGTCCGCGGCGTCTCCTCGTGAGTAGAGCAGAGCTCAGCCAGCCTCGCTACGCCGGGATGCTGGACGTCGATGGTGACGCTGACCTTCTCCGGCACAATGTTCGGACAGGTGGGCTCGACTAGCGCCCGGCCGCCGGTGGTCACCGCTGGCCGGCTGATCTCGCGTGTCCGAGCGATGACGGCCGAAATCATCTCGACGGTGGCCGGCATCGGATCTTGACGCAGATCCATCGGCATGGCGCCGGCATGGTCTGCGCGCCTGCGAACCTCGACCAGGTAGTGGTGGATGCGCGGGAAGCCGGTCACGACCGCGGTGGGAAGCCCTTGCTGCTCGAGGGTCGGTCCCTGCTCGACGTGCAGCTCGATGAAAACCTCGAGGCCGTTCCGCGCCGTCTCGGGAATCCGAACCGGGTCGCGTCCGACCGCGCGCATCGCGTCGGCGATCGTGACTCCAGCAGAGTCGCGGAGCGTCTCGGGCTCCTCCGGAGCCGATGAGGCCGGTGACGGCGCGGGAGCCCCAGAAGTTGGTGGTCGGGAAGCGGCTCGACTCCTCCTCGCAGAAGGAGACGAGCTTGAGAGTGCGCCGGGGCGTGCCGAATGCTCGCGGAGCGTCCGGAGGGCGACGAGTCCGACGATGACACTGAGCGCGCCGTCGAGGCGCCCGCCGGGGGCTTGGGAGTCGATGTGCGATTCGGTGACGATGCTTGGCCCACCCTCGCTCCCTTCGAGCCGGCGCAGACGTTGCCGACTGCATCCTGCCAGGCGTGCAGGCCGGCCTCCTCAGCCCAGCGCATCACCTGCCGCTGGGCGCCCGCCCATTCCGGCGTGTAGACCTTGCGGACAACGCCGGTCTCGCCCCAGGCTCCGTAGCGCGCCAGCTCGTGGATCGTGCGTCCGATGAGTTCGTGATCGATCGCGATCAGTGCGGCGATCAGCATCCTCCCACGCAGGTGGAGACCCGGGCGCTCATGGTGCGTTGGGAGGGATCTCTCTGCCGGGGTGTCCACCCGGCGAGCGAAGCATATCCAGCTCGCCGGGTGGACTGTGGGATGGTGAGGGTCGGTAATACGTGCGAGTCCTACCGGCTCCCGGCGGCTGCCTCGCCGAGTGATTAGAAGGGTGTCCAGCATCTGGCGCGCGGCGCGCGCTGCGCCCATCCGTTGTCTTTCGCTGGTAGGCCGGGTGGGAATCGAACCCACAACCCGCGGATTAAAAGTCCGCTGCTCTGCCAGTTGAGCTACCGGCCCTCGCGCCACCTGGCGCCGGTCTTCTCCATAATTGTACCAGTACCCTGCTCTCCTTTTCCTCTTGTTCACCTTGGAAACGACGACGCGATCTCTGGCTTGACTCACGGTAAACTCACGCTAGCTGTAGGAGAAGGGCGGTAACCATGGCGATCGATGAAGCGACCGCGCTGCGGCTGGCCGACCAGGCTGTAGACCAAGCCGGTGGATCACGTTATGTCTATAACAACCCGCGTCACCCGTTCGCGCGTAACGCCGTCCGCACCTTCGAGATCGAGGGGTACCGAGTGGTGGTCCGCTTCGGCGAGATCAGCAGCCCGGCGATCGTCGAGGTCGAGGGTTGGGTCTTCGAGATCCAGGAGCACGGGTTGGTCATGCTCTTCGGGCCATCGTTTCGATGAGAGGTTGCCTACGGAGATCCGCGCCGAACGGCCGTTCGCTGCGGGGTGAGCCGTCGATGTACCGGGCCTGCGACGATGCCGCATGCGCGCCGGGTAGCGGCTGAGAGGGACGGCGATGCCGGAAGGTCTGCTCGGCCGGCTGGCGCTCGGCCTGCTCATCAGCGCGGCCATCGCCGGGGCCGGAGTCTGGCGCCAGGCACTGACATGGAGCGGTGTGGCCGGTGCGGTGGTAGTCGGCACGCTCATCTTCGCGTTCGGTGGGCTGGCCTGGGCCATCCCGATGGTCGCCTTCTTCGTCGCCGGTAGCGCCCTTTCAGCCCTGGGCCGCGAGCGGAAGCGGGCACTGGACGCTGTTGCGGCCAAGGGCGCTCAGCGCGACCTCGTTCAGGTGTTGGCCAACGGCGGGGCCGCGACCGCGCTGGCGCTGGCCGCCGGCTCGACGGGCCGGGCTGCGCTCCTCTTCCCTGCCTATCTGGGCGTGCTCGCCGCGGTCACGGCCGATACCTGGTCGACCGAGATCGGTGGGCTGAGCCGTCGCCCGCCGCGGCTCGTCACGACGCTGGCTGTCGTGCCGCCGGGCACTTCAGGCGGGGTCACGCCGCTGGGCCTGCTCGCCGCGGCCGCTGGCGGGCTCTGCATCGGCGCGATTGGCTGGCTCTCGCTCCTGCTGGACGCCGAACTGACCGGATTAGAGCCGTTTCACGCGCTGGCGCTCGGCGCGCTGGCCGGGCTGGCCGGCTCACTGGCCGACAGCGTGCTCGGGGCGACCGTACAGGAGGTGCGCTGGTGTCCGGTCTGCCGCATTGCGACCGAGGCGGCACTGCATCGCTGCGGGGCACCGGCGGTACCTCACCGCGGCTGGCCGAGGCTGAACAACGACGCGGTGAACTTTCTGGCCTCGTTGATCGGTATCCCCATCGGCACCCTGGTCGTGGCGCTCGTTTGACCGGACCGCAGCGCTCGCGCCAGCATTCCCTCTGCCGCGGTGCCGCCGACTGCCGGACTCAATTAGGCACCATTCGGCCCGGAAAGCGCCTTGGGCAGTTTCCTGGTGATGCGGCCATCCCCCTCGCCCATCGGCAGGACGACCTGCATTCGCCCCACTACCCTGGGCTTCGACGATCCTCTCGACGATCTCGGCTGCCTGAGATGGACGCGGCGTTCGAAGCCCTCCGCTCTCCTCCTCAGCAGTTCCGAGGGCTGAGCGCTAGCTCAGGTCAGCCAGAGCGGCCTCCGGCTCCTTGCGCAGGCCGAGGAAGATCGGCGTATCGAGCTGGGTGTAGCGGCGAACCTCGGCGGCGCGCAGCCGTTGCACCATCGTCACCAGGGTGGCAACGTCGTCGTCCTCTAGCGCGACGATGAACTCCTGATCCTGCACCCCGAAGGAGTTCACTGTGTTGGTGAGGACGCTCGGGAACTCGTCGCCGAGTCTCCCGTGCTCGACCATCAGCTCGCGCCGGCGCTCGAACGGCAGCAGGTACCACTCCGGCGTCTTGGTGAAGGGATAGACGCTCAGGTATCGCTTGGGAGGGATGCCGTGCAGGAAGGCAGGGCCATGGGTGGGATCGTACTGCGAAGCACCCGCGACGCCAAGGTAGGCATAGCGCATCTCCAGTGCCTGGCCCAGTGGCGTCCGGTTGAGCGCGACAGCCAGCCGCTGCAGGCGCTCGGGATCATCGGCTATCAGCCAGAGGATCAGGTCGACATCGGCCCGGAAGCCGATGCTCGAGTAGGCTCCTCGTCGGCGCACGCCCTCGGCGTCGCTGAGCACCCCCAGGAACCGCTCTCGCGCCGTCGCCTGGGCCTCTGGCGAGAGCTCTCGCAAACGCGGCGTCGCCTTGTAGAGCCAGAAGACCGTGTAGACCTGTTGCCCGCTCATCAGCCTGTGCTCCCCCGTCGCTCAGCCGGTAAGAGGGGTCGGTTCCCTCCCAGCGCAGATTATGCCACCGGCCTCGTCGACGCCTCTGCTACTGGCGGCTCGGGCCCAGCGACAACGATGGCCATGCGCTCAGGAGTCAGGTAGCGCCGGGCCACCTCCTGGATCTGCTCGGCCGTGATGTTTCCGATGAGATGCGGCAGGCGGTTGACGTAGTCCAGCCCTAGATCGTAGAAGGCAAGGTCGAGCGCCAACGAGGCGATCGCGCCGCTGGTCTCCAGCCCGAGCGGCAAGCTGCCGAGCAGGTACGTCCGCGCGTCGCTAAGCTCGCGCAGGTCGACCGCTTCCTCGCGCAGCCGGATCACCTCAGCGATGATCTGCTCGATGGCGCGCTCAATATTGACCGGATTGACGCCGGCATAGGCCATCCAGAGACCGGGGCCGATGCCCCCTTCGAGCGTGCTGCTCGCGTAGTAGGCCAGGCCGAGCCGCTCGCGCACACTGGCGCCAAGGCGGCCCATCATGCCGAGCCGGCCGAGGACGATGTTGGCCAGGCGCAAAGCCTCGTAGTCGGGATGACGGCGAGGGATGGTGGGCAGCCCCAGGGCGATGTCGGCCTGGCTCTTGCCGGGCAGAGTCTCTTGGCGCCGGATTCGGCCCGCTGGCGGCTCGACCAGTGGGATGGCTAGCTGCGGTGCCTGGCCGGGCTCCCAGCCGGCGAACGCGGTTTCGATGTGCCTCCAAGCTTCCTCAACCGGAACCCCACCGGCGACGGCGAGATACGCTCGCTCGGGCCGGTAATAGCGGTGGTGGAAATCGAGGAGTTCCTGGCGCGTGCACTCGTGCAATCGCTCCTCGCTCCCCAGTACCCGGTGGTGGTACGGGTGTCCAGGCGGGTACAACACGCTGCGCAGCGTGTAGTCAGCCTGGGCACGGGTACTGTTCAGCGCCTGGCGTAGGGCGGTGAGCGCCTGGGCACGCACGCGCTCCAGCTCGTCGTCCGGGAACGTGGGTCGTAACACGACCTCAGCCATCAGCTCGACGACGCGTGGCAGGTCGTCGCGTAGGCAGGTCGCGCTGATATCAACGGCATCGCGCCCCACGCCGACGGAAAGGGCGGCTCCCAGCGCATCGAGTTCCTCGTTGAGCGCGTCGAAGCTTCGGAGATCGGTGCCGTGAGCTAGCATCTGACCGGTGAGGTAGGCAGTACCCGGGCGCTCGACATCGCGCGCGGCACCGGCCGGCAGCCGCAGGGTCACCGCCGCGACCTGGCTGGTCGGGTCATAGTGGCCGAGCAGGGTCAAACCGTTCGTCAACCTAGACTGCTCGAACGTGAGGCTTACCCGGGGATACGTGACAGATTCGGACTCAGGGTGGAGCAAGAACTGTGGGTGAGCGGCCAGCCGCTCGGCCGGCGGCGCGGCTGTCGCAGCCGGCCCGGTCGGCTCCAGCCAGCCGACGGTGCGCCGCTCCGGCACCAGGTAGGTGTTAGCTACCCGCAGCAGTTCATCCGGCGTGACGCTCGCGAACTCGTCGAGCAGCCTGTCCGGATCGAGTTCCGGCTCGACGGTATGCACCATGCCGAGGAAGTAGCCCAAGGGGGTGACCTGCTCGTAAGCCTGTGCGAACTGCGCGCGGAGCTGGCGGATAGCCCGGGCTAGCTCGTCGGGCAGAACCGGTTCCTCCCGTATCCGCGCCAGCTCCCGTTCGACGATGGCTTCGACTTGAGCGGGGTCGGCTGTCGGCGTGAGGGTGGCCGACACGGTGAACAGATACGGGTCGATGGTGAGGGCGAAGCTGGACGCCGCACTGCTACAGAGGCCGCTCGAGACCAGCGCGCGGTAGAGCCGTGAACTCCGTCCCATCCCTCCCCCGCCAAAGCTCACCGGCTTGGCACCGGAAAGGATGGTGTCGAGGACGACGAGTGCTGTGACGTCGGGACTGCCGGCTGGGGGCGCGTGCCAGGCCATGAGCAGCACCGGCGTCGGGGCCGGGCGGCGGACGATGACCCGCCGCTCGCCCCACTGCTCAGGCTCGCGGGCGCGCACCGGCGGCGGCTCGGCGCCAGCAGGGATGCCGCCAAAGAAGTGTGTGACCAACTGGAGCATCTGCTCGGCGTCGAAGTCGCCGACGAGTACCAGCGTCGCGTTGTTGGGGGCATAGAAGGTGCGGTAGTGCCGGTACAACTCCTCGCGAGTGATGGCCAGTAGGTCTTCGCGGTGGCCGATGACCGGCTGGCCGTAGGGGTGTGCCCGGAAGGCAGCGGCCAGCACCTCCTCCCGCAGGAAGTAGGCGGGCTGGTTCTCGTTGCCCTCGCGCTCGGAGAGGATGACGGTGCGCTCCCGCTCGACCTCGGCCGGGTCGAAGGCGGCGTGGTGCATCCGGTCGGACTCGATCTCGAGCGCCAGCCGGACGGCAGTGTTCGGCAGCGTCTCGAAGTAGGCGGTGTAGTCGATCCAGGTGAAGCCGTTGAGCGTGCCGCCCCAGCGGTTGACCTCGCGGAAGATGCTACCAGGCGGGAAACGTGGTGTGCCCTTGAAGAGCATGTGCTCCACCCAGTGGGAGATGCCGGTGAGGCCGGGCGGCTCGTTGCGGGAGCCGACGCGGTACCAGACCCAGCAGGACACGACCGGAACCCGGTGGAGTTCCCGCAGGATGACGGTCAGGCCGTTATCGAGCCGTGCGGTGATGGTGGTCGGACTACCCATGCGCGCGATCCTTCCGAGCGAGCTGGCCGCTGGGCCGCCGGCCTCGATGATGCCAGGGGGCTCCCTTTAGTGCCAGCGGCCGGGGCGAGCGAGTGCTCGGCGGCCGCGAGCGCTCGGCAACTGGGGGCAGAGCCTGGCCGAAGGTGGCCGCGATAGCGACATATCCCTAGTAGGCCCACAGTAACCCCCTAACACTCCGCTTGCCAGCACGTCTACCCTACTCGCACTAGTCGCCGCAGCACGAACTGCAGGATGCCGCCGTGCCGGTAGTACTCGACCTCCATCGGGCTATCGACCCGGGCGATCACCTGGAACTCCACGGCCGAGCCATCCGGCCGGGTGGCTCGCACGCCCAGCAGCTCGCCCGGCTTCAGCCCATCGGCGATGCCCAGCACGTCGAAGACCTCCTGCCCAGTTAGCCCCAGCGTCTCGGCACTCTCGCCCGGCAGGAACTGGAGCGGCAGGATACCCATCCCCACCAGGTTGCTCCGGTGGATCCGCTCGTAGCTCTCGGCAATCGTCGCCCGCACGCCGAGCAACATCGGCCCCTTGGCGGCCCAGTCTCGCGAGCTGCCGCTGCCGTACTCCTTGCCGGCCAACACCAGGAGCGGCACACCCTCCGCCTGGTAGCGGGTCGAGGCCTCGTACACGGTGACCAGCTCGCCGCTCGGGAAGTGGGTCGTCCACCAGCCCTCGCGTCCCTCTGCTAGCCGGTTGCGCAGGCGGATATTGGCGAACGTTCCGCGCACCATCACCTCGTGGTTGCCTCGCCGGGCACCGTAGCTGTTGAAGTCTTTCGGCTCCACCCCGCAAGCGATCAGGTACTGGCCGGCCGGGCTGCTAGCCGGGATCGAGCCGGCGGGCGAGATGTGGTCAGTCGTCACCGAGTCCCCAAGTACCGCCAGCACGCGGGCACCCCGGATGTCGGCCAGCGGTGGCGGCTCCAGAGGCAGATCCTTGAAGAAAGGCGGCTCCTGGATATAGGTCGACTTAGGATCCCACTCGTATAGCTCACCTTCTGGTACCGGCAGCGCGCGCCAGTGGTCGTCACCGGCGAAGACGTCGCGGTAGCGCTCGACGAAGAGCTCTGGCCCGATGGCCTTTTCCATCGCCTCGCGGATCTCCTGCGGAGTGGGCCAGAGCTCGTGGAGATAGACCGGCTCGCCGTTGGGATCGTAGCCGACCGGCTCACTGGTCAGATCGATGTCCATCCGCCCGGCGATGGCGTAGGCGACCACCAGCGGCGGCGAGGCCAAATAGCTGGCCCTCACCTGCGGGTGGATGCGGCCCTCGAAGTTGCGGTTGCCGCTCAGCACCGAGACGACGACCAATTCGTGGTCCTGCACCGCCTGGGCGATCGGGGTCGGCAGCGGTCCGCTGTTACCGATGCAGGTGGTGCAGCCGTAGCCGACCAGGTGGAAGCGCAGCGCCTCCAGGTACGGCAGCAGGCCCGCCCGCTCGAGGTAGGCGGTCACCACGCCGGAGCCGGGCGCCAGGCTGGTCTTGACTGCCGGACTCACGTCCAGCCCTCGCTCGACCGCCTTCTTGGCCAGGATGCCGGCGCCGAGCATCACCTCGGGGTTCGAGGTGTTCGTACAGCTCGTGATCGCCGCGATCACCACCGATCCATGACGGAGCTCCACATGCCACCCATCGAGCCGCACGTCCACGACTTTCGGCCGGGGATCGACTGATACCACCGCGGCGCTCGGCTCCTCTTCTTCGTTAACGGTGCCCCCCTCCCAGTCGAAGCGCTGCTCTTCGGCTGATGCCGGCAGTGGCTCGGGGAACTGGTCGGGGAACGCAGCCCGCAAGCTCTGGCGCACCTCGGAAAGCCGAACCCGATCCTGCGGACGCCGTGGCCCAGCCAGGCTCGGTTCCAACGTCGACAAGTCAAGTTCAACCACCTGGTCGAAGGCCGGCTCGGCGCTCTCGGCGCTACGGAAAAGCCCCTGCTCCTTCGCGTACGCTTCGACGAGCTGCACCTGCGCTTGGCTGCGGCCGGTGAGGCGCAGATAGCCCAGTGTCTCCTCGTCGATAGGGAACATGACGGCGGTGGCGCCCATCTCCGGCGCCATGTTGGAGATGGTCGCCCGATCGGGCAGGCTGAGGTAGCGAAGCCCGGGGCCGAAGACCTCGACGAACTTGCCGACCACGCCAACCTTGCGCAGCAGTTCGGTGACAGTGAGTACCAGATCTGTCGCGGTCACGCCGCCCGGTGGCTGGTTCACTAGCCGGAGCCCAACGATCTCCGGCATTAAGAGGTAGATCGGCTGGCCGAGCAGCACCGCCTCGGCCTCGATGCCACCGACACCCCAGCCCAGCACGCCCAGCGCGTTGATCATCGTTGTGTGCGAGTCAGTGCCGACGAGCGTGTCGGGGAACGCAACCGGCACCCCCCCGACACCACGCACGGTTACCACCGAGGCCAGGTACTCCAGGTTGACCTGGTGGACGATGCCGGTACCCGGCGGCACGACCCGAAAGTTCTGGAAGGCCCGCTGGGCCCAGCGGAGCAGCGCGTAGCGTTCCCGGTTGCGCTCGTATTCTCGTTCGACGTTGCGCCGGAAAGCGACGTTCGTGCCAAAGACGTCGACCTGCACTGAATGGTCGATGACGAGATCGGCCGGCACGAGCGGGTTCACCGTTGCCGGGTCACCGCCCAGCCGGGCCATTGCCGCTCGCATCGCTGCCAGATCGACGACGGCCGGCACCCCGGTGAAGTCCTGGAGGACGACGCGAGCAGGAAGGAAGGGGAATTCACGCCCTTGCTTCGGGCCAGGTTGCCAGGAGGCGACGAGTTCGACGTCCTCGCGTGTGAACGGCGGAGTCCCGGCGTGGCGGAGCACGTTTTCGAGCAGGACTTTCACCGTGTAAGGAAGCCGGTCCAACCCAAGGGGAATTTGATCGGCGATCGATGCGAGCCGATAGTAGGCTACTGCTCCCTCGGGAGTGATCATCGTCGCTCGTGCTCCCAGTGGATCCCGCATCTGGTGCTCCATCCCGCGCCTCCTACTCTTCCGCTCCTGCCCGGCTGCCTGGTCGGCCAGCTCGTGCGCGACCGACACGCAGGAGAGCTAGCTTCCAATTCCATACTACCGTACCCACCCAGCGGGTGCCCGGCATCAACCCTGCTGGCCTTGCCGGTCTTTCGAGGTGTGCGCGCGGAGCACGGGTTGAAGAAGTCGAACTTTTCCTGACAGACAGGTGTCACCGCTCTGCCTACACTACCAGCCGTGACGGGATAAGCCGGACGACTCCTCTAGGTGGTCTTGGCTCGTTCCGAAGCTGCCGATCCATACCTATCCCCTCAGGGATTGGCAGAGACAACCTCAAAACGCCTCTTATTTCCCCTCTTCACCCCCTGTGTCGGGACAGCGGTAATCACCCCGCTGTCCCGCCCCATTTGTCCACGTGCTGGCAGTGCACTGGCCCCGAGGCGTGTCGGCGAGTCAAGCGTTCTGAACGCGGCCCAAGTACTCGGTAGGAGAGGCGAGGAACCGGCGACGGCAGGCGGGACAGCAAAAGTAATAGCGGTGCCCTTCATACTCGGCAGCGTAACTACTGGTGATCTCGACGGTCATCCCGCAGACAGGATCGAGCGCCGTAGCCGGCTGAGCAGGCTCGGTGGTCGAGCCGACCACGGCGGCGAGCGGCGAAAGCGTCGATTTATGGGCGATGATCTCGGCCAGGATGCTCACCGCGATCTCCTCGGGCTCGGTCGCCCCGATATCCAGGCCAGCCGGGGCTTTGACCCGCGCGAGCAGGTCGGGCGAGAGCCCTGACGCCTCGAGCGCTGAGCGGACGACCTCGAAACGCCGGCGGCTCGCGACGAGCGCGATGAACGCGGAGCCGGCTCGGAGTGCCCGCTCGACCGCCTCCTCGTCGTACATTCCCATCGTCGCGACGACCGCGACCGTCTGGCGCCCGTGGAGGAGTCCGTCGAGCTCGAGCGTCGCCAGTGTGACGTCTGCTCCCGGCACTGGCAGCCCGCTGGCACCGGGACGGACAGCGACCACACGGTAGCCCATCGCCTGCCCGAGGCGAATGAGAGCCTGGGCTACCGGGCTCTCTCCGAAAACGACGAGCTGCAACGGTGGCAGGAACGGCTCGAGAAAGATCTCGAGCGCCCCGCCGCTGTGGCAGGTCATCGGAACAACGACAACATCGCGACGGTCACCGGCTGGTTGGCCTTCTGGGTCGAGCCGGAGAATGCGCGGTCGCCCATCGTGCAAGGCCTTGAGCGCTTCCTGGACGACCGCCGGCTGGGCGCAGCTCCCTCCGACCCAGCCGAACAGCGCGCCATCGGCCGTCACGATACCCTTGGCGCCCGGCTTGGCCGAGGTGGGCCGCTGGCTCCAGACGACTGTTGCGAGGACGAACGGCTGGCCGCTCTGCTTGAGTTCGGCGGCCCGCTCGAAGATGTCTTGCGAGAGCGCGCCCGCGCTCTCGGTGCCCAACCGGCTCGGCTGCTGGTCACTGTCCATGGCAACCGCCTCCTGACACGAGCCAGGGAGATCTCGGTCGAGTTCCTGATACCAAGTATGCCAAGACACCTCGGCATACTTCTGTCCAGTGGCGTTGACCGAGTCCCCCTGACCATGTCGCTCTCGGCTCTCGATCGAGCGGGGGCACGAGACGGGTGCTCGCATCGTGCCCGGCACCGTGCTCTTACTCGGCTACCCCCTTTTCGGCGAGGAGCTGGTAGAGCTTGGCCGGCGTGATCGGGATGTCGATGTGACGCACCCCCAGGTGGCTGAGCGCGTCGACTACCGCGTTGACGATGGCTGGCGGTGCGCCGATAGTCGGGCTCTCTCCTACCCCTTTGGCGCCCAGCGGGTGATGCGGCGAGGGGGTGACCGTCTTATCGGTCTTCCAGTGCGGAGTCTCCACTGCCGTGGGCAGCAGGTAGTCCATGAAGGTGCCCGTGAGTATCGTGCCGTTGTCGTCGTAGACGATCTCCTCCAAGAGTGCCGGCGCCATGCCCATAGTCAACCCGCCGTGGATCTGTCCCTCGACGATCATCGGGTTGATGATGGTGCCACAGTCGTCGACCGCCAGGAACTCGCGCACCTTCACCAGACCCGTGCCGCGGTCGATGTCGACGACACAGACGTAGGCGCCAAACGGGAAGGTCATGTTGGGCGGATCGTAGTAGCAGACGGCCTCCAGACCGCCCTCGAGTCCTTGCGGGAAGTTGGTGTAGGCAGCGAAGGCGATCTCCTGCATCGTCTTAAAGCGATCCGGCGAGCCCTTGACGCGGAAGGCGTAGTCATGCCACTCGAGGTCATCGGGACTCACCTCGAGCAAATGCGCGGCGATGAGCCGTGCCTTCTCCCGAATCTTGCGTGCCGCCACGGCGGTGGCGGCGCCAGCGACCGGCGTGCTGCGGCTCGCGTAGGTGCCGAGCCCATACGGGGCGGTATCGGTGTCGCCGTGTTCGACGAGGATGTTCTCGACGGGGAGCCCGAGCTCCTCGGCGACGATCTGGGCGAAGGTCGTCTCGTGGCCCTGGCCTTGTGTCTGCACACCGATGCGGACAATGGCTGAGCCCGTGGGGTGAACGCGGATCTCGGCGCTGTCGAACATCTTGATCCCGAGGATGTCGAAGGTGTGTGACGGGCCAGCCCCGACGATCTCGGTGAACGTCGAGATGCCGATCCCCATCAGCTCCCCGCGAGCGCGTCGCTCGGCCTGCTCACGGCGCAGCTCCTGGTAGCCGATCGCGTCGAGCGCCTTTTGCAGCGTGGCCGGGTAGTTGCCGCTGTCGTACTCCCAGCCGGTCGGCGACTTGTAGGGGAACTGCTCCGGCCGGATGAAGTTCTTGAAGCGGATCTCCGCAGGATCCATCCCGAGCTCGTCGGCCAGCACGTCCACCATCCGCTCGATCGTGTGCACGGCCTCGGTGACCCGGAACGAGCAGCGGTAGGCCACGCCCCCGGGCGGCTTGTTGGTGTAGACGCCATCGACGGCCACGTGAGCAGCTTCCATATCGTAGGAGCCAGTGCAGACGCTGAAGAGGCCGGCCGGAAACTTCGAGGGGTTCGCGGCGGCGTCGAACGCGCCGTGGTCAGCGACCGTGTGCACGCGCATGGCGCGGATCTTGCCGTCCCGCGTGGCGGCGAGCTCGGCGTGGATGTGGTAGTCGCGGGCGAACGAGTCGGCCTGGAGGTTCTCCGAGCGATCCTCGATCCACTTGATGGGCTTGCCCAGCTTCAGGGCCGCGTAGGTGGCGATGACGTAGCCGGGGTAGACCGGAACTTTGCCGCCGAAACCGCCGCCGATGTCGGGCGAGATAATCCGGATCTTGTGTTCGGGAATGCCGCTCACCAGCGAGAACACTGTGCGGTGCGCATGTGGCGCCTGGGAGGTCATCCAGATCGTCAGCTTGTCGGTCGCCCGGTCGTAGTTGACGACACAGCCGCAGGTCTCGATCGAGCAGACATGGATGCGCGGGATGTAGAGATCCTGGCTGACGACAACCTCGGCTTCCTGGAAGATCCGGTCGGTCTTCTCTTTGTCGCCCGCCTCCCAGTGCCAGATGTGGTTAGTCTTCTGCTCGCGGTCCGGGCGCACCAGCGGCGCGCCGGGCTCCAGCGCCTTGAACGGGTCGAGCACCGGCGTCAGCGGCTCGTACTCGACCTCGACGGCCAGCACCGCGTCGGCTGCGGTGTAGCGGTCAGTCGCGACGACCGCCGCCACCTCCTGGGCGTAGTAGACGACTCGCTCGGTGGGCAGCACCATCTGGCGGTCGCTCATCAGCGTCGGCATCCAGGCAAGCCCGGCTTTCTCCAGCTCGGCGCCGGTGATGACGTCGACGACCCCAGGCATGGCGAGCGCCTTGGATGGGTCGATCCGCTTGATGCGAGCGTGCGCGTAGGGGCTGCGCACGATGTCAAGGTACAGCATGCCGGGGAGCTTGATGTCGTCTACATAGGTTCCCTTGCCCCGGATGAAACGGGGATCCTCTTTGCGCTTGACCGGGTGGCCGAGGCCACGGATCGGTGTCGTGGTCATAGGCTTACTCTCCTTCCGCAATGCCGGCGGCAGCCGGTACCGTCTCGCGCATCGTGTGTGCCGCGTATTGGATCGCCTTCACGATGTTGACGTAGCCGGTGCAGCGACACAGGTTACCGGAGATGGCCTTACGGATCTCCTCCTCGCTGGGATCCGGGTTCTCTTGGAGCAGCGCCACGGCAGTCATCATCATGCCCGGCGTGCAGAAGCCACACTGGAGGCCATGTTCCTCCCAGAAGCCCTCCTGTACCGGGTGGAGCTGGCCGTCGCGCTCGAGCCCCTCGACTGTCAGGAGCTCGCCGCCATCGGCCTGGACGGCGAAGACGGTGCAGGACTTGACCGGCCGGCCGTTCCATAGGACAGTGCAGGCGCCGCAACTGGTTGTATCGCAGCCGATATGGGTACCGGTGAGGTTGAGCACGTCACGGATGAAGTGGACGAGCAGCATGCGCGGCTCGACTTCGACCTGGTAGGATTGGCCGTTCACCGTGAGCTGAATCGGGACTCGCTCCATGAGATCCTCTCCCTTCGTGAGCGACTAGGCTGCCCGTGCCCGGCTCAACGCTTTCTGGAGGGCGCGCAAGGTCATCGTTCGGGCGACCGCGCGCTTGTACTCGGCCGGCCCGCGCAGGTCACTGGTGGGATCAGCAGCCTGGGCTGCCAGTTCAGCGGCAGCGCGGAACAGCTCGTCGGACGGAGCCTGGCCGAGCAGCGCGCGCTCGGCCGCCTCGGCACGCAGCGGTTTGTGATACACGTTGGTCAGTCCAATACCCGCACGGGCGATCTTCCCGGCCTCGTCGAGTGCCAGGAAAGCAGCCGCGGCCGCGACCGCGTAGTCGCCCACCTTGCGCTCGAATTTCATGTAGGCTCCACCGCAGTGCGGCGGTGGAGCCGGAACCCGGATCTCGGTGAGGATCTCGTCCGGGGCCAGTGCGGTAGTGAAGGTATCGACGAAGAACTCGTCGATCGGGATGACTCGCTCGCCGCTCGGGCCGCGCGCGACCACCTCGGCCCGGAGCGCCAGCATAGTCGCTGGGTGGTCGTTGGCCGGGTCACCGTGGGCGAGGTTGCCGCCCACCGTGGCGAGGTTCCGTACCAGTGGATCGGCGATGACTTCAGCGGTGTCAGCGATGATCGGGTACTGCTGGCGGATAAGCGGTGAGCGCTCAAGCGTGGTTTCTCGCACGAGGCCGCCGATAGCGAGGAGGCCGTTGTGCTCCTCGATGGTGTCGAGACCAGGAACACCGTTGATGTCGACGATGACCGCGGGCTCGGCGAGGCGGAACTTCATCATCGGGATGAGGCTCTGGCCCCCGCTGAGTATCTTGGCGTCACCGCCGTACTGCTGGAGTAAGGCGATGGCCTCCTCAATCGACGCCGCTCTGCGGTAGCTGAATGGCGCTGGTATCATGGCCTGACCTCCCCTTCAGCCTGCCGGTGAACCTGAGAGAACCACCAGGGAACAGCGCGACGAGCGCCGCAGGCGTCAACGATCCGATCTGTTTAGCTACAGTGCGTTTTCGCGCTACAAAGAAGTCTACTCGAATCTGGACTGCGACAGAACCCTACCAGGGCGGGCATCTATCCCACCTGAATGGAGGGATTGTTTTCTCCATAGGGAGGGGGAAGTGCACCAATGGGATCTAGTTGGTGAGCGAGAACGTCCTCAAGATCGGTTGCCGCCCTGCTCCCCACCTCCTGAAACACTACGAGGGCCGGTATAGCTGAACAGCCAGTACAATTCGAGGTCAGGAGGACTTCTACGCCCAGCGGTTGCTGGGCCCGGAGGACGTCCTGCTCCTCGTCGAAGTCGCTGAGAGTTCGGCTAGGTACGACCAGGAAGTGAAGTGCCCCTGTATGGCCAAGCAGGTGTGCCCGAGGCATGGGTCGTCGACCTGGCGGAGAAGCGCGCCATAGTCTATAAGAGCCCGACTCCTCAGGGATACCGTGAGGTACGGGTCGCGCTCCGGGGCGAGACGATGAGTCCCGAGAGCTTTCCTGAGCGACAGGTCGGCGTCGCCGCGCTCCTAAGCTAGCGGCACGATGGATACGGTATGGCTGTCGATATCTGTCCGGGTTCCCCGCCTTACTCCTTTCCCGGTTGGTGCTTGCCTAGTTGTCCTGGCGGTTTGCGGGAGTCACCTTACACGTTGAGGTGTCGCTTGAACCAGCCGAGGATGCGTCCGAGTAAGTCCCGCTGGTGGTTGTATTCCTCGATGGTGTGACCTTCCCGCGGGTATGTGACGAGCTCACAGCTCTTCCCCAACGTCCGAAGCGCCTGATACATCTGGATGCTCTCGCTAACGGCGACACGGCGGTCTTCCTCACCATGGACAATCAAGAGTGGCGTGCGGACGTGTTGCACGTAACGGATCGGTGAGCGCTCCCAGTATGGTTCTGGATCCTTGTAGGGCGAGCGCTCGAAGTAGGAGAGATTGGCGCTCGGGATGTCGCCCAGGCTGTTGTCGCTGATCAGGTTGGAGAGGCCGGCACCCATCACCGCGGCCTTGAAACGGTGCGTCTGCGTGACTGTCCAGGCGGTCATGTAGCCGCCCCAGCTCCAGCCACACACCCCCAACCGCTCGGGATCCGCGATTCCCCGGGCGATCATCGCATCCACTCCGCTCATGATGTCGCGGAACTCACCACCGGCAACGTCGCCGAAAATCGCGTTGGCCCACGTGGGACCGCGCCCGGTGCTGCCGCGCGGATTGGGGAGCAACACGGCGCAGCCGAGGCTGGCGAGTGGCTGTGCCCAGTCGTGCCAGGAGCCGAGAAACTCGTTCGACCACAGGCTGGTTGGCCCACCGTGTATTTGGACGATAAGCGGTACACGTTCCCCTTCCCGGTAGCTGGACGGGAGGACGAGCAAACCCTGGACGGTTATGCCAGGGTCACTCTGCCACTGCAGAGCGTAGGTAGGGGCCAGTCCGGTGGAGTAGCGGGTGGAGAGGTGTGTTTGGGCTTGTGGTGGTGTCTCAAGGGATATGTCGTCAGCGAGCGCCCAGCTCACCACCTCCAGCCCATGCTCCCCGTCCGACCACACCCCTGCCAGACGATCCCCACTGGCGCTCGCCACCACCGCGCCGTGGAACGTGCCGTGTGGCCCATGCGGCAGCAGGCTCTCACGCCGCCCGTCCCACTCTAGACGATAGACCATCGAGTCCAACCCTTCGAACGCGGTAGCCACCAGTGCTCTGCCATCTCCCACACCCCGCAACGCCTCGACTGTTCCCTCAAATCCCGCGGTCAGGCAAACCGGATCGCCTCCCTCAATCCGCCGGGCATAGACGTACTCCCCATGAACGACTCGCCCCGCCGGTGCTCGGTAAGCCAGCCACTCTCCATCCCTCGACCAGGTGAGATCTTCCGCTAACCCCGTGACCCGAAACAGCGGTCGCAACTCGCCACCATCGCGAGAGAGGATCGCGACCTCCGTCTCGCGGAAGATGTCGTCTATCTTCGGCGTCGGGCTCGTATTAATCGCTAGCCTGCTGCCGTCCGGCGACCACGCGTAGCCCCGCACCTGCCGATCCGGCGGCGAAATCACCAAGCTCTGCCCACTCTCGAGGTCAATGACCCACAGGCGCTGGTATTTGTAGTCGGTGTCCCAGACGCGGTGATCCTCTTTCGCCTCTCGTCGTCGCTTCTCTTCTTCTGTCTCCGGATCAGTCATCAACACAGCGAGCGATCGCCCGTCCGGCGACCACGAGAGCATCGACAGCTCACCCTGCCGGTCAAAGACGCGCACGGCTTCGCCGCCGTCCCGCGGCATGACGAACACGCTCAGCTTGCCCCGCTCGGCGCGATCCGAGAGAAAAGCGAGGCGACTGCCGTCCGGCGACCAGCGCGGAGATTCGTCCTGCCACAGCCCGCTGGTGAACTGCCGCGGCTCGCCTCCACTCCACGGCACGACCCAGATCGCCGATTCCCAGTACTGGCCGCTCCGGCTCACCGGCCGAACAACGTATGCGATGAGTGCCCCGTCCGGCGAGAGCTGAACATCGGCGGGCCGCCGCTGGTCGACCCAGCGTTCGAGGTCAAAGGGTCGTCCGGTCGTCTCTGCGCTCATGGTGCTCCCTTCCCGTACTCAGGGGACAGTCGCCAATCGCCATTATCCAGGGGGCGGGCCCATCAGCGCGTCTGCGTCGTGCCAGCGAGCAGGGCACGGTAGTCAGCCCAGGTATCGATATCTCGAGGATATGGCGCATCCACGTCCACGATGAGCGCTGTATCCAGTCGCCGATCGACGAGCTTCCAGGCAGCCTTGTCTCCCCGCAGGGCAGCCAGCTCGCCAAACAGCACCCGCCCGAACAAAAGCGGGTGGCCCAGCTCACCCCGGTAACGCAGCAGCGCCACCGGGGTCCGCTGTTTTCGCCAGGCGCTCACCAGCCGGTCGATGACCGCCGCCGAAATCCCCGGTTGATCACCGAGGATGATACCCACCGCCTCCGTCCTCGGAGACACCTGACCAAGACCAGCTCGATAGGAGGCGCTGCAGCCAGCGCTCGGCTCCGCAACGACGACCGTTGTCGCCCGCCCCCAGTCACGCTCAGCGGCCCACTCCGCCAGCCGAGCGTTAAGCACTACGACGACCTCATCGAGCAGGGTAGCCCGGCAGGCCTCCCGCACCACCCATTCAAGCACCGTTGCTCCCTGATAGGGGAGCAGTTGCTTGGGATAGCCCAAACGCTCCGACCGCCCCCCGGCCAGGACGAGCCCTGCGATCGATGCCCGTTCCGCCTGCCTACCGCGCTTCACAGCCAGCCCTCCCGGTTGGCGATCAGCACCGCCTCCAGCCGGTTCCGCGCACCCAGTCGTCGCAACACCTCTTGCACATAGCCCTTGACCGTGTTCTCGCTCAGGAACAGCCGCTCAGCGATCTCCCGATTCGAGAGGCCCTGCGCCATCAGCCGCAGCACTGAGAACTGGTGCGGTGTGAGCGGGTGCTTCGGCGGCTGGTCACCCTTGCGGAGCCGCTCCAACACCACCGGTGCCACCCGCGGGTCGATCACCGCTTCGCCCCGGGCCACTGCCTTCAAGCTCTGTTTGAGGTCGAAGTGGACAATGTCTTTGAGCACATAGCCGCGGGCCCCGGCCACCAGGCAGCGATAGACCAGCTCCTCCTCGCCGAAGGCGCTCAGCACCAGCACCTTGACCTCAGGGGCCCGCTCGGCCAGCAGCCGGCAGACGTCGTCACCGTGCATCGAGGGCAGTCGGACGTCGAGCAGTACTACGTCTGGCCGCACGGCATCGACCATTGCGACCCCGCTCGGCCCGTCATCGGCCTCGCCCACCACCACGAAGTCAGGGTCACCGTCGAGGATATGTTTCAACCCCGTACGGACGATCTCGTGGTCATCGATCATCGCCACGCGCAGGGGAGCGGCGAGCGAGCGCACCACGACTCACCTCCGAGGCTCGGCTGGGATCACAGCGCGGAGAACCAGGCCGCCATCCTCACCGTTGTGCAGCTGGAGCTGCCCACCGAGCGTCACGACCCGGCGCTGCATCGAGCGCAGGCCGAAATGGCTCGCCTGCTGCAATGTCCACTCCAGCAGGCCTGGCGAAATCCCTCGGCCATTATCCTGCACTACGAGTGTCACCGCCTGCGGGCTGTACTGGAGGCTAACGATCGCAAGATCTGCCCCCGCATGCCGACGCACATTGCTCAGAGCCTCTGCCACCACGCGGAGGATCGTCTCTTCGGCCTCGTGCGCCAGGCGTCGCGGCCGACCGTCGACGACCAGATCGACCTGGAGACCCGGCCCCTGGAACGACCCGACGAGCTCACGCAGCTCCTCCACCAGCTCTCGTCCCGCTAGCGGCTCGGCAGCCAGGTCATAGACCGCCCGGCGGATCTCGGCAGCGCCCCGTGCAGCAAGGTCGCGAATCCGCGTGAGCGAGCTGGCCAGCTCCGGCGAGATACCCGATCGTCCCAGGCACCACGTCGCCTCGATGCCGATGCCGAAGATGATCTGCGCTACCCGGTCGTGGAGTTCCTCGGCAATCCGGTTCCGCTCCTGGTGGATGAGCGCCTCCACCTGAGCAGCGTTCAGGCGGGCATGGAGCGCTTGCAGATCGGCGATCATCTGCCGCTGTTGCTCGTACAGCCGCGCATTAGCGATGGCGACCGCAACTTGGTTTGCGAAGGTGCTGAGAAGCCGCTCGTGGTCGGCGTCGTAGCCGTTGGGCCGGTTCGCTACGCCGATCATCCCGATCGTCTCGTCGCGTACTTTAAGGGGCACTCCCAGGAACGTCCGCACCGGCGGGTGGCCGCGCGGCGAGCCGACGTGCAACGGGTCATTCAAGACGTCGTTCGAGAGGCTGGAACGTCCCTCGAGGATGACGATTCCGAAGATCGTGCGGCGGATCGGGATCTTACGAAAGCGCTCGTAGAATCCTGGCCGATCCGGCACGAAGCCCCGGATCGCGGCGACGTCCATGGTGTCCGGCCCGTCTACCAGCCCGATGAAGCCGAAGGCCGAGGAGGTGAGCGCCAAGCAATACTCGAGCGCTCGATCCATCACCTGGCTGAGTTCGCGCAACCCAGCGATCTCCACCGAGATGGCATAGAGCGACTCGAGCTGGGCCTGCCAGCCATCGGCATCGGTAGGCGGTTGCGCGGAGACAAGCCAGGAACGGTGCACCACAGGCGGTTTCTCCTCCTGGACACGACGCACCCAGTCTAGCACTCACTCCGCATCCTTCGCGAGGGCATGCACTGCTCGTCCGTTGACCTCAGCGCCTCCATCGGGCGTCTTCTTCCCACCACAGGGTGACGCATCAGGAAGACGCCGATCTTCGCAGCCCTGGCAGAGCATGCTACCCTACCACAAGTAGTGGTTCGAGCGGGGGAGGATGCAATGGTGCTCGGCACGCTCGCTGACCGGCTGGTCGCCGAGGGCTACGCCCAGCTCTGGATCTGCTACACCGATTACAACGGCCGGCTGGCCGGTCGCAGCATCCCGCGCTCGCGCTTTGCCCACGTCGCGGAGCGGGGAACCAATTTCGCCAAGGCGAACTTCAACTTCACTATCCTCGACCAACAGGTCCCGGATCCACGCTTCACCGCCGACACCGGCGACGTGCTCGCCCTCCCCGACCCGGAGGCCGTCTATCCGCTGCCCTTTCATCCCGGTTCTGCGCTCTCCCTCGCGCAGCTGCACGAGGAAGACGGCTCGCTGTGGGCGGGCTGTCCCCGCGCCGCCCTCAAGCGCGCGGCTGCCGCGCTCGCCGATGTCGGTCTGGGCGCCCTCGTGGGCCTGGAGCCGGAGTTCTACCTCTTCACTGACGAGGCACTGACCCCGGCCACACAGGCCGGGATGTACACCATCGCTGGGCTGGATGCTCAGGCCCTCTTCATCGAGCAGCTCACCCAGCACCTCGTCGAGATGGACATCCCCCTGGAGCAAATCGGGAAGGAGTACGGGCCAGGCCAGTACGAAGCCACCGTCAGCCCCGCCGACCCGGTGACCGCGGTCGACCGCTACCTGGTCTTCCGGTTGACGGTACGCTCAGTCGCTCGCGCGCACGGCTTGCTCGCGTCGTTCATGCCCAAGCCGGATGCCGCTCTGGCTGGCTGCGGCCTGCACGTGCACCTGAGCCTGCGTGACCTCGCCAGCGGCGCCGACCGGACATCCGATCCCAACCATCCGAGCGGGCTCTCGACAGAGGCTCGTGCCTTCCTGGGAGGCTGGCTCGCGCACGCCGAGGCCTTGACCGGCCTGGGCGCACCCACTGCCAACTCGGCCAAGCGCCTGCAACCGGCCTCGTGGGCCCCAGCACACATCTGCTGGGGGGTCGGCAACCGAGCCGCGCTTGTGCGTGTGCCGGGTGTGGGAACTCGCGCCCGGCTGGAGTTCCGCTCCGGTGACAACACCTGTAACCCGTACCTCTTTGTCGCCGGGCTGATCTGGGCCGGGCTGGACGGGCTGCGACGCAGCCTCGATCCCGGCCCGTCGGTCGAGGCTGATGTCGGCCGCCTACCGGCGCGCGAGCTAGCCGCCCGCGGCATCCGTGGCCTGCCCCGCAGCACTGAGGCGGCCTTGGCCGCCCTGGCTGAGGATACGGTACTGGGCACGGGACTCGGCCCGCTCCTGCATCAGGAGTTCTTGCGCGTCAAGCGGGCTGAGCTGGCAAGCTACGAGCTGCAGGTTACTCCCTGGGAGCGCACAGCCTACTTTGCCGCGCCGTAGTAAGAGGGAGAGTACCATGCCCGCCTCTGAGAGGCTCGCGGAACAGATCGCCGAGATGCCGCTCGTCGACCACCACTGTCACGCTCCGCAGCGGCTTTCCCAGCAGATTAAGGCCGCGCACCTTCGACGGCCATTCACCGAGTCAGTCGTATCCGACGTCATCGAGCAGGACGTCCCCCACACCGTCGCCTATCGGACGATGATCCGCTGGTTAGCCGGTCTGCTCGGCACCGACCCGACCGAGCAGGCAGTGCTGGAGGCGCGCGCCCAGTACGATCCGCCAAGCTACCACCGCTTGCTGGCAGACGACGCGAGGCTCGCAGCGTGTTACGACGACTACCTGTACGACGAGGAACGATGCTACTCGCCCGGTGAATGGGCTGAGTTGATCGGCCGGGCTGTGCGGCCAGTGGTACGGATTGAGACCGTTGCCGAGCGCCTGCTACCGCACGCCGGGTCGTGGGATGACCTCAGGCAACGTTTCGCCCAGGAACTCGTCGCTGCTGCTGGTGGTGGTGCCGTCGCGCTCAAGAGCATCGCGGCCTATCGCAGCGGCCTCGAGATCCAGCGCGTCGACGCAGCCACCGCCGATCAGGCGTTTTACGAGGTGATCGCCGACATCGAGGCCGGCACCTTCTGGCGGCTCGAGCACAAGACGCTCATCGACGCCCTGCTCTGGGAAGCGCTCGAGGTTGCGGCCGAACTGGGCCTCCCGCTCCAGCTCCACGTCGGGCTGGGCGACGATGACGTATACCTGCCCACCAGTAACCCCACCTTGCTCCGTGCCGTGCTCCAGGAGGAGCGCTACCGGCACGTCCCGATCGTCCTGCTCCACTGCTATCCGTACCTGCACGAGGCAGCTTACCTGGCCAGTGTCTATCCCAATGCTTACGTCGACTTGGGCCTGACGCTACCCCTGGCTGCGGGCGAAGCGACAGACATCGTCCAAGCAGTGCTCGGCCTTGCCCCAGCCAATAAAGTGCTCGCCTCCACCGACGGGCACGCACTACCCGAGTTCCAGTGGTTCGCCGCTCGGCTCTGGCGCGCCTCCTTGACACGCGCGCTCGGCAGGCTCGTGGATGAGCACCTTCTCACTGACGCGGATGCTCTGGAGTTCGCGGCGATGATCCTGGACGCGAACGCAAAGCGGATCTACCCGGAAGAGAGGAGCACGTCATGACCTATCTCCCACCGAACCCGCAGCGGCTCGAGCGCGCGCGGCAGCTCATGGCGTCGAGCGCCATCGACCTCATGCTGCTCGGCCCCTCGGCCGACTTCCGCTACTTCACCGGACGGCCAGGGCATCTGAGCGAGCGGCTGACCGCTCTGGTCATCGGACGCGAGGGGCCTCCCGCGCTGGTTGTCCCGAAACTGGAGACCCCGCTCTACGCCGACCTAGAGAACTCCTTTCGGCTCATCGCCTGGGCAGACGGCGAAGACCCGATCGCCCAGCTCGTCATCCTGGCCCAGACGACCGGCAGCCGTGCCATCGCCGTCAACGACCAGTTCTGGAGTGGGTTTCTGCTCCAGCTCCAGGATCGCCTGCCCGAGCGCTCCTTCTGCCGCGCCAGCCCGCTGCTCCGCCGGCTGCGCATGACGAAGGATGCCGAGGAGATCACGCTACTACGCGAAGCCGTGCGGCGCACCGACGCCGCCTGGGAGTACTTCTGCGCACACGAGCGGCTGACCGGGCGTACCGAGCGCGAGGTAGCCGCCCGGCTGAGCGAGCTACTACTCGCCGAGGGGCTGCACGAGGTCGCCTTCTGCATCGTCGCGAGCGGGCCCAACGGCGCCTCGCCGCACCACCAGACCAGTGACCGGGTGATCCGGCCCGGCGATCCCGTGGTGATCGACTTCGGCGGGAGCTACTACGGCTATTACTCCGATATCACGCGCACGCCGGTCGCCAGCGAACCGCCTTCCGGCTTCGCGGACGCGTACGAGGCTGTGCTCGAGGCGCAGCAGACTGCGTTCGCTGCCATCCGGCCGGGTGTACCCTGCCAGGACGTCGACCGCGCGGCACGCCAGGTGTTGGTGGAGCGCGGTTATGGGCCCTACTTTATTCACCGGTTGGGGCATGGTGTTGGACTGACTGTACATGAGGATCCGTATCTCGTCGAGGGAAACGATGAGCCACTCGGGCCGGGGATGGTCGTCTCCGACGAGCCAGGCGTCTACATTCCCGGCCAGTGGGGTGTCAGGATCGAGGATCTGGTGGTGGTCACCGAGGACGGTGCCGAGCGCCTCAATCGGGTCTCTCACGAGCTGTTGCGCCTCCCCTGATCGACGGCCTGTCGCTGCCCGTGGCCGAACCAGGCCCGAGCCTTCCCAGGACTACTCTTCGCTTCGCGACGAGGCCCACGGCGCATACTGCTCTGCGACCTCAGCCGCCGAGGGCTTCGTCACGGGGCTCCGGAGATGGGTTATCGCGGGCGAGCGCGACTCGGTTGCCACCTTGCCGCTTGGCACGGTACATCGCGTCGTCAGCAGCGCGGATCAGCTCGTCAGGCGTGGCGCCGTCATCAGGGTAGGCAGCGATGCCGATCGAAATGGTCAGACTCACCGCTGTGCCCTCGTGCACGAACGGCTCTCTGGCTACCGCGCGCCGCAGCCGCTCGGCGACCTCGACCGCCTCGCCGAGATCGATCTCCGCGAGCACAACGGCAAACTCGTCGCCGGCATAGCGGGCGAGCAGGTCGTCAGGCCGGATCAGTCGGGCGAGACGGTCCGCGACTTGTTGCAGTACAGCATCGCCGAAGAGATGGCCACGCTCGTCGTTGAGCCGCTTGAAACCGTCGAAGTCGATGAGCAGGACTACTGCGCGGTGAACCCGACGGTCGCGCGTGACCTGCTGGAGACGATCCACCAAGGCACGGCGGTTCGCCAGACCGGTCAATGGGTCGGTGAGCGCCTGTCTCGACAGCCGGTCGGTCAGTTCCACTTGTTCCATGAGGAGCTCGAGGTGGACGGCGACGTTCTCGGCGAGCCGCAGGTCTTCCTCATCCAGGCGATGCCCGGGAGCGCTCTCGATATTCAGTACCCCGATCGGTTCACCCCAGCGCCGGAGCAGCACGACGATCTCACTCTCAGCGGCGAATCCGGGAAGAGGCGCAAAGTAATCGGGATCCGCTCGGACATCGAGGACGAGCTGCGAGCGGTTCTCACGGAGCGCCCGGCCGGTCACACCGCGACTCGTGAGCCATTCGTTGAACGACACCTCGCCCGGAGCTCTGATCGTCTGGCCAATGAAGCGTTGCCGATCCTGGCTGAGCACCGCCAGCCCGACCAGCGCAAATCCGAAGTCCTGCTGGAGCCGTTCCGCCACCATGCGAAAGGCCGCATCCAGATCCCGGTGGTCGGTAACCATCCGCGTGAGATCCTGTAGCAGCTCCAGCTCGAGTAACCGCCGTCGCTCCAAGGTCACATCCTCTAGCAGGAACTGGAGGCAGGGGTGCCATTGCTCGCCAGCCGCGTCCGGCAGCTCGATCGCTTGCACACGACATTCAAGCTCGCGGAATCGACGGTCGATACTCGACACTTGGACGATCACGGTTTCCGCGACCATCCCGGGAGCGAGCTGGCGCCAACTGTCCCAAGGGAGCTCGCTACGGGCACGAAACATTGTGGGCAGCGATGCTCCCACCAATTGCGCATGCGTGACGCCAAGCATACGCGCTGCTGCGTGGTTCGCCAGCCGCACCGTCCCGTCCATGCCGCTGACGATGACCCCCACCTGTAAGCCCGCGACCAGCTCGCTCAACATGCGTTGACTGGCCACGAGTTGGCGACGCGCGCGGGAGATCGCCAGCGCGGTGGCGAGAATTCCCGCCACGGCGTCGTAGACCGGAAGCTCCTCC
Organism: uncultured Thermomicrobiaceae bacterium; assembly: GCA_938082375.1. Classification (GTDB taxonomy): domain Bacteria; phylum Chloroflexota; class Chloroflexia; order Thermomicrobiales; family Thermomicrobiaceae; genus Thermalbibacter. The sequence continues at coordinate 74,532 of CALKCJ010000007.1, forward strand.
TTGTCGAACGGTTCTTGTTCGGAGAAGTAGAAACTGATGAACCCCCGTAACCGCCCTGCCTCTCGATAGGGTACCGCGACTGCCTGGCGCAAGCCGAGTTCCTGGCGCGCCTCTGGTGGCGTAATGAGTCGCGGATCGGCCGACTCCGGGTGGAGCTCGATCGGCTGCAGCGGGCTCTCCAAGAGAGCGTCGACGATCGCACGAGCGCGTCCAACCGAGCTCCGTTCGGCCTCCACCAGGTACTGCTCGGGCAAGCCGATCGCACCGAGGCAGCGGAGCTGGTCTGTGGTCTCCACCAGCTCCCACAACGCCAAAGCCGGTAGGTCGAGGAGGCGCCGAACGAATTCAAGAGCCCGAGTCAGCCAGTTGGAGGTTAGATCCGCGAGAGTGAGGATCTCGACCTCGAGCTGCCGTAACGCTTCCGCCCGGCGTGCTCTCCGCCGCTCGGCATCGCTTGTGCGCCGCAAGATTTCTTCGGCCAGCCGCAGTACCCGGTCGATCTCGACTCGCGTGAGCGGATCGTAGAGCACCGCGTGGAATCCCGAGGCCAGGTACGCGGTCGCCAACCCCTCTCCAGCCCGCGCGATGACGACTTTCACGACCGACTGCGGCGGGTCGATCGGTAACCACGGGTTACTACCAGGCACCGCCTGGCCGGCAAGCTCGCTTGCGACCATGATCACATTCGGCGGTTTCGCCCTGACCAGCTCACCCACCTCCTGCAAGTGGGCCACCGCGTCGACGGGTACCTCCGCGAGCAAACGGACAAGCACGTCGCGACGTCCGGGGTCGGGATCCACAACCAATACTCGAACCCTAGGTCCACCGTCCATATCGACATCGACTCCGTAAGCGCAGAGTTCAGTTGTCGGTAGTCGCTGGCCCGCCCAGTCGTCCGGTACAAGCCATCACGTGGCCGGGCCATACCGCAATGACCCACCAGTGCGGGAGTCCACGAGCGGCGGATGACCTGGGTACTGGCATCCCGCTTACGTAGGTACTGCTACTGTATACAGCGACTGGAACAAGCGGTATAGTACTTTTAGATAGTACTTTAGTCCCACCCCGGTCTGGCTTTCGGGAACCCGAAGACACCCGGCAGCCGATCGGGTCGCGCACTACCAGGAGACCCGTCCCGGTCAGGGCTCTCTGCCTCACCCACTGGCTGGCTAGTCGTCGCTACTCGGCTGAGGCAGTACCTGCCCAGCGACCGCACGATACTGCTGCCGCAGCTCTTCGCCCCGGTAGAGCCAGAGGCCGGGTGCCCACCACCGAGAGCTAAGCGCAGTCAACAGACAGGCGATACCTCCGCCGACCATCGCCCACTGCGCGCCGATCAAGCTGGCGACAAGCCCAGCCTGGAACTGGCCGAGACGGGGGCCGCTGGTCGCGAACACCGAGGCGAGTGCTCCCACTCGGCCGCGATAGGCATCCGGCGTAGCCAGTTGACGCACGGTATGGCGCATCGCCATGCTGACCGCATCGAGCGCGCCCGCCGCAGCCAACAGCGCGAGAGCCACAGGGAACCAGCGCGACAATCCGAAGAGTGCGAGCGACATGCCGTACCCGACGGTGACCAGCACCACAACGTAGCCCGGCCGTCGGGGTGCTGGCAGAAAGGCGAACAGGAGTGAGCCGGCGATCGCGCCAGCGCTCGGGGCCGCGAAGAGAAGCCCCAGGCCGTTCGGGCCGACGCGCAGGATGTCTTTGGCGAACACCGGCAGTAGGCCGATCGAGGAGACGAGCAGGGTGGCGAAGAAGTCCAACAGCATGAGTTGCCAGAGGATTGGGCGCTCCCTGACGAACGCAAGCCCGTCGAGGAACGCTGCCCAGCCGCGCCGGAGCGGAGCCGGTGGCGCCACGCTCGCCCGCATCGAGAACAGGACGACCACCACGACCAGGTAGGTTGCTGCGTTAGCCCAGAACGCAGAGGCGGTACCGAATGCACCGATGAGGACACCGCCGATGGCTGGCCCCAGCACCGCCGCCGTGTCGAACGCGAGCACGTTCAGGGTCAGCGCGTTGGTCAGCCGCTCGCGCGGCACGAGTGCTGGTATCAGGGCCTGGCGCGCTGGGCTATCGAACGCCATCGCGCTCGAGGTCGCGAGCGCGAAGCCGTACAAGAGCGGCATCGACGTCCAGCCGACCGACACCGCCACTGCCAGCAGCGTGAGCAGCACCGCTGCCAGGCTCTGGGTGACAATCAAGAGCCGCCGCCGATCGACCTGATCAGCCAGCGTCCCGCCGAACAGGGAGAGCGCGATGGTCGGCAGCGCTCGCGCCAGGGCGATGCCACCGAGCTGAGTCGTCGAGCCAGTGAGATCGTAGACCAGCCAGCTCAAAGCCACGGTCTGCATCTGAACGCCCAGCATCGAGATGAACTGACCGATCCAAAGGAGCCGATAGTCTCGATACCGGAGCGCGCCGAAGGCTTGCGGCAAACGAAGGGGCACGCGAACCGATCCTCCACACGAGATCCAACGGCCGCTGTTCCGTTGAGGTTGGACAATACCATGCTGACCCCGTGCCCGACATCCCCATGTAGCCAAGGGGGTAAGCCACAGTACCCCATCCCCGGTGAGAGCAGCTGCTGTCGACTCGGAGTAAGCTTACTTCCGTTCCAAGCGGCTCCGGGTGCCCTATCCACAACCAAATTGCTGGTGGTGCTGCCGCTCATACCGAGGCGCAGCGCCGGTTGCACGCAAGCTGGTGCGCTGCTCCTCTTCGTACGTGGTCTCGACCGACCGGCGTCTAGTAGCTTCGCCCGCCTACAGACCGTCAGGATGGCGTGGAGCTGACCTGGGTGATCGCTGTCGTTCGATTGTGGCGCAACGGGTGCAATCGACCTGCACCGCGCGATCCGAGTTGCACGAAGGCAAGTGTCCGGATATACTTCCTAAGGCGAGCGACGCGTGGGCCGCTAGCTCAACTGGTAGAGCAGCTGACTCTTAATCAGCGGGTTGGGGGTTCGAGTCCCTCGCGGCCTACCACGGGCAACTCGAACACGAGAGGCAAACCGCCCAGCAGGCTGGGGCAAGGTTCCAGAGCTATCGACCGCATGCTGGACGCCACCATGCCGCAGCTTTCCCCGGGCCAAGTCGAAGGCTAGTTCAGGCCAGCGGTCGACCGCTCGCGAGTAGCGGCACTGTCGGCGCTAGCTGCGAGTAGGCGGCTTCCCCGGCTGCTCACGCCGCGCCCAGGGTGGACGGGTTCCAGCGCTGTGTGCTCGCTGCCGGGAGGCGGACAGCCCGCCCGAGGGGCGGGCAATCTTGCCAAGACTGTTGGCAACAGGTACACTCCGCTGGGTCGCGCCCGCGGCCTGCAGGTCGAGGCTTCTGCGAGACGACCGGCCAGGGTCTGGTCGCCCCGCAGGGGCGCTCGGCGCCGATCGACCGGCCGTCAATCAGTCCTCCGAGCGTAACGACCAGGCCACGGCAGCCCGGAGAAGGGGCGGGAGATGCTCATTGGCCTCCTGGTTTTGAGCGTGTTGGCCGTCATCGCGCCGCTAGGCGTCCGGCTGCTCAGACGCCGCTTCGGTTACCTGGCTGCGCTCGTCTCGCTGGTGCTCTTGGTGTGGTACGCCAGTCTCCTCCCCAGCATTTCGCGTGGTGATGAGCGGCGGGAGGTACTGAGCTGGTTACCGACGCTCGGGAGCGCTGTCGCGTTGCGTCTGGACGGGCTGGCCCTCCTTTTCGCGCTCCTCATCACTGGGATTGGCACGCTCGTCGCCCTCTACACCGTCGGTTACCTTGAAGACCACCCCCGGCTCGCACGGTTCTGGGTGTCGCTGCTCCTGTTCCAGACGGCGATGCTCGGTATCGTGCTCGCGGACGACATGATCGTCCTCTTCGTCTTTTGGGAACTGACGAGCGTTGCCTCATTCTTCCTTATCGGGTTTGCCGAGGAGCGTGCCCGCGCCCGCATGAGCGCTCAGCAAGCGTTCCTCGTCACCGCCGTGGGTGGTCTCGGCTTGCTCGTCGGTCTGCTCCTGCTGGCAAAGCAGACGGGATCCTTCCGACTCAGCGAGATCCTCGCGCAGGGCCCTCTTCCTGCGGGAGAGATCCTCGTGACCAGCGCGTTCATCCTCGTCCTGCTCGGCGCGGCCACCAAGTCTGCACAGGTGCCCTTCCATTTTTGGCTCCCAAACGCGATGGAGGCCCCCACACCGGTGAGTGCCTATCTCCACTCGGCCACGATGGTCAAGGCGGGTGTTTACCTGCTCGCACGCCTCAGTCCGGTTTTCAGTGCACACCCGTGGTGGGAGCCGAGTCTTGTCGCGCTCGGCGGCCTAACCGCGCTTGCTGGTGCGCTGCTGACGGTTCCGCAGCGCGATCTCAAGCGACTGCTGGCGTACAGCACGGTCAGTGCTCTTGGTCTGTTGATCCTCTTGCTCGGACTCGGCGAGCGTGGGGCGAAGGCCTTTACACTCTTCGTGCTCGCGCATGCGCTCTACAAAGGCGCGGCGTTCCTTGTCGCTGGCGCGATCGAGCACGCCACTGGGCAGCGAACGTTGGACACTCTGGGAGATCTCAGGCGCGTGACCCCCCTACTCGCCTCGACCGTAGCGATCGTAGTGCTCGCCGCAGCCGGTCTGCCACCGAGCGCGGGGTTTGTTGCCAAGGAAACGATCCTCGGCGTCACGCTGCAGCAGCGGTTACCGCCAGTTGTGCTTCTCACAAGCCTTGCCCTGATAGGCCAGACTGCCGCCGCCTGGTTGGTGTTGCGACCCCTGTTCGGACGGCGGCCAGCACACCTCCATGCTCATGAGCTGCACTGGACACTCCTCGCTTGCCCGATACTGCTCGGGACGACGGCGCTCGTCGGCGGCATCGTTGCCCCGGCTTTCGCGCCACTCGTCTCAGCGGTGACGGCGAGTGTCCTTGGAACCACGTTGCCAATGTACGAGCTGGCGTTCTGGCACGGCGTCACGGTCGAGCTGGGAGTCAGCATGCTGATCATCGTTACCGCCGCAGCGCTGGCAGTCGCCTGGCCTCGTCTCATCCGGCTCGGCGATCGCCTCGCGCTCACCGAGCCACTAGCTGATCGCCCGAGAGGGCTTGGCCGGATCGGGTTTGAGCGCCTCTACCACACTGGCGTCGCGGGCATCGTAAGACTCGGCACACAACAGACCCGGCTCCTCCAGAACGGGTATCTGCGCATCTACATCACTACGATCGTGGTTACCGCCCTGCTGCTGGTCGGCGCGACCGTACTGCGCACTCCGTACCTGTGGCCGTCGTCGCTCCCCTCTTGGAGCCTCGTGGACGTCGTGGACATCCTGCTTGTACTGATCATCCTCGTCAGCAGTCTCGCCGCGGTCCGTGCCACCGAGCGGTTAGCGGCCATCGCTGCCCTCGGAGCACTGGGCTTTTGTCTGGCTCTGCTCTATGCTCGCTTTGGAGCTCCGGATCTGGCCATCACACAGGTTTTGGTCGATACGTTGACCGTCGTCCTCCTCGTCTTCGCCTTCTACCGGCTTCCGCGCTACGCCCGCTTGTCGTCAACACGCGCGCGCTTCCGCGATGCCGTGCTCGCGGCCGCTTTCGGCGCGATGATGGCTGCTTTCGCCCTGGCCACGCAGGCCTTCCGCTACTCGGAACGGATTTCCGCCTACTTCGCCGAGCAAGCCTACCCATTGGCACATGGACGGAACGTTGTCAACGTGATCCTGGTCGACTTCCGTGCCCTCGATACGCTCGGGGAGATCACCGTTTTGGCGCTCGCGGCGCTGGGGGTGGCGGCACTGTTAGCTCGGCGGAGTAGGAGACGAGAGGGCTCGGCATGAGCACCCTGACGTCAATCATCCTCCGTACCGCTGTCCGCTGGATTTCACCGCTCCTCTTGCTCTTTAGCGTGTTTCTGTTGCTGCGGGGGCACCACGAGCCGGGCGGTGGCTTCTCCGGCGGGTTGATCGCCGCCACCGGGTTCGCGCTACTGACGTTCGGTTACAGCGTGCGCACCGCCCAGCGCGTACTCCGTATTGAGCCACTCAGCCTGACCGCCTGCGGCCTCGTACTGGCGCTACTCAGCGGGCTCCCTAGCCTGCTGACCGGACAACCGTTCTTGACCGGCCTCTGGATCGATATCTCTTTGCCAGGCAATGTCGTGCTCGAGCTGGGGACACCCCTCCTGTTCGATGTCGGCGTCTACCTGGCCGTGATCGGCGCGACCCTGACGATGCTGTTCGAGTTCGCGGAGGAGTGACGGTGGAGATCCTCTTCGCCTTGATGGTCGGAACACTCTATGGCTGTGCCCTCTATTTGCTGCTGCGGCGGAGCATCGTCAAGCTGCTGATTGGGCTCATCCTCCTCGGGAACGGGACAAACCTGCTGATCTTCAGCGGCTCAGGCCTGGTTCGCGGTCGCCCGCCGCTGGTCCCGGTTGACGCCACCAGCGTCCCAGCACCGTACGCAGACCCCCTCCCCCAAGCACTGATCCTGACAGCGATCGTCATCAGCTTCGGTGTCCTGGTCTATGCAGTCGCGCTCATCTACCGCACCTACCGGGCCCTTGCTACCGACGACCTCGACAACCTAACCAGTACGGATCGATTAGGCGAAGTGCCCGCCACAGCGCACGTGGCGGTGGAAGTGCCGCTTCAGCCTATCCATGGCTCCGGGAAGGGTGGCTGACCCGTGGGCTGGACCCTTTTCCTTCCTCTCCTGATCCCGCTCAGTACCGGTATCGTCCTCTTCGGTCTCCGGAGGCGGCGCCGACTGGTGCACACGTTGGCCATCACCGCCTCCACCCTCCTGCTCGCGAGTGCGGCGCTCCTACTCTTTGTCGTCCAGCGAGACGGGATCCAGGTCGTCGCTCTGGGAACTTGGCCAGCACCATACGGTATCGTGCTCGTCGCCGACCTGCTCAGTGCGAGCCTGCTGCTCGTCTGCGTGCTCGTTTCCTGGGCGACAGTGATCTACGCGACGACCTGGATCGATCCGGGGCGCGAGCGCGCGGGTTTCTACTCACTGGTTTTTATACTCTTGCTCGGTGTCAATGGGGCCTTTCTTACTGGCGATCTCTTTAACCTGTATGTCTGGTTCGAAGTAACACTGATGGCCTCGTTCGTTTTGCTCGTCCTCGGCGTCGAGCGCGGAGAGGTCGAGGGCGGCATCAAGTACGTCTCGTTGAACTTAATCGCCTCGGCATTCTTCCTCAGCGCGACGGGCATTCTGTATGGTCTTGCTGGCACACTCAATCTTGCCGACCTGAGCCAGGTGCTACCGTCGATTGATTCGCATCTCGTGAACCTGGTCGCCGTCCTGTTTGGCATCGCTTTCGGGATCAAGGCAGGTCTGTTCCCTCTCTTCTTCTGGCTGCCTGCGTCCTACCATACGCCACCAGTGCCGGTCTCTGCACTCTTCGCCGGGCTCTTGACCAAGGTCGGTGTCTACGCTCTGATCCGCGTCTTCACGTTGCTGTTCCGGCAGGATCCCGATTGGACACACGGTATCCTGCTCGCCTGCTCCGCACTCACTATGCTGACAGGCGTTCTCGGCGCACTAGTGCAACAAGATATCCGCCGTATCCTCTCCTTCCATATCGTGAGTCAGATTGGATACATGGTCTTTGGCTTGGCACTTCTCACGCCGTTGGGGCTTGCCAGCAGCGTCTTCTATCTCATCCACCATATCGTGGTGAAAACGAACCTCTTCCTGATCGGCGGTTTGGTCGAGCGGGTTGGCCGTAGTAGCTCGCTCGACCGACTCGGCGGAATCTTTCGGGCGCGCGCCTGGTTGGGCATCGTGTTCTTGATCCCGGCGTTTTCGCTTGCCGGGATCCCCCCACTCTCAGGCTTCATCGCCAAGCTCCTGGTGGTGCGTGCCGGCCTCGACGCTGGCGCCTACCTCGCAACCGCCGTCGCTGTCGCTGTGGGACTGCTCACCTTGATGTCGATGCTCAAGATCTGGAACGAAGCGTTCTGGAAAGATCCTCCAACATCTGGAGTACTAGGCGACCCGAACATTCCGATCCGACTCGTCGTACCCGTCTTGGTGCTCGCCGCCGTCACACTCCTGCTCGGGCTCCTCGCAGAGCCACTGCTCGATCTGTCGACCCAGGCTGCCGAGCAAGTACTCGACGCCGACGCCTACCGGGCCGCGGTGTTCGGGCTGCATTCGAGTCTCGAGAACCTCACGGGAGGAGGCGTACCATGAACCTCTTCCTCCTTAACGTCCTCCTGGCTATCGTCTGGACAATGGCTGTGGGCAGGTTCACATTCCAGCAGTTATCGCTTGGTTTTCTCCTGGGGTTTCTTGTCATCGTGGTGATCGAGCCGCTCTGGGGTAAACAGGCCTATACTCCGCGGGTCTGGCGCACACTGCGTTTCACCGGCTTCTTCTTGTGGGAAATGTTCCTGAGCAACCTGCAGATCGCCTACGACGTGCTCACCCACCGCCTGTACGCGCGCCCGCAGATCATCGCGGTTCCTCTCGACACACGTACCGCGGCTGAGATCACGCTCCTGGCCAATTTCCTGACGCTGACGCCGGGCACGCTGTCACTCGACGTGTCGACCGATCGGCAAACGCTCTATGTCCACGCTATGTATGTCAAAGACCGTGAGCGATTCATCGACGAGGTCAAGCGCGGGCTGGAGGCCCGCTTGTTAGAGGTACTCCGGTGATCGAGTGGCTGATCGGGCTACCGACTGATACACCGTTGCTGGCTGCCCCCATGGCGATCCTCGTCGCCGCGCTCGCGCTCGCGTTCGTCCGCGTGGTACGCGGACCGACGATTCCGGATCGCGTGATCGCACTTGACCTGATGGCCTCGCTCGTGGTCGGCCTCCTACTCCTCCTCGGCGCCGTCCTCGATCTCCTCGCCATCGTCGACATCGCGATCGTGCTAGCGCTGATCGCCTTCCTGACTACCGTCGCTTTCGCGTCGCTCATCGAACGGAGGACACGCGAATGAGCGAGATCGTAAGTGGCCTCCTTGCCCTGGCCGGAGCACTCTTGATGCTCATCGCCGCCATCGGCCTTCTCCGAATGCCGGACTTTTACACGCGGATGCAGGCAGCCGCTAAGGCCGGTACCCTCGGGATCCTCTTGATCGTCGCCGCCACCGGGATCACGCTTGGCAGCGTGTCAGCGCTCCTCCATGCGCTGCTCGCGAGTCTGTTCTTCCTCCTCACCACGCCGGTCGCCGCGCACCTGCTCGGGCGCGCGGCGTACCTCTCGGGCATCCGTCCCTGGGTCTTGCATGACGACCTCGCGGGCCGCTACCACCCGAGCACACACGAGCTGAGCGGCGAACCATCGGCCGCACCCCCAGAGCCAGACGTCTCCCAGTGATGCAAGCCACCGCTGGCTCCCACCATCGCCTTCACTTCGACTGGTACGTGCGACCACAGCGTTGCGCTCATGCACGAGGCACACCGAACAATGCCGGGGTGCTCCGCTACGACACGTCTAATGGACGTGCCGCCGAGCGATACGCGTCGGCCCGCTGGCGGTAACGCTCCGCTGCCGCACGGATCGCCGCCACTTCCGCGTCGGTCACCGCCCGCACCACCCGGGCCGGCACGCCCATCACGAGCGTGCGCTCCGGGATCTCCCGGCCCTCCGGGATCAGCGCCCCAGCGGCCACGATGCACCCCGGCCCGAGTCGAGCACCGTTAAGCACGAGCGCCCCCATCCCGATCAGGCAGTCGTCGCCGACCTGGCAGCCATGGAGGATCGCCCCGTGGCCGACCACCACCCGGGCGCCGACGACGCACGGGTAGCCCGGGTCGGCGTGCACGACCGCACCGTCCTGGACGTTCGTGCCCTCGCCGATCACGATCTGTTCTGTGTCACCGCGCAGTACCGCGTTGAACCAGACGCTGGCATTCGGGCCGAGCACCACCTCGCCAATGACCCGGGCACCGTCCGCGATGTAGGCGCTGGGGTCGGCCTGAGGCCGGCGCTCTCCAAGCGCATAGACAGCCACCCTGCTCCCTCCTTGCCCCGCTTCCACGCGCGCCCCTTCCCCGCTTCAACTGGCAGGCAGCGAGTCACCTTGCACGGCATGATAGCCGGTTGCGTGCGGCGGCTCCAGCGGGGGAAGGGGAGGCGCGTCTGCTACACTGGGTGCGAGCGGAGCAGGCCGAGCGGAAGGGCCAACACAGTGGAAGAGGGTTCGAAGCTGGAGCGCGCGCCACTCGCAGGAGTCCGGGTACTCGACCTGGGCCGGCATCTCGCCGGGCCGACCTGCGCCATGTGGCTGGGCGACCTCGGCGCCGACGTCATCAAGATCGAGAAGCCGGGCGAGGGCGACGACGGCCGCGCGTCTGGCCCGCCCTTCTTCGATGGCCAAAGCGCCTTCTTCCTGGCGGCAAACCGCAATAAGCGCTCCATCGAGCTCGATATCAAGCAGCCGGAGGGTCAGGAGATCTTCCGCCGGCTCGCGGAGACCGCCGACGTGGTCGTCGAGAACTTCCGCCCCGGCGTGATGGACGCGCTGGGGATCGGCTACCAGGCGATGGCCGAGCGCAACCCGCGCATCATCTACTGCTCCATCTCCGGCTTCGGCGCCGACGGGCCCTACGCCGATCGCCCCGGCCTCGACCAGATTATCCAGGGCGTCTCGGGGTTGATGAGCGTCACCGGGTTCGAGGGCGGCGAGCCGGTGCGCGTCGGCATCCCGATCGCCGACCTGCTCACCGGGCTGTTCGCGGCCTACGGCGTGCTGGCGGCGTTGCAGGCCCGAGAGCGCACCGGGCGCGGCCAGCACGTGCAAACCTCGCTGCTCGAGGGGATGGTCGGGATGCTGAGCTTCCAGGCTGTACGTTACCTCAACGGCGCCGGGGCGCCGCCACCGGCGGGCAACCACCATCCGCTCAACGCGCCCTACGGCGTCTTTCGCGCCAAAGATGGGTATCTGACCATTGGCGCGACCGGCGCCAAGCGCTGGCGCAAGCTGTGCGAAGTGCTCGCGGCCGAGGAGTGGTTGGACGACCCGCGCTTCAAGACCAACGGCGACCGCTACCGCAACCGCGAGCTGCTGGCTGAGCTGATCAGCGAGCGCCTGCAGGCACATACCATCGACGAGTGGGAGCGTATCCTGAACGCGGCCGGAATCCCCTGCGGGCCGATCTACCGCATCGACCAGGCGCTGGAGCACCCTCAGGTGCGGCACCGGCAGATGGTGGTCGAGCTTCCCCACCCGGCGATGGGAACCGTTCGCCTGCTGGGGCTACCGGTGAAGCTGAGCGAGACGCCAGGCGCGATCCGACTCGCCCCGCCGCTCCTCGGCCAGCATACCGACGAGGTGCTGCGGGAGATCGGTATCAGCGACGATGAGCTGCGCCGGCTGCGCGAGCACGGCGTGATCGGCAGTGGCCCTGCCGTCCAGGCGGAGGCAGCGGGCTAAGGGTTCGAGAGCGGGCAGAGGCGTACGTGGAGCGAGACGGAGGAGCGATGGAGATCGGTACCCCTGACCTGGTGTTCGAGCGTCGGGGCCGCGTGGCCTGGCTCACCTTCAACCGGCCGGAGACGCGCAACGCGATGACGTTCGCCATGTACGACGACCTGGCGCGCGTATGCGAGCTGGTAGAGCAGGATCCGGAGATCCGGGTACTCGTGCTGACTGGCGCCGGAGACAAGGCGTTCGTGGCTGGCACCGACATCAGCCAGTTCCGAACCTTCACCGACCCGCAGCACGCGCTCGACTACGAGGAGCGGATGGACCAGGTGATCGGCCGGCTGGAGGCCCTGCCCCGCCCGACCATCGCCGCCATCCGCGGCTACGCCGTGGGCGGGGGCGCGAGCATCGCGCTCGCCTGCGACCTGCGCATCTGCACGCCCGATGCCCGCTTCGGCATCCCGATCGCCCGCACGCTCGGCAATTGCCTCTCGATGGCCAATTACGCCCGGCTGGTCGACCTGATCGGGCCGGCGCGCACCAAGGAGCTGCTCTTCACCGCGCGGATGATTGAGGCCGAGGAGGCCAGGGCGATCGGCCTGGTCAACGCGATCGTGGAGCCAGAGGCGCTGGTTGACCGCGCGCAGGAGCTGGCCGAGCAGATCGCCGCCAACGCGCCCCTGACGATCCAAGCGACGAAGGAGGCGGTACGTCGGGTGCTGGCCCACCGGCGCCCGCCGCGGGCCGAAGACCTAATCCTTACCTGCTACATGAGCGAGGACTTCCGCGAAGGGGTCAGCGCCTTCCTCGAGAAGCGCGCGCCCCAGTGGAAGGGCCGGTGAGCCGGGTTGAGCGACCACGCTTGAGTCCACGACCGCGCGAGCGGACGACGAAGGACGTGGCATCTGGCAAAGCAGCTCCCCCGAAGCGTTCGGGGGCTGCTGGTTACGGGGAAATCGGAGCCGCGGCTCAGATGAGGCCGCGGTCGCGCCACTTCTTGAACACGTCCTTGATCTTCTGCTCGGCCTCGTCCAGCGCTGCCTGGGGCTCCGCCTGCCCAGTCGCCACCTTGGTGAACATGTCGTTGATGATCCAGAGATCGAAGATCTCCGCCTCCGCGGCGTTCATATAGCCCGGCCAGCCGACGTTGACCGCCCACTCGGGGGCGGTGGCCAGCACGGCGTACTTGTCGGTGGGCTTGACGTTGGGGTCATTCTTGACCAGCTCCTGCCAGTCCGTTACCGCTTTTGGGAAGGAGGAGATGTCAGAGAACTTGCTTGCCAGGAACTTGTCGCGATAGTTCGCGACGAGATCCTTGAGGAACTGCTTCGCCAGATCGACCTTAGGCGAGAACTTCCAGATCACGAAGCAGTTGTACCAGTGGGCGCAGCCACGGCGATCGGCCGGGCCGGAGGCCGCCTTGGCCAGCCCGATGTTCGGCGCCAGGTCGGGATAGGTGCCCTCGATTGTCCGGCTGGCCGAGATCGAGATCGCGTTCAGGATCAGCGCGCCGCGCCCGGAGGCCAGGAACCGGTTGTTCGATGCAGCGTCCCAGGCCAGCACCTCCTCCGTCTCGGCCTCCTGGAAGAGCTGGCGGGCATAGTTCAGCGCCTCGATGGTCTCCGGCTTGTTGATGACGATCTCTCCGTTCTCGCCCTGGATCGAGGTGCCGAAGCCCCACATGATGGCGCGCATCGCCATGCCGGTATCGATCTCCAGCGAGAAGCCGATGCCGATCGGGTTCCCCAGCTGCTTGAGCTGGCGTCCGGCTTCGAGGATCCCCTGCCAGGTGTCGGGATTACCGCCCACCTGCTGGAACAGGTCAATGCGGTAGTTGATGGGATCGGCTGCCCAGAAGTGTAGGAGGGCGAACCAGGTATCGGTCTTGGGGTTGTAGCAGGAGCGCTCGAGAAGCGGGTAGGGGTCGCCGTATTCTTTCTTGAAATCCTCGATGAGGTCGTCCCGCTTAACGACCTCCGGCTCATATTGCGCTGGTGGGAAGCCGAACGCGAAGAGATCGTGGCCGCTCTGCGCCGAGACCTCGGCGGCAGCGCGAGCCGGGATATCGGCATAGTTGATGTGGTCGGAGATAACCGTGACGTTGTTTTCCTGTCCCCACTTCTGGACGAACGCATCAAACCACTTGTCGCTGTCAGGGACGAAGTGGCTCCACTGGAGGATCTTGAGCTCTTTCGGCCCTGATGGGGTCGGGGAAGCGATGACGGTGGGCGACGCTGCGGCGGCCGGGCTGGGACTCGCCGCCCTGGTGGGCGTTGGTGCGGCCGCGGTCGGGCTTGTTGCCGGCGCGGTCGCGCTGCCTGGCGTTGCCTCTTGCTGTCTACAGGCTGCCAGCAGCCCGGTGGCGGTGGAGACGGCGATCCACTGGAGCAGACCACGGCGGGTAACTCGTCGCATCGCTCTACCTCCTCACGAGAAGACACACCGGCACCAGCCGCTGTTCACCCCCTGCTCGAGCTAGCGAAGCGCTCCCGCGGTCAGGCCCTCCACGAAGCGGTCGAGGAAGGGGTTGCAGAGGGGCGCGACCGAAAGGCTCACGACGAGTGCCGATCCCATAATGGCTCCCGAAAAGAAGACGTCGCCGCGGATGAGGTCGGTGGGCACGCCAGCGCTGACGGTCTTGAGGTGCGAGATCGACACGAAGGTCAGGGCATAGGTGAACTCGTTCACCGCCAGGGTGAACGTGAAGATCACGGCGGTGAGAATGCCGGGCAGCGCAAGCGGCAGCATAATGCGCCGGAACGCGGTGAACCGGTCAGCGCCGTCGACGAGCGCTGCCTCCTCGAGCTCCTGAGGCAACGAGCGGAAAAACCCCATGAGGAGCCAGGCGACGAACGGGGTGCTGAGGCTCGGGTAGGTGATGACCAAGGCCCACAGCCTGTCCTGGAACCCGAGAGCGCTGATGATCTGGGAGAGCAGCAGGAAGAGCAGCGTCGGCGGCACCAGGTACGTCAGGAAGATAGCGACGGCGAGCTGCTGGCCCAGCCGCCCGCGCAGGCGCGACAGCGCGTAGGCCGCCGGGACGGCCAGAACCAGGGTGATCAGCACGGTCGAGAGGCCGACCCCCGCAGTGTTGACGATCCAGCGTGGGAACTTCGTCTCCTCGAAGAGGAGGCGGAAGTGGGTAATAAGAGTAGGCGGCGCGTTGAGGATGTAAGGGTTATTCGTCGGGTTGTACAGGTCGCTGTCGCGCTTGAACGCGGTGATCGCCATCCAGGCGAAGGGAAGAGCGCCTGGGCGAGGAAAATTGCCAGAACGGCCACCAACAGCAGTTTGACGAGATACAGGCGAAGGTGGCTCGGCACGCTCACTGCGCTGTCTCCCGGCTGGCCAGATGGAGTACCCAAACCGCGATCACCGCCAGCGCCGACAGCATGAAGAGCGCGATGGCAGCACCCCGCGCCAAACCACCGGCGAGGATACCGACCTGGAAGGCCCAGCTTGTCAGCACCTGGCTCGTGTTGTACGGCCCGCCGCGGGTCAGGATCCACACCATCGCTGTCGGTGAAGGTGAAGAGCGCGGTGAACAGCACGGCGACGCCGATGATCGGCCGGATGATCGGCAGGGTAATTCGGCAGGGTAATGCGGAAGAGTCGGGTGAAGAACCCGGCACCGTCCACCAGCGCGGCCTCGATCAGCTCACGTGGGACAGCAGTCATCCCGGCCAGGGTAATCACGGTTGCGAACGGCAGGATGCGCCAGACCTGCACCACGATGATCGAGATGATGGCTAGGCTCGGGACACCGAGCCACTGGGGAAACTCGAACGGACCGATGATGCGCAGGCGACGCAGCATCTAGTTCACCACACTGTACTGGGAATCGAAGACCCACTTCCAGGCGATTGTGCTCATCACGACCGGCGCGGCCCAGGGGAGCAGCAGGAGATAGCGGATGACCGTCCGACCACGAAACCGCTCGGCAAGCGCGGTGGCCAAGACGGTCGCCAGCACCAGGACGACGACCAGCACGGCCACGGTGATCAGGACGGTGTTCCTGAGTATCTGAAGAAAGACTTGATCGCTAAACAGAGCACGGAAGTTCGCCAATGCGGCAAATGAGAGGTCGCGCCGTCCAACCGAGATATGACTGAAGCTGTAGTAGATCGAGAGCAGCAGGGGGAAGCCGATGAGGAGGAAGATATACGTGACTGCCGGGGGAGAAGCCAGAACTCCCACGTGATCAGCCGCCGGGGCCGCCGGGCGGCCGCTTCGCACTGAAGAGCTGTCGATACCATCCTCTCGCCCGATCGACGCTCCTGGACCGATTGCCGCGTCGAGTCTCGAAGGAATCTCCTTTTCAGCTTGTCGCTCTCACATTGAAGAGAGGGGGCTTGCCCTCCCGCCGGTCTACTCTGCGTACGGCTTTGCTGCAACGCGGCCGTCGCGCTCTGTCAAGCCTTAGCGCACCCTTCCGCTTGTCTGGTTGGGACTGCCGTTGCACCGTCCGGGCCGGCTGCCAGGGCTTAGGCAGTCGCGATGCCCAGCCCGCGTCCCCAAGCAGTGACGTTCGGGCGGCCAGGGAGCTGCCCTACCTGTCGGGCTAGTGTGGCACGAGGGAGCAGGAAGCCCGCTCGGCGCGTGAACTGCTGCCCATGGAGATGGAACAGGCTGCGAGCGGGGGATCGCCTCGGGTCGCGGTCGCCAGCTCTGTCTTGTAGGTGCCGGCAGCCGTTGCCGAGCCGGCTGTAAGCACAGCGCGCGGGAGATGCCGACCCCGAGCGAGGGTGGTGGGCACCTGGCAGAGCCACTGTGGGGCACTTGCCCACCTCGTCGCTTCGAGGGTACGCTGCTGGTAGCTAGGTGCGGTCGAGTCCAAAGTCTGCGCTCCGCAGCAGCGAGAAAAGTGGAGATAAAGCATGGATATCGTCCTGATCGGGGTGGGCTACCTCCTCGGCTCTATCCCAACAGCGTACCTTGCGGCTCGGATCCTGCGCGGGGTCGATTTGCGACAGGTGGCGGCCAGCACGATCAGCGGCTCGGCAGTCTACTACCACGTGGAGCGTTGGGCCATCGTCCCAGTCGGCGTGATCGATGTGGCGAAAGGGTTTGCGCCGCCTGCGCTCGCGTTATGGCTGGGTTACCAGGAGGGGGTCGCCGTCGCCGCTGGCCTGGCTTCGGTCGTCGGCCACAACTGGTCACCCTGGTTGGGCCTGCGTGGCGGTCGCGGGCTCAGCCCGTTCATGGGCCTGTTACTCGTCCTGTACCCGGCTGGGATGCTCCTCCTGCTCGCTGCGCTGGCAGTCGGGCGACTTTTCCATCTGACGCCGTTGTTTGCGCTACTGGCTCTCTTAGTGCTGCCTGGAGTGATCGCCGTCCAGGTCGGCCGCGAAGTGCCGGTGCTCGGGGCGCTCGGCATGCTCGTGATCACGGCGCTGAAGCGGCTCGAAGCCAACCGCGTGCCGCTTCCGAGTGCGCCAGGAACGCGCTGGCCAGTGCTCTGGAGTCGCTTCTGGTTCGATCGCGACGAGCCAGAACCAGAGGAGAAGTAAAGAGTTACGGGCTGGTGTGGCCGGCACCGTTGCGATCGTGACCGACAGCATTGCTTGCCTGCCCGCGGACTCGGCCGCCGACCTCGACGTGTACGTCGTACCGGGCCGGATCATCCATCGTGGCCAGGTGCTGCACGATCAGCTCGATGTGACGCTCGACGAGGTCTTCCAGTGGCAACGGAGCGGGCAGCCAATGTCGACGTCGCAGCCATCGGTCGGGGACTTCGTGGAGGCGTATCGCCGGCTCGCAGCCCGTGCCGATGCGATCGTCTCGATCCACGTGTCGGCGGCGATGACGGGCGATTACCAGAGCGCGCGTCTAGCCGCCTCGCTGGTATCTGAGGTGCCGATCCGGGTGATCGACATTAAGCAGCGACCATCGCCGAAGGGTTTCTCGTGCTCGAGGCAGCCCGGATGGCACGAGCCGGAGCTACCCTGGACGAGATCGAACGGTTTGTGCTCGCCGTGCGCTCAAGGATCCGGTTCTTCGCCGTTCTCGATACGGTGAAGCACCTGGTACGCAGCGGGCGAGCTCCACCGCTGGCGTCGCTGGCTGTCGACGTTTTGCAGATCCAGCCGATTCTCACCTCGGCAGGTGGACGCATCGTCATGCTGGCGCGGGCGCGCACGCGGCGCCGGGCGCTCCAGGCGATGGTCGAGCGGATGGCGCGGGATGTCGGGGAGCGTCCGGTTCGGGTGGCAGTCTTCCATGCGGCGGCGCAGGAGGAGGCCGAGCGGCTGCGGTTTGAGGGAGTCGAGCGGTTTGTGTGCCATGAGTGCCTCCTAGTGACGACTACCCCCGCGATGGGCCTCTACACCGGCCCTGGCCTGCTGGGGCTGGCCTACTACACGGATCCGACCGGCTGCTGAGCCAGACACGGATGGTGGGGATGATCACGGTCACCGAAGGTCGGCGGGAGTCCAACGGAACGCCTTCCGAATCGGGCCACCTTGATCGGCCCCATGGGGCTCACGAGCTTCTTCTCTGCTGCGTAGTCGCCTGGTCAGGCGGCACAGCCTCGAGCCGACCCCTGGTATCGGGCTGCGGCGAGAAACCCGGGATCCGCTGAGCCGATAGGGAATGGAGAAGTCGCTCTCCCTAGCCCTGATGCCGGTGTGGACTGCTGCTCCATCGCCCTGTCCTCGGTGGAGTGCGCCTGGCGCCGTAGGCGCGCGTCGCTTGTGCCTTCCAGCCGAGTTGCTACAATCGCACGAAGTTGCACCGGCGCCGGTATGTCTTGGCACGTCATCCCGCCTACGTCTCAGGAGTGAGCCGGGGCGTCCAGCTTGAGAACCCAGACGTGCACGCCGACATGAGATGTCCGAGCAAGGGTTAGGACATGAGGGTTGCAACGAATACGGTACGAGAGAGCCTCGCGCGGGCACGGGCCGGTGAGCCGCTTCGGCCGGAAGATGCCTATCCCCTCGCGCGAGCAGAGGGCGCTGACCTCTGGGCTATGCTCGACGTGGCCAGCGCGCTCCGTGACCACTACAAAGGCCGCGTGGTGACGTACTCTCGGAAGGTCTTCATCCCGCTCACCAACCTCTGTCGGGATACGTGCGGCTACTGCGTCTTCGTCAAACGTCCTGGTGAGCCAGAAGCCCATACGATGACACCGGAGGAGGTGCTCGCCGTCGCTCGGGCTGGAGAGCGCCAGGGTTGTAAGGAGGTGCTCTTCTCGCTCGGGGATAAGCCCGAGTTGAAATACCCTTCCTACCGGCGTTGGCTGCACGCGCAGGGCTTTACGACGACGCTGGCGTACCTGCGCGCGATGTGCCAGCGCGTGTTCGAGGAGACCGGGCTCTTACCCCACGCGAATCCCGGTCAGATGAGCGAGGCGGATATCGCGATGCTTCGCCCCTACAACCTCTCCATGGGCATCATGCTCGAGAGCATATCGCTCCGGCTGCTGCAGCCTGGCATGCCCCATCACCGTTGCCCGGATAAAGTACCACGGCGGCGCCTCGAAACCATTGCGGCGGCGGGGCGGCAACACGTGGCCTTCACGACAGGGATCTTGATCGGGATCGGCGAGACTCCGGAGGAACGGGTCGACTCCCTCTGTGCCATCCGTGCCCTGCAGGCGACCGGCCAGCACATTCAGGAGGTGATCATCCAGAACTTCCGGGCCAAGCCAGGCACGCCAATGGCCGAGCATCCGGAGCCAACACTTCACGAGATGTTGCGCACGATCGCCGTCGCGCGCCTGCTCATGCCCCAGATGAATATCCAGGCTCCTCCAAACCTGGCGCCGCGAGAGTACCGCTGGTACCTCCATGCTGGCCTGAACGACTGGGGAGGAATCTCTCCGGTCACCCGCGATTGGATTAACCCGGAAGCACCGTGGCCCAAAGTCGCCGAGCTCGACGGCGTGTGTCGGGCCGAGGGCTTCACCTTGCGCGAGCGGCTCGCGCTCTACCCCGAGTACGTGCGCGAAGGTGAGCGCTGGATCCCTCCAGCGCTGCGAGCGCGCGTCGCTGCGCTCGTGGATGAGACGGGGCTGGTGCGGCATACCGCCGCGGGCGAACCATTGGGGCCCGCTCAGACCGCAAGACACGAAGGGGGTGATTGGTAATGGGATCGCAGGAAAGGACAGCAGGCGCGTTGAGCCAGCTCGACGGGCTATGGCGGCGGGTGCTTGAACAGCTCGACCGCGAGTTCGCTCAGATTCTCGACCGAGCGCTTGGGGGAGAAGACATCACGCTCGAGGAAGGCGAGCGCCTCTTCGCGGCCGAGGGACTGGAGTTGAACGCGCTGCTCCTCGTGGCCGATGAGCTGCGCCGACGTCGGGTCGGCGATGTCGTGACGTATGTGATCAACCGTAACATCAACTTCACGAACGTCTGCGTCAAGCGCTGTGGATTCTGCGCGTTCTCGCGTGGCCACCGTGAGGAGGAAGCGTACTTCCTCCCGGTCGACGAGGTGGTGCGCCGCGCACGCGAAGCGTGGGAACTCGGCGCGACCGAGGTCTGCATCCAGGCCGGGTTGCCGCCGAAGATGAGCGGGTACTACTACGTCGACTTGGCACAGGCGATCAAGCGCGAACTGCCGGAACTCCATATTCATGGCTTCTCCCCTGAGGAAGTCTGGTACGGTGCGGTGCGGGCACGCTGCTCGGTTGAAGACTACCTGAGGGCGCTCAAGGGGGCAGGGGTCGGCTCACTGCCTGGCACCTCGGCGGAGATCCTCGACGATGAGCTTCGCAAGCGTATTTCCCCTGGCCGGATCACGGTTGCCCAGTGGATCGAGGTCATCACCACAGCACACCGGCTCGGTATTCCGACCACGGCAACCATCATGTATGGCCATGTCGAGACGAACCGCCACAAGGCGGCTCACCTCGCGCTTCTCCGTGACATCCAACGCCAGACAGGTGGCTTCACGGAGTTCGTCCCGCTCTCGTTCGTCGCCGAGGAGGCGCCGATGTACCGCAAGCGGCTCGTGCCGGGCGTTCGCCCGGGGGCGACCGGCGCCGAGGTGGTCAAGATGTATGCAGTCTCGCGCCTCATGCTCAACAACTGGATTCCCAACCTCCAAGCCTCGTGGGTGAAGGAGGGGCCGAAGTTCGCGCAGTTCTGCCTCAATGCCGGCTGCAACGACTTCATGGGCACGCTCATCAACGAATCGATCTCGACCGCTGCCGGGGCTCAATACGGCCAGCGGCTCAAGCCGCGCGAGATGCGCCGGTTGATTCGCGATATCGGCCGCATCCCCGCCGAGCGCACCACGACCTATCAGATCCGCCGTCTCTTCCCGCCGGACGGCGACGATCACTACGACCCTCTCGACCTCCTCGATGATGGGGCGGCGGAAGCCCGCTTCGGCTCGTACCAGGCACTTGTCCAGCGGCAGGACTTGCGCTTCTCCCAGCTCCGGCATCTGGTGCAGGTGCCCACCATCAGGGCAGCGGAGCAGGAGACGGACCGCACATAGAAGGCGATGCCAACAGTACCTGGCCGGCCAGACGAACCCGCTCAGTGCTGCGCGAATGCCGCGACCGCGGCCTGGCCCAGGCTGATACCTCCATCGTTTGGCGGTACCTCGCGGTTCACCAGGACGGCGAGCTCCGGGTAGGCCGTAAGCCTCTCCCGAACGCAGGTGAGCAGCAGGCGGTTCTGGAACACGCCGCCGGAGAGGACGAGGTAGCGAATCCCCTCCCCTTCAGCGTACTGGAGCGCGACCTGCTCGATCGCCTGGGCGATCGCCTCATGGAAGGCGCGGGCGATCTCGGCAGGGTCGCGGCCACGCAACCGGTCTTCTACGACGGCGGCGAGCAGGGGGCGAAAGTCGAGCTCGCGCCCCTCCAGCGGGAAGGGGTACGGCTGGGCCGGCGGCGCTGTCCGTGCGAGGTGCTCCAGCCAGATGGCCGCCTGCCCCTCGAAGGTGATGCCGCGGGTGAAGCCGAGCAGCGCGGCTACCGTATCGAAGAGCCGCCCGACCGAGGTGGTGGGGAACGTGCGCACGCCCTTCACTACCAGCTCGCGGGCGTGCGAATACCGCCCAGGGAAGCCGATCGGCGGTACCAAAAGGTTCGGCAGATCCGGGAGCTGGGTGAGGAAGCCGGCTGCCGCCTGCACCGGCCAGCGCGCGGCGGCGTCGCCTCCGGGCAGGGCGGCCGGGCGCAGGTGGGCGACGCGCTCGAAGCCGCTCTCCAGTGATCCAACGAAGACCTCGCCACCCCAGATCGTGCCGTCGTCACCGTAGCCAGTGCCGTCGAAGGCGAAGCCAAGCACCCGCGTTTCCCAGAGCCCGCGCTCGGTCAGGACGCTGGCGATGTGGGCGCGGTGGTGCTGCACGCCGAGGCGCTCGCCCGGCAGCTCCAGCGCATATCTCGTCGAGGCATACTCCGGATGGAGGTCGTGCGCCACTCGCGTGTCCTCTAACCGCACCTCGTACATCCGGCACAGGTCCTGTACCGTCTCGGTAAAGGCATGGAAGGCCGCGTAGTGGTCCAGGTCGCCGATGTGCTGGCTCACGAACGCCTGCCCGTCGACCACCAGGGTCACGGTGTTCTTGAGGTCGGCGCCGACCGCCAGGATCGGCCGCCGGGTCGGGAGTGTCGCGACCGCGCCCGGCGCGTAGCCGCGTGATCGACGTAGGATCATCGGGCCGAACGGGCCGGCCCGTGCGACCGAGTCGTCCACGCGCCGGGCGATCGGCCGCTCGCCGACCAGGAAGGCGTCGGCGATGCCAGACAGCCGCTCGAAGGCGTCGTCGTCCTGGTAGGCGATCGGCTCCTCCGAGCGGTTGGCGCTGGTCATGACCAGGGCATCGGGCGCGCCGAACGCGAAGAGGAGATGGTGTAGCGGGGTGTATGGTAGCATCAGGCCAAGGTCGCGGTTGTCCGGAGCGACGCCCGGGAGCTCGACCCTTGCCGGCGCGAGGACGATCGGCCGGGCGGTCGAGCCGAGGAGGGCGAGCGCCACCTCGTCCAGCTCCACCAGGCGCTGCGCGGCGCCCAGGTCGCGCACCATCAGGGCGAAGGGCTTCTCCTTGCGGAACTTCCGCTCGCGCAACGCCTGAACGCCTCCTGCATCGCGGGCGTCGCAGGCGAGGTGGTACCCACCAAGCCCCTTCACCGCGAGGATCCGCCCGGCCTTGAGCCAGCGAACTGCCTCCACGATCGCGTCCTCGCCACGCGCGAGCACCCGGTCGTCAATGCGCAGCAGGTAGTTCGGGCCACAGCGCGGGCAGGCTACCGGCTGCGCGTGAAAGCGCCGATCGGTTGGATCAGCATACTCCCGAGCGCAGTCCGGGCACATCGGCCAGTCGCGCATGGTCGTGCGGGGGCGGTCATAGGGCAGGCTCAGGATGATGCTGTAGCGCGGCCCGCAGTCGGTGCAGGTGATGTAGGGGTAGTGGAGGCGCCGGTCGTGCGGGTCGAACAGCTCGCGCAGGCAGGCCTGGCAGACCGGTAGATCCGGCGAGATGCGAACCGTGGGGAGCGCCGTCTTCTGGCTCTCCAGGATGGAGAAGCCGTCGAACCCCTCGGCCGGAACCGCGACGGACTCGAGGCCCGCGATGCGGGCGGCCGGAGGCGGGCGATGCTGGAGCTCGTCAAGGAACGCAGCGAGCGACTCCGGGGAGCCTTCGGCGTGGATCTCGACGCCGCCCTCGTGGTTGAGCACCCATCCGCCCACCTGGTGGCTCTGGGCGACGCGGTAGACGAAGGGGCGGAAGCCCACCCCCTGGACGATGCCGGTGACCCGGATACGCCGGGCAGCGCGCTCACGTGCGCGCTCAGATGGTACAGCCACGGCCCTGCCACCCGACCTCGACGACTCGCCCGTCCTCGACCAGCACCGGCACGGTGCGCACCCCGCCGGTGAGCTGGAGGAGCCGCTCGCGGGCTGCCGGGTCGGCCTCGACGTCGTATTCCACGAAGGTCGCTCCGCGCCATTCGAGTGCCCCGCGCAGCTCGGCGGTGTAGGGGCACCAGCGCGTGCCGTATAGCTCAAGCCGTCCCATAGAGCACGACCTCCAGCGCCTCGCGCAAGACGTGATACGCCGAAGCCTGGGCCTCCTGGATACGCGGAACGTAGTCAGAATGCACGACGATGGCGTAGTCGACAAGCTGACGCCGGAGAATCTCGCCGCCGTCGTAGCCCAGCAGCCCCACGGTCAGCACGCCATGCTTGCGCGCCTCTTCCAGCGCGATGATCACGTTCTTCGAGCTCCCGCTCGTCGAGATCCCGAGTGCGACGTCGGCAGGCTGCTCGTGCGGGATGAGCTGGCGCAGGAACATGACTTCCTGCCCGACGTCGTTGGCGATGGCGGTCAGGTTGGCCGGTTCGAGCGAAAGGGAGATGGCCGGGATCGGGTGGTAGCCCGTCGGCGGCAGGACGCAGTCCAGGGCAAGATCGTTGGCGTCCGTCGCTGAGCCGCCGTTGCCGAAGCAGATGAGCTTACCGCCGCGCGCCACCCGCTTGGCGATCGCCTCCGCGGCTCGGGCGATGAGCTCCGCCTGCTCGTCCGCGATCTCGGCGCGCAGGCGCTCGTCGTCCTGTGCCTTCATGACGATGGAGCGCGCCACCTCGGGCTCGACCTGGCGCAGGTCGACTTGCTCGCCGCCGAGGAATGGGTAGAAGACGGCCGTCTCGCCAATGTCCTCCCCGGAGAGCTGGCGGTGCTCGAAGAAGACGTGCACGGTCTCCCAGAGCGTGTGGTAGAGGATCTCCAGGAACTCCTGGTGGATGAAGGGGTCTGCGCTCGGCGTCGTCACGGCGTAGTCGCTGTCGCTCACCCGCCCGGGGAGAGCCAGCGTGAGCGCGCCGCGTCGGCGGGCCACTGCCAGGGCCGCGTGCACTGTCGAATCGCCCTCCGGTGGGCCAAACCCCATCACGATGTCCTGCGAGGTCGTGATCGCCTCGATCCAGGGTTCGAACGCGAGGCTGAGGTCGAGCGCCGGTAAGGCCCGCTTCCCGACGATCACCGGATGGATGAACTCCACGGACACGTGCTGGGCATCGGTGGCATAGGGGCCGCGGCCGAAGGCGAGCAGGCGTGCCCCGTCGAGGAAGCGCTCGGCCATGAGCCGGCAGACGGCGGCCAGCCGCGGCGCTTCCTCTGGGAAGAAGCGCTGGGAGAGCGCGTTGCGCTCGAGCAGTCGATCGCGAATCTGCGCCGCGAGTGGGCGTGCCATCGGCCTCGCCTCCCGTCTCGTGCGGGGATCGATCACCCTCGGGAGCTAGCAGATGCGCGGCAGGGGATCGCCGACCAGCATATCGACCACCCGCGACCCGCCGTAGGCGGTCAGCGCCAGCACGGTGCGCGCCGGCTCCGGGCGAACCTCCCCGATCAGCGCTGCGCCCTCGCCGCCGGGCGTCGCATGGAGCGCGGCCAGCGCCGCCTCGGCGTAGTCCGGCGCGACCACGGCCAGGAACTGCCCCTCGCTCGCCACGTGCAGCGGGTCGAGCCCCAGGATCTCGCAGGCGCCGCGTACTGCCTCCCGGATCGGGATGGCCTCCTCGAAGAGGACGATCCCATGGCCGCAGTCCCGGGCGAGCTCGTTGAGCGCCGAGGCCACCCCGCCGCGCGTGGGGTCGCGCATCCAGCGCAGGCCGGGCGCGGCCGCCTCGATCACGGCCTGGACGAGCGGAGTGATCGGCCGGGTATCCGATTCCAGGTCGGCCTCGAGGTCTAGGTCGCCGCGGGCCAGCAGGATCGTCACCCCGTGGTCGCCTACCGGGCCGGAGACCAGGATCTGGTCGCCGGGTCGTACCTGGCCGGCTCCGAGCGAAACCCGCGGGTCGACGAGCCCCAGGCCGGTGGTCGCGATGTAGATGCCGTCGGCCGAACCGTGCTCGACCACCTTGGTGTCGCCGGTCACGACCGTGACCCCAGCTTCCGCGGCGGCCCGCGCCATCGCCTCTACCTCGGCCTGGAGCAGGTCGCTGCCGATGCCGGCCTCCAGGATGAAGGCGGCCGAGAGCGCCAGCGGCCGCGCACCCGCGACGGCCAGGTCGTTGACCGTACCAAAGACGGCCAGCTCGGCGATCGAGCCCCCGGGGAAGCGCAGCGGCTTGACCACGAAGGCATCGGTCGTCAGCGCCAGCCGGCTCTCGCCGACGTGGAGCAGGGCGGCGTCGGCGAGCTCGAGGAGGACTGGGTTGGCCAGCAGCGGGAGGAACAGCCCTTCGATCAGCCGGCGAGTCGCCTTGCCCCCGGCCCCGTGGGCGAGCTCGATGCGAGGGTCGCGGAAGGACAAAGTAACCGTCGTCGCCATCGTTCAGTCCGCCACTGCTGCAGCGCGATGGATGTAGTCATAGTAGGCTGCACAGGCCCCTTCGCTTGAGACCATCAGCGCGCCGATGGGGTGCTCGGGCGTGCACTCGCGTCCGAAGAGCTTGCACTGGTGAGGCTTGAGCACGCCCTTGAGCACCTCGCCGCACTGGGCCGCCTTGGGGTCGGTGACGCGCACCCCCGGTATCTCGAACCGGCGCTCGGCATCCCACTCGGCACACGCTTCCGAGATCTTCAGCGCCGACTGCGAGATGAAGCCCAGGCCGCGCCACTCGAAGTACGGTCGCAGCTCGAAGACGTCGGCCATCGCCCTCAGCGCCGCCTGGTTGCCGTCCCAGGGCACCACCCGGCTGTACTGGTTTTCCACCTCGGCCCGCCCCTCGGCCAGTTGGCGCAAAATCATCACCATCGACTGGAGCAGATCGACCGGCTCGAAGCCGGAGATCACGATCGGCTTGCGGTAGTTGCGGGCGATGAACAGGTATGGCCGGCAACCGATCACGGTCGAGACGTGACCGGGGCCGATGAACGCGTCCAGCCGCATGTCGGGCGAGTCGAGGATCGCCCGGATAGCCGGAACGATCAGCACGTGGTTGCAGAAGACCGAGAAGTTCCGGATCCCCAGCGCCTTCGCCCGCATGATCGTCAGCGCCGTGGAGGGGGCGGTCGTCTCGAAGCCGATCGCGAAGAAGACCACGTGCCGATCAGGGTTCTCCTGGGCAAGCTTGAGCGCGTCGAGCGGCGAATAGACCACGCGCACGTCGGCACCGCGCGCCTTGTACTCGAGGGGGCTGCCGTGGGTGCCCGGCACGCGCATCATGTCACCGAACGCCGTGAAGATCACGTCCGGATACTGGGTGAGCGATAGCCCGTCGTCAACCCGGCCCATCGGCAGGACGCAGACCGGGCAGCCAGGCCCGTGGATCAGGTCGATATTCTCCGGCAGCAGGCTCTTGATGCCGTGCCGGTAGATCGCGTGGGTGTGCCCGCCGCAGACTTCCATGATCCGGTAGTGGTAGCCCGGATCGGCCAGCCGGGCGATCTCGTCGGCCAGTGCCCGGATCAGCTTGGGGTCTCGGAACTCGTCGACGTACCTCACCGGCTTGCCTCCTTGACCCGGGCGATCGCCACACCCAGGTGCACGAGCAGCACGTCGCCTGGGGCGACCGGCACCACGAAGTCGGTGGCGATCAGCGCGCGCTGCCCGAGCCGATCCTCGCAGAGTGCCTCCTGCCCGTGCACCTCGAGCACGCGTACCGGGATGGCGGTGTCACCGCAGGTCACGCAGCCGTCCTGGTCGAGCGTGCAGGATCCGTAGATGCTCAGATCGATCATCCCGAGAGCTCCTCGAACCGGTAACCGAGAACCTCCTCCATCGCCTGCTGATCCTCGCCGAGGGCGGCCAGCAGCCGGATCTGGGCGGCCGCCTCGGCTTCGCTCACCTTGCTCAAGGCGAAGCCGACGTGGATCAGCACCCAGTCGCCCTCCGTCAACCCCTCTCCCCGGATGAGATCGACGTTCACCTTCCGCCGGACGCCGCTCACCTCCACCAGCGCGAAGTGCGGATCGTCCGGTGACAAGCGTAAAACCTTGCCAGGGATCGCCAGGCACATCACCGCCTCCTCACGGTCTCACTCACTACCGGCGGCGTCCGCGCTTCCCATCGGTACGGGAAAAGCGCGCGGAGTAGCTACGCGCTCGCGCTCGAGCAGCTCCTCGGCGAGCTGGCGGACGCGCTCGACGGCCAGCTCGACCGCCTGCTCCACGCGCTGGGTGAGGCCGACCTCCATCTCGTCCACCTCTGCAGGCTCACAGCCGAGCAGCCTGACGAAGGGCGGTAGGACTCCGAGTGCCCGTGCCAGCACGAAGACCTTCGACGGTTGAGTATAGTGCGTGTCGGCCAGAAACGCGCGTCGCTCAGCATCAGTCCACTCGCGCAGGTCGTCGACCTCTGGCTCGAGCAGATAGAGCGTGCCCGGCTCTCCACCGCGTCGTACCGCGTCGATCACGATCAGCGCGTCATAGCCGTCCAGCAGCTCCTGCACCACGGCGATGCCACCGGTGCCGGCATCCAGCAGCGTGACACCTGGTGGGAGCGGCCGCCACTCGGCCAGAAGTCGCTGAACGACTGCCACCCCGAAGCCGTCATCCTGCCGAAGGACTGAACCCATCCCGGCAATCAGCACCCGTCTCGGGCTCATGTGCGCACCACCTGCCGCGGACGGCCGACAATGATTTGGCCATCTCGCACTGCCACTGGTACGACGTCGAGTGACTGGCCGGCGCGATCGAGCCGCCGCCCACTATGCAGGTCGAACCGGCATCCGTGCCAGGGACAGGCGATGATGCCCTCCTCCCGAGGGATGTCATGCCCCATGTCGAGCGGCAACGGGGTTCCCGGGCAGGCGTTACGGGAGGCGTGGATGTCGTCACCGCGTCGGACCAGCAACACGGAAAGGCCGCTGACATCGATCCGCACCACCCCGACCTCGGGCAACGCGTCCAGCGGCGTCGCCACCTGCCACTCGAGGCCCGGGCGATCACCGCAACGGTTCGCCAGCGGCACGAGTCGACGCCCTGGCTGGAGTGGGCGCGGGGCAATGGGAGCCGCCGGCTCGACCTCAAGCCGCTCGAACTCCGGCATGCCCTCGCGGAGCGCCGCCTCGACCACGTGACGGAGCGTCTGGCTGGAGGCCGGGCAGCCCGAGCATGTCCCGCCGAGCTGGACGCGAACCACGCCCTCCGGCACGCTGAGCACTCGCAGCTCGACTCCGCGCGAGGCGATGTACGGCTGCACCTCCGCCAGGATCCGGTCGACCCGGGTGCGCTGTCCCGCCTCATCGAGCTCGTAGAGCTCCGACAGCAGGCTGACAGCGGGGTCATCCAGCGTCTCCTGGAAGGCCTGGGGAGCTGCCCGCTGGAAGCGCTGCACCAGCCGTCCGATACCCACACGGTGGAACAGGTCGATCAGTTGCAGAAGTCTCAGCGCCTGATCGCGCAGCACCGGATCGGGCGCCGACTCGAAACCCTGGACGAGCGCGTCGATCTCGGCGAGTGCCTGCTGGAGTCGCCTCGCGGTTATCTCATCTCGTGGCTCGGCAGCCATGGCTCGCTACTTCCCGCTTAAGTGCGTGAGCGATCGGGATGGCTGGGGCAGGGCTCACCAGCGTGCGCTGGGTCGTGGCACGAGCAGCCGGGGGCGCACTCGCCGTGAGCCGGTCGGGT
This sequence comes from uncultured Thermomicrobiaceae bacterium, assembly GCA_938082375.1. Classification (GTDB taxonomy): domain Bacteria; phylum Chloroflexota; class Chloroflexia; order Thermomicrobiales; family Thermomicrobiaceae; genus Thermalbibacter. The sequence continues at coordinate 103,356 of CALKCJ010000007.1, forward strand.
CAGGTCGGCGAAGGCGTCACGGAAGCGCACAGCTCCTTCCCGCCTGCCCTGCTCCGTCAAGCGATACCGGCCGTGCTCACAGGCCAGGTCACCGCTCGCGACCAGGCGGTCGAGGTGGGCCCGGATCAGCTCGACGTCGGAGACCAGGAAGCGGGCTAGCTCGGCGGCGTCAACATCCCACGCTAGCCCCTCGCCGTGCATCCAGTACATCGCCTCCAGGATCTCATCTCGCCAGAAGAGATTGTCGAGCGCACTCGATCCGCTCGTCATCTGCCCGGCTCCTACGCCTCCGCTTCAGCCAGCGCCTGGCGGAGCAGCGCGCGGACGCGCCGCTCCGCCTCCTCGAGCGCGGCTTCGCCGAGCGCGCTGAAGCTGTCTCCCCAGGACTGGTCGAACGGCTCGATCTCAACGACGGTCATCTGCTCGGGCAGCGCGCCGAAGTGATCCAGGATCAGCAGCAGGTTCTCGAGGTCGATCAGCCCAGTGATTGCCTCGCTCACCCGGCTCTGCAGCTCGTCCGGGGTGACGGCAGGCGGATTCCAGGGCATTACCGACACGCTCCCGGGCGGGTGCCCCCGCGGCACCGCGCGAGCGAAGATGCCCAGTGAGAGGCGCGGCGCCGCCTGGAGCTGGAAGAGCACATCGATCGGGCCGTAGCTGAAATCGGCGATGACCACGCCTGCGGGCCACCGGTTGCCCTGCAGCCGGGCCACCAGTGCTGGGCCGAGCGAGAGGTCGCGCAGGTTGGTATAGCCGACTCCGGCCACCAGTACCCGCCGCTCCCCGAAGAGCCGCTGCTCCACAGCGACATCGCGCTGGGGATCGGTCATCGCCTGGGGACGGGCATGGCTGGGCCAGAGCGATCCTGCCAGCGGATCGATGATCCGTTCGACCTGGTAACAACCCTTCATCCGGTCGTTCCTTACTTTTCGCGGAAATGCCGGGGATGGACGCAAGCTGAGCTGGCCGAGCGCTTGCAGGTACGCCAGTCGGCGATCTCTCACTGGGAGAGCAGCCGCGAACGGCCGGCGCTTGAGCATCTGCTTCTGCTTCTCGTCCTCTTTCCCAATCTCCTCACGATGCTCACGTTCGACGAGCGCCGCCAGCTCTCTAGCTTGACCCGTGTCCAGCGAGCTCTGGCGACGGAATGCCCTTGCTCAGGCTGTCGCTGTAGCGTGGGCACCACCGCATGACCGCACGCGGTTCGAAAGGGTCAGCGCGAAGAGCCAGCCAAGCTGCATGGCCTGATGGTCTCTTGCACCCCCTGTACGACCGGTGTAGCTCGTCGCCGCTGGAAGCGGCCGCTCCAGCCGGTGCCCCCTCTCGCTGGTGCGAGGTCCACGCTCCCAGCTCACCATCGAGGAGGATCGCCGAGCCTGACTCCAGCTCCCCGGCGAGCAAGGCCCGGGCAATCGGGTCCAGCACCTCGCGGTCGATGAGCGGCCGGAGCAGGCGCGCGCCGAGCTCCGGGTCGTACCCAGCGCGGGCGAGGGCGCTGCGGGCACTGGGGACAGGCGCACCCTGACTTCCCAGAGACTAAGCCGCCGCTGCACGCTCGAGCTGGAGCTCGACGACTCGCTCAATAGCCTCGAGGGAGAGCGGCGCGAACAGGACGATGTCGTCGAGGCGGTTAAGCAGCTCGGGACGAAAGAGCCGGCGAGCGAAGGAGAGAAACACCTCGCCCCGCCCGGTCGCCGGCCCCGATCGCCTCCTGGGAACCGGCATTCAAGGCGAGCACGATCACCGTATTGTGGAAGTCGACAGTCCGGCAATACCCATCGGTGAGGCGTCCATCCTCCAGGAGCTGGAGCAGCAGGTTCAGCAGTTTTGGATGCGCCTTCTCGGCTTCGTCGAAGAGGACAAGGAACAAACCTAGCGCGCGGCGAGGATCGCCGAGGCCGGTGCGCGCCCGCCGGAGCGCTTTGGCGACGGCTCGGATCGCCGGTTCCTGGCCGACCACCCGCCCGGCCAGAGTCGCTTCGATCTCCAGCCAGCGGCGTCCGCCACCGGAGCCGGGCGAGAGCATGTCCAGCCCGCTGAGCGGCAACCCGGTGCGCAGCGCGACCGCCTCGAGCAGCCGGTTGCGCCCAACCTGCGTCTCGCCATCCAGGTGTGTGAGCGCTGCCGCGTGATCGAGCACCTGCAAGGCGATGCCAGGCAGGGCGTGTGTGCGCAGATAGCGCTGGGCCAGCCAGATGGCTAGGCGCGGAGCCTCCGGCGCGAATTCGACCTGATGGCGCGCTTGCAGCCGCGGCAGGTGGGCCCGTAACACGACCTCGCACGACGCCTCGTTCCAGGCCGGCATCTCAATGACCTGCACCAGCATGTCCCAGTTGGGGATGACTGATGCGAGGCGTGCTGCCTGCTCGGCGGTGAGTGGCAGCGCGATCCCGCCCGGGTGCAGGAGCGCGCGGAGGGCAAAGCTGCCGGAGGTTGCGTCGCCGTCGCTTTGCACCAGCAGCTCGGCCCCCTCGAGGATGACCACCAGACGGCCCCGCCCAGCGGCGATCTCCCGACCGAGCTGCTCTACACGCTGCTCCAGCTCGCCGCGGTAGCGAGCGCCGGAGACGAGGCGAGCCATATCGACCCAGAAGACCTGGTATACCAGGAGCTCAACCGGGGCATCGCGCTCCGCCACCGCTTGAGCCAGCGCCCGCAGGGCAGTGCGCTAGGCAGAGCCGGGAGGCCCGGCCAGCGCGACGTTTCCTCCAAACGTGCTGCGGAGCGCGCTCACCAGGCGCCTGCTCACCGCGCGCCGCTGGATCAGAGGCTCCGGCTGATCCAGCACCGCCTTGGTGAGGTCGTAGCCGTGGCGGCCGAGCTCATTCCAGCGCGCCCACCCGGAAGCATTCCCCCTGCACACCATGCACGGGCCTACAACGAGCCCGATCGCGACGAGGATCGGCCGCGTGCCGACTGGCGAGACCTTATCGAGCGCGAACAGGGCGGCATTCAAGCCGGCTGCCCAGGTGACACCAGCCACCAGCCCGACGCTTCGGCAGAGACTCGCTGCCACACCGCCGGCCCAGCCAGCAGCGACACGGGCCTGCCAGTCAGCGGCAGACTCGGAACCAGCCAGTGCGCGAGTGTTCGCTGCCATGCGCGCCTCCTATCCACCAAGTCGCGGGTACTGGAAAAGCCGATGAGGTTCAGGATGGCCGACAGCACCACCATGGAGGCCATGTAGCCCGCCAGCGCTCAGGCCGAGAGGCGAAAGAGCGTCCGCCGGAAGACGTCGCGGTACTGCGCTGGAGGCAGCTCCTGACGATACCCCCGGGTGAGCCAGCGGGCCAGCCCAACGATCAGTAGGATTGCGAGGGGCGTCGAGAGCAGGGTGATCCCTCGCATGTTGGCTCCGCCGCGCATGAAGGTAACCGCGCCGACAGCACCGATCAGCGTGGCGACAACTGCCGCCAGGCCGCCACCTCAGCAGACCGCGGCGATGACGCCGCCACCGACGGCGCAGGCCTTGCCAGCGGACGTAACCCGCGGCTTTTCGAGCGCGTAGGTCTGCAGAGCTGGTCTCGGCTGCGCCTGCGGTTCAGCCATACCCGCTACCCTCGTTATCAGTTTGACTGGCAGGTTGCATTAGCATGCTAATACACCCACACACATATTCGTCAAGCCACAAACCTGAGAGTGGAGAGTTTCGCCTGCCCCCGGCTCCCTCTCCCGGCGCGCACGGAAGACATACGATGTGCTTAGCAGTCGCAATCCCGCGCATAGGCGCGAGAAAAGCGGGGCATGGCGGCCCGGTCAGGCACCCTGTGGCTGAAAAAGGCCCTGCGAGAAAACGTTACTCTCAGGTCTTGACACAGGGGCACGGGCGTGCTAGTATAGTAGTGGATCCCGGCGGTTTGCGGGAGGGAAATCGAAAGCCGAAAGGCGAGTAGAAAGTACCAACCAAGGATCGCCGGGATCCGTTTTGCTTCTGGCTCGCTTCACCCCGTCTCAGAAAGGAGCTCGCGATGCCTACCTATGCGCTACTGACGAGACTTTCCCCGGCCACATTGGGCGAGTGGGCCAAGTGGGCCGGGAAGGAGACGGCCGCCGATCCAAAGCTCATCGCCGACCTCGGCGAGCAAGTGTCGCACGCACTCAAGCAACAGGTCCCGGAGGCCCGCTGGATCGCCAGCTACGCCGTCCTCGGCCCATATGACTACCTCGACATCTTCGAGGCGCCTGACAACGAGACGGCTGCCAAGGTGGCAGCGGTCGTCCGAACCCACGGAAACGCCACCACCGAGACCTGGCCACTCACTCCGTGGGATCGCTTCCGCGACTTGCTCCGCGGGATGGGCGCCCGGCGCACATAACGCCGCTTAGTCCCCGGGCTGGAGCGTGCCCGGTACTCTAGGCAGCGATTCGCCTTCTCGCTCGCCCGCGATGCGAGCCCCACGGAGGAGTGCGAAGAGCGCAAGGTCGTAGACGCTCTTGAGGAGACCGGCTGCGAGCAGCGGCAGACCAGACAGTGGGTCGCTCCAGAGGAGCCCCGCAGCCGCCGGTGCGACCGCCGACCCAGCCGTGCGCGCGGCAGCGGTCAACCCGGCGGCTGCTGCCCGCTCGTCCGACTCGACCAACGAGAGCAAGAGCGTCTACCGCGGTTGGGCATCAAGTGCGGCCGTCAGATGCCCAGCGACGAAGAGCGCTGCTGCCAGCGGGAAGGTGGGCATAACCGGCACAAGTGCCAGCATCACGTTGGCTGGCAAATGCGTGAACACCATCGTGCGAACCGGGCTGAAGCGCTGGGTCAGGGGTGGTGCCATCAACAGCGAGCCTGCCATTAAGAACTGAGACAGCGAGAAAATCATCCCCAGAGTTGGTGTCGATACGCCGAACTTCACGACAAACCAGTAAGCGACCGCACTCTGCACCGCTAAGCCCACGGCGAAGGCATCCGCGGCGAACAGCCCGGAGAGCGATAGGACGAGCCGACGCGAGTGGCGCAGCCCCAGCAGTGAGCGGCCGGCCACGGCGCGAGTAGCCGGTTCGATTGTGGCCGGTAGTCGGCTCACGAGACCAAGCAACAGCGCCCCAGTTACAGCAGCGCCAAAGAACACCGCTCGGGAAGCCTCCGCTCCGACGAGACCCAGGAGATGAGGGGCCGAGGTTGCCAGCGCGCCGACCCTGCTGCCGAGCATCGCCACGAGCGTCTAAGCCGCGATAACGCTGGTGCGTTGCTCCGCCCTGGTGGCTTCCGCTAGAGCTGCCTGCTCCAGCGCGAGCGCTGGCCCCGTATCGTAGCCGGTCGGGCCGATCGTTCCCAGGATCGCCGCCGTGAGCAGCAAAGCCGGCAGACTGCTGAGGGCGAAGACGAGGCTCGCGAGCGCTAGTGACAGCGACGCCAGCAGGAGCAGCCGCCGCCGACCCAGCCGATCGGCCAGCAGGCCGAAGAGCGCGGAACTGGCAGCTCCGATGGCCAGCATCGCGGTAAAGACCCCGCCAGCAGCTATCGGCTCGAAGCCGAGCGCGCTCAGGTGCAGGCCGAGCACGACCGCGATCGCGCCGAGCGCGATATGCCTGAGCCCAGCCATCGCTAGCAGTAGCCAGGCCGCTTTCGGCCAGCCCCAGCCGAACACAGCCCCCTGTCCTCCCCCTCACACCTGCCGCCCAGGTTTCCCTGTCAGTCGCTCATACCCCGAGACACTGGCGAGCCGGTGGCCAATCTCTCGGGTCGAGCACGATCGGACGAAGGCGACGTGCAAGCTGCGCGGATCGGCACAGATAGGCTTCCAGCCTAACGCTGCCCGCTGCTAAGGCTGATCCGCTTGCCCGCAGACGTCCCGAGGCGCACTTCCTTTCCGCCGTACGGTGGGCATCGCTTCACTATCCCAACGACCCCAACGGCGGTGCCGTCGCTCCGCGGCGTTGCCCCCACTTATGCGCCCGCGCCTGCACCATAGCCCGGATCACCAGCAGGAAGGCGATTGCCACGAGCTGGCCGCCAAGGATGATCCGGTTCACGTCCAACGCCGGCTGCCAAGTGACGGTGCCGCCCTTGATCATGTAGACGCCGGCTGGTTTTGCGCTCACACCGAAACCACCACCCCAGCCGCGCTCCTGTGCTTCGCTCTCGCCGCTCCCACCCCCTGCACCACCGGAGATCTTGGCCACCGGGATAATCGTCACACCGTCCTTCTCGTACGGATCGCCGAAAACGCGCTTCACGCTCATCACGTCCTGGGCCTGTGCCAGAAGATCGCGAATGTCCATGACTACCCTCCCTGTCGGCTCCTTGCTGCCCGAGCCCATCGGCTGGCCCACCTATTCTTCCGGCTCCAGCGGGACGATGATCCACAGGAGCACGTACGGGACCACGCCGGGCAGCCCACCAGGAAGCAAGAGCAGAATCCAGATCAGGCGCACCAGCCAGACAGGCGCGCCGAAGCGCTCTGCCAGGCCGCCTGCGACGCCGCCGATAATCCGGTACCGTCGCGAACGGCACAAGCAACGTCGTGTAGCCATCGCCATCTCCGTCACTCTAGCACAAGCTGGCGACGCGGAGCAGCGGCGCGAGGTCTGCCAGGAGCGCGTCCAGCTCGCGTAGATCCAGCACGTCCAGCGGGTTGCCGGCGGCAGCGCGCACGTAGTTGCTGCGAATCACCCCACGACGCCGCAACACTTCCTTGTACATGGCGACGCCGTGCAGGGCTTCGTAGTTCAGCAGCGGTAGCAGCCGGGCGTGCAGGTTGCGGGCCGTGCGCTCGTCGCCTTGTTCCAGAGCGTGCCAGATCTGGACGTGCACGTCGGCTGCCTGACAGGCTGGCATCGTGCCACAGGCACCGCGCCGGTACTCGTCCAAAAGGTAGCGCCCACCGATGCCACCCATCACGCCCTGAAGCCGCGGCCCAGCCCGCTCCAGCAAAGCGGAGATAGCCCGCCCAGGCGGGAGCGTCTCCTCTTTCACGTACCAGGCGTGGTCGATCTCGTCCACCAGCCGGGCGAGGAACTCCGGTTCCAGGCGCGTACCCAGCGGCGCGTCGTGGTTCTGGATGAAGATCGGGATCGTGACCGCCTCGCTGAGCGCCCGGTAGTACTCCCAAATCACGGTCGCCGGAACCGGCCGGGCATAGGGTGGCATCGCCATCACCGCGCTCGCCCCGATCTCCTGCGCGTGCCGGGCCAGCTCGACCGCCGCCTGGGCGCTACCGGCCGTGACTCCGACCACCGTCGGGACACGCCCGGCGACCTCCTCGACCATAATCCGAGCGAAGCGGCGCCGCTCCTCGTCGGTGAGCGTCCAAAACTCGGAGGCGTTGGCCGGGCCAACGACCCCGTGCACCCCCGCATCCAGACAGAACCGGATCTCCCGGCGTAGGCTCTCTTCATCGAATGCCCCACGCTCGTCGAACGGGGTGCAGAGGATCACGTACACGCCGCGCATCTGCTGCGCCATTCCACCCCTCCTTCCTGGGCGATGCGTCGCTCGCGCCTAGCCCTTTGTGGATTCAGGCGATTGGCTCGCCTCTCGCTGCCACGGCGCTCTCGTCAGCGCGTGTTTCGACCAGATCAGCCAGCCGTTCGGCGACGAGTTCTGCCAGGTGCACCGCCCGCACCGTGCTCCCCCGCGCGTGCAGCCCACCCCGGATCTGCATCAGACACCCCGGATTGTCGGCCACGATTAAGTCGGCCCCGGTCTGCGCCGCGTTGTCCAGCTTGCGCGCGAGGATCGCCGACGAGAGCTGCGGGTAGTCCACCGAGAACGAGCCGCCGAAGCCGCAGCAGACGCTCGACTCGCGCATTTCGAGGAGGTCGCAGCCCAGCACCTCGGTCAGGAGCCGGCGTGGCGCCTCATCGATGCCGAGCGCATTGTGCGACTGGCAGGCGTCGTGATACGTCACCCGAGGGCCAGGGCGGCTCCAGCGCTGCGGCCCGAGAGCTGCGATCCGATCCAGGAACGTCGTGAAGTCGATCAGGCGTTCAGCTTGCCAGGCCGCCCGCTCCCGCCATTCGGGCTCCGTCCAGAACAGATGCTGGTAATCCTGTACCACTGCCGCCAGGCAGCTGGTCGAATTGGTCACGATCCAGTCGGCTTCGGTCGCCTCCAGCATCTGGATCGTCTGCCGGGCCATGGCCCGCGCCCGCGGCCGATCCCCCATGTTCGCCGCCACCAGGCCACAGCAGTGCTGGTCGACTGGGAACACGACGCGGCAGCCGCAGGCTTCGAGGACACGCACGACCGCCTCACCCATCTCGGGGAGCACCCGGTCGGTCAGACAACCGGGAAAGAACGCGACGGTCATCCCGGCGGCGCGGCTGCCCTGGAAGCGCGGAGCGGGGGCAGGCCTCAGGTACGCGGCCCGGCCGACCAGGTGGCGCAAGCGGTCGCGCAGGGGCTTCCGCGCCGGAGCGATGAGATGGCGCTGCTCCGTTGCTCCGTTCAAGAAGGGGGTTCGGCGGAGGTACCTCTCGCGGTCGGCCAGTGGAGCGGTGACCAGCGCGGCCAGCCGGGCCCAGCGGTCGCCGCTCTCCGGCTTGGTCCAGCGCTCGAGCGCCTGCTCCTTCAGCGTGGGCAGTCCCAGGTGCTCGGCCACCCGGGCGCGCACGTCGAGGATCAGCCGCGGGATCGGGATGGCCACCGGGCAGACCAGCTCGCAGGCGTTGCAGGAGACACAGAGGCTCTGCGGGTCGGCGACCGGCTCCAGCCCGTGATGGATGGCGGTGAGCGGCAGGCCGATCGGCCCGGTGTAGATGTAGCCGAAGAGATGGCCGCTCACGACCTGGTACGGCGGGCAGACGTTGGAGCAGGCGCCGCAGCGGATGCAGTAGAGCGCATCGACCAGCTCTGGATCCTCGCGAGCTGTCAGCCGGCCATTGTCGAGCAGCACGATATGCAGCTCCTTGGGGCCATGCGCGCCGCGCACCGGGGTCAGCTCGATGTCAGCGGTGCGACTCGGCCCGGTGATGAGGCTCACGCGCACAGTGAGCTTCTGGGCAGTGCCCGAGCGCGGCAGCAGCCGCAGCATGGCGGTCACGTCGTCGAGCGTGGGCACGATCTTCTCCACGCCCAGGACAGCCACGTGCACTGGCGGTAGTGTCGTCACCAGCTCGGCGTTGCCCTCGTTCGTCACGATGACCAGCGTGCCAGTCTCGGCCACGGCGGCGTTAGCGCCGGTAATGCCCATCCCTGCCTCGATGAAGTAACGGCGCAGCTCCTGCCGGGCCACGCCCACCAGCTCGGGCGGATCGGGTGGGATCTCTCGCCCGAGCAGCCGGCTGAACAGCGCAGCGATCTCCTCCCGGGACTTGTGGATCGCTGGCGCAATCAGGTGCGAAGGGTGCTCACCGGCGAGCTGGATGATCCACTCGCCCAGGTCGGACTCGACCACCTGGACGCCGGCCTGCTCCAGCGCCCGGTTGAGCCGGATCTCCTCGGTCGCCATCGACTTCGTCTTGACGGCCAGCCGGACGCCGTGGCGCGCGGCGATGTCCTGGACGATCGCGCACGCCTCCTCCGCCGTGCCGGCCAGGTACACCTGCGCGCCGACCGCCTCAGCCTCGCGTTTAAACTGCTCGATGAGCTCGGGGAGCCGGGCGATGGCACTCGCCTTCCTCCGACGCAGGTCCTGGCGCATGGCTGCGAAATCCAGCCCGGCGAAGGCCTGCTCGCGCCGCTCGCGGAAGGTCGACAGCGCCCGTTCGAGCGCGCGGGCCAGGTTCGGGTCGGCAATCGCTGTCTCGAGTTCTCGCTGGAACGTCTTGCTGCGGGCCGGCATCGGGTGGGCCTTTCTCTGCGGCAGCGTGACAGGTCATTCGCGAGAATCGTACCGCTGAGCGGGCTTCCGGAACACGGTGCCGTCGGCGTAGCCCTTCGGGCCGATACAGGAAGCGCCGATACGACTAGAGTAGAACAACTCCAGCGTGGTGCTGCTGGCTCGACGCGAGCGCTCGATTGGTACCGGCGCGACTGGGATAGAGAGGGCGGTGGCTTCTCCAGCAGGTCTTCCCAAAGGGTTCGCGATCTGGCACGCCGTCGAGCTCGGCGTGCGCGACGCGGGCGAGACGCGCTGGTATCGGACGCGCCTCGAGGAGTACGACACGCAAACCGGCACACTCGCCGTCGGCTGGCCCATGGTCCAGCTCAGCTACGTCTCTGTCCACCGCGGGGACCTGGTCTACTTGGGCGCGGCGATCCTCAACGACGCGCTCTATGTCGTCGAGTGCGTCGTGGAAGAGGCCACGCTGCAGCCGCAGGCTCGGCTGGGACTCCGCCCGGCCGGGGAGTGGCACCGCATGCAGCGACGAGAGCACGTGCGCATCGAGGTCTACATCGTTCCGGAAAGCGTGCATCTTCTGGTGCCCGGGGGCGAGCCGGAGCCGCTCATGGCGAGGATGCTCGATCTGAGCGCTGGCGGCGCCCGCCTGCGCCTCGGGAAGCCGCTGCGCGTGGGCGACCGGCTGGAGATCGCGTTCACGGTGCCGGGCTGCCCGCGGCTGATCACGACTCGCGCAGAGGTGCGGCGCTGTTGGCCGGTCGAGCATGCCGATCCCCCGCGCTGGGACGCCGGCTGTCGCTTCGAAGGACTGGGGCGGCAGGAGGCGGATCAGCTCGTGCGCTTCATCTTCACCCGTCAGCGCGAGCTCGCTCGCCAGCTCCGTGGCGACCGGTGACCGGGGTCGAGGTGCCAGCACTTCGGCCCCCTTCAGGTGAGGGCCGGAGCGCTGGTGCGCCCGTTATCAGACTGAGGGAACGAGGTGAATTCGTCGAACCCACAGTCTTTGGCACTCCCCTAGGGTTAATCTTCGACGTGACATTTTGGCCCGTCTATGCTGCCGCCAATATCTATCATGACGGGACACCGTTTGCGACTCCGTGTACGCACTGAGGAGACCCGAGATGTACCTGGCGCCGTTCTGCGCCCTCCTGGAACTGCCGGCCATGGCCATCAGGACGTCGCGGCACCTTAGACCAGCTAGACCGTCCCTATGGTGGAGACCTCACGCTTGGCTCAGACGCCTATGCTGCGCCGCCTTGGCGTAGGTGGCGCGAAGCGACTCCACGTGGTGGCCGGACAGGAGCGGTTTGCGCATCCATCGCCCGGCTCCGCACGCCGGCTTCGCTCGCTGAATAAGTCGACTGTGCCGCTGGACAGCAGGGGCCGTATGGGCTACACTACCTGTGCCAACGCGATACGGCAGCGGCGGTGAAGAGGAGAGTAGTCGGCGGGACCGGTACAGAGAGCCGCGAGAGCTGAGAGAGCGGCCCGTTACTGCCGGCGAAGAAGGCCTCGGAGCTTCGCCCCGAGCCCGCGGATCGTGGGGGTAGGCGGCGACGGTCGGTTCCCGTTAGCGAACCGCTGTGTCTCACGACGAGGCACAGGCTGAGGCCGCCGCCCGCGAGGGCGCGGCGAAGCGGGGTGGTACCGCGAAAGTAGACCGCTCGCCCCCGTTCGGGCGAGCGGTCTTTGGATTTCAACGGCGGCGTGGTGATGCTCTATCGTGCGGCGAAGGTTAGCGCCGAGTCAATCGAGATGTCCGGTACCTGTCATTGTTGCCGGGCCGGCCGGGTGACGCTCTGCCACCCGGCGGGGCGATTTCCCAGCCTGGGCATCCGCTCGTCTCGATTGCTGGCCCCGGTCGCGCATCGTACCGATCGCTGGAGCTGGTTCCCTCTCTGGCGGGCCGGCATCGCGAAACGCTCAAAACGGGCAGCCAAACCGAAACGGCTGACCCGTGGAGGGATGACGATGCCGGTTGTCTGTATCGAGAGACGCCAGAGAGGCCGAACCCATGAGGCACCAGATCAGGATCGCACTCGTCCATGGCCCACTTCGGGCCGAAGAGCAACTCCTCCTCGCCGAGTTCGACCGGCGAGGCATCCCCTGTGACCGTATCTACGACCGGACAGTCCGGATCGAGCTGGCTGGCCCGCCCTGGCCCTACGACCTCGTGCTCGGCCGGAGCATCAGCCAGCAGCGCGCGCTGCACATCGCGAGCGTCTGCGCAGCCTGGGGCATCGCCACCGTCAATCCGCCGCAGGTGCTCGATATCTGCAACGACAAGCTGCGCACGTCGGCGGCGCTGGCAGCAGCCGGCGTGCCCCAGCCTCGAACGGTCATCGCCTTCAGCCCAGAGGAGGCGGTGGCGGCAATGGAGGAGCTGGGCTATCCCGTGGTGCTCAAGCCACCGCTCGGCTCTTGGGGCCGGTTACTCGCGCGGGTCAATAGCCGTTCCACCGCCGAGGCGCTGCTGCGGCACAAGGTGGCGCTCGGCGGGTTCCACCACGGCACCTTCTACATCCAGGAGCACGTCGAGAAGCCCGGCCGCGATATCCGCGCCTTCGTCGTCGGCGAGGAGACGATCTGTGCCATCTATCGCACTTCCGAGCACTGGATCACGAACACCGCTCGCGGCGGTCTGGCCTCCAACTGCCCGGTCACACCCGAGCTGGCCGAGCTGTGCGGCCGAGCAGCGCGCGCCGTCGGCGGTGGGGTGCTGGCGATCGACCTCTTCGAACACCCCGAGCGCGGCCTCCTCGTGAACGAGGTCAACGCGACTATGGAGTTCCGCAATAGCATCAAGCCAACTGGAGTCGACATCCCGGCCCGCATCGTCGACTACGCACTCGCACTCGCCCGCGGTGGGGGCAAGCGGCTGGCTCCACCGCTTCCCGTGGCCGTGCCCTGAAGGTCACCCACCGGCTTGGCCGGTGTCACCTGCACACCGTCTGGCCGATCCAACGACTCGCGGAGCGAGGTCGGACGTACAATCTACACGGTGACCCGGACGTACTGGCCTGCCGGCCACAAGTGGGGAGAGCGCGCCATGGCGGAGGAGCTCTACCGTCCCGGACTCGAAGGAGTGATCGCGACCGAGACGGCCATTTCCTTTCTCGACGTGGATCGAGAGGAAATCGTGATACGCGGTTACAACCTCCTCGACCTCGCGCGGGAACGGACGTACGTCGACGTCGTCGGGCTGCTGATCGACGGGCGTCTGCCGGACGACCAGGCACGCGCAGAACTGGAGCGCCGGCTCCTGGAGAGCGCGACGGTGCCGGAGGAGATCTGGGAACTGCTCCGGATCCTGCCGCCTCGGATGCACGCGATGGATCGGTTGCGCACCGCGGTCTCGGCGCTGGGAGGCTTCGATCCGGGAGTTGAACGCGTCGATCCCGACCAGGATCGCGAAAGCGGCCTCCGGATCGTGGCACAGTCGGCCACGCTGGTGGCAAACCTCGTACGCCTGCGTGAGGGTGGCCAGCCGCTCGCACCCGATCGTGCCAAGTCCTTCCCCGCCAGCTTCTTGTCTATGATCACCGGTCGCGAGCACAGCCCGGCCGAAGTGCGCGTCTTCGACCAGGCGCTGATTGCCTACAGCGAGCACGAGTTACCGAACTCCACCTTCGCTGCTCGGGTGATCGCCTCCACCCTGGCCGATATCTATGGCGCGCTCACCGGTGCCGTCGCTTCGCTCAAGGGCCCGCTGCACGGGGGCGCGAACGAGGCGGTCATGGAGATGCTACTCGAGGCCGGCGACGAGGAGGGGATCGAGCGCTGGATCCGGGAGCGGCTGGCTCGCAGGGAACGGATCATGGGCTTCGGACATCGGGTCTACATGCGGCGCATGGATCCGCGCGCCCAGCTTCTCAAGGAGACACTGCAACACCTCGTCGCCGAGCGCGGCGATCGCGAGAGCGAGCGTCTGCTGCGCATGTGCGAGCGCGCCGAGCGCCTGATGCACGCCGAAAAAGGTCTCTACCCGAACCTCGATTACTACGCCGCGCCGGTCTTCTACGTCCTCGGCATCCCGATCGAGCTCTACACGCCGATCTTCTTCGCCGCGCGCACAGCGGGCTTAGTCGCTCACGTCATCGAGCAGCACGCCCACAACCGGCTCTTCCGGCCGCGAGTGCGCTACACTGGCCCGCGGGGGCTCAAGCCGGTGTAGACGACTGCTGGCTCGACGCTTCGCAGCGAGAGGAATAAGCAGGTGGCGACTCACTCAGAAGCGCGGCTGGAGCCAGACCAGGTACTGCAGGAACTTGCGGACTATACCCTCCGGGCCGCGATCACCAGCGAGCTGGCCTATGACACTGCCCGGCTGGCACTAGCCGACTCACTCGCCTGCGCGTGCGAGTCGCTGGCCTACCCCGAGTGCACCGCGCTGCTGGGACCGGTCGTCCCTGGCACCGTCGTCCCCAACGGGGTGAAGGTGCCAGGGACGCCGCACGTCCTCGACCCTGTGCAGGCGGCGTTCAGTATCACGGCCATGATCCGCTGGCTCGACTACAACGACACCTGGCTGGCGAAGGAGTGGGGACACCCGTCCGACAACTTCGGCGCGGTGCTGGCCGTCGCCGACCACGTGAGCCGGGTACGGCGTAGCCGTGGCCAGGCGCCGCTCCACGTGCGCGACGCGCTGACGATGGCGATCAAAGCGTATGAGATCCAGGGCGTCCTCGCCCTGGAGAACAGCCTCAACCGCTTCGGCTTCGATCACGTCCAGTTCGTCAAAGTCGCCTCGGCGGCGACCGCGACTGCCCTCCTCGGCGGTGGGGAGGACGAGGTGCTGAGCGCCCTCTCGAATGCCTGGATCGACGGGCCAGCACTGCGCACCTATCGCCACTACCCCAACACCGGGCCGCGCAAGTCGTGGGCCGCCGCCGACGCGACGAGCCGGGCCGTCCGGCTTGCGCTCCTGGCCCTCCGCGGCGAGCCCGGCTACCCCACGGCGCTGAGCGCGCCACGCTGGGGGTTCGAGGACGTGGTGCTGCGCGGCGAGCGGGTCGTGCTCGGCCGGCCGCTGGGCAGCTACGTGATGGAGAACGTCCTCTTCAAGATCGCCTTCCCAGCGGAGTTCCACGGGCAGACGGCGGTCGAAGCCGCCCTCCGCCTGCACCCACTGGTACGCGACCGGCTGGACCAGATCGAGCGGATCGTGATCGAGACGCAGGAATCGGCCGTTCGCATCATCGACAAGCCTGGCCCATTTGCCAACCCGGCCGACCGCGACCACTCGCTCCAGTACATGACGGCGGTGGCACTCCTCTATGGCGAACTGCGCTACGAGCACTACACTGAGCCGATCGCGTCCGATCCCCGTATCCCGGCGCTCATCGCCCGGATGGCCGTGGTCGAGAATCCCCAGTTCAGCCGCGACTACCTCGACCCCGACAAGCGCTCAATCGCGAACGCCGTCCAGGTCTTCTTCACCGACGGCACCAGCACTGAGCAAATTCTGGTCGAGTTCCCGCTCGGGCACCCGCGGCGCCGGCAGGAAGGGCTGCCGCTCCTGCGCGAGAAGCTGCGCCGCGCGCTGCGTGTGGCCTTCCCGGAGCACCAGGCTGAGCGGCTCTTCCATCTCCTCGCTGAAGCGCCCGATCTGCTCGACCTGGCTGTTGACCACTTCATGGACACGCTCCATCGTGGATAGTGGAAGGACGGCGTGCCGGTGAGCTGGCTGCAGCAGAGCCCGACCCTGCAGGCGGCGCTGGCCGAGCAGTTCCGCGAGCTAGTAGCTCGGGAGCCGCTGGTGCTTCCTGGGGCCTATGATGCCCTCTCTGCGCTGCTGGCCCGGCGCGCCGGCTTCCGCGCGCTCTACCTCTCCGGCGGAGCCTACACGGCGAGCCGGGGACTGCCCGACCTCGGGCTGGTGGAGCTCAAAGAAATAGTCGAGCGGGCGTGCGACATTGTTCGCGCCACCGAGCTGCCGCTGATTGTCGATATCGACACCGGGTACGGCGGGGTGCTCAACGCGGCCCGGGCTGCCCGCACGCTGGTGGAGGCCCGGGCGGCGGGGGTGCAGATCGAGGACCAGAGCTACCCGAAGAAGTGTGGCCACCTCAGCGACAAGTCGCTCGTGCCTCCGGAGGAGCTCGAGCAGAAGATTCAGGCCATCAAGGCGGTCGCGCCGACGCTCTACGTCATCGCCCGTACCGACGCCCACGAGAGCGAGGGCATCGAGGGTATCCTCGCCCGGGCGCGGCGCTACCTGGCCGCCGGGGCGGACGCGATCTTCCCCGAGGCGCTGACCAGCGAGCGGGAGTTCCGAGCCGTGAGCGAGGCGCTACCGGGAGTGACGCTGCTGGCCAACTTGACCGAGTTCGGCAAGACGCCGCCGTACACCGCGGCCGAGCTGGCGCGCTGGGGCTACCGCATTATCTTGTTCCCGGTCTCGGCCCTCCGGGTCGCGGCGCGAGCCATGGAGCGGCTCTACCGGCACCTCTGGGAGCATGGCACCACCCGTGACCTTATTGCCGAGATGCAGACCCGCGCGGAGCTCTACGAGACCATCGGCTACTTCGACTACGAGGCGCTCGATCGCCAGATCGCGCGCTCGACGTTGCCCCAGTGGCCACCGGCCAGTGCTGGTCGTGGCAGCGAGCAGGGATAAGTCCACCGGAGTACAAGCGACCATGAAGCTCGCCTTCATCGGGGCCGAGAGCACAGTATTCGCGCACACGCTGCTACGCGACCTGTCCCTCTTCCGCGAACTCCGCTAGGCCACCATCGCGCTGATGGACATCGACCCCGCGCGGCTGCACGACACCGAACGGGTGACCCACCGCGTCGTCGAGCAGGCCGGTGCCCAGCAAATGGTCGAGGCCACGACCAATGAGCGCGGGGCACTCGACGGAGCCGACTACGTTTTCACCATGTTCCAGGTAGGTTGTTAGCGTCCGGCTACGGTGATCGACTTCGCGATCCGGAAACGAGACGGCCTGCGCCGAGCTATCGGTGATACCCTCAGTATCGGGAGGCGAACACCGGCATACCGACTGGCTGCGGTTGGGGTAGAAGGAGGACGCGCAGAGCGTCCGGCCACACCACTCCGGCGAAGACGCCACGCTGATCATTCACTCGCTGGAGATCAGGCAGCCGCAGGTGACCACTGGCACCGTGATCGTTTATGGGATGATCGAAAACCTGCCTCCCGGCTATTGGGTGGAGATTCCCTGCCTCGTCGATCGCAACGGGGTGTAGCCGGTGTGGGTGGTTACGCTGCCACCACAGCTCGCCGCGCTGATCCAGCCGAACGTGAACGTGCAGGCGCTGACGGTCGAGGGGCTATTACCAGCCGACGCGCACGTCTACCACGCGACAATGCCGGACCCGCACACCGGCGCCGAGCTTAACCTCGACCAGATCGAGGCGCCAGTCGACGAGCTGCTTGACGCCCACCGCGTGTGGCTGCCCTTCTAATACCTTGTTCACGGCTGGAGCCGCTTCCCCCTGCGGAGCTCCTTCGCCGGCAGTGGACCACGGTCATCTGCACTGGCGAGTACACTGGGACGCGGCATGGCGATCGTACTCATCCGCTGGGAGGAATGAGCATGGTGCAGCAGCTCACCCGCGAGCAGGTTCCGATCGAGGAGCGCTGGGAACTGGCCGATCTCTACCCGACCCCGGCCGATTGGGAAACCGAGCGGCAGGCCGTACTGGCCGAGCTGCCTCGGCTCGAGGGAATGCGCGGCACGCTGCGGCAAGGCGCCCAGCAGATCTTAGCCGTGCTCACGCTGGCGGACGAGATCGACCAGCGCGTCGAAAAGCTCTTCGCCTACGCGCTCCTGGCCCGCGACCAGGACACCAGGAATCCCGAGGCAGTCCAGCGCTACGAACAATCGATGTCCCTAGCAGTGGCTGCCAGTCGCGCCGCCGCCTGGATCGCGCCCGAGCTGCTGTCCTTTACCGACGACGAGCTTCGCTCCTTCCTGGAGCAAGAGCCACAGCTCGCTCCTTTCCGGCGCGAGATCGAGCAGACGATCCGGGTACGGCCACACACCCGCTCGGCCGAAGTCGAGGAGCTACTGGCCGAGACGGCTGAGCTCGCCCGGGTACCGTCCAACGCCTTCACCTTCCTCGACAACGCCGACATCCGCTACGGCGTCGTCGTAGACGAAGACGGCACCGAGATCGAGCTGACCAAGGGCCGCTACCTCCAACTCCTCGAGCGGCGCAACCGACAGGTGCGCCAGCAAGCCTACCAGGTCTTCAACGCGCCCTACTTAGCCCATCGCCACACGCTGGGGGCACTGCTCGCCGGGAGCACACAGGCGGACGTCTTCTATGCGCGCGCTCGCCGCTACGAGTCGGCGCTTCAGGCCGCGCTGTACCCGAACACCATCCCCCTCGAGGTCTACACCACGCTGATCGAGCTCGTGCGACAGCACGCGCCGGTGCTGCAGCGCTACCTGCGCCTGCGTAAGCAGGCGCTCGGGCTCGACGAGCTGCGGGCCTTCGACCTCTACGTCCCGCTGGTCGAGCGACCAGAGCGGACCTCTACGTACGCCGAGGCCCGTGATCTGGTGCTAGCCGCCGTAGCGCCGCTCGGCCCCGAGTACACCGAGCCGTTACGCCAGGGCTTGCTCTCCCGCTGGGTCGACGTCCACGAGACGCCGGGTAAGCGCTCGGGCGGCTACAGTCTGGGCGTCTACGGCGTTCACCCGTACATCCTCCTCAACTGGAACGGCACGCTCCGCGAAGTCTTCGTACTCGCCCACGAGGTGGGCCACGCGATGCACTCCTACTTCTCCTCGCGGGCTCAGCCACACCCGACCTCACAGTACACGATCTTCGTGGCCGAGGTCGCCTCCACCTTCAACGAGCGCCTGCTCACCGCTCACCTACTGGCCATCACCGGCGACCCGCGCGAGCGGGCGGCGCTGGTCAACGACGCGTTGGAGACGTTCCGCACCACGCTCTGGCGCCAGACGCTCTTCGCCGAGTTCGAGCTGCTCACGCACCAGGCGGTCGAGCGGGGCGAGGGATTGAGCCCCGACTGGATGACGCAGGAGTATGGCCGGCTGTTGGGTGAGTACTACGGACCGGATCTGGTGATCGACCAG
This sequence comes from uncultured Thermomicrobiaceae bacterium, assembly GCA_938082375.1. GTDB lineage: Bacteria > Chloroflexota > Chloroflexia > Thermomicrobiales > Thermomicrobiaceae > Thermalbibacter. Next base: position 122,143 of record CALKCJ010000007.1, read on the forward strand.
CAGCTGGCCCACGAGTGGAGCCGGGTGCCGCACTTCCACCGCGGCTTCTACGTGTTCCAGTACGCGACTGGGCTGGTGGCGGCCACCGCGCTGGCGCGCGCGGTGCTCTCCGGCGACGAAGAGGCGCGTCGCCGCTACCTGGCGTTCCTGGCCGCCGGCTCGTCAAAGGACTCGCTCGACCTGCTGCGCGACGCCGGGGTGGACCTGACCACGGCCGAGCCATACCTTGACGCCTTCGCCACTGTTGAGCAGGATCTCGACACGCTGGAGGCGACACTGCGCGAGCTAGGGCAGATTCAGGACCCTTGACCGTCAAGTAGATCATGGGATGCCGGCGTCCCAACCGGTGCGGGAGGAAGACGCTGCCTAAACGGTGGTGGGAGCGAAGGATTACTCGCCCCTGTCGTCCTTACGTTCATGCTCGCCGTGACTGCGGTATCACCACTCAAGCGACGGGTGGCCGAACCGCCACGTGTAGCGCCACGGTACCCAGCATTAGCCGCCGGAAGCGCACCTCGGCGAGCCCAGCGCCGGCCAGCATGCCAGCCAGCGTCTCGGCATCAGGGAAGGCGCCCGTCGAGCGCGGCAGGTAGCCGTAGGCGTCACGGTCGCCGCTGATCAGCCCGCCGAGGAACGGCACGACCCGGTCAAAGTAGAGATGGAAAAGCGGTGCCAGCCACTGCTGCCGCACCGGCGTAGTCTCCAGGATCACCACGCGCCCGCCTGGCCGTAGCACCCGCGCCATCTCGGCGATGCCGGCCTGGTAATCCGGCAGGTTGCGCAGGCCGAAGCCGATCGTGCAGGCGTCGAAGATCGCGTCGGGGAAGGGTAGGCGCATCGCGTCCGCGCAGACCAGCTCGATGCGGGGATAGCCCAGTCGATAAAGCTTTTCCGCCGCGCCGCGCAGCATCTGGCGCGAGAAGTCGAGCGCGACCACCCGGCAAGCGCCCTGGCGCGTTAGCTCGATGGCCAGATCCCCGGTGCCGCTGGCAACGTCGAGCACTAAGCCGCGGCCGCCGGCCAGCGCCTCGCGCGCCGCCAGCCGGCGCCACGCCAGGTCGCACCCGCCGGTCATCAACCGGTTCATTAGATCGTAGCGCCGGGAAATCCGGTCGAACATCGACCGGACTTCCTCGGGCGGGCGCAAGGCCCCTGGCCGTCCTGGCTTGCTCTGCCGGACCATCCCCACACCTGGCCGAACGCAGCCCATCCCGCCTGCCACCAGCTCTGTGATGTAGCACAGCGATCGCCCGCACGCTACTCGCCTCGGCGATAGGTGCCGGTAAGCATCCCACGAGCCAGCGCGTGGCTGGCGATCGCCTCCAGCACCGCCGCTCGCCCGGCGCCGGGCGGCAGGTCGAGCGGAGCATCGAGCGCGTAGATCGCAAAGCGGTAGCGGTGCTGCTCGCCGCGCGGTGGGCAGGGGCCGCCGTAGCCGGTCCGGCCGAAGTCGTTCTCGCCCTGCATGCCACCGCCCGGCAGCTCTCGCCCCGCCGGCACGCCCTCGGGTAACGAGCGGGCATCCGCTGACAGGTCGTAGACAAGCCAGTGGGTGAAGGTTCCGCCCGGCGCGTCGGGGTCGTCCATGACGAGCCCGAGGGCGCGCGTCCCTTCGGGCGGGTCCGACCAGGCGAGCGGCGGCGAGCGGTTATCGCCATCGCAGGTGAAGCGCTTGGGAATCTCCGCCCCCTCGGCGAAGGCGGGGCTGGTGAGGCTCATCGTCGCAGGCGCCTCCGGCAGCTCCGGCCCGGCGCGCCGACCTGGCACGGCACAGGCAATCAGGGCCAGGCTGAGCAACCCGACCACGCACAGCGACGCCGGGAGCCTGTTCACGCCGTCCATGCCTCCCTCCGGCCTTCCAGTCTACGGCAAACGCCGCACCTCGAGGGCGAGACACAACGCCCGGTGGCGAGATCGAGCGGCACTGTCTCCCCCGGGACAAGACGCCTCGCCTACCGGTGCCTGGAGACAGGCGCCGGAACAGTCAGTGGCCGAGCGCGCATCCGGAGAGCGCGTGCAGGTCCGGCGGGCCGAGCCGGGCGAGGTGGAGGCACTGGCCGCGCTCTCGCTGCGCTCAAAGGCATATTGGGGTTACGACGAGGCCTTCATGGTTGCTACCGCCCCCGAGCTAGCACTATCGCCCGAGCAGCTCGCGCGATACCCGGCCCACGTGCTGGAGGCAGAGGGCCGGCTGGCTGGCTTCTACCTGCTGGAGCCGGTGAACGAGCGCGAGGTGGAGCTGAGCGCGCTTTTCGTGGAGCCGGATGCGATCGGCTGGGGCTACGGCCGCCGCCTGATGGAACACGCCATTGCCAGAGCGAAGCGCCTGGGTTTCCGCGCGATGCTGATCCCCAGCGACCCCAACGCGGAGCCGTTCTACCGGGCGATGGGCGCCGAGCCGATCGGCACGGTGCCCTCGGGCAGCATCCTCGGTCGCGAGTTGCCCCTGCTCCGGGTGGACCTGGAGTAAGCGACACTCTCTCGCATACGTGACCAAAGCAGACGTCATCGTCTGACGCATACACTACCCGGCGTGGCCTTTCCAGCATCGAATGAAGAACTCTTGACACTGTATGACCGCCTGAATAGAGTGTGAGCATCAGTGCAGTTGTTACAGATAGGGGGTACGTACCGGGCAAGAGACGCTCCTGTTCCTGGTCCTCGGCGGAGTCGCTGGGCTGGTGGCCTATGTCGCGGTGTTTCGCAGTCTCCCACATAAGCCGTGGGGAATCGTGGGCGCTGTCGCTGTGGGTATCCTTGGCGGTGTCATCGGGGGATGGTTGACCGAGTGGCTCGGTCTTGAGGCAGTCAACTGGGTCAGCTCTCTGGTGGTCGCCTTTGCCGGGGCCCTGTTGCTCCTCTGGCTGATCGTGCGCGTCCTACCGAAACAACCTGCCTGAGCCCTGGACCGACAGGGAACGAGCTCACGGTGTTGGCGCGTATCGCGCGTTGTCCGCTCGCTGATTGACCGGTGTTGGCTTTCGGTCGATCGGCACACCGGTTCAGCCAGGGCGGAGCCGTTGGCATCCGCCGGAGTTTCTCACGGATCACTTACGAGGGCTGCTGGGTATTCGGCAGCTCGTAGACGCCGTAGCCCAGACGCTCTCAGAAGCATCGCATCTTTGGGACGCGAGGCAAGAACGGCGAGGGGGGCGTCTTTTCTGCCCTATTCAAGGGGCTGGCGGCCAAGGTAGCCCACGTCCAGCTCGTGCCAGTACTGGACCGTAGGCTCGTCGACCTTCCAGCATAGGTAGACCTCGCGGCCGTCCCGCAGGCTGGGAAAATCGACTAAGCCCAAGTCGACGTCTTTGACCTCGACCCCGAGCTCGTTGATCGCCCGAAGCTTCCGGCGGAGTGCCCGGGCCAGCTCGGTCAGCCGCCGCTCGTGCTCCAGCGCCTCAAGGGCATGACCGTTCTGCTGGATGAGCTGCACCAGTCGGCGTAGCGCCTCCACCTCGAGGTCGATCTGTTGCTTCTCGGCCTGCATCGCAGTCAACAGGCCGCGCAGCCGGGGAACGAGCGCCCGCGCCTCCTCGACCGTGAAGTATCTGGCGAAGCGCCTGCTCATCCCGGGCCTCCGGTCGCGACGAAGCCGGCTCGCTCTTGCGCGTCACCGGGTGTCCGGCCACACTCTAGGTCCAGTCTAGCACGGCCCCGCGCACTCGCCGTACCCGGGCGAGTGCAGCGGAAGGCATCGACGCGAGAGGGCAACAGTGAGCGATCCGGCAACCACGCCGGCGACCGAGACCCGGCCGCCGACCACCACCGATCTGGTCGGGCATCTCCTGCTCACCTTCACCGCCCTCATGTGGGGAGCATCGTTCGTCGGCACAAAGCTCGTCATCGACGCGGTACCACCCCTCAGTCTGGGGTTCATGCGGGCGGTACTGGCAAGCCTGCTGCTCGCTGCCTGTACCCGGCTCACCAGCCAGCGGCTGTCCATCTCCTGGGCCGAGTGGCGCTGGTTAGCCCTCCTCGGTGTGCTCGGGGTCGGCTACTTCTACATCGGGATCAACCTGGCGCTCGAGTGGACGACTGCGAGCACCGCCTCGCTCCTGACCCTACCCTACCCGGTGATGACCGCGATCGGAGCACGACTCTTCCTCAAGGAAACGCTCGGCCCGCGGCGGATCGCGGGCATCGCCCTCGCACTGGCCGGCGCGACGGTGCTGACGCTAGCGACGACCAGAGAGGGCGTCGGCGGCGCCTGGATCGGCAACCTGCTGGCCTTCTCGACGACGTTCGCTTGGACGACCTACACGCTGCTCGGCCGAGCGGTGCTGTCCCGCGTGTCGTCACTCGTCGCGACGACGCATATCATGACGGCCGGCGCGCTGGCCCTGCTGCCGCTCGCGCTGGTCGAACTGGCTGCAGGTAAGCTACCGCGCTTCACCGGTGAGTCGCTCGCTGTGACCGCCTTCCTCGGGTTGGCCTGCACCGGCGCGGCGTACCTCACCTGGAACCGAGGACTGGCGCTCCTAGGCGCCACCCGAGCTGCTGTTTACCTCTACGTGCAGCCGCTGGCGGTGATCCTACTGGCCATCCCGCTCCTGGGTGAGCGCCTGACGTTCCCCACCGTCACTGGCGGGCTGGTGTTGGTGCTGGGAACTTGGCTAGTCATGCACTCCGAGCGCCCGTAGCCGTCATCCGACGAACCGTGAGCCTCCTACTCTTCCGCTACATCGCTCAGGATGAGCCCACCGCAGGGGATGATCTCGTCCTTCCTGCACAGGGACATCGGTAGCGCCCGGCCACTGACGCTGCCGGGCCGGCACGAGCACCTCCGACAATCCGGTACACTGGGCAGAGCGGCAGGGGCGCGCTCTCGCCGGAAGCGATTTTGGCCTCTTCGGGAAAAGAGCGGTCTGGATATGCCAGCGTCACGATCTTGGCTCGACATGCTCCAGGTCAGAGTGACAGCCGGCCACGGGCAGCAGGGCGAGCGTAGAGGCGGAAGATGAAGACGGCGCTGATTACCGGGATCACCGGCCAGGACGGCTCGTACCTCGCGGAGTGCCTGCTCGAGAAGGGCTACCGCGTGGTGGGGATGCAGCGGCGCAGTAGCACGGAGACGGTCGGCCGCATCGCGCACCTTTTGGACAGGATCGAGCTGGTACAGGGCGACCTGCTCGACCAGCTCTCGTTGATCGACATCGTCAAGCGGTACCAGCCTGACGAGATCTACAACCTGGCGGCCCAGTCCTTCGTGCCGACCTCCTGGCAACAACCGGTGCTGACCGGTGAGTTCACGGCGCTGGGTGTCACCCGGATGCTGGAGGCGATCCGGTTGGTCAAGCCGGATGCCAAGTTCTACCAGGCCAGCTCGTCGGAGATGTTCGGCAAGGTGCGCGAGGTGCCGCAGCGCGAGACGACGCCGTTCTACCCGCGCTCTCCGTACGGTGTCAGCAAGGTCTACGGGCACTGGATCACGGTCAACTACCGCGAGAGCTACAACCTCTTCGCCGTCTCCGGCATCCTGTTCAACCACGAGTCCGAGCGGCGCGGGCTGGAGTTCGTGACTCGCAAGGTGACGCACGGAGTAGCGAAGATCAAGCTGGGGCTGGCCAAGGAGCTGCGGCTGGGTAACCTCGACGCCCAGCGCGATTGGGGCTACGCCCCCGACTACGTGCGGGCCATGTGGCTGATGCTCCAGCAAGACCAGCCCGACGACTTCGTGATCGCCACCGGGCGCACCCACTCGGTGCGGCGGCTGTGCGAGATCGCATTCGGCTGCGTCGGGCTCGACTGGCGCGACTACGTGGTCGTCGACCCAGCGCTGATCCGCCCGGCCGAGGTCGACCTGCTGGTGGGAGACGCCAGCAAGGCGCGGGCGATGCTCGGCTGGGAGCCGACGGTCGGCTTCGAGGAGATGATCGAGCGGATGGTCGACGCCGACCTGCGCTTCCTCCGGGGCGACGGCGCGCCCCCGGGGATGATCGGCAGCCCGCCGTGCTCTTCGGGTGGGCTGGCAGCGCGCTAGGCTGCGCGGCGGTCAGTGGCCTCAGCCTCAGAACGGCAAGCCGCCCTCGTCCGGGGCAGCGGCCCCAGCCGACCAGGGACGGTACTCCCACAGCTCGTCTGCGAAGCCGTCCAGGAGCGGCGATGCGCCAGCAGCGGGACGGGCGACAGCGAGCGAGCGCGCGGCCCGGCTCATCGCCACATACGCCACCCGGCTCCAGGACTCGGCGCTCTCCCGCGCCTCTTCCGATGATACCTGGCTCCAGCCGACCGGAGGCGGCTGCCAATCGGGCAAGAACACGATGACAAGGTCGAACTCCAGCCCTTTCGCGTTGTGCCAGGTAAGTACCTTCACACTGTTCGCGTTCGTGACCGCACGGCCATGCACGACGAGCTCGTTCGGCTCACCGTGCAGGTGCAGTGCCGTCGACATATCGGCCGCGTAACGGTTGGTCGGCGCGAGCACCGCGCAGCGGCCCGCCGGAACTTTGAGGAACCCGCGCTGCTCCCGTAGCGCCTCGACGAGGGGGAACGACCAGGCTTGCACACGCGTGGGAGGGTCGTCCCCCAGCGGGAGCTCGGCGTCCCAGCCTTCGACCAGGGCGAGCAGCGGCCTGGCCTTCCCGGCGCGTTTCCGATGCGCCTCCACCGGGTCCCCGTCGGCTGCGCTGCCCGGCATGTAGTCCCGATACACCCTGGCGGCCCCGACGATCTCCGGTGGACAGCGGTGGCCGGTTGCGAGCTTCAGGTGGACACCGTGGCGGAATTCCTGCTCCAGGAGCTTCCAGCGGAACGTCCGCTGGTAGAGCGACTGGCCAGTGTCGCCAGCGAGCACGAGGAAGCGCTGGTCGCGGCACAGCTCCGCCAGCAGCCGCACCCCGACGAGGTCGAAGTCCTGCACCTCGTCGGCAACGACCGCGTCGTAGCGCTCCGCGCCCGGGTCGGCGCGCAGGAGGTCGAGCGCGTGCTGGCGCCGCTGGCCGGCGAGGGCGGCACCGTCCTGGAGCAGCAGGCCGCTGAAGTGCTCATAGATCCGCCAGACCGCCCGGCGCTGGTTCTCGTTCAGCGGTACACACCGGCCGGTGCGGTCAGTCTCCAGGTACTCGTCGACGGCGCGCAGCCCGCGCCCGACGATGACCTCCTCGATCTCGTCGATGAGATAGCCGTCGCTGACCCCTCGGAGGCTCGCAGCGAGGCGCCGATCCTGGTCGGCCGTCGGGCTCAGCGGCCGTGAGAACGTCTCCGAGCGAGCCTGCCGGAAGAGCGCTCGCTTCGCCTGCTCTTGGATCAGTTGGGCGCTATCGTCGCTCCAGAGCCGCTGCACTTCCTGATCCAGTGTCACGACACGGACTGCAAACCGGTCGCGAGACTCCAGCACCCATCGCAGGATGTGCTCGGCTGCGGCTGCCAGCGTACGCGTGAAGGTGACGTACAGGAGGCGCGGGTCGCGGATACCGTCAGCCCGCAGGCGCTCGAGCAGCGCCCCCACCGCGTACAACGCGACCACGATCTTCCCGGTACCGGGCCCGCCGCTGACGATGAACGGCCCCCGACGGCTCCGGATCTGGTCGAGCACGTCGCACTGCCGCGGGTCGAGGTCGAGCTGTTGGCAGCCACGGCCGGCGAGCAGCGCGGCGAGTGTCACACCCTCCTCGAGCAGGAAGGTGGACTGGTCGAGGAGCGGATCGAGCGGCTGGCCACAGACCGCGTCGAGCAGGCGCTGTGCCTGCCGCTCGGGGAGAGTGGACAGCACCGCGATCAGCCCATCCTCGGTCGTGCACTCCAGCAGCGACGGCCAGTACTTGCGCTCGATGTGCAGCCGCTCCAGCAGCACTTCGGTGATGGTGCGCAGCCGCGGGCGAGCCTCCTAGGGCGCTTGCTCGCCAGCGACGTCCTCTTTATTCGGCATATCACCCCCGGGTGCCCTCTCTCCCGGGACGATGCCTGCATAAGCGTCCGTCTGCTCAGCCTCGTCGCCGTCCGCCAGGCGCTCGGCCAGCTCCTCAGCCTCCGGATCCTCGATCAACACGATGTAGTCGCCACTGTCCGGGAGCTGTTCCTGCCGGTAGGCGTCTCGCCGGTGCTCGACGGCGAGGAGATCCACGCCGCAGTCGCGGATGCGGTGAAAGACCCGGTATTTGTTGACCCTGAGCCGGTAGACGTCGGGGGTAACACTCGAGGCGCTGCTTGTGAAACCCGTCCGAATGCGGGTTGTCCCGAAGCTCGCGTGTCCGCCGCTCGATCTGGTGCTGCGTATTAGGGGATAACGAGAGCATCTGGCGGAGAAAGGTATGCGTGAAGCGTAACTGGTAGCGATCGCACATCGGTGGCCTCCCCGAACTAAGTCGAAAGGGCTTTCCTGCCGGGGCTCGGTTCAATCGATGATACGCTCAGTCTCGGGGCGGCTCGACTAGACTGTCAAGATGTACGGACGACAAGACGCGAGCTCCCCCCTTAAACCAGCGCGGGGAGGAAGTCAGGGAAGGCTCAGACGCCCGAACGATTGCCGACTCACTAGCAGCAAACGGGCGTGGTCCTCGATAGGCTGAGAAGTATGCTGGAAAAACCGATCCCGGGGCGGCTCTCGGAGCCTGTGTGGCCAGAGGGCAGCAGATACGGTACAGTATCGCATTGGTGGAGGGAAGATGCCGCGCGCAGTTGGACGAACGAGCCATGTCGGGAATGAGACAAGCCTCAGGAGTGCTTCGACTACGGCGGCAGATCAGCCTTCTGCGCGCGCAACTGGGCGGGCGATTCCACGGACCAGCTTCAGTGCAGTGCGCCGCCTGGCGGTTCTGCTGGTGCTGCTCCTCGCACTGGGGTTTACCTCCTTGCTTATCGGCCGGTATCCGATTAGCCCATCGGCCGTGCTGGGCATCCTGGCCTCGGCCCTTTTGCCGACCACGTCGACCGCGCCCGCCACGATGGTTACGGTCGTGTTGGACGTCCGTGTCCCGCGCGTCGTGGCTGGGGTGGTCGTTGGCGGCGCACTGGCAGCCGCGGGCGCAGCCTACCAGAGCCTTTTCAAGAACCCACTCGCCTCGCCTGGCCTGCTCGGCGTCACCTCCGGCGCCGGGTTCGGCGCGGCGCTGGCCTTGCTCCTCGGCCTGCCTTGGATAGCCGTGCAGACGTCAGCCTTCACCTTCGGCCTGTTGGCCGTCGCCACTGCTTACCTCGTCGCACGCTGGCTGGGTAACGGGTCACTGGTCATTTTGATCCTCGCCGGAGTGGTGATCTCTGCCTTCTTTCAGGCCCTGATCTCGATCACGCAGTATCTCGCCGACCCTCTGACCACGCTGCCGTCCATTACCTTCTGGCTCATGGGTGGACTGGGGAAAGTGACCCAGCGTGACGTGCTTGCACTGGTGCCGATCTCAGTCGGCCTCTTCGTCCTCCTGGCGCTCCGCTGGCGGGTTAACGTGTTGTCACTCGGCGACGAGGAAGCGATGGCCCTGGGAATCGATCTTACTCGCACGCGCCTGATCGTCGTCCTCAGCGCGACGTTGATGACCGCAGCCGCAGTCAGCCTCAGCGGGATCATCGGCTGGGTCGGGCTGGTGGTGCCACACCTGGCGCGCGCCGTCGTCGGGCCAAATTTCCCGGCGCTTCTCCCAGCCTCGTTTCTGCTCGGCGGTTCCTTCCTCGTCGCTATCGACACCGTCGCACGAAGCGCCACCAGCGCGGAGATCCCTCTGGGTATCCTCACCGCACTCATCGGGGCACCGTTCTTTATCGCGCTGCTGGCCCGTGCACGCCAGGGCTGGGTATGATGCTCACGGTCGACTGGCTCGAGTTCGGGTATCCGGGACGCAGCTTGGTGCTCAATGGCATCTCGCTCAAAGTGTGCCCCGGGGAAACGCTCGCGATCCTCGGCCCCAACGGGTCAGGCAAGACGACGGTGCTCCGCTGCCTCCTGGGCATGAACCGGTCGTATCGCGGAACCATCCGGCTGGACGGCCATGACCTGCGGACGCTCCCCCGCGCTGAGGTGGCCCGGCGCGTGGCATACGTTCCACAGATGACCAACCTGGTCTTCCCATTCACGGTCTTCGACGTCGTCCTAATGGGGCGCACGCCGCACCTCAAGCCGTTCGGCACACCGGCCCGGCGCGACCACGAGCTGGCCTGGGAAGCCCTGGAGCGCGTCGGCATCGCTCACCTCTCCAAACACGCGCTCAGCGAGGTGAGCGGTGGCGAGCGGCAGCTTGTGCTCATTGCCCGCGCCCTGGCGCAGCAGTCCCGCTACCTCCTCCTCGACGAGCCGACGGCCAACCTCGACTTCGGCAACCAGGTGCGAGTGCTCGAGATCATTCGTACCCTCGCGCGCGATGGCTTTGGCGTGCTGATGACGACTCATTTCCCCGACCATGTGTTTCTCGCCTGCACCCGCGTGGCCCTCTTGAAGGGTGGCCGTATCCAGGCGAGTGGGACACCAGACGAAGTCGTCAGCGACGAGCAGCTCAGCGAGCTGTACGCGGTGCCGATCCATGTCGCCAGTGTGCCAATGGGAGATGGGCGACACTCAATGAAAGTGTGCTTACCTGTATTTCGCTGAAAGCTGAAAGGGGGAAGTTGTGGGCTTCGGTGACCTCCGGATCCGGCCACGACCGTCAGTGCTCCTTGCGCTCCTCGTGGCTGCGTTTACGCTGGCCGCTTGCCAGTCCGGGGCGTTGTCGAACCAGGGTGCAGCCCCGCAGAGCTCTCCCCAGGCTGGGAGCATTCCGGAACCGGGAAAACTGGTGACCGATTTCGCCGGCCGGCAGGTCGCGGTGCCGGCAACGATCGAGCGCGTGGTCACGATCGGCTCGCTGCCGGTCGTCAATAGCTTCGTGTTCGCCATGGGGTACGGCGACAAGATCGTCAACGGGCTGCCCCAGCGCTTCGACCCCACGCGGTACAAGTACCACTTTCTGTTCGGCCCAAAGATTGCCAGCTCGCCGATCATGGAGGGGCCAGACTATACGCCGAACATCGAAGAGATCTTGCGGGCACGGCCGGACGTAATCCTGACGATGCAGGACGTGGTCATCCAGCCGCTTGAGCAGCGCGGGCTACCAGTCATCTACCTTCAGTGGCGGGAACCCGAAGATATCCGCCAGGTGATCCGCTTGCTCGGAGAGGTGTTCGGAGAGCAGGACCGGGCGGAAGCCTACGTAGCCTACTTCGACGAAACAGTCCAGCGGGTGCAGCGGCGCGTGGCGGACATCCCTGAGGACAAGCGTGTCACGGTGCTCTACATCGATCCGCAGACGATGGCCAACACCCACCTTATCACCGAGTGGTGGATCGAGGCAGCGGGCGGGATCAGCGTGACCAAGCCTATCCACCGCAGCGAGAGCGTCTCGGTCACGCTCGAGCAGGTACTGGCCTGGAATCCTGACGTGATCGTCGTTCGGACGAAAAAGGACGCTGAACTGCTGCGCAGCGACGAGCGGTTCGCCTCGCTCCGGGCCGTGCAGTCCGGCCGCGTCCACGTGACGCCGACCGGCGCGCACCTCTGGGCACACCGCACGAGCGAGCAGCCCTTGACCGTGCTCTGGGCTGCCCAGACGTTCTATCCCGATCGTTTCACCGATCTCGACCTCGCTGAGGAGGCGCGCTCCTTCTACGCTCGCTTTTACGACACGGAGCTGACCGAGGAGCAGATCGCCGAGATCTTGGCCAGTGGGATGTAGGCGCGAGAGGCAGCGCCAATTTGTGCGCTGCCTCTCGGCAGGCAACCTATCCTGCGTGCGCGGCGCTCGCGGGCGCTAGTGACCTAGGCTGGCGGCATGTCCAGATAGACAGTCTTCACTTGCGTGAAGAACTCCATGGCCGCGCGGCCCTGCTCACGCGAGTAGGAGCTGGAGCCCTTCATCCCGCCGAACGGCACGTGCGGCTCCGCGCCGGCCGTCTCTGAGTTGACGTGCACAACCCCGGCCTCGATCGATCGGATAAAGTCGAACGCCTTGCGGATGTCCCGAGTCACGAGCGAGGCACTCAAGCCATAGTTGACACCGTTGGCGATCTCGATCGCCTCCTCCAGCGAGCGTGCTCGAATCAGGCCGACCACCGGACCGAAGATCTCCTCCTGCGCGATCCGCATGCCCGGCTCGACGTCGGCGAAGACCGTGGGCGCCACGTAGTAGCCATGAGCGTACTCACCGCCGGTCAGCGGCTCGCCACCGGTGAGCAGTCTCGCTCCCTCCTGCTTGCCGATCTGGATGTACTGCAGTACCCCCTGGCGACGCTCCTCCGATACCAGCGGCCCCATATAGGTGCTCGGGTCGATCCCCGGCCCTACCCTGAGCGAGCGGGCCCGTTCCACCAGCTTCTCGGTGAACTCGCGCAGCACCGGCTCGACCACGATCACCCGTGAGGTAGCGGTGCACTTCTGCCCGGTGGAGCGGAAGGCACCGGAGGTCGCCAGCTCCACCGCGAAGTTCAGGTCGGCATCCTCAGCGACGATCAGCGGGTTCTTGCCGCCAAGCTCTAACTGCACCTTGGCGCCGCGCTCGCTGGCAATCTGATAGAGGTGCCGGCCGACCACGTTGGAGCCGGTGAAGGTAATGGCGTTCACCTTCGGGTGGCGGGCGATCGCCTCGCCGACGACCGAGCCAGGGCCGTGCACTAAGTTGAGCACGCCGGGCGGCAGACCGGCCTCGATGAAGACATCCGTGATCAGGTGGGCAGTCAAGGGCGTCAGCTCGGCCGGCTTGAAGACAGCGGTGTTGCCGTAGGCCAGGCACGGCGCCAGCTTCCAGAGCGGGATCGCCACCGGGAAGTTCCACGGCGTGATCACGCCGACGACACCCAGCGGCACCCGCTCGGCCCAGAGAAACGTCTCCGGGTTAGTGGCCGAGAAGACTTCCCCAAAGGGGCGCAGTGGCTCACCGGCGAAGAAGCGGAGGATCTGGACGCCGCGCAGTACCTCGCCGACCCCTTCACTAATCGTCTTGCCTTCCTCCCGGGTCAGCGCCTCGCCGACCTCCTGGGCACGCGCCTCCAGGATGTTGGCCGCCTTGTGCAGGATCGCCGCGCGCTGCGGTCCAGAGGTGCGACGCCAGGCCTTGAACGCCTCGGCAGCTGCCTGCACCGCCCGGTCGACGTCAGCCTCCGATGAGCGCGGGAACAGCCCCAGGCTCTCGCGCGTGTCGGCCGGGTTCTCGTCTGGCCGCGTTTCGCCGCTGCTCGGCTCCACCCACTCGCCACCAATATAGTTCCGGAAGCGCCGTTCAGTCCCGATCGCTCCCACGCCGCACCTCCCGTTCGACCTGCATCACCGTGCCCATCGGTGGGATACTCCCGCCGACCTCTATTCCCATCGTGCGCTCAGCCGCTCGTCCCATCGGCAACGGTGAGCGCATATCGGGAACCAGAGTCGCTTCCTGCCGCCATTCGACCGGTGCCCTGGTCACCAGCGGCAGCCCAACTGCCGTCACGATGCTCGCAGCCACTGGGTCAGGCGTGACTACCTGGAGCAACACGTCGTGCTCACTGGCAGCTTGGTGCAAGGCCTGCACACGCGGTAAGTCGTCCCAGGTGAGCGCCCCGGGCTCGACCAGCAACACGATGTCACGACGCGACGGGTCAGCGACCCGCTTGGCCAGATTCTCCAACTCGTCACGCTCCCTGAGCAAGACGACCTCGCGTGGCAGCGGGTGGCGCAGCTCTTCGACCACGGCCATAAATACGATCTTGAGCGCGGCCAGGATCGGCACAGCAAGCAACAGTCCCAGGATGCCGGCGATGCTGGCGCCGGCCAGCACGCCGAAGATGACGACCACCGGGTGCAGCCGCACGAAGTGGCCGACGAGCTGGGGAATCACGAAGTGGTCTTCAAGGATCCGCAACGTGAAGTAGACCAGCGCCACCACGAGCGCAAGCTCCAACGGTGACCAACCGAACGGCGCCGACCCCTGCGCGAGAGCCACGATGACCGCAATTGTGCCCGCCGTCCACGGCCCGATGAACGGGATCAGCTCCAGTAGGCCGGTAGCGATCGCCAGCGCCAGCGCGTACTTCACCCGGAGCACGGTGAGCGCGACGAACGTTGCACTGGCCATGATCAAGAAGAGGATGAACTGCGCCCGCACGTAGGCCCCGAAGGTCAGGTTCACCTGGCTCAGGATGCGGCCGATCGTGCGCTGGTAACGCCGTGGCGCGAGCGAGCGGATACGGGTGGCGAGCGAGCCGCCGTGGAGGAGGAAGTAGAAGCTGGCAATCAGAAAAACGAACGTCTTGATCAACACTTCCACCGTAGTCAAGAGCAGCGGCACTGCCTCCTGGCTGAACCGCTCGGCGATCGCCTGCATCGCCACGTCGATCCGTTTCAGCAGAGCTTCAGTATCGATGACCAGCTCGCCGATCCGGATCTGGGAGCGCTCCTGGAGCTGCCGCTCGGCCGCCTCGATCACGGCCGGCATCAACTTCGTTAGCGCCTGCACCTGGTCGACCAACGCCGGTACGACCAAAAAGCCGACGATGACCAAAAAACCGATCAGGAAGATATAAAGGACGGCGATCACCAGTGCCCGCGGGAGGCGGCTGCGTCGTTCCAGCCAACCGACGACGGGGTGAAGCACGTAAGCGAAGATCGCAGCGACCACGAATGGAGAAAGGATGTGGCTGACATGGAGCAGGGTATACCCCAGAACGAGCAAGCCGAGCGCGCTCAGGATCAAAAGCTCCCGCGACTGTCGGATCCGATCGAGTGGGTGCATAGAGAACACACTTCTCCCGGCGCGTGACCGCTGAAGCGATTCTACCAGACCACTCCCTCGAACACCCGTTTCGGATCGCTTGACACGTCCGAACGGGTGTTCTATCCTGTGTACGTACGGATGTTCGGTACACCCGTTCGAGGAGGCATCGCAATGGGGCGCGCGCTCACAGCGACGATGGTAACCTGGGGGATCGTCCTCTCCGTCACTGCTTTCCTGGCGATCGGCTTCCAGCTCAGTCCGGTCGTCGCGATGGGTCGCGCGTTGCCGCTGGCACTGGTAACCAGTGTCGCTGCCGGCCTGCTCTCTCTGTCCGAGCAGTGAGGGCGCCATTGATCCGGCTCAGTGGAGACGACGATGCCAACCCGCCAGAGCTCGCTTCCGAGCCCACCAGCAGGCACCAGTTAGCGGGCTCGGGAGCGACGCCAGAGCGTGGCGAAGCTGGAGACTCCCGTCGTGCCCCGGGTCTGCGGCAAGAGACCGCTGGCCAGCACCGACGTCAGCCCGATGAGGAGCGCCACGAGGAACAGCAACTCGAAGCCGAAGCGATCGACCAGAGTCCCACCGAGCAGCGGGACGAATGAGACGATACCGAGGGTGGTGTTGACCAGCCCAACGAAAGCCGGGCGGGCATCGGGACCGGCCAATTCCAGTGCGTATGTCAGATTCGCCAGTGTCTGTCCGCTCAGCGCGATGCCATAGGCAACGAACACCAGGCCATAGGCATAGAAGATGGCCACCTCGCCCCCAGGTGTCACTCGAGACACTGCCTCCCAGCTCAAGAGCGGTGGTAGTGCCAGAGCCAGCAGTGGCATGAGAAGGCGCACCAGCGCCGCCGTCTGGAGCGCTACCCGGTCTCCCCAGCGATCGACAAGTCGTCCCCAGAAGATGTTGGAGGCGAAGCGAGAGATCGCCATCGTCGAAAGATAGAGGCCGGCCATCGCCGAGGGAGCGCCGAGCACCTGCTGGGCGTACACCACGAAAAACGGATCGGCGATGGTACCGGTCGCGAGCAGCGCACGGTACGCCAGGAACCGTTGGAGCGGGGCCTGGCCGAGCAACTCGGGGACTTGCCGGATCCAGTACAGCGCCGGTGGGCGCCGGCTTGGGGCCCGTACAGGCAGCTCGGACATCGTCGCTGTGGTGTACGCCGCCAGGCTGAGGACGGCGAAGGACGCGAAGAAGAGCGTGCCGAAGGTGGCGCTGAGCGGGACACCGGTATCGGCAAGGATACGGTTGATCAGGAAGCCTGCCAGAAAGGCGAGGACACCTCCCCAGAAATTCCGCTGGCTGAAGAAGAGCCCGCGCCGGTCGGCCGGAATGACCCGAGCGCTGAGCTCCACCAGCGGTACGAAGGCGAAGCCGGCGGCCAGGTTATAGAGCGCGTACGTCAGGATAAAGACAGTCACCAAGAGCGATGGATTCCCCTCGCCGATCGCCGCGGTCGCCGCTCCGAGCACACCGACGGCAGCCCCCCGGATGACGCTGGCCCAGACCGCCCAGGGAAGCTGGCGTCGTCGCCCCTGAACGAGGGCGGCAGACAGAAACTGGGGCAGAAACCAGAGCCCGACACTGAGCGCTGGCACTAGACCGACCAGCACGTTCGAGGTGGTGAGCTGGCTGACGAAGACGACCAGCACAAGCGTTGGGTGGATGAACGTATCTCCAAGCTGGAGCAACGCCCCATTGGCCACACCGAAAGCGAAGTTGTACCGATACCGGAAGCGCTCCCTCCGGGTGCGCCGCGCCTGCAGTTCCATCAGCGCTGACCCTGTCTCCTGTCGCCACCCGCCTCCCCCCGATCGTACACGATCGCTGGCGCAAGGCAACGAGGCGGTAGGCCGGGGCGAAAGGGAAGCCGCCCTTTACAACACTCCACTGGCAAGGGGTGAAGGTTCGGTGGGTCAAATGCCGGACAGGCTTGTCCGATTCTGTCCAGTCTTGTTAGTATCTCGGCATACTTGACGCCTCGGCGCAACGGCACTGCCCGGAGCATGGCAGCGGGACAACCCCCCGCTGGCACCAGTGATTGTAGGGCATCCAGATCACCGCCTGCTCGTGGCCGTGCATACCCTCGGACGGTCTTTCTTGTGCGAGGAGGGTAGCAGGTGTGATGAGCCAGACGCAGCTCTACCGGATTCGCCACCAGGGACAGGTGCCGAGTCGCTGGGCGGACGTGGTAGTCACCGAGTCGCCAGGCCCTGGGGGCATTCGCGAGTCGATCCTGGCCCTAGAGCCCGAAGAGGCGGTGGCGGTGTGCCGGGAGGGCTGGGTACTGGCGATCGCGTGCGTCCGCCCCGGCATCTACCCGATCCTGACCGGTGCCGAGCTGCTGGTGACCAGCAGCGGAACCTGGCGACTGACCAGCCCCGAGGAGCAGGGGCTAACGCGCGAGGTCAAGCTGTGGCGTGCCATGCTGCTCGGCCACGGCAAAGAGGAAGTGCTGGCCAAAGTGTTTCTCGAGGGCTCCCAGGCCCGCTGGGAGCTCTGGCAGGAGGACACGCTCCTCGCCGAAAGCCACCTCCGTGCGGTGGAGCCAGAGCGCTGCTGGCGTGAGGTGCTCGCTCTGGCGCGGGCCTTGCTCGCCCCCAACATGGACGAACCCGATCTCCCCGACGAGGTGTCTTAAGCAGAGAGCTTAACCCAGCCTAGTCCTCCTCACGGCTCACGAAGAGGAGTCACCTTGTCCCCACTGAGTGTTCAGGGCTGCAAGCGCTCGATCAGCCAAGAGCCGTCGGACTGGCGAGTGTACCGGAAGCGGTCGTGCAGGCGATCCCGACGCCCCTGCCAGAACTCGAACTGCTCCGGCACGACCCGGTAGCCGCCCCAGAAGGGAGGGCGCGGCACCTGGCCCTCCGGGAACGCCAGCGCCAGCTCTGTGTGGCGGGCCTCCAGCTCTTCGCGATCCGCGATCGGCTCGCTCTGTCGCGATGCCCAGGCGCTGAGCTGCGAGCCATAAGGCCGGGAGCGGAAGTACTCGTCCGACTCCTGGCTGGTGACCCTCTCGACATCACCGCTGATACGAACCTGCCGCTCGAGTGGCTCCCAGTAGAAGAGCAGCGCCGCGCGCGGGTTAGCCGTGAGCTCTCGCCCCTTCCTGCTCTCGTAGTTGGTGAAGAAGACGAAGCCGCGCTCGTCATAGCCGCGGAGGAGCACCATCCGAACAGAAGGAGCTCCATCCGGCGCGGCTGTCGCCACAGCCATCGCGTTGGCGTAGCGGATGCCGGCCTCCTCGGCCTCAGCAAGCCAGCGCGCAAACTGCCGCAGGGGGTCGGGGTCCAGATCGTGCCGCCAAAGCGGCCTGTCCACGCTCGCCTCCCGTGCCGTCATCTGGGTCATCCGCCCGTCCTCTCCTCCAACGTAACACGCCCTCGGCAATCTCCGGCCGGCCAACAAGCATAACGCGAACAGAGTCCGCGTAGCTGGGCTGCCCCTTGCACACGGCACCCGCTGCGAGTGCATACTGCGCGACGACAGGCACGCGCCATGCGAGGCCCTGCTGCGCACTGTGGAGCGGACACGAGCAGGGGCTTCGCGGGCGGCAGAGCGACACGGCCACAGGCTGCAGGGGTCGAGCGATGGACTGCTGGCGGATTCCGCAGCCTAGCGCTTATGCGGGGCCGCTTGTGAAAGCAAGGTGCCATGCCGCCGATTGACCGGCCACATTCGCGATCGTGTGCCTTCTGCCGCGTCCTAGCCGGCGAGATACGGGCCTACATCGTCTACGAGGACGAGCAGACCTGTGCTTTGCTCGATCACCGTCCGCTCTTCCCAGGGCACTGCCTCGTCATCCCGCGCGGTCACTACCCGACCCTGCCCGAACTCCCAAGTGAGCTGGTTGAACCGCTGTTCCGCGCCGTCCGCCTCCTGGCCCGCGCAGTTCCTCAGGCGATGGGTGCCGAGGGCAGTTTTGTCGCCATCAACAACCGAGTGAGCCAGAGCGTGCCACACGTGCACGTGCACGTCGTCCCGCGCCGGCGGGGCGACGGGCTGCGAGGCTTCTTCTGGCCCCGGCAGCGGTATGCCAGCGAGGAGGAGATGGCGCGCACGCGCGACGCCATCCGGACGGCCATCGCATCGACCCGCGAGCAGTAGGCGACCTCATGCCCTCGCTCCAGCGCCGGCTTGACACGCTGGCGTCGGCACGACATCCTCAGCCAACGAGCGCCCGATCTGGGGAGCTGGCGCCTATGTTCGATGTCGTCTGCTGCGGGGAGCTGCTCATCGACTTCGTCTCGCTGCGCCGGGGCGTCGACCTTGCCCGAGCCCCGGCGTTCAAGAAAGCGCCAGGCGGCGCCCCCGCCAACGTCGCGGTCGGCGTCGCCCGGCTGGGTGGAAGCTCGGCGTTCATCGGCCAGGTAGGCGACGACGACTTCGGCCGGTTCCTGGCAGCGTCACTGGCGGAAAACGGGGTCGACACCCGTGGTGTTCGCTTCACCTCCGAAGCGCGCACCGCGCTCGCCTTCGTCAGCCTCCGCCCCGACGGCGAGCGTGACTTCCTCTTTTATCGCCATCCGAGCGCCGACATGCTCTGGCAGCCAGATACCGCCACCCTGGAACTGGCAGCGAGTTGCCGTGTCTTTCACTTCGGGTCGATCTCGCTGATTGCCGAACCATCGCGGTCGTCGACGCTCCAGGCCGTCCAGCGCGCCCGCGCTGCGGGCGCGCTCATCTCCTACGACCCCAACCTGCGCCTTGCCCTCTGGCCCTCGCCGAAGGCTGCCAGGGAGGGTATCCTGCTTGGCTGGTCACAGGCGCATGTGGTAAAGGTCAACGAGGACGAGCTCGTCTTCCTGGCCGGAAACGGCGACCCTTCGGCGGTCATCGAGCGACTCTGGCATCCGGCCCTCCGCCTGCTCGCTGTGACCCGGGGCGCGCGCGGCTGCGCCTATACGACGCCAGAGCACCAGGGGGAATTCCCCGGTTTCCCGGTGCGCGTAGTCGATTCCACCGGCGCGGGCGACGGCTTCGTCGCTGGCCTCTTGGTGGGCCTGCTCGAGAGCCGGTTGCAGTTCACCCGCGAAGCCATCGAGCGGGCACTCAGGCTCGCGAATGCGGCCGGGGCGCTCACCTGCATGCGACGCGGGGCGATCCCAGCGCTCCCACGCCGAGGACGCGTCCGCGCGCTTCTTCGCCGTCACGGCCTGAGCTGAGGTATGCACTTTCCGAGCGATCCCGGCTCCGGGCCTTTCCCCTTGCCGGTCACACACCCACCGGCGATGATCGGTGCGGCTGGAGTCGACAGCCCGAGCGGGAGAGGAGCGACCGATGGGCGACGTGAGCGGACTGGGAGAGACCGTCGAGCTGGCTTGCCAGCGGCACGGCGTCCCCGGAATGGTCATCGGGGTGCTGCGCGACCATGGCGAGCGGATCGTCCAGGCCTACGGGGTAGCTAGCGTCGAGACTGGCTGTCCGGTACGGCGTGACACCCTCTTCCAGATCGGCTCCATCACCAAGGTCTTCCTCGCCACCCTGGCGATGCGCCTGGTCGAAGAGGGTCGGCTCGACCTCGATGCGCCGGTGATCGGCTACCTGCCCGACCTACGGCTCAGCGATCCCGAAACCCAACAGCGGCTCACCATGCGCCACTTGCTCACGCACACCAGCGGTATTCTCGGTGACCACTTCCAGGACTACGGCCTCGGCGACGACGCGCTTGCGCGCTACGTCGCCGACCTCCACCAGCTCCCGCAGATTCATCCCCTCGGCCGGTGCTGGAGCTACTGCAACAGCGGCTTCTCGCTCGCTGGGAGGATCATCGAGGTGCTAACCGGCCAACCGTTCGAGAGCGCCATGCGGGAGCTGCTCTTCGAGCCGCTTGGCCTCGAGCGCTCCTTCTTCTTCGCCCACGAAGCAGTCGCCTACCCCCTCGCCGTGGGCCACCGGGCCGGTGACGGCGGGCCCGAGGTCGTCCGCGACTTCCCGCTGCCGCGGAGCGTGCACCCCGCGGGCGGCATCACCGCCACCGTCGACGATCTCCTGACCTTCGCTGCCTTCCACCTCGGGCTTGCGCGGCCGGAGCGACCGCCGATCTCTCGCCAGAGCGTCGCGCGGATGCAGGAGCCGCAGACGCCAGCGGCGAACTGGGCCGAGCACTACGGGCTCGGCTGGGCGCTCTGGTCGCTCGGCGGCGCGCGGGTCGTCGGCCACGGCGGCTCGACCAACGGCTTCCAGGCGCACCTGACACTGCTGCCAGAGCGACGAGCGGCGATCGCCAGCGTGACGAACCACGAGGGCGGCAGCGCGGCCTACCTGGAGGTCGAGACTTGGCTGCTGGCCGCGGAGTTCGGGCTGCGCCCCGTTCCGCCGCCGCTGGTGACACTGAGCGAGGCCGAGCTAGCCAGCTTCGCCAGCGAGTACCGCTACCCGCTGGCCCGCCTGACAGTCCGCCCGGCCGCCGGTGGGCTCTGGCTCGACGTGGTGCAGACCGGCGGGCTCAGCCGGCAACCCCGCCAGCGACGGCTACCCCCGCTCTTCCTGCGTCCGGTGGGCCGGAACGAGTTCGTCAGCGGGCCGCCGGCCGCGGTGCCGAACCGGGTCGACTTCCTGTTCGAGGACGGCAACCAGCGCCCGCGCTGGATCCGCGCCTTCGGCCGCCTGGCCGAGCGGGTGACAGGGTGAGGGTGTCGAACCACCCTGGGGTAGGCAGAAGCCAGCATGGCGCCGAGGCTTTCACCCCAGCCCGTCGGCCGAGCGGCACGTCTGGCTCAGAGAACCAGCCTCACCGCTCTGGGCAGCTCGCTCACCCGCCTACCACGCCGTCCAGCCGCCGTCGACGGGCAGGGTCACCCCGGTGATCAGCGTGGCTGCGTCGGACGCCAGGAAGACGATGGCTGCCGCCACCTCTTCCGGCCGGCCCAGCCGGCCGAGCGGGATGTTGCGGAGCACCTGCTCGCGGAAGCCGGGGATGGTCTCGAACATCGGGCGGGTGAGCGGCGTCTCGACGAAGGTCGGCGCGATGCAGTTGACCGTGATCCCGTACTGTGCCCACTCGATCGCGAGCACCTTGGTGAGGAGGGAGACCGCCGCCTTGCTCGCGCAGTAGGCGGCGCGCTGGATCCAGCCGACCAGGCCCATGTCCGAGCCGATGTTGACGATACGGCCGTACTGCTGCTCGATCATGTACTTGCCGACCGCCTGGCAGCAGAAGAAGAGCCCCTTGGCGTTGGTGTCCATGATCGTATCCCAGGCCTCTTCCGTCACGTCGACCGCCCACTGGGGGATGTTGAGCCCGGCGTTGTTGACCAGGATATCGATGCGGCCGAAGGCGGCATGTGCCTCCTCGGCCATCCGTCGCACCGCCGCTACGTCGCGCACGTCCACGGCGAGCGGCACGGCCCGTCGCCCACGCGCCTCGATCTCGGCGCAGACCTCACGCAGGCGCTCCCGGCTGCGGCTGGTGATCACGAGGTCGGCTCCGGCCTCCGCCAGCGCCAGCGCGGTCGCCCGCCCCAGCCCGGTACTCGCTCCGGTGACGAGCGCCACCTTGCCGTCGACCCGCATGTCGAGCAGCGCCCGCTCTTCCGCCATCTCCCGCCTCCCCTCCCGGTTACGGCTGCTCATCTGGGCGTGTGCACGCCGGTATCCTAGCTGAGCTTCGGGTCGAGGCCAAGCGGCGCCAGCGTGCGCGCTACCCTGCTCTCGCCGCTTCGAGTAGCGGGATCAGTTGAGTGCGGCGCCCGGACGAGCTGCCCATCCGGGCACGGTATCGCCACCGGCGGTCGCACACCCGGAGCTGGGAGCCGGGGAACGCCGAGTCAGCGGCGATGTCAGTTACGAGGTACTCGCCTGGACTCTGCCTGGATCGTCGTCGCGGTGAGGGCGCTCACCTTCAGGGCCCATGCCTGGTCATGCTCGCTGGCGCGGCTCTGACCGCCGCCGGGCTGGCCCCGCTCCTGGCGATGCCTGACCTCTGGCAGCTGCACCCCTTCTGGGGGCTGCTGACGCACGCCAGCACCGGCGCGGTGAGCGGCGCACTAGCCGCTCACCGTTTGGCGTCCGTCTCACCCACCACACGCCCGGCTTCTTCGCTGCCGCGCTGTCGCCCGGGATCGGCTCCCACGGTCTCTGCGCGCACCGCCGATGCTGGTGGCCCAGGCGGCCTCGCCCAGAGAGGCGAGGTGAGGCGTGTTAAACCAGCCCATCCGGATCAACCGATCTCGACCCGCCGACGGTGGTACCCGCTGGCCCCGTCGGGATATGGGTCGGTCGCTTGCTCGGCCTGCGGCTCGCCGAGACCGTCGACGGCCCGCACGGTGAGCCGGTACTCGCCTGGTGAAGCGTCCAGCTCAGCCCGCCAGAGCACCCAGGTGAAGGGCGAGAGCGGCTCCTTCAGCTCGGCCGGTACCCACTCGCCGTCATCCAGCCGCACCTCAACGAGGGTGATGCCGCGCGCGCCAGCGTAGGCGATCCCGCCCACCACCAGCTGTGCCGGCCCGCCCTCCTGTGCCGCATCGATCACCGACGTGGTCTTGACCCACGCCTCTTTGCTCCACCCACGCTGCTCCCAGAAGCCATCGTACGGCTCGCCGAGCGCCTCGACCCGGGTGATCCACTTCGGGTTCTTCATTCCGTAGCGGTTGGGCGTGAACAGCCGGATCGGGAAGCCGTGCTCCGCGGGGAGCTGCTGGCCGTCCATCGCGAAGCAGAGCAGCGTGTTCGGGTCGAGCGCGGAGTCTACTGGCAGCGACTCGGTGTAGCCGTCGGCGCAGGTGAAACGGATCTCGACGGCACCGGGCTGGAGCCCCGCCCGGTTGAGCACGTCGGCCAGCCGCACGCCGGTGAAGCGGGTGGTGCTGATCAGGTCGCCGCCGACCTGGTTGGAGATGCACTCCAGAGTGGCGTACAGCTCGTGGGCCGGCATCGCGAGCAGATCCTGGTAGGTGAGCGACAACGGCTGCGCCACCAGCCCATCCACCGTGAGCCGCCACTCAGCGACGTCGACGCGTGGCGGGCTCAGGTTGATATCGATCCGGTAGAACTGGTCGAGCGGCGTCAGCTCGGGCCGCGTGCCCGGCGCCGGCTCGAACGCCTCCGCCGCGACGTAGCCCGGCGTGGGCACCGGCCGCGGCGTTGAAGGCCGCGGAGTCGGCTGCGCCGAGGGGTTGGGAAGCGTCCCTGCGGCCTGCTCCGCATGCCCGAGGCCCGCCAGGAGCCGGTCGAGCGCCAGGCCGGCCACTGCGAGCGCCAGGGCCACGCCAGCGGCACGCGCCAGGAAGGCGCGCCGGCTCGTGTCTGTCGGTGCTTCGGCATGTGGCAGACCGGGCAGGGTCATCGCCTGCTCATGGACCCAGGCGAGCGCTACGCCCCAGCCGGCACTGAGCAGGAAGGAGGAGAGCAGTCCATCGAGCGGGCCGACGGCGCCCCAGCGCGCGATCAGGTCGACCAGCCAGGCCAGCGCCCACAGCGCAAGGCCGACCGCGAGACCTCGTCGCAGCGTCGAGCCGGCGAGTCGGCCGGCCAGGGCGCCGTACAGCGCACCTAGAACCGCCAGCGCGCCGAAGGCCAACAGGTAGGCCAACCCCAGCTCTAGCCGCTTGGCCAGGACATCGGTTCGCCCGAGTTGGAGCCCCTGCAGCACCTGAACCATCAACTCGATGGCCGTCGTGACCAGGCTGCCGGGCAACTGCCGGGCCAGCAGGTCGAAGATACTGGTCGGCAGCGGTCGCAGACCGGCGAATCGCTCAGCCAGCAGCGAGAGGCCAATGAAGGGCAGACCGAGCCAGAGGCCGGCCAGCGCCCCAGTGAGGATCGATCGTCGCATGGTGGTCGTCCTGACGCTCACTCGAGCCCTCTCTCCAGTCTACGGCTGGGTGATCGCCGCGGATTGTCCCGAGCCCCGGGCATCGAGGTTGGTGGTTACGAAAGAGCCCAGGCAACTGGAGAGCCTGTCTCCCTGGTCGGCGATGTCCAGAGTGGTCCATCGGCAGGTGGCGCGTCGGGCCGGGGAGTATGCCGAGGACTGCCGGGCTGCTCACCGGCGAGCGGCATTCGCTCTTGCTGCGTCGTCCGGTGCGCTTGCGCTACTCTGGGTTCCGAGGGTCCACAAACACGCCAGCTAGACCCGCTCGGCGAAGTCGGCGACCGCCGGCTGGACGAGTCGGACGAAGTCCGCGTACTTCAGGCTCATGGTGTCCGTGTGCGTGCCGGCCTGGAAGACGATCGTCTCGTCTTCGGCCAGAGCTGCATCGACGTAGACCGGCACGGCGTACAGGTTGCCGAACGGGGGCATCGCGCCGAGCTCGCAGTCGGGGAACAGCGCGCCGAACTCCCGCTCCTCGGCCAGCCGAACCTCCGACACCCCGAGCACAGCCGCCAGCTTGCGCAGGTCCACGCGATCGGTCGCCCGCAGGGCCAGCATCACCGGCTTGCCGTCGGCCACGACCATGACGACTTTGACCACCATCCGGCCGGGGACGTGCTCGCTAGCGGCGACCTCCTGCGCGGTGAAGGCGATGGGATGGTGCTGGGTCTGGAAGGGCACCCCCTGCTCCCGCAGGTAGGCTTCCAGGCGCTCCTTGCATCGCATGGCGCCACCTCCTGGAACGCCCCCAGCGTACCCCACCGGCCAAATACGGTAAAGACAGAACGAGATAGCCTGCGCACCCTGCTAGCCGACGACCACCCGTTCTTCCGGGGCGGGATGCGGATGTTCCTGTAGAGCACGCCGGGCATCACTGTAGTCGGGGTGGCGACGACCGGCGGGGAGACGGTCGCCCGGGTAGCGGCGCTTGTCCCAAACGTGGTGCTGATGGACATCACGATGCCGGGCCTGGTCGGAATCGAAGCCACGGTGACGGCGACGGCTGCGACCGAGGCTAGGGGAGCTGCTCGCCGGTATCGCGCAAGCGATCCAGCTCGGCTTCGACGACGGCCAGCAGGAGGGGAAGATGTACGACGATGACATCCCAGATTCGCTCAGGCTTCACGTCGAGGTAGCCGTGGGCGAGCCGATTGCGGAAATCGGTGATCGAGCGCCAGGAAACCTCGGGGGGACGCTGCTTCAGCGAGTCGGAGAGCTGCGACGCGGCGTCGGAGAGCGTCTCCAATCCGGCGGAGGATCGCCTCGAAGAGCACCTCATCCGCCAGCACTGCCTGCAGGCCAGGAGCGGCCCAGCGCTGAACGCGCTGGATACTCTCGCGGATGTACTCGAGGTAGCGGATGTCGCCCCGCGTCACAGCGGTATCGCATCCCGTTCTACGCTCTCGCGGGCGCTTCCTTGTACCGCCTCGCTGACATCGACCGGATGCTCGAGGAGCACCTCCAGCGCGCGGCGTAAATCCTCCCGGACGCTGAAGAACTCGAACCCACGCCGATCGGTCTCGATCTCCACCAGGAAGGCGATATCGCTGTCTGGGCCGGCCTCGCCGCGGGCCACCGAGCCGAAGACCCGGAGGTCTCGAGCGCCATGCGCGGCGGCGATACGCAGGATCTCCTCCCGCCGCGCCCGCAAGTCTTCCAACGTCAACCCTCGCCGTGGCCGCACCATGGTGCACTACGTAACCTTAGGCTCTCGCTCACCGTTGAGACAACATTATCCTATCTCCTGAGGCCGGTACTGGAGGGCTTCGGCCAGGTGGGCAACGGCGATCCGCTCTGATCCCGCCAGGTCGGCGATCGTCCGAGCCAGCTTGAGCACGCGGTGGTAGGAGCGGGCCGAGAGGTTGAGCTGCTGCATGGCCGCCCGCAGCAGGCGTTCCCCGGCCTCGTCCAGCCGGCAGTGCGCCTGCACCTCCGCTGGCCCCATGTCGCTGTTGAGCTTGCGGGTATCGCCGAAGCGGCGGGCCTGTACCGTCCGCGCTGCCTCGACCCGGGCCCGCACCGCCGCCGAGGGCTCGCCCGGTCGGCGGTCGGCCAGCTTCTCGTACTCCACCCGCGGCACCTGGAGGTGGATGTCGATCCGGTCGAGCAGGGGACCGGAGATGCGCTTCTGGTAGCGAGTGATGGCCGAGGGCGAGCAGGTGCAGGGGCGAGCCGGGTCGCCATAGTACCCGCAGGGGCAGGGGTTCATAGCAGCCACTAAGATAAAGTTAGCCGGGAAGGTGATTGCACCGCTGGCCCGCGAGATGGTGACGATTCGGTCTTCCAGCGGCTGCCGCAGCACCTCGAGCACCCGCGCGCTGAACTCCGGCAGTTCGTCCAGGAAGAGCACGCCACGATGCGCCAGCGTCACCTCGCCCGGCCGCGGCCAGGCTCCGCCGCCGATCATCCCAGCGTAGCTAATGGTGTGGTGCGGCGCGCGAAAGGGGCGCTGGCGCACCAGCGGCCGGTCGGAGGGCAGCAGCCCGGCCACCGAGTAGATCCGGGTGACTTCGAGTGACTCCTCGCGGCTCAGCGGCGGCAGGATGGTCGGCAGCGCGCGGGCCAGCAGCGTCTTGCCAGCACCTGGTGGTCCGCTCGCCAGTAAATTATGTCCACCAGCCGCGGCCAGTTCTAGGCCGCGCTTGACGTGCTCCTGGCCCCGGATCTCGGCGAAGTCGACGCCGCCGACCTCGTCCTCCGGTCCGGGCAGCCCGCCCGCTCGACAGAACGGCGGGATCGGCTCCTCACCGGTAAGATGGCGCACCAGCGCGGTGAGCGTCTCCACCGGCACGATCTCGATCCCTTCGACCAGCGCCGCCTCGGCCGCGTCGGACGCCGGCACGAATGCTCGCCGTAGCCCCCGTTCCTGCGCGAGGCCCACCATCGGGAGTACACCGGCGGTGTGGCGCAGACTGCCATCGAGCGACAGCTCGCCGATGACCAGTGCCCCATCGAGGTCAGCGACGACCTGGCCGGAGGCGAGCAGGATGCCCAGCGCGATCGGTAGGTCGTAGGCTGGCCCCTCCTTGCGGATGTCGGCCGGGGCCAGGTTGACGGTGATGCGGCCCAGCGGGAACTTGGCCCCGGAGTTACGGATGGCAGCGCGCACCCGCTCGCGCGATTCCTGCACCGCGGTGTCTGGAAGGCCAACGATGGTAAGCCCGGGCACGCCCTGCCCGACGTCGACCTCCACTTCCACCAGGACGCCATCCAGCCCGACCACCGCGCAGCTCAGGACTCGCGCCAGCACCACGCCCCCTTATTCGGTTGCTCTAAACGACGAAGAGCCCGGCTGGGCAACCCGATTGTAGGGATGAGCGGGCGAATCAGCAATGCTCCGTAGCGGGCGGTAGGCTGAGGAGGTCGATGCCGCCCGCGGTCATCCGCTCGAGCGTCTCCTCGATGGCTACGGCTTCCGACTCGGCGTAAACGTGCGGCTCCAGGCCAGGCGTCTGGAGCGTCCGCCAGACCAGCGCGTAGGCGTCAGCGCGCGGTGGATCGGCGTAGATCACAAGGACGTCTACGTCGCTCCGGGCGGTCGCGCGTCCCCTGGCCCAGGAGCCGAAGAGCACCGCTCGGCGCACTGGGAGCAGCCGCGCTAGCTCCCGCACGCGCGCTCGCAGGTGTGCGATGAGCTCACCCCTGGTCAAGCGCGGCGACCAGATGCGCACAGAATTCGACGATTCGTTCCGCATAGCCGAGACACCGCTCCGCCTCACCGCGGGTATAGAGCGCGTGTGGCGCCCCTGCCGGGTGGACGTCCGGATACCGCGTGCCGATGTACGCCTTGTCAAGTTCGAGCGCGGCGTCGACGAGCGGATCCGGGACAGCCGCCAGCTCGCGCAGCGCCAGGAGCAGCGCAGCCACGCTGTGCCCCCAGGCGTCGCGCCCGGCTCGCTGCAGGGCAGCCTTGGCTGCCTTCTCGGCGGCCTGCTGGGCGGCGAAGCAGGCCCACTCGTGGAAGCCGGCACTGAGCAGGTGGCGGGCCGCCGCCAGGTCGGCCTGGGCTTGCGCCAGCCAGTCGGCACTCCGTTCCATCCGCCCCTCCAGCGGCAGTATACCCGATGTCCACCCTGGTCTCTCCCCTACCGCAGCGCGTGAAATCACGCGCTCGGTGTCTCGCTGTCACCGAAATGCAACATATTGTGACATTAGTCTTGACACGAGACGTGTCATATACTATAGTGAGGGTAGGTATGAGGGAGGTCACTCTGGCGGTCGTAACGGATCGGGAAGGGAGAGCACATCATGTTGGAGCGGTGGAGCCCACTGGCTGAGCTGGATCGGATCGTTAGCGAGATGAATCGGCTGCTCGGTGAGACGGTCGAGCGTAGCAGGCTCCTGCCACGAGCCTTCGCCTGGAGACCGGCAACGGATGTCTACGACACCCTGGACGCCGTCGTGATCAAGCTGGCAGTGCCGGGAGCGCGTGCCGACGACCTGGAGGTGACGCTCGAGCAGAACACGGTAACGATTCGCGGCCGCTATGGATATACGCTCAGCGAGGACGAAGCCAAGAGGGTCACCTGGTATCGTCGAGAGATCGGCGCTGGCCAGTTCGTCGAGAGCATCACGCTGCCGGCTCCTGTTGACGCCGAGCATGCTCAAGCGATGGTAGAGAACGGCATCATCACGCTGGCCTTCCCGAAGGCTGCGGAGGCCCGGGTGAAGCGGATTACAGTACAGGCGGCACGGCCACCGGCTTCGTAGTGTCAGGTGCCGTGCACCGCCACGACTGACAGGGAGGTTGAGCGATGGCCAGGCGCGTCAGAACGGACGAGGAAATCCAGCGCGACGTGCTCGCCGAGCTAGACTGGGACCCCGAGGTTGAAGTGACTGACGTCGGCGTCGAGGTCGACGACGGCGTGGTGACCTTGACTGGCACCGTCGACAGCTTTCTCAAGAAGTGGGCTGCCGAGCGCGCCGCCCTTCGGGTCGAGGGTGTTCGTGCGGTAGTGAACCATTTGGAGGTCGTTCCCAGGGGCGTGGGAGTGCGCACGGACACCGATATCGCTCGGGCAGTAGCCACCGCACTGGAAGAGAACCCTTCGGTTCCGGCGGATCGGATCAAGGTTCGGGTCGAGGAAGGCCGCGTCACGCTGGAGGGCGAGGTCGACTGGCACTACCAGCGCCGTGAGGCTGAAGATGCGGCCCGCCGGGTGGCTGGGGTCAAGTCGGTGATCAACCTGATCACCGTAAGGCAGCCGTCGGTCTCCCCCGACACCATCAAGGAGCGGATCGAGCAGGCCTTTGTCCGGAACGCAGAGCTCGACGCCGAGAACATCCAGGTTCGCGTCGAAAACGGTGGCCACGTGATCCTGACTGGTACCGTCCGCTCCTGGGCCGAGCGCAAGGAGGCCGAGGAGGCGGCCTGGCGATCGCCAGGCGTCACGAAGGTCACCAATATGATCCGCGTCCAGGTACCGTAACTCCGCGTTCCCTCGATTCAGCACCAGGGGACCGGGCGAGCCCGGTCTCCTGGTGTCGTTCTCGCCCTCTGCTTGTGGCCCGCTTGACAGCCAGAAAACCGTTTTCTACAATTGATGCGTACGTACCACTGCACGTACGCATCGCGCGAGATCGCTCTGACGATACCCCCGGGCGCCGAGCAGTGGGATATAGCCGCTGAGATAACCCTGACCGATTTCCTATGGATCGTGGCGACCTTCGCGCCGACTCGTCAGAGTAGAGGGGGTCAACTCCGGTTGGGGGAAAGACAGAGGCGCTTCGAGGTCGAGCAGGAGGCCTACGCACGTCGACCAGGGTTTCCCGCTTCCTGGAGACGAGAGAAATGCGGTGGATACACGCTCCGTGGCCGGTAACCATCTTTCCGAACCCTTGCACGGGGGAGATCGCCTGGCTGGCACTCGCCTGTGAGCCTGCCGAGGTACCGCCCGAAGTAAGC
Source organism: uncultured Thermomicrobiaceae bacterium (assembly GCA_938082375.1). GTDB lineage: Bacteria > Chloroflexota > Chloroflexia > Thermomicrobiales > Thermomicrobiaceae > Thermalbibacter. Next base: position 152,510 of record CALKCJ010000007.1, read on the forward strand.
ACCTCGTGCCTGGTGCTCAGCTATTGGCGACGACAACGACACTGTCCGCCCATCGGCGAGGGTGAAACGCCGAACGCTGCCCTGGCAAACTTGATGGCAACGCTCTCCCGGCGGGCAGCCAGCTAGCAGGAGGCCCGATCGCCATGGTCGACCAGCGAGAGTTCGTCCACTCGCTTATCAACGCAGTACGGTCAGCCGGATTACCGCTCGCCGCCTGGACGGTCGAACAGGGTGAACTCCATCTGCTGATGGCCGGCGGAATCGACGTCGTCCTACCGGTAACGACGCCCGGGCTTGCAGCAGCGAGCGGTGTTGTTGCTGACCTCATCCGCCAGATGCCCGCACTCCCTGTGCCAGTGACCGTCCGCTCGCCCGAAGAGATCATCGAGCTGAGCCCGATGCAGGCGGCACGACTTCGCTTCATGCGCTGGCTGGTCGTCACCGGCCGCTTGAGCGGGGACACCTCGGTGACAGAGCCGACCACCGCGACGCTGCTCGACCCCGCCTGAATCGGTCTCGCCATCGCGCAGGCGAGCCAGCTTCTCAGTCGGAAGCACCTTTTGCTCCCACCGCCAGCGGCCGAACGTACCGAACCTCGTTGGGACGTTGCACTCTTGTCACATGCAGCACGGTGTCGCTGAATCAACGCGGGAGATGCAGGATGTGGCTCGGTTGACATCCCGTTAGCTGCGGTTGCACCCTCTCGCCTCAGAGGCGTAGCACAGTGCCAGGAGCGGTCGGCTATGCGGGCAGAGCCGCCGATCGCTCGATGAGCGAGACGAGGGTGATCGGATTGCGTTAGCGTAATAGCGAGGATTTGGTGACTGCCATGGACTGGTTCCCGACCATCGCAGACAGTTGGAGACAGGATATGGACACCGCCAACACGCGCTCACACGACTCGACCCCAACTCCAGAGCAGGGGTTCGTCGAGGATGGTGAAGTGCGGGCACAGCTACACGCCTTTCACCAGTACCTGGCCAGTCTGGAACTCCAGGAGGGACTAGACGAGGTACAGCCCCCCGAGCGGCTACTTCGGTTCTCGGAGATCAGCAACCTGGCACGCTGGCATCTCTGCCTCAAGCCGGTTCGGAATCTGCGTGCGGCCTCGCGCTTCCGTGCTGTGCTGGCCCACCTGCCGCTCTGCATCACAGCTCAAGCAGTCGACATCACGAGTGAAGAGCTACACTTCAATTTGACGACGGTTCACCTTTCGCCCGCGGAAGTTCGCACCCGAGTCGAGGCAGCGCTCCGCTCCACCGGTTGCCCGGGAACAGTGGAAATCGAGCCCCGACCCTAGGAGTTCTGGACGAGGTGGTCGATGCCCTTCTACGGTGACCTGGACGATTTCCCGCTCCATGCTATCCTGCAGGGAATCAGCTCGACTGCCAAGTCGGGCCGCCTGACGCTAGCGACATCTACGGACGAGATCACGCTGGTCTTCGACCGTGGTCGCGTGGCGGCAGTTACTGCCAGCGACGGGCGGCTGCGCCTGGGCCGCATGCTGGTCGAGCAGGGACACGTGAGCGAAGAGCAACTTGAGCAGGCGCTCGCGCTCCAGTCGGTGAGCCCTACGCCGGTACGACTCGGCGACCTGCTGATCGAGCTTGGTTTCGTGACTCGGCAACAGGTGAAACTGGCCCTGGCCGCGCAGCTCGAAGAGTCACTCTTCCGTATCCTGGTGAAACCGAGCGGCTCGTTCGCGTTCATCTCAGAAGCACCGGCAGCGGCCCCGGATGAGACGATCCTCGATGAAACCCCGCTCGAGCCCCTCGTCCTCAACGCTATCCGCCGGGCCGACGAGTGGATCGCCTCCCGCGGTCGCCGCGAGTTGATTACTCTCACCGACGAGGTGACAAACCAGGCTGTCCTGGACTCCCTGACCCGCGTCGACCGCGCCGTTCTGCTGGCTCTGATCAACGGTGTGATGAGCGTCCACGACCTGCTGGCCGAGACAGGCCATCCGCTGCCGGAAATCGACGCCGCGCTGGCAACGCTGTCACGGCTGGGGCTCATCAGCATCACGGAGGAGACGTAAAGCTCAAGTCCGGCTTGCCCGCGAACTGCGCGATCACCTCAGGGCCACTCAGCTCCGGAGCAGCACAGCGCCCAACAGCCGCGCGCCCACCCGTTCGAGCGCTTGCTTGGCCGCTTGTGCCGCCGTCCGGCGCGTGCGACCGCTCGACACCAGCAGCACTACCCCATCGACCCGTGGCGCAATGACGAGCGCATCCCCGTACTCGCAGACCGGTGCTGCGACGATCACAATGTACGTGACCTCCCTGCTGAGCCGGTCGAGAAACTCGGCGAACCGAGGCTGACTGAGAAGGTCAGCGGGGTTCAGGGACGCCTCAGACGCCAGGCGACCGGCTGGCACGAGGTGCAGCCGATCGCACCCAGCAGGAACCAGCGGCAGCGGTGCCTCTCGGTCATCGCTCAGTAACCACGCGGTGAGTCCGTTCGAGTTGGGCAGCCCAAACAGCTCATGGAGCTGCGGCGCGCGCAAATCGGCGTCGACCAGGGCGACCTGGTCACCACCCAGCGCCAGGGCAGCGGCGATGTTGGCGGCCACAACCGCTCGGTCACCCGTGGCATCCGCCTCGGCTACCAGCACCGAGCGGAGCCCGCGATCGCGCTCCGCGAAGACGATCGCCGCCCGCAGCGCCCGGTACGCCTCGGCTTGTGGCGATGTCGGCTCCGTCACCACGACAAGCCCTCTCTCCGGGTTCCTCGGCCGCATCCCGCTCTCCCTCCGTCCCCACCCTGGCGATACCTCGCGATCGATCCGCCCCAGCGTCGCGAGTGCGAGGTAGCGCAGTACCTCCCGTTCGGTTCGGAGCCGGTCGTCGAAATACTCCACGCCGAAGGCGAGCACCACGCCGAACGCCAAGCCCAAAAGCAGCCCAGCCGCGCTGTTGAGCTTGACCCGCGGGCCGACCGGTGTCCCTGGCGACCCAGGCGACTCCAGCTTGACGACCTCCACCGTCCCCTGAATCCGCTCGCCTCGTGGATCGGTGAAGCGCTCGAGGATCTGTCGGTTCTCTTCAGCCGACCGGGCGACGAAGGCGTCGGCTACCGCGTTTGCGATCGCTGCTGCGCGCTCCGGATCGGTGTCGGTCACGACGATCTGGATGAGGTTGCTGTCCTGGTTACGCCCCAGAGTCAGTGTGCCGAGCGCGTGACCGGGGTCGATATCCAAACCGGCTTGCTGGAGCGCCCGGCCGACAAAGTCCCAGCTCCGGATCAGGTCCTGGTACGAGGCCAGCCGGTTCTTGGCATAGAGATCGAGCCAGTAGTCCGGTGGCTGGGCGATTGCCATCACGCGGACGCTCACTTGGTACGTGCGCGGCTGCGCCTCGCTGTAGAGAAACGCAGACAGCCCGGCAACGAGCGCCGCCAAAACGAGAATCCACCAGCGCCTCGCCAGGATTGCCAGGTACTCCTCAGGGCGCACGACGCTCTTTCCTCCTCAACGGGATGACGCCGATCACCGGTAGACCCAGCGCGTCCTGAACGGCCTCGGCTGTATCGAAGGTATCGGCGAGGTAATCGACAAGGAAGGCGATCAGCACGCCGCCCACGAACGCCACCGCGAGCTGGAGCAACCACAAGAGCTGCTGGCGCCCGCGATCCGATGCCGCGCCGAGCGGCTGGTCGATCACCGAGATGATCGCCTGCCTCGACGGGTTGTCGAAGCCGAAGTACTGCGTCCCGCGCTCCTCCAGCGTCTGGGCTGCTGCTTGGGCGATCGCCACCGCACGCTGGGGATCGGACGAAGTAGCCCGAATGGTCAGCGCGCGGTTGCGCCGCTCGACGCTCAAGGAGCCCTGCACCTCTTCAGGCGAGATCTGGAGCCCGGTCGTCTGAACCAGCGTCTGGGCGACGTCGGCGGCGAAGACGTTGCCGCGTACCACTTCGGTGAAGTCGTCGACAGTGTACTCGTTGGTGAGATACAGGTAGTACTCGTCGTAGCGGAAGACGTCGGGCGGCGCTTGCTGCGGTATGCGGGTGACGATGACCCGCGCCGTGGCGGTATAGTTCGGCCGGCTCTGCAGCGCCTGTATGACCACGCCGATAAGCACCAGAGCTGGCAGGGTCAGGGCAACCCAGCGTCGACGCCACAGGATGGTCAAATAGGCCCTCAGCTCCATACGCTCTGCACCTCGTCGGACACGGGAGCACAAGGCAAGGCCAAGCGGGTCGCCAGCGCTCGGTCGATCAGCTCTCGCATCTCGACCTTGAAACGCGCGCGACTGAACCGCCGCGCTCGCCGGACAATCTCGCCTGTCGAGAAGTGGAGCCACTCGAAGCGGCGCACCGCCTCGATGAGCGACTCCACCGTCTGCTCCGGAAAGAGTACCCCGGTCACGCCGTCGACCACCGTGTCGAGTGCTCCACCGCGGGCCAGCGCGATCGCCGGCCGGCCAGCGGCCTGCACCTCGACCTGGGCAATCCCGAAGTCGTCTTCAGCCGGGAACACGGCGGCCCGGCAGTGCGCATACAGGCGGAACTTCTCGTCCTCAGGCACTTGGCCCAGGAACTCGATCGTCGGCCCGGCCTGGGCCATCAACGCTGCGCGATCGCGCCCCTCACCGACGATCTTCAGCGGCAGGCGGAGCTCGTTGAACGCGGCGATGGCCAGGTCAATCCGCTTGTACGGCACCAGCCGGGAGACCAGCAGGAAATAGTCGCCGATCTCACCAGGTGGGGCCGGCCGTGCCCGCTCGACGTCGACCGGCGGGAAGATGACTGTCGCCTCGCGCCCCCACCAGGCCCGAATTCGCTGCGCCACCGCGCTCGAGTTGGCCACGATGACGTCAACCCGCTGCGCCGTCGCCACATCCCAGCGACGGAGCCAGGCCAGGAGCGGAGGCAACGCACGGCGCAGCAGCGGGCCGATCTGCTCGCGCTCGGCGTACTGGCCGAAGTTCCAGGCGAAACGCATCGGACTGTGACAGTAGCAGAGGTGCAGCGTGCCGGGTGCAGTGCGTACCCCCTTGGCAAAGGCGCTGCTCGAGCTGACGACGACCGAGTAACCGTCCAACCGGAAGCGGCGAAAGGCGAGCGGATAGAACAGCACGTACAGTTGATGGTGGCGATGCACGCCGGGCAGGCGCTGCATGAACGAGGTCCGGATGTCCCAGGAGCGGTAGGTAGACGGCATTCTATCGGCGTCGTACATCGAGGTGAAGACCGGAGCGTGTGGGAACAGCTCGTGGAGCGCCTCGAGCACGCGCTCTGCCCCGCCGTACTGATTGAGGTAGTCGTGGACGAGCGCCACCCGTCCCCGCACGGCCTGCTCCCCCACTCGCGGGCGTTCCTACCCGATCACCCATCATATCTCTAACGCCTCAGTCTTGCCCGCTGGACAGGAGGCAGCACTGGGTCGAGCGGGAGAAGCATCATTCACTATCCACTAGGCAGGAAAGATCTTGGGCCCCGCGCCCGGACCGCAGCGATCTGCCGAAGAGATGTCAGGAGACAGGGGCGATAACGTAGCGCATGATCGGGCGGCGCTCCGCACGCCGGGCCACCTCGATGAAGCCGGCCCGCTCGAACGCCGGAGCCAGCCCGGTGAAGCTCCGGGCGACTTCCACCGCCTGGCCGCGAGGATCGACCGGGTAGGCCTCGACGATTCGCGCACCCTGCTGCGCCGCGTACTCGACGGCCGCCTGGATCAGGGGCACGAGCAACCCTCGTCGCCGGTATTCTCTCGCTACGAAGAAGCAGACGATCGACCAGACCGGCTGGTCATCCACGCGCGCCAGTATCCGGGATCGCTCCAGCGCCGGGTACGATTCCCGTGGGCCGAGAGAGCACCAGGCGACGGGCCGCTCGTCGAGGTAGGCGAGGATGCCCGGCACCTGGACGGAAGCCACGATCTCCTGCAGGACCTGCTTGCGCTCCGCGACGGAGGAGCGGGAGAACTCGGAGCGGCTCAGCCGCCACCAGGTGCACCAGCACCCGCTAGAGACCCCGCGCGGGCCGAACAGCCGCTCGAGATCTCCCCAGCGCTCGGCCGTTACCGGCCGGACGTCGAGCGTCGGTACGCGATCGGAAACAGTCATCGGCATGCTGCCCTCGCCATCCACATGTTGCCTCCGAATGAGAGCACCAGGACTCGCCCAGTAGGGTGACCGTCGCAACTCCCACCGCGAGCGCCAGCAAGAGGTTGCAGTTGGGCCACATGGGCACGGCCCGGGTCTTCCATCGAGCGGGCCCATTGAGCGGGGAGGATCAGCGTCCTCTCTCGCCCGGCTTTCCCGTTCGCTTCACGGCTCAGCCGGCCGAGCGAGATCGCCGAGCAGTTCCAGGATCGTCTCGACGACCGGAACCGGATCCCGGATCGGCTCGATGGTGACCGAGACGTGGCCACCGGGGTGCGGGGCGACGAACTGGTAGAAGTTTCCGTACCGGATCAGCACGAACTGGAGCCCGCCGCAGTCGATGTTTCCCCGCTGGATGGTCAAGCTCAGGATCGCCGGGTTGACGAGCAGCTCTTCGTAGGTGTCAGACTCAGCGCTGCTGGCGGCAGCGATGCCTGGCTTCGTCGCGGACGCCAGGGCGCCGTCTTGATAGACCGCGGCGTAGCGGATGGACGGGTGGAGCGCCAGCAGCGCGTCGAGCAGGCTCTGCATGGCCACACTACTTCCCGGCAAGCCAAGCACGGATCGACTCCGCGTGCTCCGGGTAGTGCCAGTACGTGCTCTCCGCGACCAACACCCAAACCGGGCGACCATCGGTCCAGGGGAACCGGTCCAACGCTGCCAACGCGTCCTCCGGCAGCGCCTCGATCGCCTCGAGCAACTGCCGGTAGACCTCTCGCTCCTCAGCCAGCATCTGATCCAGCGGGCGGTCACGGTAAGCGCGGAAGACGCGCTGGTTGATCTCGTCGACTTCGCCCTCGAGGCCACGGTTGCCGGTGCGTAGGCCATCGAGCACGCTGCGCTCCCAGAAGCCGACGTGCGCCACCATGTCCTTGACCGACCAGTCACCAGTGACTCCCGACTCGGTCAGGCACTCCGGGGCAATCCCGGCCAGAAGCCCTTCCCACTCGGCACGAGCGGCGCGAATGCGCTCGAGCAACCCAGCCTTGGTCACGACATCATCCCTTGTCGTCCCCATCCAACCCGGCCTGCAGCCGGGCAACTGGAACCCGGCTCGCAGACAGCGCCAACCGCCCCCCTGGACGACCAGTCCATCCCATTGTCGACGGCGCTACCACTGTTCACACCATAACGCCGGTTATGCGGCCTGTCAAGCAAGCACACACTTGACGGACGGGGCGCTGTGCGGTAGTGTATATGCGAGAATTCGAATATACGTATGGAGCGGAGGAACCGGGTTGATCGATCTCGAGCGCAAGCGCGAGCTGTACCGGCTTCAGGCTGAACTCTGCCAGACTCTGGCCGACCCCACCCGCCTCGAGCTGCTCGAGTTGCTCGGCGAGGGGCCACGGCCGGTCAAGGATCTGGTACGAGCCACCGGGCAACGCCAGGCCAAGGTCAGCCAGCACCTGGCGGTGATGCGGCAACGTGGGATGGTGGTGGCTGAGCGGGTGGGGACAGAAGTGCACTACTCGCTCGCCGATCCCCGGATCCTTGACGCGTGCCACATCACCCGCCAGATGCTGATCGACCGGTTGCGCCGGCAGCATGCGCTGGCAGTCGTCGGAGGGGAGTGAGAGGAGCGATGCCGATCTACGAGTACCGCTGCGAGGCCTGTGGGGAGCGGTTCGAAAAGCTCGTGCGCAGTGTTCGATCGGACGAGCCGGTCGTCTGTCCACGGTGCGGCGCAGTGGAGGCGCGGAAGCAGTTTTCGGCTTTCAGCGCCCTGGGGCTCGAGCGAGCGGCCAGCGGCGGATCGTACTGCGCACCGGGACGGGGCTCCGGCTGAGCCATCGGCTGAGCGGGCCGTCGGCCTGCCGCGACGAGGTGGGCAAATCGTATGGAGTGGACAGCACTTGCTGATTGGAGGCGATGCGATGGTGAGCTATGGCTTCAGCGTCACGCTCGACCAGCCGTTCGACCAGGTCGTCGAGCGGGTGAGAGAGCAACTCAAGACTGAAGGATTCGGCGTGCTTACCGAGATCGATGTCCAGCGAACCTTGCGGGAGAAGCTGGGACAGGAGATGGAGCGATACCTGATCCTCGGCGCCTGCAACCCGCACCTGGCCCATCAGGCACTCGACCATGAACGCGAGATCGGGCTACTTCTCCCCTGCAACGTCGTCGTGCGGGAAGTCGATGGCCACACATGGGTCGGCATCGCCGACCCACAGGCAATGCTGTCGGTGAGTGGCAATCCGGCGCTGGACGAGCTGGCGACGGAGGCCAAGACACGGCTGCAGCGGGTCATCGACTCACTCGCTCGTCAGCGGGCGGAGGCATAGGATGTTCTTCCAGCAGATCCTCCGAGACGATATCGGCTGCGCCGCCTACCTGGTTGGATCGAACCAGGCTGCTGTCGCTGCAGTCGTCGATCCGCGTATCGACATGGTCGACGAGATTCTCGAGATCGCCGAGCGCGAGGGGTTGCGTATCCGCTACATCGTCGAGACGCACAACCACGCCGACCACGTCTCCGGGCATCACCAGCTTGCCGCGCGCACCGGCGCCACCATCGCGGTACATGCGTTGGCCGGAGCGGCCTACCCTCACCTTCCCCTCGAGGATGGCGACGAGCTCGAGTTGGGCGAGGTCATCCTGCGGATTATCCACACGCCCGGTCACCGGCCCGAACACATCGTTGTGGCGGTGATCGATCGCTCGCGCGGCCCGGAACCGTGGTTGCTGCTGACCGGCGACTCGCTCTTTATCGGGGACGTGGCGCGACCCGACCTGGCCGTCGACGGCGCCGAGGGCGCCAGCGCGCTCTTCGACAGCCTGCACCAGCGGCTACTCTCCCTCCCGGAAGGGACAATGGTCTATCCCGGTCATGTCTCCGGCTCACTCTGTGGCCGAGTCGACAACCGGATGACCAGCACCACGCTCGGTTTCGAACGCCGATACAACCCAGCCCTCTCGATTGTCGACCGCCACCTGTTCGTCACCTACATGAACGAGGGGCTACCGGAGCGGCCACCGAACATGGCGCGCATCGTGGAGCTTAACCGCGGCGCCGAACCGCCGCGGATACCGGAGGCGAAGCCGCTCTCCCCGGAAATCGTCCGGGGGCTGATCGAGCAGGCTGGCGCGGTCGTGCTCGACACGCGTTCACCGGGCGAGTTCGCCGCTGGGCACGTGTCAGGAGCTGTCTCGGTACCGCTGTTTGGCGGGCAGTTCCAGAACCGCGTCGGTCTAGTGATCCCTGCCGACTCACCACTGGTCCTGGTCAGTGCCTCCGACGAAGAAGCCAAGCGAGCGACACGCGCGCTTGCGGTCATCGGCTACGACCAGGTGGCCGGGTATCTCGCTGGCGGGATGGACGCCTGGGAAAGACAGGGGTACGACGACGTCAGCCTACCGGTCTTGACCGTGCGCGAACTGTGGGAGCGGGTGAACCGCGAGCCGTCGTTCCAAGTCCTCGATGTGCGAGAAGCGATCGAATGGTCTGCAGGCCATATCGCTGGTGCTATACACCTGCCGTATTACCGAGTTCCCCAGCAGGAGGTGCCGCTCGATCCAAACCGACCTCTGGCCGTGATTTGCGCGGGTGGCACGCGCAGCTCGATCGCGGCCAGCCTCTTGCAGGCGCGCGGCTGGACGCAGATCTTCACCGTACCTGGCGGTGTGACCGCCTGGAAGGCAGCCGGCCTGCCGCTGGTGAGCGAGCCGGTACTCGCTCGGTGAGGGTGTGGAGCTAGGGGGTAGCGTGCATGATCCTACGCCGACTTCTCGTCGGCCCGGCGGTGCCCGAGGTCACCCCGGAGGAGGCACTGCGCCGGCAACAAGCAGGCGCGTTGATCGTCGATGTCCGGGAACCGCACGAGTGGCGCGCCGGCCATATCCCGGGCGCGGTGCACATCCCGCTCGACCAGTTGGCCGCTCGCCTCGGCGAACTCGATACTGAGCGGGACATCATCCTGGTCTGCCGCAGCGGTAACCGGAGTGCCTACGCGACGGCGTTACTCGGGAAGGCCGGCTTCAGCAAGGTCTATAACCTCATCGGAGGGATCATCGCCTGGGCACGGCACGGCCTACCGCTCACCTGAGGCCATCCGGGTCGCGTCGCTGCCTTACCGTACGATTGACGAAACCGAGAGCAGGGGGGCGAGCGTACGGCTCGCCCTCGTCACGTCTGGCAGCGGGCCACGCAACACGCTTTCGGTGCGCTCCTGCCTTCGATCCGGTCGCCAGAATGCACTCAGAGCGGCACGCACTCGCTCGCCCGGTTGGCTGGCCTGGCCCGCTGTGGGAGAATCGAGGCCGACCTACAGTGCCCTATCGAGCCGAGAGGGGAAAACGATGGCCGGTCACGCGATGCATCGCCCCGATGAGCCAGTCGTCCGTATGCTGGTACCACGCCTCTACGGAGGCGTCCCCACGCTGTTCGGCGCGAAGCTGGCTGAGACGCCCGAGGATCTCCGCGGCGCCGACGTCGCTTTTCTCGGCATCCCCTGGCGAGCACCCACCCCGGACTCCCGTACCGGCAGCATGGCAGCCAACTACGAGGGGACAGCGCTCACACCGTCGCAGTTTCGCGTCAACGCGATCCGCTACGGTGGGTATCTGCCCGAGCTCGATCTCGACGTCTTCCAGCACCTGCGGCTGGTCGACTGCGGCGATGTGGACGTCTCACACGATATGCGGCGGACGCTCGACACCGTCGAGCAAAAGATCGCGACGCTGCTCCAGGCTGGCTGCATCCCGATCACGCTGGGCGGAAATGCTGGCCCCAGCACCTACCCGGTGATCAAGGCCATCGCCACCAGAGCCGGTGGGCCCGTCGCGGTGCTCAACCTGGACGCACACGCCGACAACGAGCGGGGTGAGTGGGAAGAGGACGATCCCCGCGAGCCGCGCTGGGCCTCCAGCTGGGTGTGGCGCGTCCTCGGGCTGCCGGGCGTCGATCCGTCCCGCTTCTACCATGTCGGCCTGCGCGGGCCGCTCAACGATCGCGACACGTTCACGCGCTTCCAGGAGCGCGGTGTCCCGCGCGAGCATGTCTACACCTACCGGGAACTCAAGCGAGCCCGGCGGGTCGGCTTCGACGAGTGGGCGGAGGAGCTGGCCCACCAGATCGCTGACGGCGCTTCAAAGGTCTGGATCGCCCTCGATCCCGATGTACTGGATCTCAGCTCGAACCCAGACTTCGGTGACGACCCGCTCGGTCCCAGCGCCGCGGAGGTGATCGAGCTGGTCTATCAGACGGCCCGAGCGGCGGGGCGAGAAAAGTTCGCCGGGCTGGCCCTGATGGCCGTGCCCTACACCGCACAGACCCTGCACCATATCTGCGTCTATGTCCTGCTCTACGCGCTGGCCGGCATGCTCTCCAGCCCAGCCGCGTGAGCATGGCCAAGGCACCATGGCGAGACCACCCCTCCACCGCAGCCTGCCCGGACAGCGATCCGCCCCCTCGCCGCAGCGAGGCGGCCGGCTGTGGCCGGCATTGAGCCGGTTCCGACACAGCTCGTCCACGCTCCTCGACCTGGGGTTCCTGGCCGGCTTCTGGCTCGTCTACTTCTGGCCGTTGCTGGTCAAACGGGAATACCTGATCCCCTACGACATCATCGAGCAGCACTATATGTTTCAAGCCTTCGTCCATCGCTCGCTGGTGAGCGGCCAGCCGCCCTGGTGGGCTCCGCATATCCTCGGCGGCTACCCGCTCTTCGCTGACCCGCTCGCTATGCTGTTCTACCCACCGGCAGTGCTGATGCATGTGCTGGCCTGGCGCGAGACGCTGCTGCCCTACCTCTACCTCGAGTGGCTCGCCGCGCTGCACTATCTCTGGGCCGCAGCCGGCACCTACCTGCTGGCGCGCTCGCTGGCCGGCTCGCGTGCTGGCGCCATCCTGGCGGCGCTCACTTACGCGTTCGGCGCCTTCTTCGCCATGCACCTTCCGCACCTGAGCGCAGTGGCCGGGCTGAGCTGGCTGCCGTGGATCCTGCTGGCCTTCCGGCGGGCACTGTGCGAGCGGAGTCCGCTCTGGGTCGGGCTGGCGGCGCTCGCCTTCGGGCTGATGGCATTGGCTGGCCACGCGCTGACGATGCTCCAGATCGGCTACCTGCTCGTGGTGATCACGTTCGTGATTGCCTGGGACCAGCGCGCTACACATTCACCCCGCGACGCTGCTCCGCACCTGCGCGACCTCGACCAGGCAAGACAGCCAGGCTCTCTTCGTCGCGTTGCATTACTCGCCCGGGGAGCATGGCCGCAACTGACTACCGTGCGCGCGGCGGGAATACCCCTGCTCATCGGCATGGTCACGCTCGCGCTTGGGGCTGGGCTGGCCATGATCCAGCTCCTGCCCTCCTGGGAGCTGGGCGCCCAGACTGAGCGCGCGAACTTCCCCTACGAGGAGGCGGTCGTCTCGTCGATCCAGCCGCACTGGGTTCTGACGCTCGCGCTCCCCAACTTCTTCGCGGCCGAGGGCCCGGCCCCGTACTGGGGCTCCGGTGACCCAGCCGAGACCAACCTCTACGCCGGGCTCCTGCCGCTCTTCCTCGCTCCGTTGGGGGTGCTGCGAGCTGCACAGGGACAACGACGTATCACTCTTCTGCTGCTTGCCGGGGCCGTGCTGGCGCTCGTGTTGGCTTTCGGAGAGCACACCTGGCTCTACCGGATCGCCTACGACTTCCTGCCGGGTATGGATCGCGTCCGGCGGCCGGCCAACTCTATTGCCCTGCTCCACTTCGCGCTGGCGCTGTTAGCCGCCTATGGGGTGAAAGCGCTCGAGCGCGAGCCGGCCAGCGGTGAGAACAGCCAGCTGTTCCTCCGCTGGCTGCGCTGGGCGCTGCTGCTCGTGCTCGGTCTGCTTGTTCTGGGGGCCCTGCTCCTGGCCCGATCAGCCAACAGCCCAAGCCAGCCGGTCATGCAGGGGATCGTCGACGGCGTGGTCATGGCCGGCCTGGTGCTGCTGGTGACCTATTGCGTCACGCTCGCGCGTGTCCGCTGGCACGCGCCTCTCGGCCTGTTTCTCGTGCTCCTGGTTGGCATCGCGGCGTTCGATCTCGCGACGGCAACCGCCCATGCGACCTACAAGCACCACCGCATGCGGCCCGACTCCTACATCGGTCTCGATTGGGCAGGAGATCCCGGCTCGCCGGTGGTGCGGCTCCTGCTCGCCGCGCAGCAAGGTGCTCTCCCCGAGCGGTACCGCGTCCTGCCGAAGCAGGCCGGCTCGATCTGGGAGAACGGCCCCTTGGTCTGGGGAATCGATAGCGCCTGGGGCTACAGCGTGCTCTGGCCGGTCTACTACCGGGAACTGTTCGACGCGGCGACGGAGGACGTGAATTCACCGGTGTTCGATCTGCTCAACGTGCGCTACCTGCTGACGCCAGGGCCGATCGAGGATATCTTCCCCGGCGCCGGCTCGGACAAGTTCGCAGCGATCCACCAGGGATCACCGTGGGTCTATGAGAACCGGTCGGCCGGCCCGCGCGTCTGGATCGCCCGGCGGGCAGTGCTGGTGCCTGACGGCGAACAGATCGCCTACCTGAAAGCGAACGCTGGGTCACTCCGAGACGTCGTGGTGCTGGATGAGGGGATACAGCTCCCGGCCTCAGCCAGTCGTGACCCAGGCTATGCACGCCCCGTTGGGAGCGTCGAGATCGTGCGCTACCAGAACACGCACGTGGTGATCCGAGCCAGCTTGGCACAGCCGGCCTTCGTCGTGCTCGGCGACACGTTCTACCCCGGATGGCGGGCATTGGTCGATGACGTGCCAACACCGGTCTACCGCGCGAATCACGCGTTCCGCACCGTCTGGGTGCCGCCCGGCGAGCACGTGATCGAGGTCCACTTCGCCCCACCGGCGCTTCGCCTCGGCACGTCGCTGACGCTCCTGGCGCTACTAGCCGTCGCGGGTCTGCTCTCGCTCGGGTTCATCCAGCGGGACGGACGGAACGGTCGATAACACGGTCAATAATTCGTCTTGACACAACGGAGCGCTCGTGTCAGAATCGGTCATGCTTAGAGCGGCACGGCTGCCACAGATGCTCTCACCAGGTCATTGAGGAGGAGGTCGGGATGAGAGCTGGTCGCTTCATACCGGTCAGTTTGCTACTTGCCTTTATCCTGGTCGCGGGCATCGCCTGCCAGCAGGCCGGAGCACCGGGGCCGACGCCAACGCCCGCAGCGCCAGCGTTCCAACCGCCGCAGGACGAGATCGGCGTCGTCGAGATCAAACCGGGCGAGCGGATCGTCCTGGCCGGGGCGCTGGTGATTGCCGGCCCCGATGCCTCGTTAGGGACAGACTCGATGCGCGGGATCGAGATCGCGATCGATGACCTCGGCGGTGAGCTGCTCGGCCACAAGATCGAACTCATCAAAGAAGATACCGGCTGCAACCCGGAGGGGGGCCAGTCGGCAGCCACCAAGCTTGCGGCGAATGCAAAGCTCGTCGCGATCGTCGGCACCTCCTGCTCGTCCGAGGCGCGGGTGATGGCACCGGTGATCAACGACGCCGGAATGGTGATGGTCTCGCCCTCGAATACTGCGCCGGACCTGACTGACCCCGCAAAGCACGTCGAGGCCTACCTACGCACAGCTCACAACGACAAGGTGCAGGGCAAGGTGGCGGCGGAGTTCGCCTTCAATTTCCTGAAGGTGAAGAAGGCCGCGACTATTCACGACGGCAGCCTCTATGCCGAGCAGCTCGCCAACGTCTTTGCCGAGGAGTTCAAGAAGCTCGGCGGCGAGGTGGTGGCTCAGGAGGCGGTGGGGCCGGACGACACGGACATGCGGCCAGTGCTGACCCGGATCGCCACCCAGCAGCCGGAACTCATCTACTACCCGATCTTCACCAAGGCCGGTGGCTTTGTGACCCGGCAGTCCAAGGAGATCCGCGGGTTGGAAAACACCAAGTTGATGGGAGCCGATGGCCTCTTCTCGCCAGACTTCGTCGAGGCGGCCGGTGAGGCGGCGGTGGGGATGTACCTGAGCAGCCCGGACGTGACCGCCTTCGCTGGAGGCTACCAGGACTTCGTGGCCAAGTACGAAAAGAAGTACGGCGAGAAGCCGATCTCGATCTTCCACGCACACGCCTACGACGCGACGATGATGATCGCCGAGGCGATCAAGAAGGTGGCGGTGCAGGGGCCGGACGGCACGCTCTACATCCCCCGGAAGGCGCTGCGCCGGGCACTCTACGAGACGAAGGACTTCCAGGGCCTGACCGGGAAGCTGACGTGCGACCCGAACGGCGACTGCGCCGACCCGAAGATCGCGGTCTACCAGATCGTCAGCGCGGATACGTCCGGCTGGCCAGATCAGGTCGTCAAGAAGGTGTATCCATAGACACGCGGCGAGAGAGGCAGCAGAATAAGGATTAGCATCCCCTCGTTTTGCTGCCCTGATGTGCGGAGCGGGGAAGGACGTGGCCACTGCGACTCGACGCCTGGCAGCCTTGACCGGAGGTCGGCGAGTCGACCTCACGATGGTGATCGCCTGGGCCATCGGGTCACTCCTCCTCCTGCTCGTCCTCGTCGGCTCCTATCGGACGCTCGCTGCTGGCCATTACACCGGCGGCCAGTGGTTCGACTTCGTGGTCTTCGGCCTGGCCCAAGGCGGCATCTACGCCTTGATCGCGCTGGGTTACACCATGGTGTACGGCGTGCTCCGGATGATCAACTTCGCGCACGGTGAGGTCTTCATGAGCGGCGCGTTTAGCGCGTTCTTCCTGGCCAATGCGCTGGCACGCCGGGGGTTCCTCGCGTCCAATCCGGTTCTCTCGTTGCTGGTACTGATGGCCTTCGCGGCACTCGTTTCGATGACGATCGCGGTCATCCTCGAGCGGGTCGCCTATCGCCCTTTGCGCGGAGCACCCCGGCTCGTGCCGCTGATCACAGCAGTCGGGGCGTCCTTCTTCCTACAGTACACCTTCCGCGGGCTCTTCGGGAGTGGCGTCCGGGTCTACCCCACGGTGCCGCTGCTCGAGGGGGCGATCTTCGGCATTCAGACCAAGCTGATCGTCGTCTTCCTAGGTGCACTGGCCACGCTGGGCATCCTCTGGGCTTTCCTCACCTTCACCCGCACCGGCCTCGCGATCCGGGCCGTAGCCGAGGACATGGAAGCGGCGGCCCTGATGGGCGTCGATGTCAACCGGGCCATCTCAAGCACGTTCGCTGTCGGCGGCGCGATGGCCGGCGTGGCCGGCGTCCTCTATGCGCTCGTGTTCGCTCAGGTTCAGTTCTTTATGGGGTTCCTGCCGGGCATCAAAGCCTTTACCTCGGCAGTGTTAGGCGGAATCGGTAACTTACCGGGAGCCGCACTCGGAGGGCTGGTGCTCGGGCTGGTCGAGTCCGTCGGGCCCAGCCTGTTCCTGGACGGGCTCGGCATCCCAGCCGCCCACCAGCTTAAAGACGTGATCGCCTTCACGATCCTGGTCTTGATCCTGATTTTCCGGCCGACCGGCATCCTCGGCGAGCGGCTCGGCAGTCGGGTGTAAGTGGTGCACCTCAGGAGCAGGCCGTGCGTCGCGCCCTCACCTTCGGCCTTATCGGCAGCATCGTCGCCTGGCACCTGAGCCTGGTCGGCCTCGTCGCCGCCTTCGCCGAGCGCTGGTTGATCGGCCAGAGTCTCACCTTCAGTTATGTCGTTCTCCTCGCGCTCATACTCCTGGTTGGCTATCTCACAGCACGTCGCGTGAGCGACTGGACTGGGCTGGCCGGAGCCGCACTCGCCGGACTGGTCGTCGGGCTCGCCCTGTGGATACTGGCCCTGATCGTGACCGAGGTGAACCTGCGCGACGCCTTCGTTGCTGCCTCACCGTCCCTCGCTCAGATCCTCACCTTCGACCGCGGGGTCAGTGTGCCGAGCTTAGCGATCCTTTTGCTCATAGGCGCCGCCACCGGATTGATCGGCGGCGGGATCGCCTGGATTCCAGCGACCGGCCGGCGGATAGTCATCGGTGCGCTGTCGGTCACCGTCTTGGTCGGCCTGCTCCGCGATGTGCTCGGGCCGGTACTTCCGCCCTTCCTCATGCGCTTCCTGTTCTCTCCGGGCGGTGGACTCTCGCTGCCCGGCGCAGTCATCGTCCTGGGGCTCGCCATCGCCATTCCGGTCATGCGGTCCGGGCTGAGGATGCAGAGGGTCAGGCAGAAGGGTGTGCTACCGGCACGGGTGCTCCGGCGACGCCGGCTGGCACTCCGAGCCCTCGGCGTTGTTTTCTTCGTCTCCTTTCCTCTGTGGGCGAAGCTCTTCTTGAGCAACGTAGCGGACTTTGTTGGCCTCTATATCCTGATGGGACTCGGCCTCAACCTCGTCCTTGGCTTCGCCGGGCTGCTTGACCTGGGCTACGTGGCCTTCTTCGCCATCGGCGCCTATTCGATGGCGGTCCTGACCTCACCCGAACTGGGCGCCTTTACCCTCGGGTTCTGGACCGCTTTACCCATCGCTGTTGCCATCACAGTCTTCTCCGGCATCCTGATCGGCTTACCGGTACTGCGAATGCGTGGCGACTACCTCGCGATCGCGACGCTGGGCTTCGGCGAGATCGTCCGATTGCTGGTGCTTTCCGACTGGCTGAAACCGCATCTGGGCGGCGCGCAGGGGGTGACACGCATCGCTCGCCCCGTGCTCGGCCCGTTCGTCATCGATCGCCCCCAGGAATACTATTACCTGATCCTGATCGGCTGTGGCCTGGGATGGTTCCTCTCGGTACGGTTGCGCGACTCGCGGATTGGGCGGGCATGGATGGCGATCCGCGAGGACGAAGATGTCGCCCAGGCGATGGGGATCAACCGGGTGACCGCCAAACTGCTCGCGTTCGCGACAGGAGCCTCCATGGGCGGCCTCAGCGGCGCGCTCTTTGCGTCGCTGGTCAACTCGGTCATACCGCAGAGCTTCTCTCTGCTCGTCTCAATCAATGTTGTTGCACTTCTCGTACTCGGCGGGATCGGGAGTCTGCCTGGCGTTCTCGTCGGTGCCCTCGCGCTCGTCGGTCTGCCGGAGCTTTTGCGCGAGTTCCAGGAGTATCGCTTGCTCGTCTATGGCGCGGTCCTCATCGCCATGATGATCTTCCGGCCGGCCGGTCTCTGGCCTGAGGAGACCAGAGTGCGCGAACTCGAAGAGGCTGCCGAAGAAGCCAGGGAAACGGCGCGTACCGGGGTCGTCGCCGCAAGCCAGGACGGAGTCTGACCGGTGCTGCTCGAGGCACGCAAGGTCACCAAGCGATTCGGCGGCGTTGTCGCGCTTTCTGACCTGGATCTCCAGGTGGAGGAACAGACCATTCATAGCATCATCGGCCCCAACGGCGCCGGCAAGACCACCTTCTTTAACTGCGTCACTGGCTTCCTCGTGCCGGACGAGGGCGAGATCCTCCTCGACAGCCAGCCGATCACCGGCCTGCGGCCGGATCAGATCGCCCGCCTGGGGATCGCTCGCACCTATCAGACCATTCGCCTCTTCCGCTTTCTCACCGTCCTGGACAACGTGCTCATCGGGCTCCACCCCCACGTCCACTACGGCATCCTCGACGCGGTGATCCGCAGCCGGCGCTATCACCGGAGCGAGCGAGCAGCAGCACGCGAGGCCAGAGAGCTCTTGCGGTATCTCGGTTTGGCCGGCAAGGAGTTCGTAGTTGCGAACAACCTGTCGTACGGAGACCAGCGCCGGCTCGAGATCGCCCGCGCGCTGGCCCTGCGCCCGCGCCTGCTGCTGCTCGACGAGCCGACTGCCGGTATGAACCCGTACGAGACTGGTCAGATGATTACCCTCATCCGCCGACTGCGCGACGAGCGAGGGATGACGATCCTGCTTATCGAGCACGATATGAAAGTGGTGATGAATATCTCCGACCTCGTCACCGTGCTGGACTTCGGCGAAAAGATCGCCGAGGGGAAGCCAGCCGAGGTGCAGGCGAACCCACTGGTGATCGAAGCGTATCTCGGTCGGGGTGCTGCATCCGGGCTAGGCACGATCGCCGCTCAGGCGCCGCGCGATGAGAGCATGCCCAATGCCAGTTCTTGAACTCGAGTCGGTCTACGTCAATTACGGGCCAATCCCCGCGCTGAAAGGCGTGACGCTGACGGTCGAGCGCGGGGAGATCGTGACACTGCTCGGTGCGAACGGCGCAGGCAAGACGACCACCCTTCGTGCGATCTCTGGCCTGATCCGCCCGAGGGCAGGGCGGATCGCACTCGAAGGGCGGAATATCGTCGGCTTACCGCCGCACGAAATCGTCAAGCTGGGAGTCGGTCACGTGCCGGAGGGGCGGCGGATCTTCCCACGGCTCAGCGTCGAGGAGAACCTGGCGCTCGGCGCCTTCACCGTGACCGACCGGCAGGAGATCCGGCGGCGACTCGAGGAGGTACTCCTGCTCTTCCCCCGTCTGGCCGAGCGCCGACACCAACAGGGGGGCACACTCTCCGGAGGGGAGCAGCAGATGCTCGCCATTGGCCGGGCATTGATGATGCGACCTCGGATCATGCTGCTGGACGAGCCATCTATGGGACTGGCACCGGTGCTGGTCGAGAGCATCTTCGAAGTCATCCAGCGTCTGAACCAGCGGGGCACCACCATCCTGCTGGTGGAGCAGAACGCGCGCATGGCCCTCGAGATCGCTCACCGGGGCTACGTGCTTGAGACCGGAAGCATTGTGCTCGGAGGCCCGGCCGTCGAGCTGGCGCGCGATCCCAAGGTGCAGGCCGCCTATCTCGGCGCCCGCGAATGAGCCTCGCCCTACTCCCCCTTCCCGCCGTCAGCGACCAGATCGAGGGGCGGGGCTGGCCGCTCCAGGTATGCGTTCCCCAACCGAGCAATGATCCGTGCCACCTCATGTGCCGGTGCCTGCCCCATTCCGTGCGCGCCTGCAGCAACGTAGAACTGGTAGGCCAGCGCGGTGAGCGGCACGGGACTACCGAGGTCGGCCGCCAGTCGCACAGCGAGCTCCAGGTCTTTCTGCATCAGTTCCAGTCGGAAGTTTGCAACCGTGGCCGGCGGCCGCAGCAGCTCCGGCACCACCTCGTTCCAGAGGTGCCAGCCGCCACTACTCGATCGGATGACCTCGAACACCTTCTGCAAGTCGGCCCCCGCGTTCGCAGCCAGCGCGAGCGCTTCGCCGATCAGCACCAGCGCCGAGCCGAAAATCAGGTTGTTGACCAACTTGATCACTTTCCCCATTCCCGGCCGGCCGACGAAATGGATCTCCTGGCCCAAGACCTGGAGGAAAGCGAGGACGTGCTCGAAGACCGCCGGCTCCGCCCCGACGATGAGCGTCAGCCGGCCTTGCTGCGCCTCCACTGGGCCACCGCAGACCGGCGCGTCCACGACCTGGATCTGGCGCAGCGTGGCATCGGCCGCGATCCGCTGGATCATCATCGGCGAGGCAGTGCTAAAGTCGATGACGATCGCACCGGGGCGCAGGTGTTCGAGCGCACCTTCCGGGCCGATGTACAGTTCGAACAGCTCGTGATCGCTCGGCAGGCAGCTCATGAGCACGTCAGCCTCGTCGGCGACGAGCAGTGGCGTCGGCAGAGCGATCGCGCCCGCTGCCTCGAGCGGGCGAGTCGCCTCGGGGCGGCGGTCGGCGACCAAGACCTCGTAGCCAGCTTCGATGAGCCGTAATGCCATGGGCCGTCCCATGGTGCCCAGACCGATGAACCCGATGCGCGGCGTGTTCACGAACCGACTCCTTGCGATTCCCGTAACGACTGAGGGTCGAGCGCGTCAGGTGGCGCACGGGTACGCGGTCTCCCGCCTGGCTCCGCGCGCCGGGCGGGAGGCGAGGAGATGCCGTTCAACCCTCAGCCAGTCCACGACGCGAGGCGTCTCCGTGACGATGTCGCCTCGGTACACCTTGACCCCGATAATGATGCATTGTGCGGTAGGAGTGCGCTAGCTCGCGCGGAGTTCCCGCAGATCCTCCGGCCGGTTCTGGAACGGATGCAGGATCATCGGCCCGCGCTCGAGGAGCGCTGTCACGTCGTCCACGCACAACGGGCGAGCGATGTAGTAACCCTGCCCGCGGGTGCAGCCCAGCGCGCGCAGATGGACGAGCTGCTTTTCCGTTTCAATCCCCTCGCCGACCACACCGAGCCCGAGCGCCCGCGCCACTGAGACAATGGTTTGGATGATCGCCGCCTGTGCCTGATCGCGCCCGAGTCGCTCGATGAAGCTGCGGTCAATCTTGAGATAGTCCACCGGTAGTCCAGCCAGATATCCCAGGCTTGAGTAGCCCGTGCCGAAATCGTCCAAGGCCAGCTCGATACCGAGAGCGCGGAGTTGCTCGAGTCTTGACAAGACAGTAGCCCCAGTATCGACCAACGAGGATTCGGTGATCTCGATCTTCAAGCGACTGGGCGGCAGATCGACCTCAGCCAGCGCGGTCACGATATCCTGAACCAGGCCCGTGTAGTAGAGCTGGCGGGGCGAGAGATTGATGCTCAGCTTGAGGTCGGGCGGCAGGTGAGGAAAACGGGTCAACCACTCCCGCATGCGGTGAGCTGCCTCCCGCAGCGTCCAGCGGCCGATCGGGATGATTGCCCCAGTCTCCTCAGCGATCGGGATGAACTCGCTCGGCGAAACCACGCCGTACCGCGGGTGCTCCCAGCGCAACAGCGCCTCGAGCTCGACGATGCGGCCAGTGTCCAGCTCGATAACGGGTTGGAACTTGACGTGGAACTGGTGACGTTCGAGCGCGTGCAGCAGGTCGATTTCGAGCTCCATACGCCAGCGCATCCCCTCGTCGAGCTCGTGGCTGAAGACCTGATAATGCCCTCCTTTCGAACTCCGAGCATCGGCCAGCGCGAACTCCGCCTCGCGCATCAGGTCGGCTGGCGTCGATCGCTCGGTGCTGAGGGCGATCCCGAAGCTCGCTGTCAGCATCACCTCGCGGTTCGTCACCGTGATCGGCTGGTGCAAGCACTGCGCCATCCGCTCGGCGACCTCGATCGCGTCCTGTTGGCACTGGAGCCCCTCCAGTAGAATGGCGAATTCGTCGCGCTCGAGCCGCGCCAGCGTGTCGTTCCAGCGGAGGCACTGCCTCAGCCGCCGAGCGACCGTCAAGAGAACCTGGTTACTGGCGGCCACACCGAGGCTGTTGTGGATAACCCGAAAGCGATCGAAATTGAGGACGATAACCCCTACTCGTCCCTGGTGTCGCTGGTGGCGCGCCAGTGCGGCCCCCAACCGCTTCAGGAAAACCTCGCGGTCCGGTAAACCAGTCAGCGAGTCCGTGTCGCCGCTGCTCCGCTGTTGCACCATCCCATCTTGGCGCGCAGCCAAGCACAGGAAGCGAGCTGCCATCGTCAACCGCGAAACTTCCCCGCGATCAGGCTGTCGAGTCTCCGCAAGACAGGCAAAAAGCCACCCAACGTGACCGCCTAAGAAGGGGTCACGAACCGGCACAGCCCACAGCGCCCTGAAACCCGCCCGGCCAATCGCCTCGACGAGCGACTGAGTCGCCGGATCGTGGCTGGTGGTGTCGATCCACGCCCCGATCGGAGCTCCTGGCGGACCAAACGGGATTCCAGGCAAACTGCCCGTGTTGGATAAGCGCTTGCCTAACGTGCGCAGCGCGAGCGTGGCTTCGTCTGGAAGCCGCGGATCGCTCATTAGCTCGCTCTCGCTACCCGGCCGCTCGAGCACAGCCAGGACAGCGCTTCCCAGGAGCGCGGTGCGCAGGTATTCGCTGACCTCTTCGACTAGATCCTCAAGCGGGACTCCCTGAATAAGCCGCTCCAGGACTCGGTTGACCACCTCGAACGAGCAGCACTCACTCGACGCCACTTCAACCCCACCTCCACGGATGGCCGACCGTGGGTAAGCACATGGATAGCTTGAGCAGCCAGCTTGTTGTCACAAGCCACCCGGCCCCGTGCCCCTTGGTTTCCTGGTTGGCAGGCGGTTTTCCCTGCAGCGCGAAGCCCCCTCGTTCGGTGACTGCTTCGCTGAGCTGGAAGCGGAGAGTCTTTAGTGTGACCGATGGCATCACTGCCCCTATTGCGTTGGGTGACCCCCGACACTGGAGGAGCAGCATCGGGCGGCAATCTCCTTCTTGGTTATCGGCAGTGCGGCCAGTTTCTTGAGGCTTCAGGACGAAATTAGGACTTTTGGTGGGTCGCTTCCCCGCCTGAACGGTTGGCTGGTCGTCGTTCGGCACGGACAATCAGCCGCTGGTCATAGCGGCCTGTCACCGGGTTGTAGTTCCCCGCACAGGTGATCAGCGTGACGACCTCGTCCGGCGTCGGGCCAACGATCTGCTCTACCGGAGCATGAGCCTCAACCACGGTTTCGGTCGACACGACCTGGTAGACCACGACCGATCCATCGACCACGTGGAGCTGGATGATGTCGCCCATGCCCAGACGCCAGAGATCCCAGAAGACCGCCGGCCCGACTCCAGCGAAGTCCACGTGGCCGGCCAAGACGATGTTGCCACCACTGCCGGGCAAGGAGGTGAAATCGTACCACGCAACGTCGGTCGGCGTGTCTGGCGCCTGCATGACGCCGTCAGGGTCGATCGACTTGACAACGACCGGCGCGTTCACCCCGATCGCCGGGATGACGATGCGAGCGATAGGGACACCGAGATCCGCCGCCGTCGGAGTCAGCCCGGCCGCCGGTCGACGATTTTCGACCACCAGGACGGGCGGGATGCTCAGCGAATCAGTGCCGCTTTGCGCCGAGCCTGGTGTGGGCGTCTCCACCGGTACCAGGGACATGGCCTGACGGCGAGGGGACAGGCGAGCCTGGGAACCCTCGTCCACACCAGCTGCGAACAGCAACCGGTGCGTGGCATACCCCAATACGACACCAGCGAGCGCTGCCGCCACACACCAGGCGACCAGGGCGAGAAAAGGGGCCGCACCCCGCCGCTGCTGTGGGCTTCCGCTCCCCACCATGCTGGGCTCGAGCGGCGGCAATGCCTTCCCCTGTCGCCCCCGCGAGGCGAAGGGAGCACTCCATCGTGCAGGCGGATCACCGCAGCCGGTGCCTCTAGGCATGTCCCTCGTGCCCCGGCTCAGTCGCTCGCTCGCCGGCGCGGTGACACAGGCGCCATCAGCGTCAGCAGCGTCAGGGCAAAGCCGAAGCCGCCCACCGCCATCATCCCGAGTCCAAGTCCGCGTCGGTCGTCGCCCTCACGGGTGCGCGAGCCGGTGTTCGGCAGGGTGATCGACGGCGTCGGTGTACTCCAGGGTGCGACGGTTGGGGCTGGCGGACGCACGGTAGGCGTCGGTGTCGGCGTGCTGCTGCCCCCCGGGGTAGCACCGGGCGTCGTCGTCGGGGTAGCTGTCGGGTTCGGCGTCACCGTTGGTGACGGCGTCGCTGATGTGGCGAGCAGCTCGTAGGCGCCAATATCGCAGGCAGTGCCCTGCGGCCGTGGCTGATGCCGCTGGTCATCGTCCGGACAGTTGTTGTCCGGGGCCTGGTCGATCGCTTGGCTGCTGGGGCCAAGCGGATGGAAGTAGGTGAGCCCACCCGCCTCTGACTGGAGCGGCTGGAGGCCAGGATCGGCGTTGACCAGGTCACCTTCGCCATCGAGGAGGCAGGAATTCCGATCTTCGAGGTTGCCGCCCTCGGACTGGGGTGCGACGCCGCCGCAGTTGCCACCGCCAGGGCTGCTCGCGATCAGAACCCCCAGCAGGCTGACCTGCCCACTGTCATTGTAGAGCGCTCCACCAGCCGACGCGCCGTTCGAGGCCAGGGTAACGAACCGGAGCGTCGTGGTGCTCGCTGGGCCGGCCCAGATCCCGCCGCCGCGCTGACCGCCGGCGTTGGTACTGACCGTCACATTGGTCGCCTCGACTGTCCCGAGCGTCCCGATGCCGCCGCCGTAGAGGCCGGCCTGATTCTCGGTCAGACTAGCGTACGCGAGCGCAAGGCTCGCGTCCGAGGCGATGGCGATGCCTCCGCCCACCCCGGTCTGGGCCCCGTTCCGGCGTACCGCGCTGTCGACTAGCGTGCCAGCGGCGCCGCCCGAGAGGTAGATCCCGCCGCCGTCGAGCCCGGCGACGTTGTCCATGACGACGCTGCGCTCGATCGTGAGCTGCCCCTGGGTAAGGATGCCGCCACCGCGCTGGCCGGCGCTGTTCCCCTGAAGCTGGGCACCGACGATGTCGACCGGCCCAGCAGCGAAAAGGCCACCGCCGTCGAGCTGCGCGCGGTTTCCGCTGAGCACTGCTCCTTGCGCGATCTCGATGGCCTGTGACCCGGAATGGTACACGCCGCCGCCGTGCTGGCCAGCAGCGTTATCAGAGACGGCCGCGCCCTGGAGCCTCAGGCTACCACTGTTATCGATGCCACCACCGTTGCCGGTCGCGGTGTTCGTCAGCACACGGACGCCGCTCAGTGTGGCCGTGCCAGCGTTCACCAGCCCGCCGCCGCGGGCGGCCTGGTTGCGCTGCACGACCGTCTGGTTGTCGGCCGTCAGCGTTGCGCCGGACGCGTTGAAGATCCCGCCACCGGAACCATTGACCGCCTGGTTGCGCTGGATCGAGACACGGGAGAGCGAGAGCGTGGCCTGGTTGGCGATCCCGCCGCCATTACCAGCGCTCGCCGCGTTGTCGGTGATCGTCCCGCCGATCACCCGTGCGTTCCCACCGCTCAGCACCAGCAGCCCACCGCCGTCGGTCTCGGCGCGGTTGCGCTCCAGCGTGGAGTCGGTCAGGATAAGCTTACCGGCAGCGATGCCACCTCCGGATGTTGCCTGGTTATCGGCGACCGTTACGTTGCGAAGGTCGGGCTGGGCGCCTGGATCGGCCCAGACCCCGCCGCCAGAGCCGCCACCCGGCGCCGTTCCGGCGACGTTCCCCTGGATCGTCGCGCCGATGACGGTCAGGCTCCCGCCAGCGTGGGCGATGCCACCGCCGTTGCGCCCGGCCTCGTTCCCGGACGCGTCTCTCTCCCTTCCGATCAACGAGGCGTCCGCAATGGTGAGCGTGCCCTGGTTGAAGATGCCGCCGCCGTCCTGGGCCGCGGAGTTGCCCCGCACCGTCACCCGCTGAAGCTCCGCGGTGGCCCCCGGCGCGTTGGCGATGCCGCCGCCGTCCGTACCAGCTTGGTTATCCTGAATCCGCGTCCCGGTGCTATCAGTGAAGAGCTGAAGCGTGCCACTGTTGAAGATCCCCCCACCGCGCCCAGGCGCCCGGCTCTGCTCCACCACGACGTCAGTCAGCGCGAGGGTGCCGGCGTTGAGGATCGCTCCGCCATCACCATCGGGCGGTGCTCCCCCGCTTAGCGTGATTTGGACGAGCTCGACCCGCGCTCCTGGGTGGATCTCGAAGATCCGGTCAGGCGTCGCACCCGTGCTCCAGCGGATGAGGGTACCGACCGCGGAAGCGCCGTTGATGGCCAGCGTCCCTTGACTCTTGGTTATGTCAAGATCGCCAGTCGCCGCCGCCTGCTCTCCCGCACCGCTCAAGCTCAGCTCGTATGTTCCGGCCGGGAGCTGGATGACAACATTGTCGGAGAGCGCGTTGGCTTGCTGGATCGCGGCCCGGAGCGTGCAGGCTCCTGTTGCGGTAGCACACACTCCGTCACCTGGGTTCGCGTCGACGGCGTCCGAGACGTCGTTAACGGCGAAGGTGACAGCGACCGCTTCGGTATGGCTGGAGAGGAAGAGCAGCGTCCCGCTGGCGCCCAGCGCCAGCGAGAACAGCAGCAGCCCGGCCCGGAGCAGGCCCAATCGTCCGATCATGTGCCTACCCTATCGACCTCACTCGCCTCCCTACCGGCGGAGGTTCACCAGCTCCTGCAGGATCTCGTCGCTCGTAGTGATGACCCGGGAGTTCGCCTGGAAGCCGCGCTGGGCCATGATCATGCTGGTGAACTCCTGCGCCAGGTCGACGTTCGACATCTCCAGGTAGCCGCTGGCAACCACGCCGCGCCCGCCGCTGCCCGGCGTCCCGACGATCGGCTCACCGGAGTTGACCGTCGGCTGGTAGCTGTTGCTGCCGACCTTCATCAACCCGCCGGGGTTGGTGAAGAGCGCCAACGCCACCTGGCCGATCACCTTGGTCGTGCCGTTCGAGTAGATGCCGAGCACCTCGCCCGTCTGGCTGACGGTGAAAGTGGTGAGCGAGCCGGCCGGCGCGCCGTTGGCGACCGCGTTGGCCGTGCTTATGCTCTTAAGCTGAGTCAGCTTGGTGAAGTCCGGCGTAATGGTCATGTTGTCGGCGCCGTTGGTCAGCGCCAGGTTGAGCGTGTTGATGGTCGACGCAGCCAGGTCGAGGTTGCCGTTGACGTCGAAGGTGAGCGAGCCGGATCCGCCGCCGCTGATCGAGAGCGCCGGGTCGTCCTCGGTCGCGCTAGTACGCGGATCGTCCTCCTGGATCGTGTAGTTCCAGGTATTAGCTCCGGTCTTGTCGAAGAGAATAAACAGCTCATGGCGGAAGCCTTGAGAGTCAATCACCCCGACTTTGGCCACGAAATGAGGTGGTAGGCTGGCCGGATCGGTGTTTGCGTCCAGGTTCCCCTGCACGGTCATCTCGGTGCTCGCTACCGCGTCGAGCTGCTGGCCGATCGGGATGGTAATCGGTCCTACAGGTCCCGCCGGGTCGACGTTGCCGTCGGCGTCGGCCTGCCAGCCGAGGACGGAGAAGCCGGTGGAGGAGTTCACCAGCCGCAGATCGGAGCCGATGTCGAAGGCGCCGTCGCGGGTGTAGAGCGTCTGCATCCCGTCGCTGACGATGAAGTAGCCGTCGCCCTGGATGGCCAGGTCACTGGGCTTCCCGGTGAGCTGGAGCGCCCCCTGGGTATGGATCGTGTCTACCGCCCCGGTCACGGTGCCCAGCCCGATCTGCAGTGGGTTAATCCCGCCGCGCCCTTCCTGTGGACCGCTGGCACCACGGACGAGCTGGCTCAGGATGTCGGTGAAGCGCACCCGCCCCACCTTGAAGCCGGTGGTGTTCACGTTCGAGATGTTGTTGCCGATCACGTCCATCCAGGTCTGGTGGGCGCGCAGGCCCGAAATCGCCGAGAACATGGATCGCATCATGGTTCACACTCCTCTCTGTTCCCAATCGCAGCTCCATACCGGCTGTTGCCCGTGCCAGCTCCCAATGCCGGCATCAGCGCTCTACTCGATCGGCTCACCAGGAAGGGGTACACTCGCTCCCTCACCTCCATCCGTTCCTTCGCTCGATCCCGGCGTGATCTCCGACGATGGCGCGCTGCCCTGGATCCCGCCTGGATCGGCCGTCGGCGTTTCCCCCTCACCGGCCGAGGCGGCCGCGGCTGGGTTCGACGGCGGGTCGCTCACGCTCACGACGTCGCGCACCTCGACCTGCTTCCCGCCGACCACGAGCACGACGTTGCCGTCGATGATGGTGACCTCGGTGACGACGCCCGCGACGAGCTTGCCAGTGCCCCGCTCGAGCCCGGAGATCTGCTTGCCGATGAAGCTGGCCACCTGCCCCAGCGTGGTCAGTTCAGCCATCGCAGACAGGGTCTCGTTGACCTTCTGCATCTGCTCGAGCGCGTTCAACTGGGCGAGCTGCGCGATGAACTCGCGGTCCTGCATCGGGTTGAGCGGATCCTGGTTGCGGAGCTGCGCGACCAGCAGCAGCAGAAACTCCTGCTTGCCCAGCTCCTGCGGAGCCCGTGTCCGCGTCGCCTGCTGCCCGCTCCCGCTCATGTTCTGTACAGCGCCCACGCTCATCTCGGTGCTCCTTCCTCGTTCCCTAAGCCCAGTAGTCGATGCGGGAATCGGACCGGCCGCGCTGACGGGGCAGCCGGAGCGGGTCAGGATCGATCTCCGGCCTCGCTTCCTGGGAGTACTGCGGCGGCGCCTGCCAAGCCTGCCCGAGCTGCCTGCCGGCCGACTGGCCCCAGCCTCCCTCATGCCCAGCAGTGGCCAGCTGGCCCGCGGTCCCGCTCGACTCGGCGGCCGCGAGCGGCCCGGTGACCTGGATCCGCTGCACCTGGAGGCCACTGGCCGTCAGCTCCCGGCGCAGTCCGTCCGAGCCGCGCTCAAGCAGCTCGCGGACGACCGGGTTGGGGCTGGCCAGCACCACTTGGAGCACCCCGCCGGATTCGGTCAGGCGCACGTCCACGGTGCCCAGCGACGGAGGGTCGAGCTGGATCCAGACCTGGCTGAGGCCGTTCCGAACGCTGAAGCGGATATGGTGCACCATCTGGGACACGACCGCCCGCGGATCCCTCGCCAGGGCTGGCGGCTCGCTGTCGACCACGTCCATCGAGGTCGCAGTTTGAGCTGGGATCCGGTCGAGCCCCATGTGGGGCGCGTGCGCCGTTCCAGCGTCCGCTTCCGCTACCCAACTGACCTCTGCGCGGCGCGCCGGGCGGGGCCCTAGCGGAATATCGGCCGTCCGAGGCAGCGCGTGGTCAACTGGGAAGGGCTGGGCCGCTAGCGCAGAGTCGGCCGGGCTGACCTCTTGCCCGCCGGAGACGACCGGCGGGACGGGCGAGGACACGACATCGACGGTAGCGGCCTGCGTAGCCAGGTGCCCCATCCCGCGCCGGCCGGCGAGGTTCGGCTGGATCGCCTCGGCTTGTGCGGGGGAGATGGCGGGGTGGCCTGCGCGTGCCAGGTCGTTGGCTTCAACCGTGGTGGGCCGGGTGGTGACCAGTGGCAGGCTAGCATCTTTCGCCTCTCCGCTGAACGAGTCCGGCGCGGCGGTGCTGCCTGCGAGGAGCGAGATGACCGGCCCACCAGTACCGGACAGTGCCCGCGGCACTCGGCTGGTGTCCGGCTGCGCCGCCGTACTTGACCCTGAGGCGCCAGCCACGGGGACAGCCGTAGCCGCCTGCAGATTCCAGAGGTGCGGCGAGAGCTCGGGCAACTCGATCTCGGCATGAGCTGGGGGTGCGCTCTCGGGAGCCAGTGTCTTCGAGCTCGGCCCAGCAAGTGGCTGTGGGAACGTGTCAGACTCAGTCATCCCCTCCGGGGCCAGCGTCAGTGCTGCCGACCGGCCGTTATGCGTCTGGGGCTGCACCTGGTCACTCGGCGCGGAGAGAAACCCGGCCGCCAGCGCCCACGCCAGTACGCTGGGCTCGACTGCCTCGAGCTCCCCCATCTGTTTCTCAGGCCTCTCTGGGGATTGCTTTGGCTCGGGGGCGTGCGGGAACTCATCCACCGACGCCAGACCAGGTTCGCCGCCAGACTGGTGGCTCAGTAGCGCCAAGAGGAACGCGAACAAGCCGTCAGGGGCCACCTGGGTGGACTGCGAGCCCGGTGCTGGCGGGACGGCCGGGAACCCACCGATCGGTTGCAGGGTCGTCATAGCACGACTCTCCCTTCAGCCCAGCCGCCGCTAACCGCGCCCGTCGCTGGCGATCAGCCGCTGCATCGCCAGCCGGCGTGCTAGCGCCTCGGCCACCGCGTTGTAGCGCAGCGTCGTCTCGGCCAGCAGCCCCATCTCGCGATCAATGTCCACGTTGTTGCCATCGTTGCGCAGCCGGGTGTTGCTCAGCTCGACGACCTGTGGCTCGACCTGAGCGGCGTCGACCCCGCCGGCCAGCAGGTGGCGGGGATCTGTCCGTACCAGGCTCAGCTCGCCGGGCCTGGTCGCGAGCGCGCGTTGGAGGATGTCCTCGAACCGCACTCCCGAGGCGCGGAAACCGGGCGTGTCGGCATTCGCAATGTTGCTGGCCGTCACCTGCTGGCGCAGCGCCAGCGCGTCGAGCGCGCGTACCAGGATCAGCGTCGGGTCGATCGGTGGGGCCGGCATCAGGTTCCTCCTCAGCCTAGACCGAGCAGCGTCTGGTAGGTCGCGAGCACCTTGCTCACGTATGCCTGGGTCTCGGGGTAGTCCGGCACGCCGCCGACCTGCTCGACGGCGAGCGGCCCAGCGTTGTAGGCCGCCAGTGCCAGCCGCAGGTCGCCGCCGAAGCAAACCAGCATGTCGCGCAGGTATCGGGTACCGCCGTCGATGTTCTGCGCCGGATCGAAGGGATCCCTGACGCCTAGCCCCGCGGCGGTGGTGTCCATGAGCTGCATCAGCCCCTTGGCGCCGGCCGGCGAGACAGCGCGCGGGTTGAAGCCGGACTCGGCCTGGATGATAGCGGCGATCAGGGCCGGGTCGATGCCATAACGCTGCCCAGCGGCTGCGATTAGCGAGCCATAGGGAAGCTGGCTCACCGTCCCTGGGGCGCTGCCGGGAATCCGGCTGGGAAAAGCCAGAGCTGGCTGAGCGCTCATGATCGGCCAGGGGTCGATCGCCTGGCCGTGGTGGCGGATCTCATAGTGCAGGTGCGGGCCGGTGGACGCGCCGGTACTGCCCGATTTCCCGATCGTCTCCCCTTTGCCGACCCTCTGGCCCGGCTGAACCAGCGCCTCGCTCAGGTGGGCGTAGAGCGTTACCGCCCCGTCGGCATGGCGCACCTCGACCCGCAAGCCGTAGCCGTCGGTGTTGCCGACGAACTGGACGATGCCATCCGCTGTTGCCTGGACCGGAGTTCCGATCGGGACAGCGATATCGATCCCGCTGTGGTCCTGCTCACCGGGCAGCAAGTTGCGCGGCCCAAAGTGCGAGGTCACCTCGCCGCGAACGGGCCAGGCACCGGTGAGCTGCGCCATCACGTCGCCGCTGGGCTGGCGCTTGACTTGGCCCTTACTTCCAGCACTGGCTGCATGGGTACCGTGGAGCAAGCCGCGCTCGGCAAGCAGGGCGAGGAACTGAGCGGCCGCACCGGTGCTGGGGCCGAGCTGGGGCGAACGGATACCGAAGCGGATCGGCATCGTCGACAGAACCTCCGGGGGCAAGTAGATGCCGCTCATTGACTCGCTCCCTCCTGCTGCCGGCTTTGGCAGTAGCGCGAGAGTGCGAACTCGTCGAGCAGCAGGCTCTCCTGGCGCCTGGCTTCGCGACTCGACTCGGCCTGCCAGCGCTCCTGGACCTTCTCCAGCTTGCGCTGCTCCCGCTGCTGGGAAAGCAATGCCTCGCGGGCGGCCTCTTCACGCTCGCGGGCCAGCTCGAGCGTTCGGGCGTGCTCGCTCGCCTGTTGGGCCAACCAGCGCTGGTACAGCTCGCCGGTCTCGAGCACAGCAGGGTCGACAGGCGTGCTTGCCAGCTGCTCTAGATCATCGGCCAGCTCGCGCCGGCTCCGCTTGAGCCGATCCAGCGCCTCCTCGGCAGCGGATGCTGCCCGACTCTCCTCAGCCAAGCGCTGCTGTGCCTGCTCGGTCAGCCGACGGCGGTACTCGATGATCCGCTCGAGCCGGGCCGTTCTCGCGCGTGGTGTCCGGGTCATGGCGACTCCTCTCCGGTAGGCTGCTCACTCAGGATGCGCTCGAGCGTAGCTAAGGTGTCTTCCAGGCCGGACTTCTCATCCGGCGCCTGCTGCAGGAAGCGGCGGAGGCGCGGCATCAGCCGCAGCGCGCGGTCGACCGCCGGGTTGCTGCCGTGGACATAGGCGCCGATATCGATCAGGTCACGCGCGCTCTCGTAGGCACCGAGAACCTCGCGCAGGTCGGTGGCCAAACGCCGGTGTCGCTCATCGACGATACTCGGCATCACCCGGCTAACGCTGCCCAGGATCTCGATCGCCGGGAAGTGGCCGCGGTCGGCGAGCTGGCGCGAGAGCACGATGTGGCCGTCGAGCGTGCCGCGCACAGCGTCAGTGATCGGCTCGTTGAGGTCGTCGCCCTCGACCAGGACGGTGTAGAAGGCGGTAATGCTCCCCACCTCGGCATTGCCGGCGCGTTCGAGGAGGCGCGGCAGCAATGCGAAGACCGACGGGGGATAGCCGCGGGTCGTCGGCGGCTCGCCGGCCGCAAGGCCGATCTCGCGCTGGGCCATGGCCAGCCGGGTGACCGAGTCCATCATCAGGACGACGCTCAGCCCCTGGTCGCGGAAGTACTCGGCGATCAGCGTAGCGGTCCAGGCAGCTTTCAAGCGGAGCAACGGCGGCTGATCCGAGGTCGAGACCACGACCACGGCGCGCTCCAGCCCGGCCGAGCCGAGGTCACGCTCGATGAACTCCTGGACTTCCCGGCCTCGCTCACCGATCAGCGCGATTACGCGCACGTCGCAGCTTGCATTACGGCTGAGCATGCCGAGCAGCGTGCTCTTGCCCACGCCGGAGCCGGCGAAGATGCCGAGCCGCTGCCCGCGGCCGCAGGTAAGGGCGGCATCGATGGCCCGCACGCCGGTCGGCATGACCTCGCGGATCGGCTGACGGCGCAGGGGGTGCGGTGGGGATCCGTTGAGCCGGGCACGCTCACGACAGGCGAGCGGGCCGAGGCCGTCGATCGGCCGGCCCAGGCCGTCGATCACCCGGCCCAGTAGCTCGCGACCGACCGGGATACTCAGCGCCTCCGCTGCGGGCACGACCCGGCTGCCATGCCGCACGCCGCGCAGCTCGGCCAGCGGGATGAGGATCAGTCGCTCGTTGTGAAACCCGACTACCTCGGCTGCCAGCCGCCCCTCCTCTGCGTAAGTCGGAAAGATGTGGCACAAGTCGCCGATCTCGAGGTCGAGCCCCACCGCCTCCACAGTCAGGCCGATCCCGCGGACGACGCGTCCCTCCCGACGCATCGGCGTCATCTCCTTCAGTCGCCTTTCGAGCGCGGCGATCGGGCAGGCGGGCGTAGACGGCGACTCCTCATACATCCTCAGCAACCTCCAGTAATGCCCGCTCGATCTCACCGAGCTGCGTCCGGATCCGAGCATCGACGAAGCCGGTCGGCGTCGCGATGACACAGCTTCCGCGGTCGACATGCGGGTCGGTCGCCAGCTCCAACGGAGGCTGGTCATGGCCCCAGACGTCGAACAGCCAGCGTTCCAGGGTGTCCCGGTCATCGGGATGGACAAGGATCTGCGAAATCGGGCCAGCCGGCGCCTGGGTCAGTGCCGCGGCAGCCAGACGGGCGAGGAACTCCGG
The DNA here is from genome assembly GCA_938082375.1 of uncultured Thermomicrobiaceae bacterium. Taxonomy (GTDB): domain Bacteria; phylum Chloroflexota; class Chloroflexia; order Thermomicrobiales; family Thermomicrobiaceae; genus Thermalbibacter. The sequence continues at coordinate 186,397 of CALKCJ010000007.1, forward strand.
ATCCCGTCGCACCTCGCGCCGGATGACCGCCTCGGCGATCTTCACTGCCAGGCGGATCAGCTCTTGGTAACACGCCCGGCGCAGCTCGTCCTCGCGGACGACGGCGTGCTCGACGAGCGAGCGGAAACGGCCGAACGTCCGCTCCATCTCTTCCCTTATCTGGCGCTGGGCCTCCCGCTGCGCTTCAGCTGCTGCCGCCGCCCGCATCGCCTCCCAAGCCGCCTGGCGCTCGCGCTCAGCGGCCTCGAGGATCGCCTGGGCTTCGGCTCGCGCCTGGATCAGGAGCTGGTCGGCCGCCGCGCGCGCCTCAGCCAGCAGGCGCACGGCCTCCGCGTAGTCGTGCCGCGAGGGCTGGGGCTCGACCGTGTACTCCTGCTCGATGGAAGTCCAGTGCTTCAGCACGCGTCGGTTACCCAAGTAACCGCTCCTCCCCGCGCGAGATGACGATCTCTTCGGCTTCCTCCAAGCGCCGGACGATCGAGACAATGCGCTGCTGCGCCTCCTCGACAGCCCGGATCCGCACCGGTCCCAGGTACGAGATCTCCTCCCGCAGCAGCTCGGCTGCCCGGCTCGACATGTTGCTGAAGATGTGCTCCTTGAGGTCGTCGCGCGCCGCCTTGAGCGCCAACGCCAGATCGCGCATATCTACCTCGCGCAGCACACGCTGCAGCGAGCGGTCGTCGAGAAGAATCAAGTCATCGAACGTGAACATCAGCTTGCGCACTTCCTCAGCGAGCTCCGGATCGGTCTCGGTGAGCCGCTCGAGGATGTGCCGCTCGGTGCTGCGATCGACCGTCGTCAAGATGGCGACTAGGTGTCCGGTTCCGCCGACGCTCCGGGTGTCCTGGTTGATCAGGGACGAGAGGCGTCGGCGCATGATCTCTTCGACGCGATTGATGATCTCGGGCGGCGTTCGATCCATGGTCGCGATGCGGCGCGCGACCTCGGCTTGCAGATCCTCCCCCAGGTTGGTCAATACAGCGGCCGCCTGCACCGGCTGCAGATGCGAGAGGATGAGCGCGATGGTCTGGGGATGCTCGTTCTGAAGGAACGTCGCCATCTGCCGGGGATCGGACTTGCGCAGGAACTCGAACGGCGCCGGTGGGTGGGTGGCCACCACCCGCTCGATCAACACGGTCGCCCTGTCCGGCCCCAGCGCCTTCGACAGCATTTCCTTGGCGTACTCCACACCACCAGTAGCGACATAGCGATGAGCGAGCACGACCTCGTGCGCCTCGCTGACGACGGAGGCGACTTCCTCTTCGGTCAGCCGATCCATCATGGCGACCTTGACAGTTAAGGCCTCGATCTCGTGCTCTCGCAGGTGCTGGAGCACCCGAGCCGAGAGATCGGGCCCGAGCGCGACTAAGAGCGCCGCAGCTTTAGTTGCGCCGGTGAGGGGCTGGCGCCCGGTGCGTACCGAGAGCTGGTTGACCATGCCTCACTCCTCGCTCAACCACGAGCGCACGAGTTGGGCCACCATCGCCGGGTCGCGACGGGCGAGTTCCTGGAGTTCCTTGAACTGCGGCGGAGGGCTCGCTGGCGGTGGTGCCGGGATCTCGGCCGTACTCGCCGCGCCGAGGCCCCCGCTGACCGACCCACCCCCAGGTTCCGTCGAGACGCGATACTGTGGTGCGGGAACCGGCGGCAGCGCTCCTCGCTGGCTGGCCAGGACGCGCCAGGCGAGTAGCAACGCCACCAGTGGGATCAAGACCACCACACCGACCCGGGCAAAATCGAGCAACCGGTCGACCAGGCTGGCGCCGGCCGGGGCCTCTCTGGTCGACGCCTCGTTAAACGGCACCACACTCACCGTCACCGCGTCGCCTCGTTCTGGAACGATGCCGGCAGCGGTGGCGACCAGGTCACGCACCTGCTGGGCCACCGTGGGGTCGACTGCTGAGCCGTTGAGGACGACGGCGACCGAGAGCCGCTCAAGCTGGCCTGGTGCCTGCACCACTCGCTCGACCTGGCGGGAGATCTCGTAGTTCGTCGTGCTTTCGCGCAGCTCGCTGCGCTGCTGGTTCTGCCCGCCCGTCCCCTCTGGGAAAGTCTGCACGTTGCTATCGACACCCGGCACGCCGATGGCCCCCGTGGTGGTGCCTTCCACTGTCTGGACGCGCTCCTGCTGGCTGCGAACCTGCGGTTGCGTGCCGTCCGGCGAGAAGATCTCGCTGTCGACGCTACGCTGGTTCCAGTTGAATGTCGCGTGAACCTGCACTGCGGCATTGCCGTTGCCGACGACGCGAGTGACGATGGTCTGCAGTTGGGTCGCCAGGGTGGTCTCGTAGGCGCGCTGGGCTTTGAGGTGCTCGTCCATCCCGGCGCTGGCCGAGCCAGCCTCGTTGCCCGACCAGATCGGGTTACCGGCATCGTCGACGACGGTCAGGTTCTCCGGCCGTAGGCCTGGCACCGCATTCGACACCAGGTGAACGATACCACGAACCTGCTCTTCGGTAAGTTTCCGTCCTGGCTTGAGCTGGAGCACGACGGCCGCGCTGGTCGGCTGCTGATCCTCGGCGAAGAGCGACTCCTCAGGGATGACGATGTGCACGCGCGCCGAACTCACCGCGTCGAGCCGGCTAATCGTTCGCTGGAGCTCCCCCTCGATCGCGCGCTGGTAGTTGACGCGCTGTGCGAAGTCGGTAACACCGAACGACGAGCGGTCGAACAGCTCAAAGCCCAGACTTCCCCCCTTGGGCAAGCCGAGGCTCGCCAGCGTCAGCCGGACGTCGGCCACCCGGTCGACCGGCACGCTCACCGTCATGCCATCTGCGCTCAGGCGATATGGCACGCCTTGCTGGCGAAGTTGCTCGACGATCACGGCGGCGTCTTCACCAGACAGGTTGGTGTAGACTGGCGCATAGCGCTGGGGCGGCTGCATCAGCAGTAACAGCGTCACGGCGAACAGCGCGGTCAACGCCACCCCGATGACCGCCACGCGCTGGTTCTGGCTAAGTCCATCCCAGCGTGCCCGCAGTTGCGCGAGTTGCTGCCCGATCCGCTCCACAGTGACCCGCTCTCCAGCAGCCGCCTCTGCTCTAAATCGTCATCGACATGATCTCGCGATAGGCATCCAGCGCCCGGTTACGGATCTGCAGCGCCGCCTGCAGGCCGATGGCCGCGGTCTCGAGCGCCACCATCACCTGATGGAGATCGACCTCCTGGCCGGCAGCCATCTGGATTGCCAGCCGGTCGGCGTGCGAGATCGAGGCGTTGAGGTCCCCGAGGGCCTTGCTGACAAGGTCGACGAACGGCGTCTCGCCCTGCACGACTGAGCCGGCCGCGGTCGCAGCGGAACGGCTGATGGGGCTGATAGCGGTGCTCACCGGAGCAATCGGGTCAGTGCTCATGCTCCCTCTCCCCAACTCGCTGTCAACCTCGAGCTCGCGCTCGCTGACATCAAGCGCGCCCGATCGAGAGCGCCCGCATGGCCATGCTCTTGATCGCGTTGAGGACGGTAACATTAGCCTCGTACGCGCGCGTGGCCGCCAGCAGATCCGCCATCTCAGTAACGACGTCGATATCTGGGTAGCGGACATTCCCGTTTTCGTCGGCGTCGGGGTGCTCTGGATCGTGGATCGCACGCACCGCACCGGCGTCGGTGCGGATGCCGACGACCGCGACTCCGCGGGCAGCGCTCGGGGTAGCCAGTTGGCCGCCAAGCTGGTTGCTGAGGAGCGTGGCAGACGGTGGGGCAGACTCAGCCTGGAAGACGACCTGGCGGCGCAGGTACGGCCCACCGTGTGGAGACCGCGTGGTCTCGACATTCGCGATGTTGCTCGAGATCACGTCCATGCGCAGCCGCTGAGCGGTGAGGCCTGAGAGGCTGACGCGCATCGTCTCAAAGATTCCCATCGCCTTCCCTCCCCTGGCGCGTTGTGCTTCTCTCCCCCTCGACCAGTAGAGGAGCCGTCGCCTCCGGTACTCGGAGCCACGGTGCTGGAAGGCCACCCGCGTCGCCGCGTCCCTACCTAGGCGAAGCGCTTCCTGCGCAAACTACCGTACGCAGGGGGAATCGGCAGCTGTATCGCCTCCTAGTGGCAAGTACTCGGGGAAGAAAGTCCCTCGAACCTAGTACTGGGAGGATGTTGCGTCGCTGACGAGGTCAAAGATGCTTACGGCCAAATCGGCTACCCGCCGATTCCGTACCGTACGCTGTCTCAGATTGTGGGGGCCTGGTCGCGCCGGGCTCGTACCACCAGCCGATGTGCATACTTGCCATCCGGCACACACGTGATCAGCGTCAGGAGCTCACTCTGGGTCTGACGGAGGATCGTCACATCGCTCTCGGAGACGACGAAGGTCTCGACCACATGGTAGACGAACTCGCCATCTGCCGTGTGCACTACCACCCTGTCGCCGGGCCGCAGCTCGGCCAAACGGGCGAAGATGCCAGGGCCAGAGCGCGTGTCGACGTGGCCAGTGATCGCGATGTTGCCCGGCTCGCCGGGGTTGGCGCTGCCGAGTAGGTGGCCGGCCGCGTCGCTCGGCACCAGCCACTGCCAGCGGTCACCTTCGATCACCGAGGCGACTGGCCGAACCGGCACGTCGATGCCAATACGCGGGATCTCCAGCTCCGCCGGTGGCGCCGTACGCAGCCGGAAGAACGACGCCGGCCCCGCAGTCGATCCTGCTCCCCGCGTGTCTGGCTCCGGCGCCGGAGTGGGGGAGGCGGAGACGGGAGGACGCTCACCAGCCGGATTCGGTAGCGTTGCCGCGGGGGTCGATGCCTGCCAGGTAATCGTCACCGTGACGGGGGCACGACAGGCGGCCAGCAGAACCGTCGCGAGCACTGTGCCACTGAGCGCAAGCCTGACAGAGCCCCGTCTCATCGCCACGCTCAGGCCTCGTCGTCGACCAGCAGTGCTCGCCGCTGAGCGATGGTCGAGCGGCGGTAGCTGCGAGCCATCGCCTGGCTGCAGTCGAGTTCACTGAGCGCCAGAAGCGTCACCTGGCGCGCGTGCCTGACCAGCTTGCCCGTCTCCTCGTCGTGCGCCTGGACACGAATCAAGATGTCGACCATCGCCGCATGCTCGTCGGCGTCGAGCACAGCGGGGTCGACTCGGCAGATAGCGGTCAGCACACCGGTGCGCTGGTCGGCACACTCGAGTGCCCGGATCCAGTCGCCTGCCTCCGCCGCCGCGCGCTGCTCTTCCGCAAGGGCGAGCAACCGACGAGCAAGCTCGAGCGCTGTTTCGGGAAACACGGTCTCAGAGCGAACCATGGAACGGTATCATCCTTTTCTGTTCACGCGGTCGTCACCGAGGCCACAGCGTAGGCCGGGGCAGAAGCCCGCTCCTGCGCGGCGATGGTCTCCCAGGCACCGAGGAGGTCGCCCAGCAAGGCGCGCACTTCGCGTGCCGCAGCCGGATCTTTACGCAGGTTAGCCTCGATCAAGCGCCGCTGCATATAGTCGTAGAGGCGGCTCAAGTTGACCGCGACTTCACCGGCATCCAGGTTGAGGCTACCCATCAGCTCGGCGACGATCTCCTGGCTGCGCACGAGGCAGCGGTGCGCTCCGGCGATATCGCGGGCCACCATCGCCTCCTCGGCTTCAGCCAGAAAGCGGATGGCCCCACGGTAGAGCATGATGACCAGGTCGACGGACGAGGCCGTTTCCACTCGAATCTGGCGATAGCGATCGGACTGGTAGGTCATGCCTCTCCCCTTCCGTTACCGACCGCTGCCCAGCATGCTGGCGAGCTGCATGCCGAGCTGAGCGCCTTGCTGCTGCATCTCCGCCAGCAGCCGTTCCAGCGTGGCGAACTGGCGGATCAACCGCTCACGCCGCTCGTCGAGGCGCATTTGGAAGCGCTCGACCTGACTATCGATCTGCCGCAGGCGCTGCTGGAATCCGTCGCCGCGCGTGGTGACCACGCCCCCGGCGCCGAGGGTGGAATCCAGGTAGCGGCCGAGCCGCTGCATCACCCCCTCGCGGTAGGTCACCTGGATCTCCGACTGCGCTCCGGTCAGGCTGCCCGCAGCCGTGATCACCAGGCCCGGGATCAGGGTGCTGTTCGTACCACCGGCCGTGATGGTGCCGCTGTTCGTCCAGACGAGGTTGTTGCTTTGGTCACGGAACTCGACGGTCAGGTTACCGGTACCATCGGACGTGATCACGTAGCGCCCGCTCGACGGCGCGCCGGTCGGCGTGCCGGTGACGGCGACGACGTCTCCGGGGGCATTCAGCGCCGCGCTCGAGGTCGCGGCGAAGAGGTCGTAGACCGCATGCGGGTTGGTCGCCAGGGCGTGGCGCAGCTTCGTCTCATCGAGCTGGAGCTGGTTGGTCGTGCCGACTGCCGACCCGACGGCCCCGAAGCTCAGCCCGATCTCCGAGAGCGAGCGGTACGCGCCATCCGGATCCACCGCTGGCGAGGTCACGATCCGCCGGAGCGCCGCCTCGATCGAGCGGATCGCTCCATCGGCGATGAGCGTGCCGGCCTTTTTGGTGTTCGCATCGTACGACGTCTTGTCCTGGATGAAGCTCAACACACTGTTGAACTGCTCAACAAATTTCTTGACGGCCGCGACCGCTGGCTCAGGGTCGGCCTGCACCGCGAAACTATAGGCTGCCGCGGTGGTGCGGGTGAGCGTCAACGAGACACCGGGGACGGCGTCGGTGAGCGTGTTGCTGGCGCTGTACTGGAAGGTCGCGCCGCCGTCAAGGCTGTAGACCGCGTTCTGGCCGAGCTGCTGGTTCTGGGGGGCGATGTTCAGCGCGGCCAGCAGGTTGCCGGTGTCGCTGAGGCCGATGACCTGCGAACCCGTAGCCTTGCTCGTCAGGATGACTTGGTCACTCACCGTGTCGTAGCTGGCTGTGACTCCAGCGTTGGAAGCGTTGATGCGGCCGAGGATACTGCTGAGCGAGTCAGTCGCCGGGTCGTAGTTGAACTGGACACCGTTGATCGTCAGCGTGCCTGCGCCCGTCACCGGAGTCGCCAGCGCCGCGCTCGAGAGTGGCTGGCTTGTCTTCACAGCGCTCAGGCTGCGGGTTCCGGTCACGGTATCGCCCACGCGTAAGGCGGCCAGTAGACTGGTGGCACTCAGGAAGTTCGAGGTATCAGCGCCAGAGCCGAGCTGGATCGGCCCTCCCGGCGTGTTCGCCGAGAGTTGTAGCCGGGCGCGGCCGTCCACGGTGACGAGCGAGGCCGTGACGCCGGCTCCGCTGGCGTTGATCCGGTTGACGACGGCGTTGAGCGTGTCGGTGTTGGGGTCGACGCTAATGCTCACCCCGTTGATCGAGAACGACCCGGCTGTGATTGCCGTCCGGTAATTGCCGTCCTTGAGCAGGGCGTTCGGGTCGATATCAGCACCGACTGCTCCGCTGCTCCGGGCGACGGTGCTGGTCGCGAGCTGGCTGACGAGGATGGAGTAGCTGCCGGGAACGGCAGCGGAGCCGGCCGTGGCAGTAAAGGGTGGGGTGCTGTCGCTCGGCTTGACGGTGAAGGCGGTGACCGTGCCTCGCATGAGCAGCGGCTGCAGCGCCGACGATAGGTTCTGCAATCGGCTACCCAGGTCACGCCAGGCGTCGCGCTTCGCCTCGACCTCCAGCTTCCGGGTCTGGAGTCGCTGGATCGGTCGCTGCTCAAGTTGGATCAACTTTTCGATGATGTCAGTCGTATTCAGCCCGGAAGCCAGGCCATCGATCCGAAAGACGCTCATCGCTCTCTCCCATCCGTGCGCCCATGCAACGTGCGCCTATGCGCTCTGCTGGCGCTGCCGGGCGAGCTCTTCCAACACTGTCTCGAGGCCACCGGGCGGTATCTCGCGGATGACTTCCTCAGTACGACGATCGATGACCTGTACCACGTAGTTACCGATGCCAGGATGGACGTAGTAGCGGACATAGATATCGGCCGGCAGACGACGCACCGCCTGCGGGTCGAGGCTGAGATCGACCGTGTGCGCGGGCGTCTCGGGCGCGCGCTCAGACGGACTCCGCTGGAGCTGGCGAACCACACGTCCTGCCTGTCGGCTCTGGTCACCCTGCATCGCCTGCTCCCGCACGGTCTCGACTGATCCAACCACAGTTACCGGTGTGATCGGGCCGGTCATCGGGTTCCCTCTTTCTGGGTTTAGAAGATGGCGGCTCAGACGCTCAGGACCGTCGCTGTTGGTAATCTTCGGCAGAAGGAGGGCTCGCCTTTAGTGATCAGGCGGCGCAACAGACCCTATCGCGAGGTTCGCCAGATCGTCACGAGCCCTCCCTTTACTTACACCCCACAGTTGTCTCTCCGGGCAGACTTTTGCCACACCTCAGGAGAGGTCTTGATGTCGGCTGAGGCAAGCACTGGCCAGCTTCTCCAGCTCGACGAGCTGCAGCAGGCAGTCGGGCAGAGTCGCGACAGCAGGAACCAGCTCGGCCAGGGCGCCGAGGTTGCCGGCCGGCTCCCGAAGCTCGCTAGCGGGCACCCGGATCGTGCCGCGGATACTCTCGCCCCGTAGCACCAACGGCCCCAGCCCGGTCAGCGTGACGACATCCACGCTGCGGTCGCCTGCCAGCGCCGGGCGCCGGAGCACTCCACCGAGGTCGAAGACCGGGACGATCTCGCCCCGGATGTTGGCCAGGCCGAGGAATCCGGCTTGATCCACCGGCGTCGGGGTCACGCTGTCCAGCGTCGTGATCTCACGCACGCGGTCGATCGAGATGCCGAAGACTTCTGCCCCGAGGTTGATCGCTAAGACGTGTGCCGTCTCCTCGTCGGCCGCAACACCGGCAGCGCTCCCCTCCACCTGCATGTCGCCGCTCACGAGTTTGCCCAGGTGCTGCAGCAGCTCGCTCTGCTCGATCTCGTCGAACTTGGCGAAGACGGCGCTGGCACCGGCTGCGCGTAGCCGTTCCGCCATCGCCCCATCCGGATCCTGGTCTCGGAGATACTGCGAGAGCACGACGACGGGCGTATTGGGCCGGATACCGCCCGCGCCGGAGCGGATGGCCTGGACAAGATCGAGGCCGGACTTGCCCGGCAACATGTAGTCGGTGATCACGAGGGCGATATCGCCGTTCTCAGCCAGGCGAGCGAGCGCCTCCTCGGCGCTGCCGGCAGCCAGTACCGCCCAGCCGGCGCGGCGCAGCGTCGTCTCCAGCGCGTCGCGATAGAAAGCGCTGTCCTCCACGATCAGCGCCGTCTTGCCGGCGATCGCCGCGCTATCGACCTGAGCGGCGAAGAGCCGCTGTAACTGGCCGTGCACGAGTGCTGGCACGTCGAGCAGCAGGTAGACATGGTCGGGCAGGTTCAGTAGTCCAGTCACCCCCTGGCGGTCGGATGGCTCCGGGCGTGCGGCGACGTTCCCGATGCGCACCACGCCGGAGGCGACCAGGCCGCACTCAAGCGTATCGGCCTTGAGGAGCACCACGATGCCGCCCTGGTGCACCTCGCCGCTCCCGAACCCAAGCGCCCGGTCGAGGTCGATCAGCGGGACGAGCGCGCGCTCCTGGCGCAGGTAGACCCGCTCACCGAAGATGGCGAGCTCCTCGGGTCCGAAGCGGACGATGCGCGAGACGAGGCGCACGGGCAGCGCGTAGCGCTGCTCACTGTAGCCGCGCACCAGCACCATCCGTTCGGCGAGGTCGTCCTCGGCGGGCGTGACCGATCCCGCCGACTGGGTCTGGCCGCTGGCTGCAACGCGTGCCCGCTCCTCTGCGAGCCGTAGGCTGGCCAGCCCGGCTTCCGCCAGGATCCTCTCTGGCTCCAGGATCAGCACGATCTCCCCGGTTCCCAACGAGGCCAGCCCGCTCACGCTCTCTACCCCACGGATCACGTTGCCGGCCGGTTTCACGATCAGCTCTTCGAAGCGGGCAATCCCGTCGCAGAGCAGCCCGGCCACCGCATGCTGGCCCCGCAGCACCAGCACGTAGTGGCGATCCCGCTGGCTGCTCCCCTGGCCCCGATCGGGCCAGCGGTCAAGCGTAAACAGGGGCACGAGCTGGTCACGCAGCCGGAAGGCATCCTGCTCGCCGTAGTGCTCGATCTGCGCGCGGTCGATCAGCACGATCTCCTGCACCACGTCGTAGGGGATGCCAAGCAGATAGCCGCGTGCGGTGAAGACGAGGGTGTTGACGACCGAGACCGAGGTAGGCACGGTGAGCCGGATCGTGGTGCCCTGACCGGTAATCGAGTGGATGGTCAGGTGCCCACCCAGCTCCTGTAGCCGTACCGCCACCACGTCCAGGCCAACACCTCGCCCCGACATCTCGGTGACTTGGTCGCGAGTCGAAAAGCCCGGGCGGAGCAGCAGGTTCGCCAGCTCGGCCTCAGCGAGCGACGCCGCCGTGCGGGCCGCCACGAACCCGCGCTCCACTGCTTTGGCCCGCACGGCCTCGAAGTCGATCCCCTTGCCGTCGTCGGACACGTCGATGACCAGGTTGGAGCCCTCGCGGCTGGCCTGGAGCGTGACCCGCCCGCGCGAGGGCTTGCCGGCCGCAATGCGGCGTTCCGGCGACTCGATGCCGTGATCGACGGCGTTGCGCAGCAGGTGAACCAGCGGGTCACGCAGCTCCTGCAAGATCCGCCGGTCGACCTCGAGCTGCCCGCCGCTGACGACCAGCTCGACCTCTTTACCGGTGGCGCGGGCGGCGTCACGCACGACGCGCGGCATCTGCCCGAAGAGGTGGGAGATCGGCTGCAGCCGGGTGAGCTCGGCGATGTCTTGCAGCTCCGAGACCATCACGCTGAGCTTCTTGGACGCCCCGGTTAGCTCCATGTCCTGGAGGCTGGCGGCCAGCGTCGTGATCCGGTTGCGGGTCACCAGCATCTCCTCGGCCAATCGCCCGAGCCGGTCGAGCACGTGGATCGGCACTCGGACCGTCGAGCCCAAGAGATCAGCGTCACTGGACTGCCGGCTCTCGCTCTCGGACTGGCCGCCACTGGTGGCCGCTTCAGGCCGCTCAGGTTGGGCTCTCACCGGGCTCTGTTTTCCGCCCTGCGCCGCGGCGGCCGCGGCGCTCTGCAGCGCCGCGGTGAGGGCATCGAGCCCGCCGGGAGCGGCAGTGTCACCAGCCAGGCTGACCAGATAGGCCTTAACCGCAGCCGTCGCCCGCAGGAAGAGGTCGATATGCTCGGTCTGGAGCGGAGCGCCCTTGCGCAGTACGTCGGCAAGCTGCTCGGCGGCGTGCACCAGCTCCACGAGGTCGTCAAGGTTCAGGTAGCCAGCGCTCCCTTTCGTCGAGTGCAGGTGCCGGAAGATCTCGTTGAGCAGGTGCTCCCGCTCGGCCGCCGCGCTCACCTGCTCCAGTTCCACCAGCGCGGGCTCGATCGCTTCCAACCGCTCGCGGGTCTCTTCCAGGAACATCTCGATCAGTTCGCGGTCGTCGGTTCCCATCAGTGTTCACCTTCGCCCGATCGAACGCCGGCTGGCTGCGGCTCAACGTACGTAGCCATTGCCGCCCACGCCTGCCGCGAGCGGCTGGCGCCGGCCTGCCGGCGCTGGCCTCGGCTGCCACACCTCGTCCTCGCGAGCGCTCCCGGTCCAAGGAGCGGCGCGACCGGCGTCGCGATCGGCCGCCCGCCGGAGCCGGAACTGGCTAACAGCCGCTTCGAGCTGCGCGGCCAGCTCCACCAGCTCCTGTGCTGCCGCCGCCACTTCTCCGATCTGCGTTGCGACCTCCTCCGTCGCCGCCGAGACTTCCTCCGCCGCGGCCGCGTTCTGCTCCGCCACCGCCGTCACACTCTGGATCGCCTGCCGCACCTGCCCGGCACTCGCTGCCAGCTCTGTCGCCGCCGCGCTGTTCTCCTCGGCAATCGCCGCTGTGTCCTCCATCGTCGCCCGCAACTGCGCGCTGCGCCGCGCGATCTCCTCCAGCGCGGAGAGCAGCTCCCGGTTGCGCCCCTCGATCTCCCCGGCCGCACCCCGGATCGCCGCAAACACCTCCCGTACCCCCTGTGCCTGCTCACTCATCTGCTCCACCGCCAGCGCGCTCTCCTGCATCGCGCCCACCGCCTGCTGCACCGCCGCCTGCACCCCAGCGATCATCTGCGCAATTTCCTGCGTCGACTGCGACGAGCGCTCCGCCAGCTTGCGCACCTCCTCGGCCACCACCGCAAACCCCTTGCCCGCCTCGCCGGCCCGCGCCGCCTCGATCGCCGCGTTCAGCGCCAAGAGGTTCGTCTGCTCCGTCAAGTCCTCGATCGCCTGCACGATCCGCCCGATCTGCTGCGATTGCTCCCCCAGTACCCGGATCGTCTGCGCCGTCCCCTCCACCTGGCTGCGCACCCGCAGCATGGCGCTCATCGACTGCTCCACCGTCTGGGAACCGGCCTGGGCTTGCTGCGCGTTCTGGTCGGCAGTCGCGACCACCTGCCGCGCGATCTGCTCCAGCTGCTGGTTCTGTTCGGCGATCGCCTGCGCCAGCTCCGCCGCCCGTTGCAGCGCCCGCCCCTGCTCCTGCGCCGCCTTGGCCACCGCGTCGATGGTCTGCGCCATCTCGGCCGTCGCGCTCGAGGCCGTAGTGACCTGTTCCGCCTGCTGGGCAGACCCCTGCGCCACGTCTTGGATCGTCTGCGCCACGGCCTGCGTCGCGCTCGAAATCTGTCCCGCCAACTGCAGGCTCTGCTCGCCGGACTGGGTCACCGCGCTTACAGCGCCCCGTACCTGGGCCACGAGCTGGTTGAGACCCGCCACCGTTTGGCCAAACGCATTGCCAACCTGACCGAGCCGCTCAAGCATCTGGTTGAAGGCCTGGGCAGCTCGGCCCAGATCGTCACGGCTTGTGACCGGGATCGGCTGGGCATCGACAGCGAAGTGGGCGGTCAGGTCGCCCTGGGCCAGGCGCTGCAACGCCTCCTCCAGCGTCACCAGGTCGCGCGCCGCAAGCTGCTCGCTGACGCCAGCGATGGCCTGGGCGGCACGCACGATCGGCCGCGTCAGCAGGAAGCCGACTGCCATGCCGAGGACCGCCGCTGCAAGCGTCACGCCGAGCAGGATCAGCTCGGAGCGGCGAACAGTGCTTTCGGCGGTCGTCACCGACGCCTGGGTCTCCGTCCGGATCTGCTGCCGCGCCGAAGTGATTGCGTCGTCGACCGCTGCGAAGCGCTGCGCGACCGGCCCATTCGCGGCTTCCATGGCGGCGGTGGTATCGAACCGCCGGCTGGCCGCGAGAGTGAGCTCGTTGGTCGCCTGGACGTAGGCCGCCCAAGCGGCGGCGAGCTGCTCGCGGGTGTCACGGTACTGGCCGCTCGGGTCTGCCGCCTCCCACTCGTTGAAGATCCGCCCGATCTCCTGGTCGAGCTGGGCAATCTCGCTATCGAACTGTGATTTGCTGGCAGCGTCCTGCGCCATGACGTGCCGCAGCACGGCGATACGGACTGACTTCATCCGGTGGGTCAATCTCGCGAGCTCATCGAGGGCTGTGGTAGCGACCGCGATGTCTTGAACCTTCCCTTCCGTTTGGCGCAGGCCGTTCCACCCGACGGCGGCGACGATCACAGTCGCCACGAGCAGGCCTGCGACCAGACCCAAGAGCTTCTGCTGGAGCGAGAGCTGCATCGAGACCCTCCTTCTGAGGCTACAACCCTGTCCGCCAACGATGCGCTGGCGGCTCCGCGGCGACGTCTCTACGTTCAGAGAATCGGCAGAAAGGGGCCGGGCTTGAGCCTCGGTCGCGAGCCATATGGTAGGATCGGGCCCGGTCGAGTCGGCTCGGCCGTCGTCGACTGCCGGGGATGTGAGAGGAGGCGCAAGGAGCGATGGGCACAGGCTCCCATACCCCGATGCGCTGCCCGCTCTGCGGGCGGACCCTCGTCGAGGTCCGGCTCCGGTATCTCGGCGATGTGACCGCTCGGCTGCCGTGGCAGCTCCACGCCGGTCGCTGCCCGGAGCACGGCTGGTTTCAGGCTGAGGTGATCAGCAAGCCGCCACGTGAGATCTTCCCGGTCAACCGGCCTGGCGGCATCGCCCGCCGAGTGGTGATCGAGGGCAAGGAAGTCTACGCCTTCCCCACGATCTGGAACGCGCTCGACACCCGGCAGGAGGTCGACCCGCTCGATCCGCGTTACTGGGAGATCGACTGGGAGCGGCTGGGCGTCAGACCACCGCAGCGCGCCGCCTGACTGCGCCGAGTCGGCTGGGAGGCACTATGCCGGAGCTTCCGGAGGTCGAAGCCGCCCGGCGCGGGATCGCCGAGCAGCTGACTGGCCGGGCCGTGACCGGCTTGGAGCTGTACCGTCCGCGGCTCGTCCAGGCCGCTCCCGGGCTCAGCCTTGACCTCCTCCCCGGCCGCCGGCTGCTCGAGGTTGGGCGGCAGGGCAAGTACCTCTGGCTCGTCTTCGAGCCGCTGGCCGCTGTGGTCCACCTCAAGCTGACCGGCCAGCTCGTGGCTCGCGGCGACGCGATCCCCGGCTTTGCTGCCGGTCACCCCGTCCCTCCCTACGACGCCCCGTTGCCACACAAGTCGACGGCGCTGCGGCTCGACTTCGAGCCAGACATCCAGCTCTACCTTACCGATGTCCGCCACTTCGCCCGCGTCTGGCTCCTGCCAGCCGACGATCTCATGCGTTATGTCGAACAGCTCATCCTGGGACCTGACCTGCTCTCGCCCGATTTCACCTTCGAGGCCTTCCGCCAGCGGCTGGAGCGGAGGCGGAGCGGGCGGCTGAAGCCGACGCTGCTCGACCAGTCGGTGGTCGCCGGGATCGGCAACATCTATGCCGACGAGAGCCTCTGGCAAGCGCGGCTCCACCCGGAGCAGGTGGTCGGCACGCTGAGCGAGAACGACTTGGTTCGGCTCTACGAGGGGATCAAGGAGACGATGCGCCTGGCGGTACCGATGGGTGGGGCGCGCATCCTGCACGGCAAAGCGGTGCCGCCGGTCGGCGAGTTCCCGTTCGTGCACGGCCGGGAGGGTCAGCCCTGCCCGCGCTGCGGCACAACGATCGTCAAGCTCCAGGTGAACGGCCGGGGCACCTACCTCTGCCCACGCTGCCAGCCTGCCCCAGTCAGCTGGCCTCGCGGAACCGTGGCCACGGGACGGCTGGCTGCCCGCGAGTGAATCTGGGACGTGGTTCAGGCGCGTCCGGGCGAGACCAGCTCGGCCGGGCGCTTCACCAGCGGGCCGTTCCCGTTGGCCTCGTAGACTTCTTTCTTCAGCACACAAATGAACGGCAGGTTACGGTAGAGCTGGCGGTAGTCGAGCCCGTAGCCGACCACAAACTCGTTGGGGATGGTGAAGCCGACGTACTTGACCGGAACCGGCACCAGCCGCCGCTCGGCCTTATCGAGCAGCGCGCAGACCTCCAGGCTGGCCGGCTCGCGCTGGCGCAAGGTGCGCAGCACGAAGTCCATCGTCATCCCGGTATTGACGATGTCCTCGACGAGGAGCACGTGCCTGCCGCGGATATCGAGGTCGAGGTCTTTGCTGATCCGCACCCCCTCGTCGAGCTCGTGGGAGAGCTGGAGGTAGTCGATGGCCAGCGGACGGGTGATCGCGCGTGCCAGGTCGGCCAGGAAGAAGGTGATCCCTTTGAGTACACCGACCAGGATCAGCGATGTGCCGGCGTAATCCTCGGAGATCTGGCGGCCCAACTCCGCCACCCGCGCCTGGATCTCGGCAGGGCTGAGCAGGATGCGCTCGATCTGGTCGGGTCGGAGCGAGGTGATATCGACCGAGCCGTAGCCGAAGCGAGAGAGGAGCTCGTGGTAGTCCTTGCGGTAGAGCAGGACAATGTTGATGTGCGGGTAGAGCTGGCGCAGACGGCGAACCTTGCGGTTCTTCCGCGTCACCAGGCTCTGCTTCATGGTGGTCAGTTCGACGTAGAGATCCTGCTCGGGGAGATAGAAGTCGGGGGTGAACATCTCACTGACGCGGCCGTCGCGCCAGCGCAGGGGGAACGATTTCGGCTCGTATTCCCACTTGATGCGATAGAAATCGAGGAACGCCGCAAACTCTGCTTCGGCTGGGTGAGCGAACTGCAGGCGACGTTCCGGTACTGCCTCGAGCGCCCTCGCCAGCTCAGCCGGCGTCTCAGCCGCCTCGCGCCCCTCGTCGATCATCACGCTCCCTACCGCGACAACCTCCTGCTCTGTCCCCGTTCCCTCCCCTTCCTCTTTCAGCCTCAGTATACCATGCGGGATAGCCGAATGGAACTTTGACAAGCCGGCACAGTTACCCTCATCCCCCTCCCCTCGCCCCCGAGCGAGAGCGGGATCGAGCGCGGGCACCGAAGGCCAGTCGAGGATAGCGGACGTGCGAGCACCCTTGGCGAGAGACATGCTGCCCCATCACCACTCGTGTCGAGCCAGTTTTCCTGCCAAACTGGTGGTGGGGATTACACACCCTCTGCGCCGCCACCAGGGAGGCCGTAGCGGCGCCGGGCCTTGCGCGTGATCCAAACCGCCTGTCCCTCGCTGTACGGCTTGCGGGCGATGAAACCTCGCCTCGCCTGCTCGGCGCACCAGGCCTCGTCGAAGCCGTATGCGCGCGCCAGGGCCAAAAACTCGTCCGCTGGCACTGGCTCGCGCTCAGCCGCGACCACGAAGAACTGTCGCCGCCGTACCTCGTCCTCGCCGTCAGCAGTCAGGAGCAGCCGCTCCACCGGCCGGCCACCGGCGCGCAGCGACTCGATCACGTCGGGGATATCCTTCACTTGCACGCCGCGGTAGATGATGCCATCGGGGTAGACCACGATGTTCGGCCCGATGTCGCACAGGTCGATCGAGTCGCAGGTATTGACCATGATGTCGGCATCGAGGCCGCGGCGCTTCAGTTCGATGCGCAGCCTCGCGGCGACCTGCTGGGCGCCCTTCTGGTTGCAGTGGACGGCGGTACAGACGAGGACGTGCTTGCGGCAGAAGTACATCGCGCCACCTCCACCCCTCAGCCTACCACAGGCGCCATGGGGATGCCCCTGGTGGGCATCCTAGCCCCTGGTGGGCACCCTGACCGCACCCCGTCGCCCGCCCTCACCCCGCCTTCGGCACCCCTCTGCTCCCTCACCCCGGCTTCGCCACCCCTCTCCCACCGAGTGGGAGAGGGGTTGGGGGTAAGGGTAGCACTCCCCTCACCCCGCCCTTCGGGCACCCCTCTCCCGCGTGGTGGGAGAGGGGGCAGGGGGGTAAGGGCGCCCAGCCTCACCCTACGTGGCCCAACGCCAGAGGCCGGTGGTGGCCAGCCAGGCAGTCTTGTCGCGCTCTTTGCCGTCGGGCGCTCCC